>CAWCRZ010000020.1:0-120383 GCA_963798005.1 uncultured Acidobacteriaceae bacterium | reverse complement strand
CCGGCGAGGAGTAGGTGGTGAGAGTCCACTGCACTGAAGGAGTAGCGAACCACAGTGCCCCCGAGTCATGCGCAGTCGTCCGTGAGGGCGGCGGCGAAGCGTTGACAGGGGTACGCACAGGCCAGCCATAGAGCCGCGAAAATGGTTTTTGTTCCGAACGCAGACACGGTCCTTAACGTGGAAAGCAATACGAGCGGAGGCGACAACGCGAGCGTCCGCCCGGTTCGGCGTGGTCTGAGACCCTGGCATGTGCGCACGCTCTTCGTACGGGAACCGGGAGATCTTGGGTTTGGCCGGATAGCACTACCGGCCCGCATCGGGAAGGCGAGGAGCCGAAGCCGATGATGAACGAGCCCAAGAAGTCTGACCTCGCCAAAGTAGCTGGGAAGCCGACGAACAAAGCCGGAAGTAGAACGGCGGCGGAGCCGGTGGAGCCAAGGGCGGGGGCCGAGGGGAACGCGAACCAGCAAAGCACGAACCGGACGCAGAGCCGGGCTCGCGTGTCACAGGCGCTGGATCGCGTGCGCCAAGCAGCAAGGTTAAGAAAGCAGGAACGGTTCACTGCGCTGCTCCACCATATCAACCTCGATTTGCTACGGATGTCGTTCTATGCCTTGAAGCGCAGCGCGGCACCGGGAGTCGATGGGGTGACATGGCAGGACTACGAGGCATGCTTGGAGAGCAACCTCCAAGGCTTACATGAGCGAGTTCATCGGGGCGCGTATCGGGCATTGCCTAGCCGGAGGAAGTACATACCGAAACCGGATGGGCGACAGCGGCCGCTAGGTATTGCTTCGCTGGAGGACAAGATACTCCAGCGAGCGGTGGTGGCGGTGCTGAATGCGATCTACGAGGAAGATTTTCTCGGGTTCTCATATGGATTCCGACCGAAGCGCAGTCAGCACGACGCCTTAGACGCGCTGATGGTAGGTATCCAGCGCCGGAAAGTGAACTGGATACTCGATGCCGATTACCGAAGCTTTTTCGACGCGGTAAGTCATGACTGGCTTATCCGCTTCTTGAGGCACCGGATCGGGGACGAGCGCATACTCCGCTTGATCCGCAAATGGCTTAAGGCGGGAGTATTCGAAGAAGGGATCGTCACGGAAAGCGAGGCGGGCACGCCTCAGGGCGCGACAGCGTCGCCCCTGTTGGCCAATGTCTACTTGCACTACGTGTTCGACCTCTGGGCGCAACAGTGGCGGAAACGCCACGCCCGCGGGAACATGATCGTCGTGCGCTTTGCTGACGACACTGCTCTCGGATTCGAATACGAAGCTGATGCCAAGCGGTTTCTCGCAGATATGCGTGCGCGATCGGAGGTATTTTCACTCACGCTGCATCCGGACAAGACACGGATCATTCGGTTTGGGCGCTACGCAGCACTCAACCGGAGGGAACGTGGGCAAGGTAAACCGGAGACCTTCACCTTTTTGGGCTTTACGATGATCTGCGGGCAGAAACGAATGGGCGGATTCCAGCTGCAGCGGAGGACGCGACGTGATCGCATGCAGGCCACGATACAGAGAGTGAAGGAAGAACTGCAGCGCAGGCGGCACCAGCCGATTCCGGAACAGGGGAAATGGCTGGGACAGGTGGTCAGGGGCTTCTTTGCATACCACGCGGTGCCGACGAACTATCGGTGCCTGGTGGTGTTCCGAGTCCGTATCGCTCAACTTTGGAAGCGAGCGCTGCTGCGCCGCAGCCAGCGTGCACGACGAACTTGGAAGCAGATGCCGAGGCTCATCGACGACTGGCTGCCAAGACCACGCATTCTGCATCCTTGGCCTGAGCGGCGCTTCGACGCTAAGCACCCGAGGTGGGAGCCGTGTGCCTAAATCGGGCTCGCACGGATCTGTGCGGGGGGCGCGCAGCAATGCGCGTCCCTACCGCGAAAACAGATGTACCTGTTCGCCGACCGGCTCTCCACCGACGAAATGAAGGGCAACCAGTTGCGCCTCTACTTCTCCGCCCTGGCCTACACCCTGATGGAAGCCCTGCGCCGGCTGGGGCTGAAGGGCACCGAGTGGGCCCAGGCCCAGGTCGACACCATCCGCCGCAAGCTGTTCAAGATCGGCACCCTGGTGCGCCGCAGCGTGCGCCGCATCGTGCTGCAGATGAGCAGCGCCTATCCCTGGAAGCACATCTACGCGTGCGCCTTCCACGCCCTGCGCTGCTGAACTCCGCCCTCCACTCCGACAACCGCGTTTCCATCCTCGCTGCACTCATCGGCGGGCGGAGCCATGCTAAAACATGCTTGCCGGAGCGCGCATTATGCCCCGCAACCTCCTGCTTCGATCCCAGAACACCTGCCGGGGCATCCTCTCCGTGCAAAAGACCACCCTATAGCCCCACCAACGCAGCAAATTTATGCTCCGGTTAATGCGCGTGAGAAATGCGGGTTAGTGGCAAGAGCTGAATCCCAGCCGTCAGCCCGCTCGACACGCAAGTGACTTCGACGTCAATCTGTTACTGCACCGGGGGCTGCTGGCGCGCTGGCGGTTTGTGCACAGTCCCGGTGCTGGTGACTCCCAACCGGCGAAGCCGGTCGCGGGCCTGCGAAGCTTCGATCGAGCGAGGATAACGCGCGATCAGGCTGTTCAACTCCCGAACGCCAGCGTCGCGTTGTCCGAGCTCTAGCAGGGCGTAGCCCTTTTTCAACTCCGCAGCGGCTGCCTTGCTGCCACCCGGATACTGTTCGAGCACTTTGTCGTAGTCCTTCGCGGCCGCTTCAAAGTTGCCTTGGCGATATTCGATATCGGCCAGGTAGAATTGCGCATTTCCGGCCAGATCAGTGTTCGAGTAATACTTTAGGTAATCGCCGAATTCCTGTGATGCCAAATCATATTTTCCCGAGTTGTAATCGCGAAGAGCATTGTTATAAAGGGTGTCCGGCGGGGGAGCGTTGGGGTTGGACGTCGCGCTTGGAGGGGGCTGCGACCCCGGAACCGAGGTCATTCCCGGCTGCCCGGCCGCCAGATTTTGGCCGCCTTGCTGCATGTCGTCGAGTTGCTTGCTCACCTTGGCCAGGCGAGACTTCAACTCGTCCACTGAATCGTGCAGCGACTGGATCTGCCCCGAGAGTTGCTCGACCCGTCCATTGCTATCGGTGATCTGACCCTGCATTTTGTTTTGCAGCTCGTTGACCGCAGCGTTCATCTTGTTAACGCTGTCAGCACTCTGCTCGATCAGGTTGCGCATGGCGCCCATGTTCATGTCGATGGACTGCTGCATGCGAGAAACCTGGTCCTGCAGAGACTGCACCTGCGTCTGTAGTTGGATCATCTCTTTGCTGACCGCAAATAGCGGCGTTGCCGTGGCCAGAACCAGCACGGCTGCCAGCCAGAATATGTTGTTGCGAAGTCGCATAAATCGCGTCCTGTTCCGAAAAATTGCCCTGGTGAAGAGACTACACCAACGAGAGAAAGTCATCTCACCCGAGCGTTATGAAGAAAGGGCGGCACTTTTCCTGCCGCCCTGATTGGAGCAACCATCTACTGCTGATACACAAAGTGGGCGCGGCGGTTCTGCTGCCAGCACGACTCATTGCTTTCCGTGCAGAAGGGTTTCTCCTTGCCGTAGCTGATGGTGCGGATACGATCACCGGAAATCCCCATCTGAATCAGTGCCTGTTTGGTCGAGTTCGCGCGGTTGTCGCCCAGCGCCAGGTTGTACTCGGTTGAGCCGCGTTCATCGCAGTGCCCCTCGATGGTGAACTTGATACCGGGGTGCAGCTGGAGAAAGCGCGCGTCAGCTTGTAATGTCTTCTGATACTGTGGCTCGATGTCGTAGCTGTCGTAAGCGAAGAACACATCCTGCATGTTCTGCGCGAACATCTGGGCATTCGTGTCGTTCGAGGTCTGTGCCGGCGGTGGGGGCGGCGCCTGGACCACGGTCACACGAGCGGTTGCTTCCTGCGTACCTCCTGCGCCCTTTGCCACCAGGTGATAAGTCGTGGACTGGCTGGGCAACATGGTGCGGGAGCCGCTGGGGTCGACCTTGCCGATTTGATCGATGGTGACGTCGGTGGCATTCTCGGTGTTCCAGGTAAGCGTGGTGGATTGGCCCGGGGCAATGGTGTTGGGATTGGCCGTCAACGAGGCGGTCGGCGCCAAGACGGGCGGCGGTGGCGCGGGCGGTGGCGTTGCAACCTTCTTTTTGCCGCAAGCACCCACGGCTAAAACCACGGTGAGTGCGACAGCGACCTTCATCCATTGACTTCTTGTGAGCTTCAACTTTTCCTCCCTTTACTTGCGAGAGCACCCGCATCAGTTCACGGTTGGGCCGAAGTGTGCTCCTTCCGGCGCCCTTCTAGACTACTTGAAACTCCAGTTGGGCTGCGTGTTTTCACCGCCCGATGTGAGTGGCCGGACCTCACTTCCGTCGGCGAGCATGCTGTAGATCTGCACGCGTCCGCCGCGGCTCGACTGAAACACAATATGGCGTCCATCGGGTGACCACGAGGGGAAATCGTTGCGTCCGCCATCGTGGGTCAACTGAGCCCATTGTTTGCTGGCGATATCCATCACGTAGATGTCGCTCGCACCCGGCTCGCCGGGGCCGTAGTGGCGCACCCAGGCGAAGGCAAGGAACTGTCCGTTGGGCGACCAGGAAGGCGATACGGCATAGCCCTGATCGGTCACGCGCACGACGTTCGTTCCATCAGAGGCCATGGTGTAGATCTGTGGTAGTCCGGTCCGACCGCTAACCCATGCAATCTGTGCACTGGTCTTCGGGTTCCAAGTGGGCGAAACATCGGGCCCCTTGCTCTCGGTGAGGCGCCGTGGAGTCCCACCGGCCGACCCGACCGTGTAAATCTCGGTATTGCCCGAACGCGAGGAGGAGAAGGCTAGGTTCTGTCCGTCCGAGGACCAGGCTGGGGAGTAATTGTCGCCACCGAAGTGCGGGAATGCGACCAGCCTGCCGAGGTCCAGCGAATACATTTGGATCTGCCAGCCTTCCTTGGTCACGCCGGAAAAGGCAACCCGGGAGCCGTCGGGAGAAACGTGTGGCGAAAGCGCGATTGCGCCCGTGTGGGTGAGTTGTTTCGGATTCGCGCCGTCATAGTCCATCTCCCAGATTTCTTTCGAGCCGCTGCGGTTGCTGACGTAGTAAATCTTCGTCTCCGCGATCCCGGCGATGCCACCGCCCAGGCGAAAGATGATCTCGTCGGCGAAGCGGTGTGCGATCAACCTTGCGTTAGCGTTGCTGGCCTCCTCCCGGTACTGTTTACCCAGTACTTGCGGCGACTGTGCATTCTTGGCGTCGAAGAGCCAACCTTGGATGCTGAGCGACCCGCCTTGCACTGCAACATTTCCGAAAGACAGCATATTGGCGTTGGGCGGCGGAACAGACCAGTCCCCAAGGTGAACTTCCTGGGGAGCGCCCGGCATCGACGTGGGATAAAAGCTCTTCGAGACCATCTCGAAGATGCCCGCAAATTGCAGATCGTTCCACAGAGTCGTGTTGAAGGTAGAGGCCAGGCTTTGGGTTTGGGAATCGCTCGAGGCCAGTTTGAAGTCGGGGACCGCCAGCCGGATTTTCTCCACTCCCAGCCCAGTACCGGTGCGAATCCAATCCTGGGCGAAAAGGTTGGAGGAGGCAAACAGAAGTAGCACAAACAAGATTGCAGCGAATCGTTTGGTCATCAGTAATTCCATAAATGCAGGCTAACGGCGATAGTCAAACCAGAATTCCACAGATACGTAGTTGCCGGCGTATTCTGGCGGAAGTGGGCCAAAGGTGTCGATGCGCTGCAGGGCCCGCACCGCGGATTGATCCAGTGACGGAATTCCGCTCGACTGCTCCACGCGGATATTTACGGGTTGACCCGAGCGCGTGACCTCGAAATAGATGTATACGCGGCGTGCCGAGTCGATGCGCGGATCGATTTCGTACTTGAGCCAGTTTTCCGACACCTTGCGGCGCACTCCGTCCACATACCAGCCAAAGCGGCTGCCGAAGTCTCCCGAGCCGCCGCTAAAGCTCAGTCCTCCCTTGGTTCCCGCTACCGAAAATGACCCATAGGGACCGCTGACCGGGCCGCCCTGGCCAAACGGAATCTGATTGTCCTCGACCTTCGCCACTTCCTTCGGCGGCAGCTTCTTTTGTACAGACTCGCGCGGTCCTTTGTGCTTCGCCTCGCGCTCTGGAATGGGAATCGCTTTTGGCTCTTCCTTCGGAGTTTCCTTGGGTTGCGATTGCGTCAGTCCTTTTGATTCATTGGCTAGAACGTTTTGCGTTTGGACCGGTGGATTGGGGAGCGGGATGCTGCTGACCAGCGTCGCGCTCATGGCGCCGCCTCCTCCGCTGGTGGTTCCCCAACTTTCACCGCGGCCGCTTGGAATGAGATTGCCGAACAGGGCCAACGCGAACAGAACGCTGTGCAGTGCCACCGAGCCGATCCAGGGAGCGCGCAGATTACCCTCGGTCGGGAAAATGTCAACGTGGGCTGCCATTTTTCTCCAGCGGTTGGGTGACGATACTTACGTTGGTGATGCCGGACTGTTTCACAGCATCCATCACACTGGCGAATGCGCCAAAGGGTACGTTTTCGTCAGCCCGGACGAACACCGACTGACCTTCGGGGTCTCGAATCTTCTGATGTAATTGGGGGCCAATCTGGTTGATATTGATGGGATCGTTGTTCAGGAACACGCGCTGCTGGCGATCAATAGTAATGACGAGGCGCTCCTCAGTGATCTCCTTGACGGTCTTGGTGTGCGGGATTGCCACCTCGATGCCCGACTGCAATACGGGCGCAGTCACCATAAAGATGATCAGCAGCACGAGCACGACATCCACCAGCGGAGTGACGTTGATATCGGAGAGTGACGTCTGCGTCCGTCCTTGTGCGTTGGTGAATGCCATTACCGCCGCTCCACGTTCTCGACGGTGCGAGAACTTCCGCTCTGGGCCCGCTCTACTTCGTTGATCAACTCCAGGCTGAAGTCGTCCATGCGAGCCCCGAACTCGCGAATGTAGTGGGTGAACATGTTGTACGCGATTACCGCGGGAATTGCGGCAAAGAGTCCGGCGGCGGTGGTAACCAGCGCTTCCGAGACGCCTGGTGCGACCGCACGCAAGGTGGCGGCGCCGGCCGTCCCCAGGCCATGAAAGGCGTCGATGATGCCCCATACCGTTCCGAAGAGCCCAATGAAGGGCGTTACGGCTCCCGTAGTGGCCAGCCAAGGCAAACGGCTTTCCAGGCGACTCAGTTCTTCCGAGGCGGCAATCTGCGTGGCGCGTTGCATAGCCGCCATCCGGATCGGGTAAAGAGCTTGCTTACGCAGCTCCTCGTACGCGCCTTCGAATACGGCCACCAGTGGGCTGGGCTTGAACTGCTCCGCCACGGCCGCTACATCCTGCAGGCGGTCCGACTTGCGAAACGCGCGGATAAACCGATTACTCTGGACCCGGGCGCGCCGGAAAAGTCCCCATTTGGAGAAAATGATGGCCCAGGATGCAAGACTGAACAGCAGAAGGATAATGAGAACTGCTTTGGCGACGAGACCGCTGGTTTCGATGAGGCTGGAGATTTCACCGCCGATGGCCGAGGCAAACAACGAACAATAAACAGTCATTTTGATTGCAGATCAGGCCCTTCCATTAGTTCGCATTATAAGCATTTGACGTTACAGTAACAGGTTCGTGAATGCATGTTCCTACAGAGTTAACGTCTACTTGTAGTATGGTCGCAATGGCCTCTCCCAGCATTCGGATGCCGCACTCCGGCAACGTGCTGTTTCTTAGATGCGCGTTAACCGTCAAATTACCGCAACAGGAAGCGGGCCCGACGGTTACGGGCTTGTGCTTCATGGTTCCTCCAGCGCCTCGACGATGGCATCGTGCATCAGCGGGCGCACCTGCCGAATTGCCTGTGAGGCGCGGTTCGGCCACGTCCGGTTGGTCAGCAGCGTGACCGAAAGTTGGCGGCCCGGATCGATCCAAAGCGAAGTGCCGGTGAAGCCGAGATGTCCAAACGATGCCTGCGAGAAGCCCTTGCCAGAGGAGGATTCGAGCAGGGAAGGAGTGTCCCATCCGAGCGCTCGCGATGTTCCGGCGGGCGCGGCTTCGCGTCGGGTGAAGAGCTTCACGGTGGCTGGCTGGAGCAACGGAGCTCCGCCGCGCAGCATACATTCGGCGAAGCGGGCCACATCGGTTGCCGAAGAAAAAACGCCGGCATGTCCCGCAACCCCGTCCATTACGGAGGCGTTTTCGTCGTTTACTTCGCCTTGAATGATTCGCTTACGGAACGTGCGGTCATCTTCCGTGGGCGGGATTTCAAACTTCCATTCCAGCGGCGGGTTGAAGCGTGTGCGCGTCATCCCCAGGGGCGTAAAGATCTCCTGCCGTGCGAAAAGATCCAGCGCCAAATCAGCCTGCTGCGCGAGCACTTCGCCGAGCAGAATGAATCCGATGTCGCTGTATTCGCGCGCGCGTGCCCGGCGGCGCGACGAGCCGGGTTGTGAGCGCGGCCTGGACCAACTCATGGCGGGACTGGGCGAACTGAAAGAGCTTCTCATAGGCCGGCAGACCGCCGGAGTGTGCCAGCAGCATACGAATGGTCAGCGCTTGGCGCGCTGCGCGCTGATGTTGCGGCGCGAGCGATACAAATTCGGGCAGCAGGCTGGCTAACGGTGCGTCGAGCGTTAAGCGGCCACGGTCGTGCAAAAGCATTGCCGCGGCGGTCGTCGCAATAACTTTCGTCAGCGAAGCGAGATCGAAAACGGTTTCGGCGTGGACGATCGGCGAGTCGTCGTCATAAGTGAAGTGGCCAAATCCCTGCGAAGCGACCAGCGATCCGCGATGTGATACGGCGAGTGCTGCGCCGGGAAAGGCCCGCTGCTCGATTCCGTCGCGCAGAATGGCGAACGCCCGCGGCAAACTGCCTTTCCTGGTCCGTGAAAGCGGGACGTAGCGCGACGGATTGTTGAGACGCCTGGTTCAGAAGGTCCTCGCGGGGTTTTCGGACGGAACCACAAACTATAATAGCTTGCTCCCTAAAACTCGGGGGCTTCGTCGAATTAGAAAGGGTCCTCATCCATTGAGTCTTCGTCTCCGCTGGGCTGCACTCGCCCTCGTTCCACTTATTCCTTGGCTCTTCCTTGGCGCACCAGCGGCGGCGCAGAATTCCACTGCTCCCGTTGCGGCTTCTGCGACCCCCGCCAATTCCGGTCAAGCGGCCTTTGCGCCGCTCGATGCCCTGCTGCGAGATGCGGTGGAGAAGGGAAACGCTCCAGGAGCTGTGCTGCTGGTCGGCCACAATGGAGCGGTGGTTTATCGCAAGGCTTACGGCAACCGCGCGCTCGAGCCATCGAAAGAGGCGATGACGCCGGACACTGTTTTTGACATTGCGTCGCTTACCAAAGTGCTTGCCACCACAACCTCCGTAATGCGCATGGTGCAGCTCGGGCAGGTGAAGCTCAACGACCCGGTGGCGAAATACATTCCCGACTTCGCCCAGAACGGCAAGAACGACGTAACCGTTCGTCAGTTGATGACGCACTATTCCGGCTTGCGAGCGGACCTTGATCTGAAACCCTACTGGCGCGGCGTTGACGAAGCTTATACGCGCGCCAATGCCGAGAAGCTGGTGAATCCGCCGGGTGCGGTTTTCTTGTACAGCGACATCAACTTCATCGTACTCGGCGAGCTGGTGCAGCGCGTAAGTGGCATGCCGCTCAACCAGTATGCACAGACTTATATCTTCGGACCGCTCGGCATGACGAACACGATGTTTAGTCCGCCCGAAACCTGGACCCCGCGCATCGCTCCCACCGAGCATGACGAGCGAACCGGGGCCATGTTGCGGGGCGTGGCGCACGATCCTACCGCGCGCGCTATGGGTGGGATTGCCGGCCATGCGGGCGTTTTCTCGACTGCCGACGACCTGGCGAAGTTTGCCCAGGCGCTGCTGAACGGCGGCGCGCCAATCTTGTCGCCGTGGATCGTGGAGAAGATGACCACGCCGCAACAGCCGCCGAACCTGACCGACGTCCGCGGATTGGGCTGGGACATCGATTCGCCATTCTCTTCCAACCGCGGCGATCTGTTGCCGGTAGGCTCGTTCGGCCATACCGGTTTCACCGGCACCTCGCTGTGGATCGATCCCACGACCAACACTTACGTCATCCTGCTGACCAACGCTGTGCACGTGAAGTATGGGAACGTGATCGCCTTGCGCAGCGAGGTCGCGACCGCTGCGGCCGCGGCGCTGCAACTCACGCCCAGCGAGGAGCAGAAGATGCGCGTGTCGCGCATCACCGGCTACAACGAGGCTGCGGTCGCAAGCCGGCGTGTGGTCGTGCGGAATGGGCAGGTGACGAATGGGATCGATGTGCTGGAGCAGAATAATTTTGATGCGCTCAGGATTCCCGGCACAGCAACGCCGCGAGTGGGACTGGTCACAAATCAGACAGGAGTGGACTCGCACGGAAGGCGCACCATCGATGTTCTGGCGCGCGCATCCGGACTGAAGCTGGCGGCCATCTTCAGCCCGGAGCACGGAGTGCTGGGCACGGTTGACACTACTGATATCGGCAACACGAAGGATGGAGCGACGGGCATAACCGTTTATAGCGTGTACGGTGACACCGAAGCCAAACGCCGTCCTTCGATGGATGTACTGCGAAACCTCGACGTGCTGGTGTACGACATCCAGGATGTAGGCGCTCGCTTCTACACCTACGAGACCACGTTGGGATATTTCCTGGAAGCCGCCGCCAAGAGCGGGAAGCCGATCGTTGTGCTGGACCGTCCGAATCCGCTCAACGGCGCCTACGTTCAGGGGCCGCTCTCCGATGCAGGTCAGGAAAGCTTCGTCGATTACTACTCCGTTCCAGTGCGGCACGGAATGACGGTCGGTGAACTGGCGAAGCTCTACAACGCGGAGAAGCACATCAACGCCAATCTCACGGTGGTTCCGATGAAAGGCTGGATGCGTGGCGACTGGTTCGACTCCACGGGCCAGGTCTGGGTGAATCCCTCGCCGAACCTCCGGAGCCTTGAGCAGGCGGCGCTGTATCCAGGAGTGGCGCTGATTGAAGGGACGAACCTGTCCGTCGGCCGAGGTACCGACACTCCGTTTGAGCTGGTCGGAGCGCCGTGGATTGACGGCAAGGAGCTCGCGAACTACCTGAATGGCCGCTACATTGCCGGCGCGCGGTTCATACCCACAAATTTCACACCGACCAGCGGCACGTACGCGCGCCAGCCGTGCAGCGGAATCCACATCATTCTGACCGACCGCGAATCGCTCGACGCTCCCGAACTGGGGATTGAACTCGCGGCCGCGCTGCACAAGTTGTCGCCGCTGGGTTTTGACATGGAGCGCATGAACCCATTGCTGGCGAACAAGGCGGTCTTCGCGGCGCATCCAGGCGGGAGAGGACCCGCGGCGGATTGCCGACGACTGGCGCGACGCTCTCGAGCAGTTCATGCAGCTCAGGACGAAGTACTTGCTTTATTAGCGAACCGTGGATAGCGAATCGTAGCTCTCCGACTTTTGTCTGTCTCACCGTTCTTCCGGCGCTGTCCAACTTTCCGCTCCTATTGCGACGCGCGGTTCACTTTGTTCTGTTCGATGGTCAAACTTCGTTCCAGTACCATCTCGACCGAATCGCCCACGCCCAGTTGAATTTCAGGCCCGCGAGTCAGCAGAACGGTGGCGAGGCCGAGGGCGCCGCCGCTGAGCGCGCCGATTCCTGCTGCTTTAGAGCCCTCCGGCGATCGCGCCAATTCCAGCTCCCGGCATCGCGGTGCCGACGATCGTGCCGGCATCTTTTCCCTTGCTGCTGTCGCCCTCAATCGTTCCTTCCTTGTCCTTGACACCCGAGGTCCCCGTGTCTCCGGGAGTGCCCTGCACGGCGCCGGGCAGCATCAGGGTGTAGCCGTTGGGAAAGATCATGGAAGTGAAGTTCATCTGCAACTCGGCGCGGCCTTTTACCTTGCCAGGACGCTGCACCCGAAGAATTTCTCCCTGCACGAAGGTCCCGGGCGGAATCACGATGCGATTATTCTGCGTGATGGGGAACGAGGTCTGCGCATAGACGGGATCGCCCACGCGCGCGTTCTTGGTGGTGATGCCTTGTTTCAAGATGAGCGGAATTTTCGTACCCGCAGGCACAGTGAAGGATTCGGTCGCATTTTGCTGGGGAGTGGCAGCGGGTGTAAGCGCCGTAGGGCCGACATTGGACGTGTCGGGCTTGGCTGCGTTGGCGCGCGGCGTGAGCTGCGGGTCGTCCTGCGCGGCGACCAGCGCCGAACTCAGCGAGATAACGGTTGCCAGCAGAAGGGCTGTGCGTTTCATTTTCTCTCCCCGATTTCGTACGTTCTCCATTTCACTCTCTAACGCCGGCGCACCGCGAAAGTCGCGCCGGCAGTTCATTTCAGCGTGTACAGCGCATTCACGTGCGCGGTCACGGTTATCTTCTGCGCTCCGAACTCCTCCGTAGGCGCAGCCGAAGCGGCGACACCGCCCATCGGCGCAGCCTGTCTCATCATCGCCATGGGGCGAATCGGATTGGGCTCGAAGGTATCCACCGACGCGTAGGACAATTCGCCCAGAGTGCGGGCGCCATAGCGCGCGACCGCGGCGGCTTCGTCGTGGCAGCGGCGCAGCGCGTCTTCCACCGCTTTAATCTTGGCCGCGTCAATGTCGTCCAGTTGGTAGGTGATCGATTGGTTGCTGGTCACGTCCATGTTGGCCAGACCTTCCGCGATCGGACCGATCTTGGAGAAGTCTTTTACTTTGACGCTGATGTCGGTGTCCACGCGATAGCCGACCAGCTTGCGCTTGGGATTCTTGTAGTCGTAAACCGGCTGCACGGCAAAGCGGCCGACCTGCGCATCTTTGGGATCGATGCCGTTGGAGCGCAGCAACTGGCGCACCTGTTCGGCGGCCTGGGTGGCGCGCTGGTTGGCGTCCGCCAGTTTGTCTTCCTGCGCCGAGATGTTGAACTGCACCAGCGCGGTGTCGGGCTCGGATTCGAACTTGCCATCCGCGCCGACCCAGACGGTGTTGGACTGGGGAGCGAGTGTGCGTTCCTGGGCAAACAGCGGAAGGGAAGCGATGAGCAAGCCAGCAAGGAGGAACGACCGGGATTCGTGCGGGTTTCATATTGTCTAGACGGTACATTCCAACGATTGTAAGCCTCGCGTGGAGGCAGGCGCTTTTCGGTGTGCGACCTGTGATGCGTCTCATTTTCCTCCTCTTTAGAATCATGGGATTACGAACTTTTTCCCGGCAAATTATTGATTCCCAATGGCTTATGAGTATCTTCTTTGTTTGCATCATGTTGGCCGCCTTAGTCGCGAGTGGATTGGGCGTTGCGGAGCGATGAAGTCTCGGATCTCTGCTGGACCGGCGAGCTGCTCCCCGGTCGCTGTCCATTCTTCGCCGCGCGATTTCGCTTCAAGGCTCACACAATTCCTTCGCTGCCAGGCAGGGGCCAACAGTTAAGAGTCTTCGCTCGTGTCCGCTCGCCAGCCGCGACTCGCTCGCGCCGCTAACCTGACCGCGGGCTTACGCGCGCGGCTAACACAAATGCCGCCTTGTTCAGCACGGCTCAGCCGTGCCCTGATACAAAGCGATTAACAGCGTGCTTGCGCACAAGGCGATTAACAGCGTAATGTCGCCGCGATTTATCGCGTGATCTGCATTGACCCTGCACCCTCCACTCTCCACTACGCGCGGCCAACCTCCGCGGCCGTCGGCTCGGTCGGCGTCTGCGGTGCCGCGGCTGCCGGCTTCTTCGCCCGCGCCGCCTCTTCCGCTTCGCGCCGGCCAGCCTCGTGGCCGTCCATCCGGCCCAGCAGGAAGGCGCGCCGCTGCGCCTCATCCATGCTGCGCCACTGGCGGTCTTTCTCCGCCTCGGCGGCGTTGCGGCGCTGGGCCTCGGCCTCCCACTCCGCTTCCTGGCGCTTGCGGACCTCGCCTTGCGCCTGCTTCCACATGCGGTCGTTCACCTTGCTGGACGCGCTCGGCATAGCTGTTCTCGCTCACGTTCGCGCGCTGTCTTCTCCAACTCCTCCAGCTCGATGGCGTCCTTGGTCCACAGGTTTCTGCGCAGCGGCTCGGCTTCGACGAGCGACCTCCGCCGCGGGCCGGCTGGAGCGGCGGGCCTGCGCTGACGGGAAGGCCACGTCCGGCGGGACTGACAGGTCGAACCCCGGCGGCAGGCCGAACTCGGCCTCGAAGCCGGGATACTCCTCCACCAGCCGCAACTGTGCCGGCGGTCTCGGGCGAGGTCACAGCAGGCTGTGACGTCGACGGCTTTCTCGCCGGCCTGGGAACGAGCGCGCGGACTGCTCTCCCGGCCTGGGCCAGGAAGCGCAGATTGCAGGAGGCCTGGCGCAGGGCGTAGAGCAACATGCCGGCGCGGCGCTGCTCCGAGCAGGCCCGAGGCCCATGGCGCGGGTCACCTGGTCGAGCGCCGCCTGCACCCCCTGCAAGTCGTCCAGCGGAGGCAGGTTGAGGCGATAGGGCTGGCGCTGGGCGAGGGCGCGGGCCATGCGCATCTGCTGGCCGCGCAGCCGCAGGTGCTGGTAGCAATAGTGGCGCTGGTGCAGCGCCGGACGGCCGCAGAACACTCCGTCCTCGCGGATATGCCCACAGAGTGAGACGGGGCCTGACATTGTGGGAGACGGCGTTGGTGGTGGGTCTGACGGAGTGGGAGGTCTATCCGAGGAAATGGGGCCGGCGTCTGAGGTTCTAAGAGGTTGCATGATATCGTGGGTTTCGAGAGTCGTTTGGCGACGCTCGTCGACCGCCGGGGATGCGCCGTCATGGGTGATGGGTTGATCGTTGGTATCTGACATCTCTTCTCATTTCTCGAGGGTTTTGGTTGTGGGTTGCGGGTGGAGCACGCCTTGCGGCGTGCCGGGAAATCCGGGTAGCGCGGGCCTTCAGGCCCGCGTCTCAGCCGCCGACCTGAGATTCCGAGTGCCGTAGGTACGACACCGCCTGGTGCCGCCCCTACGGGGCTCCAAGGTCCAAAAGGGCCCATGGACGCGGGCCTAAAGGCCCGCTCTACCGGTGTGGGGTGAGAACTTCTTCTTTTCATTTCTTCAGGGTCGGGTTGCGGGAACCTCTGTCGTCCCCAAGGGACTCGAATTCCTTCTCTCCTTTCCCCAGCATTCCGCCTTCGGCTCCATGATGGGCTAACAGTCGCGCCTACGGCGCTTCCACCCGTGCCGGGGCTAAAGCCCAATCTCCTCTCCGTGCTTTGTCGCCGGGCTAAAGCCCGGCGCTTCCACCGCACCCAAAAGCTGAACCAGGAACCCCATAAACGCCGAGGCATGGAATGCAATTCTTTTCTCTGTGCCTCGGTGTCGCTGTGGTGAACTACCATGTGCCTCCTGGCCCAATGCAAAAAGCCCTGCGACAGCTCCAGGCGGCGTCCCCGTGCTCGCCAGACAACGGCGAAAGGGTGGACACCCTTGGACCTGACGCAGGGCTCGTTTCATTTACGATGACCTGCTTGGGCTATTCAGTTATGGCCAACGACTCGCGTCGCCAGTCATTCTTACTACCGATCTCCGCCTCCCTGCGAGCTGGAGGGCGGAACTCCGATCTCTCCCACAGCCTAGCGGCGGACGGGGAAACTTGTCTGTGACGCAGCGCACATGAGTTGGGTAGGCACCCACCCTGTCGCCAAAGGCGGGCGACAAGGGTGGGGCACCCCGCGCACAGCGCTGATGCCCATTTCAGGAACAAATTCCCGGAATCAGACTCGACACCACTTTTCCCCGTCGCAACCGTTGAGAAAAGCGGTCGCCGGAGGTAAGGTGGGCAGTGGGTGCCAAGGTGTGCGCCACGTCAGGAGCATCCAATGCGCAGATGGTATGTGCCACTTACCGTGCTGGGGCTGGGCAGTCTGGGACTGGTATTGCTGAGCGAGCGGGGAAGGAACGCCTTGCGCTCCCTGTTCGAGGGTTTCGGCGAGGCCTCGGAGAAGTTGTCGGAGTGGAATGACAGCCTGGAAGACGAACTGGATCGCATCCAGGTAATGTTGGACGGCGTAGCGGACTCGTTGCATCCTGCCGCCGGGCAGCAAGGAAACCCGTGCCGTCCGTGAAGGCAGTGCCGGCGTCATAACGCGCGCCGTCGCTTCTCCGTCCTGGCCAGCGCGAGGACGGGTTCGCTGGGTATCCCGGCTCAATCACTTTCCCATTTTGCGGCGCGCCTGCGCTCAACCTCCAGCTTGGCGAGAGAATCGCTGACGTGACCGGCGTCACAGCGCGGTCGGGGGAGGCGGGGTATAGTCTTACGAACGCCGCGCTTGCGTGGAGCTACCCCGCTCCGCCTCGTCCGCAACTATATTGGTTTCAGGAGCACACCAATTCCCGTCGCTTTGAGTTCGGAACCACAGATGTCGAAGCCGAGCGGTCTGGGTCAATCCGCTTTTGCACAGAAGCGACTGGTTACCCTGGGACTGGGGCTGCTGCTCCTGGTGATGACGGTCGCGGTTTACGCTCCGGTGCACAACCAGCCGTTCGCCAACATTGATGACGGCGTGTACGTCACGGAGAACACCCACATTCAAGGTGGACTCAACGTAAACAGCGCGATATGGGCATTCACCACCTGGCACGGGCTGAACTGGCATCCGCTGACCTGGGTGGCCCATGCTTTGAACTGCCAATTTTTCGGGTTGGATCCTGCCGGTCATCATGACGTCAATTTGTTTCTGCACGCGCTAAACGTGTTGCTGCTGTTCTGGGTGCTGACGCGAGCGACCGGCTATGTGGGCCGCAGCTTCATGGTGGCGGGGCTGTTCGCTCTGCATCCGCTGAATGTGGAGGTGGTGGCCTGGATTGCGGAACTTAAGACGCTGCTCAGCACGGTGTTTTTCCTGCTCGCCCTGGGCGCCTACCGTTGGTATGCCTCCAAGCCGGGGATTTCCCGTTACCTAACGGTGGCCGCGCTTTTTGGACTGGGCTTGATGGCGAAACCGCAGGTGATCGCGCTGCCGTTCGTGCTGCTGCTTTGGGATTATTGGCCCTTACGCCGGATGTTTGCCAGCTATGAGCCCATGCCTCTGCCGGCGGGAGCGCCCGAACCGTGTCCTCCCAGAAGTCTTACCGTGGCTGCTTTGGGAGAAAGTCCCGCTGCTGTTCATGTGCGCGGTAAGCGCCGGCCTGACCATGGTGGCGCAAGGACAGGCCCGCCCGTCAAGCTGGAGATACTCGTTGTGGATGCGGCTGGGGAACGCGTTCCTGGCGTACGGACGATACATCAGAAAGGGCTTTTGGCCATCGGACCTGGCGCTGGAATACCCGTATGTGAAAGACACCATCTGGCATTGGGAGACCTACGTGGCGTTGGCTTTCCTGCTGGCGGTCAGCGCCTTCGTTGTGGTGTACCGGCGGCACCGCTATTTAGTAGTAGGCTGGCTTTGGTTTCTGGTCACACTGGTGCCCATGATCGGCATCATCCAAGTGGGGCTGCAATCGATGGCCGACCGTTACGCCTACGATTCCTTTCTGGGACTCTTCCTGATGCTCTGCTGGGGTGTGCCCGACTGGGCTGAGCGACGCCGTATTCCCGCGGCCGCGGTGGGCGGCCTGGGTTGCGCAGCGCTGTTGGCGCTCAGCGTGGTCACGTACCGGCAGGTGAACTACTGGAAGGACCCGTTCACCATGTGGACTCACGCCCAGCAGGTGGTGAAGAACCATTGGGAGGCCGAGGACAATCTTGGGGACCTGCTGTTGGCGCAGGGTAGAGAGGAAGAGGCGATGGCGCACTTCTGGAGGGCGGTGGCCATCTCTCCGCAGGACGCCACCAGTAATCTGCGCATTGCCATCTATGAGCAACGGGTGGGAAACTTGGACGAGGCGATCGCACGCTATAAGCTGGCCTACGGCGGGACCTTCGAGCGGCGGGACCAAGTCAAGATCTGCACCAACATCGCTCTCTGCTATCGCGATATGGGAGACAGGCCCAAGGCCCTGGAATGGCTGAAGCA
Source organism: uncultured Acidobacteriaceae bacterium (assembly GCA_963798005.1). GTDB lineage: Bacteria > Acidobacteriota > Terriglobia > Terriglobales > Acidobacteriaceae > Bog-257. The sequence goes on along the minus strand of CAWCRZ010000020.1, from coordinate 102,414 downwards.
GGCGCAGGAGGTGCGCGACGCTCCGGTCCCGCACGGGTTCCTGCACCGCGACTGAGGCTGCTACGTCGCCATTTCGTTGATCTTGCCCGCCATGCGGACATCGCGCTGGGTCACCCCGCCGGAGTCGTGCGAGACCAGCACCAGCAGCACCTTGTTATAGCTGATGTGAATGTCGGGGTGATGGTTGACCGCCTCGGCGGCTTCGGCGATCTGGTTGACGAAGTCCATGGCCCCGACGAAGTTGCCGAATTGAAAGTCGCGCTCGATGGTGTTGCCGCTTCGCTTCCAGCCGGGAAGTTTCTGCAAGGCCTCGTGGATTTCGGCATCGGTCAAAACCGTGCTCATGGCTGCCTCCTGAAAATCCGCAAATAGGGTTGCTTGCCGGGCCGTTTACTAGAAGCTGTCTCGCAAATCCCGCAAGCCTCAGCCGGGGCTAAAGCCCGGTTGGAAAAGCTGCTTGATTCGCGGGCCTGAAGGCCCACGCTTCCACCGGATTGCGTCGCCCACCCATTTAACAAGATAGCTGCTAGTTGCGCGCAGTCTTGCCGAAGCTGTAGCGTTTTGCCCCCGACTGGGCCTCGATCTGAGCTGCGCAGTTCCTGCCAGATGCGTTCCGGGATGGACTGAAAGACTTTAACGATCTCGGGATCGAACTGTTTGCCCGACTGGCGTTCAATTTCGCGCCGCGCCGGAAGGCATCGACTGCGCGGCGCGATAGGGGCGGTCGGAGGTGACGGCGTCGAAGGTGTCGGCCACGGCAAATATGCGCGCCCCGAGAGGAATCTGGTCGCCCTTTAATCCGCGGGGATACCCGCGAGCCATCGAACCGCTCCTGGTGGGAATAGACGATGTCGGCAGCCTCGTGCAGGAAGGGAATCTTTTTCAGCATCTGATATCCCAGCAGGGCGTGCTGCTTCATGATCTCCTGCTCTTCCGGGCTGAGCCGGCCGGGCTTGCGCAGGATGGCGTCCGGAATGGCCATCTTGCCCACATCATGCAGGAAGGCGCCGCGGGCGATGACGCGGACCTTGTCGTGGGGAAGGTCCATGGCGCGAGCAATGGCGATGGTGAAACCGGTGACTCGCTTGGAGTGGCCCTCGGTTTCGGCGTCCTTCAGATCGAGAGCATCGCCCAGCGCTTCGAGGGTGATGTCATAGGAGCGTTCCAGGTCCGACAATGCCTGGCGAAGCAAATCGGTGCGGGCCGAAACTAAGGATTCCAGTTTGGTCTGGTAGGCCAGGTTCTCCAGCTTGAGGCGGCGATTTTCAACCGCCCGGCGCACGCTGGCCAGCAACTGCTCGCGCTCGAACGGTTTCAGCAGGTAGTCGTAGGCCCCGTTTCGGATGGCCGCCAGAGCGACCGAGATGTCGTGGATGGCGGTGACCATCACCACCGGAATGTCAGGATGGGCAGCCTTGATTTTGGAGAGCAAGGTAAGACCGTCCATGCCCTCCATAACGACGTCGGAGACGACCACCGAGTAACCGGCCTCGGACTTGAGTTCGGTCAGAGCGTCCGTCCCAGAACGGATCGGCTTGCACTTAAAGCCGGCCTGAGTCAGGATCGAGCAAATGATCTCCCGGATCAGATCTTCGTCGTCCACAACCAGTATGCGTTCGTCGGGCATGTGCAGAGGTATCGGCGATGGCCGGAGGCCAAGGCCCGCCGTGCCTGGCACGATTCTAAACACTTCCCACGCAAACGCGCCAAGCAAATGTGACGGGTAGCGCGAAAGGGCATGCTTCCTCCGCTGAGGTCGTTGACCGCAGCGGAGGAAGGCAGGAATTGTACCGACCCTGGGGACGCGGGCCTGAAGGCCCGCTCTACCCGTACAGCCGGATACAGCAACTCTGGAACGGCTTCAGCTCTCGGCTGTTTCTTCCGCTGCGGCGTCGATCTGCTCTTCCTCCTCGCGCTTCAAGGGGCGCAATAGGGGAAACAGAATCACGTCGCGAATGGAGCGCGAATCGGTGAGCAGCATGGTCAGGCGGTCGATGCCTACGCCTTCGCCGGCGGTCGGCGGCAGCCCGTAGGAAAGAGCGCGAATGTAGTCCTCGTCCATCTGGTGGGCCTCTTCGTCGCCGCGGGCGCGCTCGCTCAATTGTCCCTCGAAGCGACGGCGCTGCTCCTCCGGATCGTTCAGCTCGCTGAAGGCGTTGCCGATCTCCAGGCCGCCCACGAAGATCTCGAAGCGCTCCACCCAGTCGGCGTTCTCCTCGGGCTCGCGCTTGTTTTTGGAGAGCGGCGAGATGGCGAGAGGGAAGTCGTAGATGAAGGTCGGCTGGATGAGGTGCGGCTCGGCGACAAACTCGAAGATGTCGGCGATGGTCTTGCCGCTGGGGGCGGCGGGATCGTACGGGATGTGCGGGTTGGCCGCGTTGTAGCGACGCACCATGGCGGCAATCTGCTCGGCGGTGGAGAAGTCGCTCATCTCGGGCGGCGCGCCGGCGTTCTCCGGCCAGAACTTGATGATGGATTCGCGCATGGAGAGACGCTGGAAGTTACCCCAGTCGATCTCGTGCCCATTGAAGTGGGCGACGGTTGTGCCGTTCACCTCGAGCGCCACCTGCGCCAGCATTTCGGCGGTGAAGTCCATCATGTCGCGATAGTCGGCGTAGGCCATGTAGAACTCGAGCATGGTGAACTCGGGATTGTGCTGGGTCGAGATGCCCTCATTGCGAAAGTTGCGATTGATCTCGTACACCCGGTCCACGCCGCCCACCACCAGGCGCTTCAGGTAAAGCTCGGGCGCGATGCGCAGGTAGAGGTCGGTGTCGAGCGTGTTGTGATGAGTGATGAACGGCTTGGCCACCGCACCGCCGGCGATGGGATGCATCATGGGAGTTTCAACCTCGATGAAACCCTGGTTGTCGAGGAAGCGCCGCAGCGACTGCACCACCTTCGCGCGCTTGATGAACACCTCGCGCACCTCGGGGTTCATGGTGAGATCGACGTAACGGCGGCGATAGCGCGTCTCCACGTCCTGCAAGCCGTGCCACTTCTCCGGCAGCGGGAGCAGGTCCTTGACCAGAAAGGTGATCTCCTCCACGTGGACGGTGAGCTCATTGGTGCGGGTGCGGAACAGATATCCCTTCACGCCGATGTAGTCGCCGACATCGAGCAGCTTGTAAAGCTGGAAGCCCTTCTCGCCGACGTTGTCGAGCCGGACATAAACTTGCAGCCGCTTGCCACCCTGCTGAAGATGCGCGAAACCGGCTTTGCCCTGCACGCGGATGGACATGATGCGCCCGGCCAGGCTGACGTTGACGCGCGGGGCTTCGAGCTCGGGGCCCGTCTTGCCCGAATATTCGGCAAGAATCTGCGGAAGGGTGTGGGTGGTTTCGTAGCGATAGGGATAGGCGAGCTGCCCCAGCGCCTCGATCTGCTTCAGCTTGTCGCGGCGTAGCTGGTAGATTTTCTGGTCGAGTGCCACAAGTGGGTTCCTGATGGTGGAAACGTCCGATTATATAGGGACGAGTGGCAGGCCCGACGGCAGCAACCATTCTCTACAAAACTGCAAGCAGTTGCACAGTTTGGTTTCCCCAATTGAACCGGCCTCTTCCGGGAAAGCTTGACAAGTGTTCCCATTCAGGGAAAGCCTTGCCCAGCAAGCGTTTCCGACGAACAGGAGGAGCCAGCCGGCAGGGGGAGGGCGCTTGCGCTTCCAATTTTAAGTCGCCCATTCGTGGCAGACGGAATGCATATAACAGGGCGTTCCGAGTTTCCCCCGGCAACGAACGAGGCGCACCTCGTCTCGCCCAGGGCATCGCTCCGACGGGAGCGAAGCGCTCGCAGCCGTGTGCGAGGAATTCGCCAGGGCAGCGCGAGGCGGGAGAAACTCCTATGCCGGTCAGGCTGGTCAAAGAACATCGCCGCTCGCACCGGCGGCGACGGAAGGCACTGAAAGCCGGGCTGCTGATTGCGATCTTCGCGTCGCTGCTGGCCGCGCTCCTGCTCGGCCTGCGGAACTCCTCAAGTCCATCGTTGTTGGCTGAGATGGCGAGGCACGGCGCGCGGGCGGCGACGACTGAGCTGGAGCTGACGCCAGATTTTCGCAGTGGGCGCAAGCAGTTTCCCTACTCGGTGGTGCCGGGCGGATTGCGGAATGTGCGGGACGCGCAGGACTCCATCGAGGCGGACCCGGTGGTGGCGCGGCACTACCGCGACCTTCGCATCGAGAATCTCGTGCTGCGGCGGACGCCGGCGGCCATGGACGTGTTCGTCTCCTACCGTGTGCAGAATGCGATCTATTGGACGAGCCACAGAATCCACATGGCAAAGGGAGAACTGGTGCTGGTGGACGGCACGAACATGGTCCGCGCCCGCTGTGGTAACCGTATTGTCTTCGAGCTGCCGCCGGAAACGCCAAAGAATCCTGGCGATGAGCCGCCGCCGGAGGTCTTCGAATACGGACTGCCACCGGTCGTAATCCCAGGCGAGCCGATGCTGGCGGAAAGCGAAGCCGAGCCGAAACCAACACCCGCCTACGGACCTCCGTTCTTCGTTCCGCCGGTCTTCTGTTGTGAAGGATATGGAGGCGGGCTGGTCAATCCCACCGCCGCTACGCCCGAACCATCCACGCTCCTGCTGGTGGGAGCAGGCATTTTGGTCGTGGGGTTGCGAACGAAGGGGAAGAGGCGGGAATGAGGCCGCTGGGTCTCAGGCGGTTGCGATTCTGCAAATGCTGGGGGGAATTATGGCGGAGAGGGAGGGATTCGAACCCCCGATACCCGTCAAGGTATGGCCGCTTTCGAGGCGGCTCGTTTCAACCACTCACGCACCTCTCCGCATCAAACGGCAACGAATTGTGGGTCCTTCGACTCGGTCGCGGCGACCTCGCTCAGGATTTCGGCTGCGGGCTCGGACGCCCGCAAAGCGCCTCAACTTTCGAGGCGGCTCGTTTCAACCACTCACGCACCTCTCCGCGCGAAAAACGTGGTCAAATTGATGATACCAGACCGTGCGTGGCCTACCGCGGCCGGGTGGAGCACGCCTTTCACAGGCTGATGAAAAACTCGGAAAAACAGATCCCTCACCGACTAAAGTCGGTGAGGGATGACAAAATAAAGGGCTTGGAACGGCGCACCTAAAGGTGCGCCCCTTCAAAACGCATTGAAAGTGCCTTTTTTCAGCAGCCGCTAAAGCCGACTCCTATGCGCGCTCGGGCTGCACCGCTAAAGCGGTGCTCCACCCTGGGCCGACGTTTCCGCTTTGCGCTTCTCGCGAAAGAAGGTCTGTACCAGGTCCATGCAGCGCGCCGCGAGTACTCCGGAGGTGACCTCCACTTTGTGGTTGAGCTTGGGATGGTTCAGCACCTGCAACATGGAATGCACGGCCCCGGCCTTGGGGTCTTCCGCGCCGTAGATGAGGCGGCGCACACGGGCGTGGGTGATGGCTCCGGCGCACATCGCGCAAGGCTCGACGGTCACGTAAAGATCGCAGTCCAGCAGACGATAGTTACCCAGGGTCTGCCCGGCTTCGCGCAGCGCGAGGATCTCGGCGTGTGCGGTGGGATCGTTGGTGGCGATGGGCTGGTTGCTGCCGCGGGCGATGACCCGGCCATCCTGCACCACGACCGCCCCGACCGGCACCTCGCCGAGCGCGAGCGCACGCTGCGCCTCGCGCAGAGCTTCTTCCATCCAGAGTTCGTCGGAAAGGGACATGTGGGGGAAGAGTAAAAGGAGTGGCTAGCAACTTGCAACTGGCTATTCGCTGTTTGCTCTTCGCTTTTGGCCAAGGCGCAGTCAGGCCAAGAGGTCCTACAGCCTTCTCCAAGCGCAGGGGCAAGAGCGAACAGCGAAAGGCGAAGAGCGTTGTCAGTCCTGCCGCAGCATGATCCTCTGCACCGCGGTCGCTCGTCCGGTCTCGGCATCGCAATCAATCAGCGTGGCGCACAGGCGCACGTCGCCGGTTGCGGGCTCAAAGCGCGACGGCATGTTGGTGAGAAAGCGTTGCAGGATCAGCTCCTTCTGCACGCCGATTACGCCTTCGTACGGGCCCGTCATGCCGACGTCGGTTTGCACCGCGGTGCCGCCGCGAAGCACCTGCTCATCGGCCGTGGGAACGTGGGTGTGCGTGCCCAACACTGCGGTCACTCGCCCTTCCAGATACCAGCCGAGCGAAAGTTTTTCCGACGTGGCTTCGGCGTGGATGTCCACCAGGATGACCTTGGCCGTGATCTGCTTCAGCAGCTGGTCGGCCACGCGAAACGGGTCGTCGTTGCTGGCCATGAAAACCCGCCCTTGCAGATTGATGACGGCGTAATCCACTCCGCCGCGGGTGCGGCCCTGATACCAGCCATAGCCCGGCGACCCCGCGGGATAATTTGCCGGCCGCAACAGCCGCCGCGCCAGCGATGCCTCGTTGCCGTTGGCCGACTTCATGTACTCCATGATCTCGCGCTTGTCCCAGATGTGGTTGCCGGTGGTGATGACGTCAACGCCGAGCTCGAACAGCTCTTCGGCGATTTGCGGCGTGATGCCGAAACCGCCGGCGGCGTTCTCGCCGTTGGCGATGGTGAGCTCCACGCCGTGCTGCTTCTGCAACTCAGGCAGGCGCTCCTGCACGATGCTGCGCCCGGGACGGCCGAAAATGTCTCCTACGAAAAGTATGCGCAAGTGCTTGTGGTCCTTGGTTGAGGCCGATTTTCGATGGTAACACGCGACCCAAGGAGCGCTGCGATCAGTGCGCAAGCTCCGCGCTCCGCAGAAAATCATAGTTTCCCGACGGGCTGACTTCGATTCCGTGCACACGGTGGGTATGCACCAGCACATTGTCAAGATACCAGAGATTGATGTAGGGCAGGTCCTGGGCGACGATCTGCTGGATTTCCCCGTAGATGACTTTGCGCTTCTGCTGGTCAATGGTGGCGCGGCCTTCGCGGATCAGCTTGTCCACCCGCGGGTTGGAGTAGAAGGTGCGGTTGGCGCGCCTGGGAGCGAAGCTATTGGAGCCGAAGATGTGCTCGAAGATGTCAGGGTCGAGGTTGCCGCCGATCCAGCGCAGCGAGTGGAACTGATAGGCGCCCTTGGTGATGTCGGCGAAGAAGGTGGCGAACTCGAAGCTGCGGATGTCGAGCGCGATGCCGACCTCGTGCAATTGTTGTTGCAACACCGCCGCCAGCAGACGCGTCGATTCCTCGGTCGAGGTCTTCATCGTGATGTGAAAGCGGATACCGTTTACGGGGCGATAGCCGGCGTCGTCGAGGATCTTGCGCGCGCGCTCCGGATCGTGGGGATACTTCGGCACATCCGCGTCGTAGGCCCAGTGCTGCGGCGGGAGCACGCTGTAGGCGGGCTGCGCCTGATCGCGCAGCAGGTAGTGGATGATGGGCTGCACGTTGATGGCGTAGGCGATGGCGTGGCGTACGCGAACATCCTTCAGGATGGGATCGCGCAGGTTCATCGCCAGGTAGGCGTAGATGGTTCCCGGCGACTCCATCACCGTGAGGTCGCGATCGCTTTCCAGCGCGACCACGGTGTCGGCGGTGAGAGCGTTGATAGCAACGTCGGCGCTTTGCTTGCGCAACTCGAGAGCGCGCGTGGTCGCGTCGGGAATGATCTTGAATTGCACGCGGTGCAGCTTGGCCGGCGCGGCCCAGTAATCGGGATTGCGCTCGAGCACGACCTCTTTGTCCTGCTGCGCGCTGACGAAACGGAAGGGCCCGGAGCCGATGGGGCGGCGGTTGAAATCCTCGCCGCTGCCGTAGGGCACGATGCCGATGGCGCCGTCGCCAAGGTTCCAAAGCAGCGGTGCGAACGGCTCCTTGAGATGGAAGATGACGGTGTAGTCGTCAGGCGTGTCGATGTGGTCAACGGGAGCGTAGGTGCTGGTTTTGGCGCTGCGCAGCTTGCCGCTGATGAGCGAGTCGAAAGTAAACTTGACATCGCGCGCGGTCAACGGCTGTCCGTTTTGGAAGCGTACCCCGTGATGCAGATGGAAGATGTAGGTCTGCGGATCGGGAGTCTCCCAACTGTCGGCCAGCCACGGCTTCAAGTCGAAATGCTCGTCGCGGCGGACGAGCGAATCGAAGAGCAGCTCGTCGATGCGCTCCGATTGCGCGTCCACCCCGACCCGGGGATCGAGATTGGTAGGGCTGCTCTCAATGATCATGACCAGGGTGTTGGGGTCGGGCTTGCGCGAGCAGGCGGAGAGAAGAAGGAGGCTTAGCACGACCAGCGTAATAGACGGCTCGTCTTCGCTACGCATAGCTCACTTTGCCCAGGATCGCGGGCCGGTCGGCTCCGGTCGCCGACGGAACGTTGGACGGCAGCCGTCGCCATGTCTGGTACGCCAGCAGCGCGAACGCGGCGGCCTCCTTGGCATCGGAGGGCAGGCCGAACTCATCGCTGGTGCGCACGCGCATCTTCAGCGGCGCGAGCTCCTCGCGAATCATTCGCATCAGCGTCGCATTCTTTGTTCCTCCGCCGGAGACCACGAACTCGCGAAACCTCGCAGGAGGCTCCACCAGCGGCAGCACGAACCGGCGGACGGCGATGCCGATGGAGCGCGCGGTGAGCGCGGTGGCGGTCGCGACGATGTCATTCTCGTCGGCGCGCCGGCAGAGCTGGAGAAACTCGCGCACGAACTCGCGGCCAAACTGTTCGCGGCCCGCGGTCTTGGGTGGCTTCTGGCGAAAGAACGGATGCCGCAGCATTTGTTGCAGCACGCGCTCGATGGGTTCACCTCGCGCGGCCAGCCGTCCATTGCGATCGTAAGGACGCTCGAAGAGATGCTCGGTCACGGCGTCCATCACCATGTTGCCGGGGCCGGTGTCGAAGGCAATGACATTGTCCGGGGAGCGCGCGCGGAGGAATTGCCGTGAGGTTTCCAATCCCGCCGAGGTTTTGCACAATGCGTCCGTAGCGGCGATGCCGGTAGAGCACGTAGTCGAGGAAGGGAACCAGCGGCGCGCCTTTTCCGCCCGCGGCCATGTCGGCGGGGCGGAAATCCGAGACGACGGGGACGCCGAGCCGGGCGGCGAGGACGGCGGCTTCGCCCGTCTGCCAGGTGCACGCGATGGGGCGGCCGAGGAACGGCCGGGCGTCGCCCTGATGGTAGAGCGTCTGTCCGTGACAGCCGACGAGTTCGCACTCCAAACGCGCGCGCCGTTGCGCAGCGCGGACCGCATCGGCATAGAGTTCGCCCAGCAGGAAATTCAGGCGCGAGAGATCGGCGACGCTGGCGGAGCGGGCGTTCATGGTGGCGAGAATCGCGCGGCGCACCTGGGCTGGGAAGGGAAACTGATAGTGCGCCAGCAGTTCGAGTCGCGAGCGAAAGCCGCGTCCCTGGACGCGCACCAGAGCGACGTTGATGCCGTCCGCCGAGGTGCCGCTCATGACGCCGGCGACGATCAAGACAGGGCCCCCGCCCGGACTGCACTATCCTCGCTTTGAAGGGGCACGCCTTCAGGCGTGCCGTGGGAATCGGCAAGGAAACCGGCTTTAGCCGCTGAGGGAAGGCCTTTCGCGCGAGCGTGCAATCTATGCACTGTGGAAGTCGAGTTCATGGAAACCGAATTCCCTCAGGGGCTAAAGCCCAATTTCCATTGCCTGCCATACGGCGCAGCTAAAGCTGCGCCCCTTCAAAGCCGAACGTATCCATCGCTGAGCGCATTCATCCGCAGCTCTTCCGCGAACTCCCACATGTTACGGCGCAAGCGGTCCACAGTTTTCTGCGAGGGCGCCGGGGCGGTGCGCGCCTTCAGCGGCCCGGCCCGCTTTTTCATGGCCAGCACGCGCTTGGACTTGGCCGCGACGAGGCGGGCAAACCTCTTGTCCTTCTCGGCTTGTTTGTACACGGCCTCGAAGGCCCGCCAGACGCTCTCTTCGCGTTGGCAAACCAGGAACATGTCGGCGCCGGCGCGCAGGGTCTCTACCGCGGCATCCTCGATGGACGCCGCCGCCAGCACCCCGCCCATGTCGAGATCGTCGGTGATGATGAGGCCGCGATAGCCGATCTTCTTGCGCAGGATGTCGCTCATCCATTTCTTCGAGAGGGATGCAGGAATGCGTTCGCCGGTCACCTCGGGATAGGCGGCATGCGCCACCATGACGAACGGCAGCTCGCGCCGCAACGTGCGATAGGGAAGCAGGTCTTCGGCCCACAGCCGTTTCCAGGGCGTCGGAATCGAGGGCAGGTCATGGTGCGAATCGAGATTGGCCCCGCCCAAGCCGGGGAAGTGCTTGCCGCAGCCGAGAACATTGCAGTCTTGCAGTCCGCGCAGGAACTCGCGCGCATAGGCGGTCGTTTCTTTCGGATCGGCGGAGACCGTGCGCGAGGTCAGCACGCTCTTCGAGGCCTCGAATTGCAGATCGAGTACGGGAGCGAAATCGGTGTTGAAACCGAGCGCGCGGACTTCTTCGCCAATGATGCGGCCGTGCTTGCGGAAGAGTTTCTTCGAAGCGGCGGCGACGACTTCGGCAACCGATGGCGCGGGAGCGATCACATCGCGCAGTCGATCAACCGTGCCGCCCTCCATGTCCACGCAAAGGAACATGGGAGTCGAAACCGCCTTCTGTACCTCGCGCAGCAGGACATGGGTCTGCGCTGGCTCTTCGATGTTGCGCTTGAAGAGGATGATCCCGGCCGGACAGAGCGTCGCCAGCATAAGACGAAGGCGCGTCGAAACGACGGTGCCATCGAAGCCCATGATGAGCAACTGGCCAACCTGCTGGCGAAGATCGAGGCTGGATTTTGTCGGCATGAGGAACAGAAGAGTGTAACGCGAGGGATGGAAGGAATTCTGGCGCGCGGACGACCCTGCTCCCGCGCCTGCCTTTTCGGGAGCGCGAAGGTAAGACGGATTCTTATGTCGTAAGACAATATTGACGTTGAACTCCTTTTCTCCTATACTTCCACCATGCAGATGCTTTACGGTCACATTAGCTCCAAAGGACAATTAGTCATACCTGCTGAACTGCGCCAGCAGATGAAGCTTTCGGGGGGGACCAAGGTTTCGATCCGGCGCGAAGGCAACACGCTGGTCGTGCGTCCGATCACTCCGGAATTCATCAATAGCCTGATCGGATGCACAAAAGGGGCCGGCGCTGAGCGGGAACGCATGCACCGGGACGAGGAAGCGCGGTGACTTACGTTCTGGACGCCAGCGCCATATTGCGCTTCACCGACCGGGAAGCCGGTTTCGAGCGCGTACGCGATTTGTTCTTCGAAGCCGCCAACGGCGCTACCCGATTGTTGCTCAGTGCTGTTAATTGGGGCGAGATCGTCACTGTGGTTTATGGGAAAAACGGTGCGAGTGCCGAGGCGATCCTCGGCAATCTTGCGGCGCTGCCCATGACCATCATACCGGTTGATGCGGTTGCCGCCGCAGACGCTGGAAGGTTCAAATGGAGGTTCAAAGTGCCCTACGCTGATGCCTTCGCCGGTGCTCTGGCGCTGAATTGCGGGATGGCACCGCCAACCGGCGTGGGTCCTGGTCCTGCTGGAGTGGCGAGGGCCACTCACAAGGCAGAGCAGGCCACGCTTGTCACCGCGGACTATGATTTCAAAGATGTTCCCAAGGGGACGATCAGGATCGAATTTCTTCCAGCCAAGTAAACTCACTCCATCTGCTGCTTCAGTTCATGCAGCAGGTTCAGCGCTTCCAGCGGACTGATGCTGTCGAGGTCGGTCTCCTTGATGCGGTCCACGATCTTCTGCGAGAGCGGAGTGAAGATGGTCAACTGCATCGGTCCGGCTTCGCGCGCCTCGTCGTGCGCCAGATGGCTGACCGCGCTGCGCTCCGCGCTCTCGTGCTCGGCCAGCACCTGGCGCGCGCGGTGGACGACATCGGCGGGCAGGCCAGCCAGCTTGGCGACTTCGATGCCGTAGCTCTTGTCGGCTGCGCCCTCTTCCACTTTGCGCAGAAAGACAATTCCGCCGCCGCTCTCCTTCACCCCGACGTGGAAGTTCTTCACTCCGCTGAGGCGATCGGCCAGCTCCGTCAACTCGTGATAGTGGGTGGCGAACAGCGTCTTGGCGCGCGTGTTGCTGTGGATGTACTCGATGGCTGCCCAGGCGATGGCAAGCCCGTCGTAGGTCGCGGTGCCGCGGCCGACTTCGTCGAGCAGGATGAGCGAGCGCGGCGTCGCGGTGTTGAGGATGGCCGCGGTCTCGGTCATCTCGACCATGAAGGTGGAGCGGCCGCGCGCCAGATTATCGGCGGCGCCGATGCGGGTGAAGATGCGGTCCACCAGGCCAAGCCGCGCCGAGCGCGCCGGGACGAACGAGCCCATCTGCGCCAGCAGGACGATCAGCGCCGCCTGCCGCAGGTAGGTGGACTTTCCGCCCATGTTCGGGCCAGTGATGATGAGGATGGAGTGCGTGGTGCCGTTGAGGAAAAGATCGTTGGGCACGAAGCGGTCGGAGCCGCCGGAGATCTCCATCTGCTCGATCACGGGATGGCGGCCGTCGACGATCTCGATGTCGCTGGAGTCGTCGAGCGCGGGACGGCAATAGCTGCGATTCGCGGCGAGTGCGGCAAATGCCGCGAGCACGTCAATCTCGGCCAGGGCGAGCGCGGTTTGCCGGATGCGCCGCGCCTCGGCCGCGATGGCGGAGCGCAGCTCGGCAAAGAGCCGCCGCTCGATCTCGACCATCTTTTCCTGCGCGTCGAGGACTTTGGCTTCGTACTCCTTCAGCTCGGGCGTGGTGAAGCGCTCGGCGTTGACCAGCGTCTGCTTGCGTTCGTAGTCGGCGGGCGCGAGGTGCAGGTTGGACTTCGAGATTTCGAGGTAGTAGCCGAAGACGCTGTTGAACTTAACCTTGAGCGAGCCGATGCCGGTGCGCTGGCGCTCGCGCTGCTCGATCTGCGCGATGTACTGCTTGCTGTTGCGGCTGAGGTTGCGCAGCTCGTCGAGCGAGGCATCGACGCCTGTGCGAATCACGCCGCCGTCGGCCAGGGTGAGTGGCGGCTCGTCTTCAAGCGAGGAAACGATACGGGTGTGCAAGTCGGCGAGCTCATCGCACTGCGAGTGCAGCGTCTGCAAGCGCTCGGCAGGGAAGTGCGACATGGCGGACCGCACGGCGGGCAGCTTGGCCAGCGAACTCGCCAGGGCGAGCAGGTCGCGCGGGTTGGCTGTCTCCAGCGTGACGCGGCTCAGCAGGCGTTCCAGGTCGAGGATGCCTTCCATGGAGCGGCGCAGCTCTTCGCGCCCGACGAGGTCTTGCACCATGCGCTCGACGGCGTCGAGGCGCAGCTTGATTTCGCCGGGGTCGATCGACGGGCGCAGCATCCAGGCGCGCAGCAGGCGCTTGCCCATGGGCGTCACCGTGCAGTCGAGGCAGCGAAACAGAGTGGGACCTTCACTCGTGCCGGAGAACAGCGGCTCAATGAGCTCGAGGTTGCGCACGGTGACTGCGTCCAGCACCAGGCAGTTCTGGCGTTCGTAGAAGCCGATGCGGTCCACGTGATCGAGCGAGCCGCGTTGTGTGGTGCGGATGTAATGCAGGATGGCGCCCGCCGCAGTGGCTGCTGCGGCACGATTCGCCAGTCCAAAGCCTTCCAGCGAGAGCACTCCGAAATGGTTTTCGACCTGCGGAATGGCGTAGTCGGGGGAGAAGACCCAGTCGTCAAGTGGAGTCTCGGCCCAGCTCGCGTTCTCCAGCGTGGCCATGCGCGGCGCCGCAGCGGCCAGGGGAGCCGATGCGCTGGGGCGTGGCTGATCGAACAGCGGCAGCGACGAGGCGAACAGCACCTCCTTCGGGCGCAACACCAGCAGCTCTTCGCGGACGCGGCGTTCGGCGTCCTCGCCCTGAAACTCAGTAGCGCGAAACTCGCCGGTGGAAAGATCAAGGGCTGCAAATCCAACGGCAGTGCCAGCGCGCGCCACGCAGCCAAGGAAATTGTTTTCTTCCGAACCGAGATGCGAGTCGGCCGCGGTGCCCGGCGTGAGCACGCGCGTGACCTCGCGTTTGACCAGCTTCTTGGCCACGCGCGGATCTTCCATCTGCTCGCAGATGGCGACCTTGAATCCCTTGCGGATGAGCTTGGCGATGTAGTTTTCGGCGGAATGATAGGGCACGCCGCACATGGGCACGGCGATGCCCTTTTCCTTGTTGCGCGAGGTGAGCGTGATTTGCAGCTCGCGCGAGGCGACCACGGCGTCCTCGAAGAACAGTTCGTAGAAATCGCCCAAGCGAAAGAAAAGGAGCGCGCTGGGATGCTCTTTCTTGACTGCGGCGTACTGCCGCATCAATGGAGTGGAGGGCTCGTTCATGGCAGGAACTGCGCGGATTATAAACCGTTCTCGCAGCACACAGTTGGGAGCGGTGTTACACTGCGAGGTTTTCGAGATTGCAAGAAGAGTCTCACGACGCCGCTAGTTTTGAAGGGGCCCAGCTTCAGCTGTGCCGTACCGGTGTGAGAGGAACTGGGCTTCAGCCCCTGAGGGAAGCCAGTTTAGGCCATAGGGCGTCACGGTCCTAAAACTGAGTCCCCTCGGTGGCTAAAGCCGCTGTAACCAGAGAATCTATACGGCACGGCTAAAGCCGTGCCCCTGCAAATCACATCACGATTATTTCGAGGCAATCATTTCATGGCAAAGATCATTTCATTCGAATGCAGCAAGTGCGGCGAGAAGCTTGCGCCGCAGGTGGCGCCCACAATTTGTCCCAAGGACGGCGGCCCGCTGTACGTCCGCTACGACCTTGCCGAGGTCAGGCGCAATAACTCTCGCGACGCGGTCAACGCCGGACCCGAAGAGCATGTGGCGCTATTCTGCCGTGCTGCCCGATGCCGATCCGGTGACGCTCGGCGAGGGATTCACCCCGATGTTGCCCAGCCGGAAGTATCCGAACCTGCTGATCAAGGATGACGGGCTGAACCCCACGGGCTCGTTCAAGGCCCGCGGGATGAGCGCGGCCATCACCATGTTGCGGCACTTCGGGGTGAAGAAGCTGGCCGCGCCGTCGGCGGGCAACGCCGGAGGCGCGCTGGCCGCGTATGCCGCAGCGGCGGGGATCGAGGCGCACGTCTTCATGCCGAAGGATGTGCCCATCGCCAATCGCCTGGAGGTCGAAGCCAGCGGCGCGCATCTCACGCTGGTGGACGGCCTCATCAGCGATTGCGGGCGCATGGTCGCCGAGCGCAAAGAGAAGGAAGGCTGGTTCGACGTCTCGACGCTCAAGGAGCCGTTCCGGGTCGAGGGCAAGAAGACCATGGGGTACGAAGTTGCCGAGCAGTTGGGATGGACCTTGCCGGATGCAATTCTGTATCCGACCGGCGGCGGAGTTGGCCTGATCGGGATGTGGAAGGCGTTCCAGGAGATGGAGGAATTGGGGTGGATTAACAAGGGAAAACGACCAAAGATGATTGCCCTGCAATCAGAGGGTTGTGCGCCAATTCCTAAAGCATTCCATGAAGGTAATGCCGCCTCGGAAATGTGGCCGGATGCGCACACGCTGGCGGCGGGGCTGCGGGTGCCGAAAGCCTATGGCGACTTCATCATTCTCGACATCGTGCGCAAAAGCGGCGGCACGGCGATTGCCGTCAGCGACGATGACATCATGGCCGGGGTGAAGGAACTGGCTTCCAGCGAAGGCATCTTCGCCTGCCCGGAAGGCGGAGCGGCCCTGGCCGCCTACCAGCAGCTCTTGCGAGAACGGATTCCTGAAGAGCAGCGACCGAGTTGTGCTGTTCAACACCGGCTCGGGATACAAGTATCTTGACGTGTTTGCGAAGTACTGGGGGGTGGAGGCGTTCTCGAGCGAGTTGAAGCTGCCGGCCTCGCGGAACATCGGGGGCATCATCGGGCCGTACTGAAGACAGCTCAGCACTCGGCACTTTATGGATGACTGGCCGGAGCACCGGTGAGAGTGTTTGCGCTCCGCCTACGGGACCTTGATCGGAAAGTCGAGGCTGTGAGCAATCGAACGCCGTATCTTCTTCGCATTGATTCTTGGTCACCATGACCGGTGGGCTATGTGCGCCAAGTTGCGCGCAGACCTATCTCGGCCTGGACCGCAACGACTATCCCGGCGATGCGAACATGCAGACGCTGCGCGGGACGTTCGCGTTCACCGGATATTGGCTGAACAATCCTCCCGGGGCAAACCGCAATAGCTGGCAAGGTAAGCGCAAGCCGCTTCAGGCCATGGGGTATGGTTTCCTGCTGCTGTTCAACGGACGCGAATACAAGCAGCTTAAAGCTTCGGGCAATGCGGCTCGCGTGGGCACGAACGACGCGACAACGCGCGGTCGCAGGCTGCGAGGCGTGACGGGTTCCCGAAGAACGCGATCATCTTTCTCGATCAAGAGCAAGGCGGACGAATGCTGCCGGAGCAGCGCGCCTATATCCATGCCTGGGTTGATGGCGTGGTGCGGGGTGGTTATCGCGCTGGCGTTTATTGTTCGGGCATTCCGTTTCGTGAGTCCGGCGCCGAGTCGGTGGTGACGGCAAACGATATCCGGGACCACGCCGGAGGGCGCCAGATCCATTTCTTCGTCAGCAACGATCAGTGCGGACCTTCGCCGGGATGCGTTTTCCCCAAGCAACCACCGCCAGCCATCGGAGAGCGGGGTGACGTTTGCGGATGCGTGGCAGTTTGCGCAGTCGCCGCGGCGGCCGGAGATGACGGCGGCGTGCCGTCAAACGTATGCGCCGGATGGCAACTGTTATCCGCCGGGCGTTCCGCCAGCGTCAGGTCTGCACATTGACGTGGACACGGCGACGTCGGCCGATCCCTCGCAGGCGCGGACAAAATAATCAAGCATCCCAGTGCCGCAAGGGACCTGCGCGCGAGAATGATCGCGAGCCCGCTATAGCGCGCTGCGCAAGACCTTGTTCTGGCCATCGACCAGAACTGCCGTTGCCTGGATGGGAGAATCGGTCAACTCGAAGCCCATGATGATGACCTCTTCGCCCTTCTTGATCAAGTGGGCTGCCGCGCCGTTGATGCAGATCACGCCTGAGCCGGGCTCGCCGGCGATGACGTAGGTTTCCAGGCGCGCCCCGGAGGTATTGCTCACCACCATCACTTTCTCGCCAGGTAGCAGTCCAACGCGCTCGATCAACTCCCGGTCGATGGTGATACTGCCTTCATAACGAAGGTCGGCTTCGGTGACGGTCGCTTTGTGGATCTTGGACCGTAACATCCATCTCATTTCCTTGTGTCCTTTACCTTGAATGCAGCGGCGAAACGCCTGCCACTTCTTGCATCAGTATAGTGCAACGTGGCAACTGGACAAAAAAGTGCTTTTTGTCACGCACAAGGCGGTCACGGGTCACACGGTGAGACGCTGCACCAATGGGCTCGTTGGATGGTCGGCGAACCGTTTTGGCACCATTCGGACGGCAAGCCCATTCTAGGGCGGCCCGAATTGTGGTAAGAGGGGTACAGCCCATTGGTGAACTTCGCTTTGAGCTGTCCAGAAAAGCTGCGCTTTAAGGGTCAAAATGCAGTAAAATCCGTGGCGGCAGAGATGGAGCTTTCTCAGGCCAGCGTTTCCCTGACTTGCCTGGGTTTCTCATCGCGTAAATACCGGGAGAATAAATCACCATGAGATTTTTATTGGCCACTTTAGTTCTGGCATCGTTTTTCGTGACGGGAGCGGAAGCACAGTCGGCCGCAGCGCCGGCTGCCTCTGCCGCGCCACCGGCTGCTCCGCAGGCCCTGCACACACGCAAGAAGCGCGTTGCCATCTTCGATTTCGACTATGCCACCGTGCAGAGCAACTCGGCCGCAGTTTTTGGGACGAACGTGGACGTTGGGAAAGGGATCGCGGACCTGCTGGTGCGCAATCTGGTGCAAGACGGCACCTACTCCGTGATCGAGCGCAAGGCGATGGACAAAATTCTGGGCGAGCAGAATTTCTCCAACAGCGATCGCGCCAATCCCACCTCGGCGGCCAAGATCGGAAAGATTCTCGGTGTGGATGCCATCATCGTCGGTAGCATTACTCAATTTGGCAATGACACCAAGAACACGAATGTCGGTGGTGGTGGCGGCGGATGGGGCGGATATGGACTGGGAGGCTTCCACCAAAAGAAGAGTAAGGCCATCGTAGTGGTGGACGCGCGCATTGTGAACATTGATACCGCCGAGATCATGGGTGTGGCGGACGGCAAAGGCGAGTCGCAGCGCGAGAGTACGTCTATGCTGGGTGGCGGAGGTAACTGGCACGGGTTTGGTGGCGGAGCCGTGGACTTTGGCAGCAGCGACTTCCAGCAGACCATCATCGGTGAGGCGGTCAGCGCGGCGGTCAAGCAGATGAGTGAAGGGCTGATCGCCGACGCCCCCAAACTGGAAGCCCGCACCATCAGTGTGGAAGGGGTGGTCGCAGCGGTGGACGGCGGCCAGGTGGTGCTCAATGTTGGTGGCAAGGCGGGCCTGAAGGTGGGCGACCAGTTGACGGTACAGCGCGTGACCAAGGAGATTAAAGACCCGTCAACCGGCCAGGTGATTCGTCGCATGACATCGCCTGTGGGCGTGATCCGCCTGACCGACGTGGATGACATCTCCGCGGTCGGGACCCCGGTCTCCGGCTCCGACTTCAAGGTCGGCGATGCCGTCAAGACCATCACCCAATAGCGAATTGCTTAACTCGTGCACGAAGGAGGCCTGGCGCATGCTGGGCGAAAAAGAGCTTCTTCACGCGATCACCTCCATCGATTTTGGTTTGCGGGCAGAAGTGCTGCAGAAGCGATAGAGAAGTTTACTGCCGACATCGGCTCATTTGTCTTGCAGCAGCCGCGGCCGGGGGTTGTTACATCAGTATGCGGCGAACCAGGTCGAGCGCCTGCTGGCTGGCCCAGCGCCGGATTCTCTCGCGGTCGCCGGGGAAGCGCCGCTGTACTACTTCCTGCTTTTGACCATTGGTGACGGCGACGTACACCAAACCAACCGGCTTCTCCTCGGTGCCGCCGCCCGGACCCGCGACCCCAGTGACCCCTACGCCGACATCCGCATTGCATAGTTCGCGGATGTTTTCGGCCAACCCCAGGGCAACCTCTTTGCTCACCGCGCCGTGGGCCTCGATCATCAGCGGCGGAATGTCCGCGAACAAGGTCTTGAGATCGTTGGAGTAGACCACGGCTCCGCCCAGAAAGTACCGCGAACTTCCGGCGACGGAGGTGATGCGTTCGGCGATCATGCCTCCAGTGCACGACTCCGCAACCGCTAACTTGGCATTCCGCATCTGGAGGTAATAGCCGACGATCTCTTCCAGCGATTCGCCCGAGGACGAAAATACAGCGTCGCCCAGCTCGTCCTCCAATTCGCCTGCCAGACGGTCCACCGCGGCCTGGGCCTCCTCCGGGGTCGCGGCGGTGGCGCGCAGATGAAACTCGACCTGCCCCTGCCCGGCCAGTACGGTGGTCTCGATTGCTCGGATACTTTTTGTAGATCGGCGCGGTGCGCGCGTCGGCGGCCGATTCGGGCAGCATGGCGGTCTTCAGCACGCGGGTCGCGATTGCGGCCGGTGGCGCCACCTCGCGCAGTCGCGGCTGACAATGCTTATCCCACAGAGCTTGCAGTTCGTGGGGCGGTCCGGGCAGCAGGATGACGATTCGCGGCCTTCCCTCGAATTCGGTTTGCAGCCACTGTCCCGGCGCCGTGCCGCGGGAGTTCGGCAGCACGACCGCGCCTTGCAGCACGTCGGCCTGCTGCGCGTTGTTGTCCGGCATCTGCAACCGTCGCTCCGCGAAGCGCTTGTACATCGCGGTGACGATTTCGTGGTCGCGCTTCAACTCCACGCCCAGGGCCTCGGCGACAGACTCGCGCGTGAGATCGTCCTCGGTGGGGCCAAGTCCGCCCATGAAGATGGAGATGTCGGAGCGGCCGATTGCGGTGCGCGCTACGGAGGTGAGGTGCTCGCGGTTGTCGCCCACGATGGTCTTGAAGGCAACGCTGATTCCCAGTTCATTGAGGCGGCCGGTGAGGAAGAGGGAATTGGTGTCCTGCCGCGACGGGGTCAGCATCTCCGAGCCGACGGCGATAATTTCCGCGATCACGAATTCAGTCTAGCAGTTAGCACTTGGCAATTGGCATTTAGCCACGTGTCTCCCACTGGCGAATCGCGATATCGTTTAGGTGGCAGTAGCAGCCATTTCCGAGTACTCAATGCCCAGTGCTAACTACTAACTGCTAGGCTTCCGGCGCCAGTCGGCGGCCTTGGATGTCCCAGGAGAGATGATGCACGCCGCTGGTGGTGGCCAGCACCACGGCACCGCGCGGGAGCGAACGCCAGTCCGACCAGATTGTGTCCCGATACCGCCAGCGACGCCTTGCGAGTCGGGCGTGACCTTCACAATTCCGCGACGGCCGTTGAGCGAGGCTGCGACGTACAGATTTCCTTCTATGTCCACCGCCAGCCCTTGTGGGCGGCCCAGCCCGCGGTAGAAGACGCGACACCTCGCCGTGCGGATCGATCTGGTGAATGGCGTCGAAGCTTGACGTGGTCGGGCCGGTGACGTAGAGGTTTCCATTGTTGCCGAACGCCAGATGATAGGCCGAGACACTTGGCTCCAGCATGGCAAAGACAAAGATCTGACGGTCGCGGCCAATCTTGAAGATGGTCCCGCTGCGATCGCCGACGTAAAGATTGCCCGCGGATCGAATGCGATGCCGGTGGCGACGCCCATGCCCTCCGCGTAAGAGGTCATGGTGCCGTTGGGCGCCACGCGGTACACCGTGCCGTCGTAGCGCGAGGAAACGTACAGGCTGCCGGCGCGATCCAGGGCCAGACCGGTGGGATTCATCATCTCGTGCAGGAACGGCTTGACGTTGTAGTTGGTGTCGATGCGGTAGATGGCGACCGGAACCTTCTGTCCGCGAGATCCCGAGAAGGTCACATAAATATTGCCGTCGGCGTCGATGGCCGGGATTCGCCACCGGGTGCAGGTTCTCGGCGATGGGGACGGCCACCCGCAACTCCCGCCGCATTGCTCTTGTGGCCGTTCGTGGCCACGACGACGTCGCCCGAGGCGGCGCCATCCGGTACGCGCGCGACGATGAACTGCTGCGCGCTGACGATGACCGAACCATCGGCATCGCCGAATCGAACCACCGGGCGGCGCAGCTCGGCGGAGCGGAAGCCGCTGCCGGTGATGCGTACCTCGCCTCCCGGCAAGGCGCAAGCGGGATCGATCGTGTCGATGTGCGGATTGCCGTTGACGTTCTTCGCGCCGGTTTTTCGATCCATCATTGCAATTGTCCGTTCAGCGAAGCAGCCCAAAGTGGAGCAACAATCTGCAACACGATGAGCGCATACAAGCCCGCGCCCAGGTCATCCACCACAATACCCGTTCCTTCCGGCAGCCGCTCCAGGCTGCGCACCGGAGGCGGTTTCACGATGTCGAACCCACGGAAAAGTATAAAGCCCGCGAGCAGCGCTTGCCACACGATGGGGCACGCGATGAGCGTAACCAGTTGCCCCGCCACCTCGTCAATCACGACATGCGAGGGATCTTTCTTGCCGCATCCCGCGCGCTTCCAGGGTTGACGCGGGAATTCCGACCGCGACCACAACGACGATCAACAGCAGAATTACCGGGAGATCGCGCTGAAGCCGGCAGATGCGATGCCAGCAGCCACCATAGCAGCACGGTCGCCAGCGAGCCCCAGGTCCCAGGTCCGGGACGCAATCGTCCAGCGCCGAAGAACGTGGCCACCAGAGTTGCCCACCGGGCGCAGGCGGACTTATCGAGCCGGCCTCATTTCTTGCTGCGCTGCTCGGGATAGTTGGAATCGCCGGTCTCCGGATCGTTCAGCGGGCTGGAGATGACATAGCCGCCGCTGGCCCATTTGCCCAGGTCAATCGTGCGGCAGCGCTCGCTGCAAAATGGAAATTCGGGGTCCGTGGCCAGCACGATCGTTCGGCAGATGGGACACCGTAAACTGCGAATCCGTCGCTTGGGCATGTCCAGTTGTCAGTTGTCAGTTGTCAGTTGTCAGTAATCAGTTCAGATGTGCAGTCGTGGGAATCAAATCTAAACTCGGGAACTGACAACTGACAACTGACTACTGACTACTCTACGATTCGCGCCACCAGATCGTAATCGTGCGCCTCGGTGATTTCGCAGCGGTAGAACTCGCCCTCGCGCACGTCTTCGCGATCGCCAAAATCGTTGACGTACACCGTGCCGTCAATCTCGGGGGCATGCATGGCGGTGCGGCCCTCCCACAGCAACTCGGTTTCCGCCGAAGGCCCTTCCAGCAGCAAATCGAATTGCTGCCCGACCAGCGCGCGTTTCTTCTTGCGGCTGATCTGCTTCTGGATGGACATCAGCTTCCTGCGACGCCGCTCGACTGTCGCGCCGGGAGACTTTGTCTTCCAGGTCGAACGCCTTCGCGCCTTCCTCGTCGGAGTAACCGAAGACGCCCAGCCAATCGAACTGCGCCTCGCGAACGAACTGGCAAAGCTGCTCGAAATCTTCCGCGGTCTCGCCCGGGAAGCCGACGATGAACGACGTTCGCAGTGTCAGACCAGGAATCTGGCGTCGCATTTTCTCGATCGAGCGCAGGAAGATGTCCGCTGCCCGCGCCGCGCTTCATGCGCTTCAGCACGGTGGGCGAGGCATGTTGCAACGGCACATCGATGTAGGAGCAAATCTTGTCATGCGCGGCAATCGTTTCCAGCAGCTTGCCGGTAATCTTGTTGGGATAGGCGTACAGGAAGCGCACCCAGCGCAACTCGTCGATCTGCGCGAGCCGCTCCAGCAGCAACGCCAGACCGTCCTTCAAGCCAAGGTCTTCGCCGTAGCAGGTGGTGTCCTGCCCGATCAGCGTGATCTCGCGCACGCCTTGCTGGGCCAGTCGTTGCGCCTCGGCGATAACGGATTCGAAACGCCGCGAGCGGAACTTGCCGCGCAACTGCGGAATGATGCAGAACGAGCAGGGATGATCGCAGCCTTCGGCGATCTTGATGTAGGCCGAATACTTCGGCGTGGCCAGCAGGCGCGGCGTGTTCTCGTCGTAGAGATAATTCGGCAGATCGGCGATGGCGCCGTCCCACGACTCCTTCGAGAAACGGCCAGCGGCTTCGCGAGCGTCGCCTTCGGAACGCCCATTCAGAATGACGAACGGCGAGTCGGCATTCTGCCTCGGCTCGATTCCGGCCGCGCTCAGAATCTGCTGCAACTCGCCCGTGCCGACCACCGCGTCCACTTCCGGAATGTTCTTCTGGATCTCGTTGCGGTAGCGCTCGACCAGGCAGCCGGCAACGATCAGCTTCTGCGCCCGTCCGGCGGTCTTGTGCTGCGCCATCTCCAGGATTGTGTCCACCGACTCCTGCTTGGCCGAGTCGATGAACGAGCAGGTATTGACCACGATGATGTCGGCATCTTCCGCGCGCGGCGTAATCTCAGCTCCGCCCGCCGCCAGCAGGCCCATCATGACCTCGCTGTCCACCAGGTTCTTGGGACAGCCCAGGCTCACGAATCCAATCTTCTTGGGAGTAGCAGCGGTGCGCTCCTCGGGACCAAGGTCCCCGAGCCGCGCCGTAATTACGCGGGGCGGGGTGACGGGAGCGTCCAGCAGGGCTACAGAATCAACTTTTGGCGGCATGCAATCTCTCTATTTTAGCATTGTTTTCCGCGGCTCCCGGGCACCGCGCAGTGACAAGTCGGACTCGCATTCTGCGGCGCCGCACCGCTTGGCGCGGGGATGGTATATTGACTAGTCGGGCGCTGGTCCCGCGCAACGCAATCCTGTGAAACCCGCCAGGTCCGGAAGGAAGCAACGGTAGCAGGCCAGTGCGTGTGCAGCGGTCAACTGGCGCCTGGCTTTTTTGCACGGAGCGCTTTGCCCGCGCTGTCCAAGAACCCCGGCGCGCGGACCACGGTCATCCTTCCAGCGGAACATAGATCATGGTGGCCAGCATGGTCGCAATCAGTTTTTCGCCGTCAGGGCGCACCGCAAACGCGTCGGCTGTGCAGACGGCGAGCTTCTTTCCGGCGCGCTTCACCTGGGCCCGCGCCACAATCGAGTCGCCCGTGCCCGGGGAAAGCAGATTGACCTTGAACTCCACCGAGAGCACCTCCGAGCCTTCCGGCGCGACGGTCAGCGCCGCATAGCCGCAGGCCGAATCCAGGACGGTGGTCACCGCGCCGGCGTGAACATAGCCGTGCTGCTGCGGTGAGCGCAGGCGCAACGGGGAAGCGGATTTCTGTGGCCCCGGTGCGCACCGACGACATCTCGGCTCCCAGCGTCTGTCATCATCGCCTGACGGGCAAAACTCTCGCGTACTCGCCGTTCGTAGCTCTCCAAGCTGCTCCTCCTGCACGCTGATTGCTCTCGAAGGTATCGCAATGCCAGATTATTTGCGAGGCGTGGCAGCTAGTCGTGCGGTTATTCGCAGAGCACCTGCAGCATAGACTTTCCCTCTCGTATCGTTGAAAATGAATTCGCATTCATTGCCACTGTCACCGGAGAACTCTATTGCCCAAGCCGATCCGCGCCAAGATCACCGCTCTGGGGACCTACGTCCCGCCTCGCGTCCTCTCCAATAAAGACCTGGAAACCATGGTGGAAACCACCAACGAGTGGATCCTGGAGCGCACCGGAATTCGCGAACGCCACCTGGTGGACGAGGGCGTCGCCGCCAGCGACCTCGCCGTGGAAGCGGTCAAGAAGCTGGTGGAATCGCACCCGGTCGATCTCCAGCAGATTGACGTGATTATTGTTGGCACCGTTACGCCCGACATGATGTATCCCTCCACCGCCTGCCTGGTGCAGAACAAGCTGGGTATCGCTCGCACCTGGGGCTACGACCTGTCGGCTGGGTGTTCGGGCTTCCTGTACTCGCTGGACGCAGGTATCCAGTTCATCGAGTCGGGCAGGCACAAGAAAGTGCTGGTGATTGGCTCGGACGTGAATTCCTCCATGACCGACTACACCGACCGCGCCGTGTGCATCATCTTCGGCGACGGTGCAGGCGCGGTGCTGCTCGAGCCCGCGGAGGACGGCGAAGACGGCATCATCGATTACGTGGCCCAGATCGAAGGCGCAGGCGGGCAGTACCTCAACATGCCCGGGGGCGGCAGTTTGCATCCCGCGTCGCACGAAACTGTCGATCAGAAAATGCACTATATTCATCAAGATGGACAACAAGTCTTCAAGTATGCGGTGAAGAAAATGTCGGAGATGACCGAGCGCCTCCTGAAGAAGAACGGCCTTACCGGCGCCGACATCGATTGCTTCATCGCGCACCAGGCCAACAAGCGCATCATCAATGCGACCGCCGATCGCCTCAAGCTGCCGATGGACAAAGTCATCATCAACATCGACCGCTACGGCAATACCACAGCCGGCACCATTCCGCTGGCCATGCAGACCGCAGTCGAGGAAGGCAAGCTCAAGAAGGGCGATCTGGTGCTGCTGGCGGCGGTGGGCGCAGGGTTCACGTCGGGCGCGACGCTGTTGCGTTGGGCGTACTGAGCTGCTCTCCGGAGAAAAGGCCTGCAGCTCAAGCGAAGCCGGCATCGTGAACCAAAGCCACCCCAATTCCGTAGTAACCGTCATGCTGCCCCAGCACCGAAGTCCGGGCATCTTTGGCTGGCTGGTGGCCTTTGTTGTCGTCTTGCTGCTGGTGCTGTTCGCGGTGGTGGCGCGCTCGGCGCCGGTCGACCCTTCTGGCGATGTGGCGCTGGTGAACGGGAAGGTCTATCCCACGCCGCAGGCAGCCCCCATCCTCGGTGCGGTTGTTCTCATCCACAATCCGGCGACCTTCTTCAAGGCTGGGAAAACAGGAAAAGTGCTGAGGGGATACGACGCGGACCTGGTCGTTCTGGGCGCAGATCCAGCCACCGACATTCGCAACTTCGCCAAGGTGGAGTACACCATTCGTGCGGGAAAGATAATCTTCAAGAAGTGAACCGGGATGAGACGGTTGTGGACTGCGCTGCTCATTTCGCTTTCAGCTTCTCGCGCTCCTTGGCTGCCTCCAGCGGAAGCACTGGCTCCGTCATGCGTGCCGGATCGAGGATTTCCTTGATCTGCTCGTCGCTCAAGTATCCCTTCGAGCGCGCGATCTCGATGATGGACTTGCCGGTCGCGACCGACTCTTTCGCGATCTCCGCTGCCTTGGCGTAGCCGATATAAGGATTCAGCGCCGTCGCCAGCGAGACCGTGCTCTGCACATAGAAGTCGGTGCGCTTCTCATTCACGGTGATGCCCTTGATGCAGAACTCGGTGAGCTGCCGCAGCATGTTGGTCATGATGGCGATCGAGGTGAGCACGCTGTAAGCCATGGTCGGCATCATGACATTGAGCTCGAGTTGGCCGGCCTGCACTGCCAGCGCCACGGCGGTGTCATAGCCGACCACCTGGAACGAGACCATTGCCGCCAGCTCCGCCATCACCGGATTGATCTTTCCGGGCATGATGGACGAGCCCGGCTGCAGCGCAGGCAAGTTGATTTCCGCCAGGCCGGTGTTGGGTCCGGAGGAAAGCAGGCGCAGGTCGTTGGAGATGCGGATGACTTCCAGCGCCAGGTTGCGCAGCGCCGAGCTGACCGACGACATCGCCAGGTTCGACTGCATGGCGTAGCGCATGTCGTCCACCGCGCGCAGCTTCTGGCCGGAAATGCGCGACAGGTGCGCGATCGCCTTCTCACGATAGTCAGGATGAGTGTTGATGCCGGTTCCGACCGCCGAGCCGCCGAGGCCGATTTCGCTCAGAAGGTCGGACTGCTCCTGTATGGACTTCCTGGCGCGCTTGATCGCGCCTGCATAGGCATGGAATTCCTGGCCGAGCCGCATCGGCACCGCGTCCATCATGTGGGTGCGGCCCGACTTCAGGACGTGATGGAACTCTTTACCTTTTTCTTGCAGAGCGGCGATGAGGCCGTCGAGCACCCCATAGAGCTTTTCCAACTCGAGCAGCGTCGCCAGCCGCATCGCGGTAGGGAAGACGTCGTTGGTCGATTGCCCGTAGTTGACGTGATCGTTGGGATGGACGTGTTTGTACTCGCCGAGTGTAGCCGCCCAGCAGCTCGGCTGCGCGGTTGGCGATGACCTCGTTGCTGTTCATGTGGAAGCTGACGCCCGCGCCAGCCTGGAAAACGTCGACCACGAATTCCTGGTCCCATTTGCCGTGCTGGACCTCCTTCGCTGCCTCAACAATCGCGTTGGCGGTCTTCGCATCCACCAGGCCGAGGTCGCGATTGGCGAGCGCAGCGGCTTCCTTCACCATCGCGATGGCGCGAATGAGCGAGGGATGCGCAC
Source organism: uncultured Acidobacteriaceae bacterium (assembly GCA_963798005.1). GTDB lineage: Bacteria > Acidobacteriota > Terriglobia > Terriglobales > Acidobacteriaceae > Bog-257. The sequence continues at coordinate 75,250 of CAWCRZ010000020.1, read as the reverse complement.
GCAATCCGCTGATGGGAAAGTTTTCGACCGCGCGCGCCGTCTGAATGCCGTAATAAACGTTGGCGGGAATTTCCTTGTGGCCGAGAGAGTCTTCCTCGCTGCGCGTGGCTGGTTTGGTGGAAGTTGACATGAGCCCATCCTCTACAACAAGAGATGATCGTCAGCGCGGCCGCGCTTCACGCTTGACGAGCGTCTCGCCCAAGCGAAGGCGATTACGGTCACGACGGTTCGCTTTGTATTTCCTGCGTCGGAGGCTGATCTTCGTCGTACACCGGCACGATGAAACGCAGCGGCGACCGTACGGCGCCAACGATCAGCGAGCGAAGAATGGTCCACTGCTCACGGGCGCCGACGTCGTAGGCGCGAAGCGCAACATAGGCGGCAATGGTGAAACTCACGAACAGGTTCAGCACGAAGATTACGCCGATGCCCACGACAGCGTGATAAAACCATCGATCGCCCAAGCTATGAGTGCCAAAGCGTGCCGCCGCCAACGCCAGCGTGCCGCTGGAAAGTGTGACGTGGCGTATGTCGATGGGCAGGCCGAAGAATTCTCCCAGCACCGGCGCAAAGCCCAGCAGATACCCCAGCACAATGCTGGTCGCCCACCCTCCAATGTTGTGCTTGACGACGCGCGACATCTTCCGGGAAAAGCCCTCACCGATCCGTGAGCCGAGCGGATGCTGTGCGACCGCTTCGGCCAAGCGGTAATAAACCGCGGCATTCTCGATCCAACTGCCGGCCAGAGCGGCCAGCCACAAGATGACCCCGGTTTCGATGGCGTAGAGCGCCGTGCCCGAGGCGAACGGATTCAGCGTGTCATACACGTGGGTTGCACTCAACTCCGGCAGGTAGGACTCGCGGAAGATCACTCTCCACAGCATTTCGAACAGCACCGCGCCCGCCGACACGGCCACGACGTTGCCGATGGCCGCAGCCAACTGGGTGCTGGTAATGCGAGCGACAAATCCGGTGAGCTTGCTCGAACGTTGCGGTCCCCGATTGTCGCGGATGATCCTGGCGAACGCGGCCGCGGTGGTCGCCGGCTGCTTGGTTGCCAGCACCAGTCCGAAGACTTGCAGCAACACAAAACTGACCGCGTAGTTGGTCCCGCTGGCGAAGCCTTCGACGAAGGGCGGCAGATGAGCTTCGATGATGCGCAACTTCAACGCGGCGGTGAACACGGTCAGCAGTCCGCCGCCGATCGCAGCCCGCCACATGAGCCAATACTCAGGTTTGCTGTAGGCGATGTAGTGCTCGCCGGTGTCGCCGGTGCGGTCCACAACTTTGCGGGCCAGCAGGTTAAGGTTCTCGCGCAGCAACGAGGAGACCTGCTTGTCGGCAATGTTGCCCTCAATCAGCCGTCCCAGCAACGCTTGAATTGCCGCCAGAAGCGAGGGCGGTTCGGTTGCACTCAGGACCTTGGCAATGGCCTCCATCCTGACGGTGCAGGCCTGAATGGTCTTAAGGTCGAAGACCAGCTCGACGCTGATGCCGGCCGACTCCATGTGCTCATAAACCACTTCCATCTCGGCGCGGCAACGGGCGACCACCTGCTTCCAGGCATCGACCGTGGCCACAGTCGTCTCCGAAGAACTGGATGCGATCAACTCTTCGGTCTTCAGCACCAGCTCGTAGAACGGAGAATGAGCGATGCCCGAAGAAGCCGAGCGGGTACGCATCTCCGGCGACAGGCCCAGGCCGCTTATTCGGGCCGCCAGAAGGCGCATGGCTTCTTCCAGATCGCGATCCTGACGCTGCCAGAACTCTGGCCGGTCGTCGGGCGTGAGTACTCTAGCCATGCGCTGAAACAGCTCAGGCGAAAGCGCCTCGAATTGCTTCGCATACTTCTCAGTGGAGTACAGGTCGATCAGCAATTTGCTGGCATCGTCGTCTTCGCGAGCGGAAGGTATGAGCTTCGCAACCAGACGCTGAATGATCTCGGTGGTAAACGGATGAACGGACGGCAGGCCGGTTTCAGCGAAGAGCGAAAGCGAATCAAGTTCGGCGAGCATCTGCCCAAAGGCTTGCTGGACCCGTTGGCGCAAGTTGTCATCGCTCTCGAGGGACTGGACCAGAACGAGGAGGCGCGGCGGTTCCATTCCCTTGCGCCGGCCTGCGCGTGTCCAGCGGACGATCTGAACAAAGCTGTTACGGCGCTTGCGCAAAGTGAGCCGCGTCGCAGAACGCCTCAAGCGCTTGCCGCAAATCTGCCGCAGTTGCGAAGAAGGGCCGAGCTTGGGGGCTTCTGTGCCCGGAGTTATCTGTTGTGTGGTGCCTTCTGTCAAACGCAATCACCCTGGGGGAGAACGGAAATGAACGGCGTGCCCGCGCTGAGATTAGCACAGGCAATGGAAAGCCGCCGACGTTGGAGTCGGCGGCCTTGGATAAGCAGATGAGTCGCTATCCGATCTCCACCAGTTCCGCGATCCTGGCTTGCCACTCCTTCGGGCCGCTCTCGTGCACGGAGTTGCCTTGAGAATCCACCGCGACGGTCACCGGCATGTCCTGCACCTCGAACTCGTAGATGGCTTCCATGCCGAGATCGTGGAAGGCGAGTACGCGAGACTTCTTGATGGCCTTCGACACGAGATAAGCTGCGCCGCCGACAGCCATCAGATACACCGCCTTGTGGTCGCGGATGGCCTCAATTGCGGCCGGACCGCGTTCCGACTTGCCGATCATGCCGAGCAGCCCGGTCTCCTTCAGCATCTGGCGGGTGAACTTGTCCATCCGGGTTGCGGTTGTAGGACCGGCTGGTCCCATGACTTCATCGCGCACTGGATCCACAGGTCCAACGTAATAGATGAAGCGGTCAGTGAAGTCCACTGGGAGCGACTCGCCTTTGCTGAGTTTATCGGTCATGCGCTTGTGCGCGGCATCGCGGCCGGTGAGCAGCTTGCCGCTCAGCAACAGAACTTCGCCGATCTTCCAGCTCGCCACGTCCGCGCGGGTTACGGTGTCGAGATTCACTCGCCGCGCGCCCACCGGATCGTAGGTCAACTGCGGCCAGTCGTCGAGCGAAGGCGGTTCCAGCGCGACAGGGCCGGAACCATCCAGCACAAAGTGCGCGTGGCGTGTGGCGGCGCAGTTGGGAACCATGGCAACCGGAAGATTCGCCGCATGGGTCGGATAATCCTTCACCTTGACATCGAGAACCGTGGTCAGTCCGCCGAGTCCTTGCGCTCCGATTCCGAGAGCGTTGATCTTCTTGTATAACTCAACGCGCAGTTCCTCAGCGGTGCCTTTCGGGCCTCGAGTTATCAGCTCCTGAATGTCGATGGGCTCCATCAGGGCTTCTTTCGCCATCAGCATTGCCTTTTCCGCGGTACCGCCAATGCCGATGCCGAGGATGCCCGGAGGACACCAGCCCGCGCCCATCGTGGGAACGGTTTTCAATACCCACTCTTCGATGGAGTCGGTCGGATTGAGCATGGCGAATTTCGACTTCGCTTCCGAGCCGCCGCCTTTGGCCGCGACAATGACTTCGAGGGTGTCGCCGGGGACAATCGTCATGTTCACGACCGCGGGAGTATTGTCTTTGGTGTTCTTGCGTGCCCCCGCAGGGTCGGCAAGCACGCTGGCACGCAGCTTGTTGTCCTCGTGCAGATAAGCCCGGCGTACGCCTTCGTTCACCATGTCGTCGACCGACATGGTTGCGTCCCAACGGACGTTCATGCCGACCTTGAGGAACACCGTCACAATGCCCGTATCCTGGCAGATGGGCCGATGGCCTTCCGCGCACATGCGCGAGTTGATCAGGATTTGCGCCATGGCGTCGCGCGCCGCGGGCGACTGCTCCTTCTCGTAGGCTTTCGCCATGCTGCGAATGAAATCCGGCGGGTGGTAGTAGGAAATATATTGCAGGGCGTCGGCAACGCTCTGGATGAGATCGTCTTGCTTGATGATAGTCATAGGTCCTGCTCGAAGGGAGGTAGCGAACCTCAAAATTATACTGTGCGGGACAAGGCCTCCTTTGTGATCTGGCGCACAGTGCGGGGGTCGAACCTGCGGCCGAATTTTAGGACTGAGGCAGAGTTATGTCAGCTTGAGGTACATTGACGTATAGTTCAGCCCGATCTCCCCGCAACTGCCTTGCTCCACTGACGTCATGCACCGGGATTGAGACGGATTTGCCGTCATGTACGCCGAAGCGCCGCTCCCTCCAACAAAGTCTTCCTCGCGGAGCCTGGGCAGCCCGGCGACAAATTCCTCGATCGCAACTCGCCGCGTCGCCTTGCTGGTGTCCGTTGACGTGGCTGTTGACACGCCGCCCTCCCGATGGGGACGAACTGCCCGTTCTAACCGACGGCAAGTTCAGCTCCCCGCGCCGAATTGCAAAATATTTGTGTCCGGCCGGAAAAAAGGAAATCCGGCGCGCCACAAAGCCGCTGCAAGCATATAATGTGCGCAGATACACCCCAGCTAGGTGGGTTCAGCGCAAGGCACTGGAGTTTCCCATGAAGTCGCGCGCTCTCGCAGTTGTAAACGCAATTCTGCTGAGTGTCTGCCTCGCCCTGCCCGCGGTTGCCCAGGACAGCTCGCAATCGCAGACACCGCCCGTGCAAGCGCCAGCTGCTTCGCCCGATCAGGGCCAGCCTTCTCCAACCCAAAGCTCCACCGCGCCTGCCGACGCTGCTGCGGCCATCGCGACGCCGGGGGATGCGCCCAAGGCGACACACGACAAGGGCAAGAACGACATTGACGATATCGGCAACCGCAACGTCAGCAAGCCGGGCTCGGGCAAAGGCATTGGCGACTGGTACTCGTACGACAGCGAGATCAAGATGGGCAAACAGTACGCCATGATGGTGGAATCCAGCGCCCGCATGGTGAAGGACCCGATCGTGACCGAGTATGTGAACCGGATCGGCCAAAACCTGGTGCGCAACTCCGATGCCAGGGTGCCGTTTACGATCAAGGTCATCGACTCCGACGACATCAACGCGTTTGCTTTGCCGGGCGGATTCTTTTACGTGAACAGCGGCCTCATCCTTGCGGCCGACGACGAGGCTGAGTTGGCCGGCGTGATGGCGCACGAGATCGCGCACGTTGCGGCCCGCCACGCCACTCGCGAGCAGACCCGCGCCAACTACGCCCAAATGGCTACCATTCCGCTGATCTTCGTGGGGAACTGGGGCATTTATGAAGCGGCCAGCATGGCCATCAATATCGCGCTGCCCCTCACCTTCCTGAAGTTCTCGCGCGGCTTCGAGGCCGAGGCTGACTACCTTGGGTTGCAGTACATGTATAAGGCAGGCTACGATCCCCAGGCGTTCATCTCCTTCTTCGAGAAGATCAAGGCGCAGGAGAAGACAAAGCCCGGGACGCTGGCCAAGGCCTTTGCTACGCATCCCCAGACTCCGGATCGAATCGAGAAGAGCCAGGAAGAGATTCGCAACATTCTTCCGGCCCGCCCGGAATACATCGTCAATACATCGGAGTTCAACGAGGTGAAGGCGCGCTTGGCAACGCTGGAAAACCGTAAGAAGATGATCCAGGCCCAGGACATCGATAAACCCACGCTGCGCAAGACCACTGCCGACAGCACCGCCGGGCAAAACGGGCAGCCGTCGAACCAACCGGACGACGATCGTCCTACGCTGTCGAAGCGTAGCGACGATTACGCAGCCAATCCGGGGGGAACTGGAAATTAGCACCTACGTCGCTTTCCCTTCCGCACTGGAACTAGCGGCAACGATTAGCTCGAACACTGGATAGTTTGCCGCAATACTCTCGAACGCTTGCACATCCGAACCCGCCGGAATAGGGAAGTACCGCTGCACCGTCGTTTTGAAGCGATCCAGATAAGCTTTCAACAAAGGCGGTTTCTCCGCGTCTGGAATCGCGCGCAACTGAAAGCTCCGGCGGAAACTGGCTTTCTTCAACGTAACCTCGCCGGCTGCTTCGCCGTTACGCACCCATTGCGTCCGACCCCGAGGAGCGACCAGAAAGCGCTTACCGTCCAACTCCAGCAGGTCGATGGGGGTCGAGTAGAGTTTTCCACTCTTGCGGCCGCGCACCTGTAGCAGGTAGTTGTGTTTCATCCCGAGTCCGAGTCCGACCAGGAACCCGAAGCACCGGTTGAAGGCGCGTTCCATGGCCGTTGGCTGTTGAAAGGCAGGAGTGTTTGGCGTCGTTTCCATGGCGACTATTCTATTTGACCACTCACTTCCTTTTTGCTGGTTCTTTAGAATCATGCGATTACGAACATTTTCTCCGCATCGTATTGAACGCCAAGGAGTTGCACGCATCTTCTTATGCCGCAGGTAGTTAGCGCTGCCATTTTGCGAAGGGTCAGCAGGCAGGAGCGCGGGGAAACCCGCTTGGCGGGACGAATTACTCGCGGTCGTCATGGCTCAATCTGCCAGCTACCGGGTTGCAGTCTGGCGACTGCCCTCAGACCATCAGCCTTCGGGGGAGCAGTTTCCCGCGTCGCACCGGGGATGGAGACACTACGCCTCTCATCGTCAGTGTACCGTTCCGCGCGTCATTGTCAGTGAAGGCGGTCACAGCAGTGCGTGACGTTAGCAAGGCCTCTTCAATGCTCACATGGACACAACAACTTAGACCGTAAGGTGTAATTCATTTGACTCGCCACGGGCAGAGGTGCAAATTCTGACCCATACCGCCTCTGGATCCACAGTGGCGAGTCGAACGCCAAGAGCCAGTGAGTTTGTCGAAACGAGTTAGGAGATTGGACATGTTAAGCCTAATTGGAGATCGCAACGACGGGTTCGGAATGCTTTTGCGGATGACGATTGTTGCCTTAGCGACCATAGTGCTGGCCCTGGGCGCTGCCGAGGCGCAGACCTTCAGCGTGATTCACAATTTCACCGGCCAGGGTGAGGACGGCGCCAATCCGTACGCCGGTCTGGTGATGGACCATGCAGGAAATCTCTACGGCACCACCGAGTATGGAGGAAACGGGCCCTGTCGCACCCAGTACACCCAGGGCTGTGGCACGGTGTTTAAGATGGCGCCCCACGGCTCGGGCTGGTATTACCAGCCGCTCTACAATTTTCAGGGCTGGCTCAGCGGCGACGGCGCCTACCCTTCCTTTGGAGGGCTGACCATTGGCCCCGACGGCAGCTTCTACGGGACCACGCTTGCAGGGAGGCGTGGCAGCGGGATGTCAGGGCAGCGGCACCTGCGGGACCGTCTTCAACGTTAAGCCGTCACCGACACGGCCACCCTCGGTATTCAGCCAGTGGACGGAGAAAGTCCTCTATCGCTTCCAGCAAGCGCCCGACGGCAACTTTCCCGAGGGCAAGCTGGCGTTCGACTCAGCGGGAAATCTCTACGGCACCACGATCGATGGGGGCACCTACTATTACTACTGGGGTACGGCGTTTGAGCTGACGCCTTCTGCCGGCGGCGAGTGGACGGAAACGATCATCCATAGCTTCGGTAACGGCCAGGATGGCGAGGAGCCCTTCAGCGGCGTGTTTGCCGATCAGGCCGGCAACCTCTACGGAACCACCTTCACCGGTGGGCCTTCCTACTATGGCGTGGTTTTTCAGCTTTCCAAATCAGAGTATGGCTGGACAGAGACCGTCATACATGACTTCGGAAGTGACGGTACCAGGCCGTATGCCACGCTGATTTCTGACAGCGCCGGCAACCTGTATGGGTCCACGACGGATGGAGAACTGAACGGCGATGCCGTGGTCTTCGAGCTGTCGCCCTCGAACGGCGGGTGGACATATTCCATCCTGCATATCTTCCCCATGGCCCACGACGGTGGACCGGCGGCCCCGCTAATGATGGATGCTGCCGGCAATCTCTACGGGACAACCAAAGGTCAGAACAATCCGTTCGGTTCGGTCTTCAAGCTGTCGCCCTACAACGGCGGTTGGACCTACACTCTCCTGCACCAGTTCACCGATGGCAGCGACGGCGCCAATCCTTACAGCAACGTGGTGATGGATGCGCAAGGCAATCTCTATGGCACAGCTTCGGCGGGGGGCAGCTCGACCTATTGCCCCGGGGGTTGCGGGGTAGTGTGGGAGATCACGCCGTAGTCAGTTGGTAGGGGTTCAGTTTTCGGTCGCAATCGAATACAAGCGACGAGTTGGCAGGATTCCACCCAAGCAAAAGCGGCCTGGGTGGGGCACCCAAAGTAAGAAATCAATCACCGCCGAGATCGAGCTACCGTCCGTGCCCGCCCGGACATCTCTATATAATCCATTCCACTCCCAATTGAGGTTCCCGAATGAGCCGATGGATGGCGTGGATCATTCTGTTCAGCGCGGTCGCTATGGCGCAGAGCCAGCCTGCCAGCGACGTTGCACCGTTCGTAAGCATCAGCGCACCTGCTTTCGTGCTGAACCACGTGCGCGTGATCGATGGCACCGGCGCGCCCGCGCAAGAAGACCAGGCCGTGGTTATCGCGAATGGCAAGATCGAGGCGGTTGGAGCGTCCGGGACAGTCAAGTTTCCCGAGACTTCTACGCAGTTCGATCGTACCGGATACACCGTCATTCCTGGGCTGGTGGGCATGCACGACCACCTGTATTACACGGATTCGATTTCCGTGCAGCGTGGCGCGGACGGCAGTCTCGGCGAGCCGGGCCTGTTCGTCATGGAGTTGCCGTACACCGCGCCTCGTCTCTATTTGGCCGCCGGCGTTACCACTATGCGCACCACCGGAAGCGTTGGAGCCCTACACCGACCTCAAGATCAAGCAGCGCATCGATGCCGGCCTCATGCCCGGTCCGAAGATCGACCTGACCGCTCCGTATCTGGAAGGGAAGCCGACGCTGTTCGCGCAGATGCATGAGCTGACCGGGACCGAGGACGCGAAGCGCCTGGTGGACTACTGGGCCGACGAAGGCATGACGTCGTACAAGGCATACATGAACATCACGCGCGACGAATTGCGCACCGCGATCGAGGAGGCACATTCACATCACGCGAAGCTCACCGGGCATCTCTGCTCGGTGACGTGGCATGAAGCGATCGCGCTGGGCATCGACGACCTGGAGCACGGCCCGGTTTTCACCGACACCGATTTCGTTGCCGACAAGAAGCCGGACGTCTGTCCGCCGGGCGGCTCGAAGAGCTGGACTGCGCTAGAAATCAACGGAGCGCAGGTGCAGGAGCTCATCCGCGATCTGGTGTCGCATCATGTTGCCGTCACGTCAACCTTGCCGGTGTTCGAGGCGTTTCTGCCCGGACGTCCCAAGCTGGAGCAGCGAGTTCTGGATGCCATGTCGGCGGAGTCAGCGCGGAGTTACCTCATCGCCCGCGCCAAAATCCCGATGGACTCGCCTATCGTCCCTTTGTACAAGAAGGAACTGGAATTTGAGTTTGCGTTTTCCAAAGCCGGCGGCCTGCTGCTGGGCGGCCCCGATCCGACCGGCAACGGCGGCGTTCTGCCCGGTTTCGGAGACCAGAAGGAAGTCGAGCTGCTGGTGGAAGCGGGCTTCACGCCGGTCGAAGCCATCCGGATCATGACGCTGAACGGGGCCACCTATCTTGGCCAGCAGGACCACATCGGCAGCATCGCGCCGGGGAAGCAGGCCGATCTGGTGCTCATCAAGGGCGATCCGTCGAAAAAGATTGCCGACATTGAGGCCGTGGAGACGGTCTTCAAGGACGGCGTGGGCTACGATTCGAAGAAGCTCATCGACAGCGTGCGCGGGCAGGTGGGAATTCGGTAGGGTTTCTCCCAGGACTGCCGTGATCGTATGAATTCAATGCTGCCAGCGCTTGGCGTCATAGGCGAAGTCAACCAATCCGTCGCGATAATCAATCTTGACCTGCAGCATCTGCAACAGCTGAAAGCCGAGAATCCCGGAAACTTCCGTGCCGGTGTGTTTGCTGAGGTTCGACAGATCGATGGAGACGATACCCTGGTTTTTCTGAGCGTAGCGGCCGAATTGGAGGGTAGCGCTGTCGGCACGGTAAACATCGGTCACGCTTCCACTGAGCCCCTTCACATGCATATTTGGGTCGGAGCTGATCTTGGTAACTTCGCGTCCGGCCCGGGTGGAGAGAAAGTTGACCGCCGAACCGGTGTCGATTAGAAACAGCATGGGCTTGGAGCCGTTAACGGCCGTTGTGATGAGGAGTTGGTGGCCGAAGCGAAAAACCGGGGTCCACTCCTTCATCTCGGGAGCGACATAGCGGTCTCGTCGGTAGGTGGGGCGCAGGAACCGGGTTCGCGGGCTTGCTCGCGCTGGCGGCTGGCTCCGGCGTCTGATCGCCGGGAGATTCTGTCTTGTCGTCGGGGTTAGCGCGTGATTCGCCTTCGCCTTCGCTATGCAAGGCAGTCGGTGCGACGTTGTCATCCGGGCGCTTGGGAAGAGGCGATAATCTTAGCTTCTCGGCGGGGAAATCGATGTCGATCAGGTAGGAGCCGAAAACATCGGCGCCAATCAGACCGTCTTCATCTGCCAGCGATGTGCGATCCGCGACATGGACGACGCAATCTGAAAACTCCAGCTCGCCGACTCGGATGTGATCGGCGACTGCGAGATATCCACCTTGCATCCCCTTGTCGCCGAGTCCCTGGTAACGGATGTCAGAGATGTGCCGAAGGCCGGCCTTCTCCGCGGACTTACGGCTGATCAGGATTCCGCTGGCACCGGTATCAAGCAGCAGACGACTGTTGCGATCGTTTAGCTTGACAGTGAGGCCGTAGCCGGCGATATGTCGCGGGTCGCGTAATACGCGCTCCAGGCGGGTGTCGGTATGCTCGATGGTGCTGACCAGCTTGCAGGCGTGTATGGGCTGGTCAATCGTGGCCTTGAGGAACGCAAGATAGTGCTGAAGGTATTCGGTTTCTTCCGGGTCGTCCGGATGAGCACCCGCGAGATAGGCTTCGATAGCCGCCACGCGGGCGCGGCGGCCCATCCTGTCGAACCACAGGCGCTGGACGTCGGGATCGTTGGGTGCAATGGCGTAGGCGGCCTCGATCTCATCGTAGGCATGGCGGTGCAGGGAATAGGCGTTATAGAGACGGGCCAGACCGAGATAGGCGCGGAGCTCTTTGGGATCGAGCTTCACGGCTTTCAAGTAGGAAGTCTCAGCTTTAGCCATCTCGGCAAGCCGGAATTGCACGTCACCCATGGATGCCAGAAGCTCAGGCGAATTGGGCTGTGCGGCCAGGGCCGTGGTGGCCTCGAGCGCGGCTTCGTCGATCTTCTGTTGATGCTGCAACCCGTGAATGAGCCCGCTCTGTGCAGGCACAAGCGTTGGGTCCGCTTTCAAGATTGCCTGATACTTTTCTACCGCCTCCGCGAACTTGCCCGACCGGTAAAGCTGGTCGGCGGCCGCCAGTTCGGGATTGGGAGGAGGCGGCTTCGGGTCGTCAGCGTATCCCATGGTTGAGAGCCATGAGGTCATGGCCAGGAATAACAGGATTCGACGCATGGCAGCGCACTCCCAGCCGAGCAGGGTAGCACGACTTCGGGGCGATGGTCATAGAAATTAGCGACTCAGCGTGACCAGAAAACGCAAAACGGCGATGGATGCAATCGTGAAGCGCTGCATCCATCGCCGAAGATATTCGAAGGTTGTTACGAGCTGCGAACTCCCGTGACGAACAGGTGCGTGCAGCCGGTTGGAGTCATCTGCCCCGTGCCGATTCAGCCGCACGTAAGCATGAGGCGCGGTTGGTGTATTAGGAGTGGGGGAATTGCGTGCCGAAAGGGAGGCCGGAATGAGACAGGTTCGGCGGTCAGCGATACTCGCGGCGGTCCTGCTGAGCGGCTTGGTTTATCCGGCGAGCCGGGCTTTTGCCCAGGAGGCGCAGAGTCTGGCGCCGATTCAGCTCACGTTTCCGCTGAAGGCCACGGTCCCCAATCAGGACCAGCATCTGACTCCGGCATCGGCCCCGGTGAACTCGGTCTTCGATCACTCGATGCTCGATGCGACCACGCACTACGTCATTTACGGCTGCGATAAGACGGTAGTCGCCGTCAATGGGACGAGAGGCGTTTACGGTCCCGGGTATCCAATTCTGGGAGTCGGCTGCAACGCGGGGTACAAGGTGCAGAATGTGCAGAATCCGCCGCCGATCTCGCTTGCTCCTGCCATGAGTTATTCGGGATGGGGCCTGCCCGGCTACCTTTTCTATGATGGCCATCCCGGAATTGATTACGTAGCCGCCATGGACACTCAGGTTTACGCGGCGGTGAACGGAACCATCCACTATCCCAGCCGAATGGTCGGATTGGGATATCCGGCGGCGGCCTATCATACGCTGGAAATCGTTCCCGACCACGCGCCCGCACTGCCTCCGCCGTACGTCCTGTATTACCTGCACCTCGATACCTACGTCGGACAGGACAAGATTCCAGTCAACGATCCCGATCCTCTGCCCGGATGCGCAGCGACCGTGTACCTGCCGCTGGATGAAGGCACGCACGTTCAGGCGGGATGCCTCATCGGGCTTTCGGGGAGAGCGGCTCCTCCGATCTACCACTACCTGCCGCATCTTCACTTTGAAGTGCACAGGGTCGTACCTGGGGGGCAGGTCCTGAGCCGTTTCGGGGCACGGACCGCCGATGTGTGCATCGACGGAGTTGTCGGCTCGGCTTACGATTGTGTTCCGGTCGATCCTTACGGCTGGACGGGAGACGCAGACCGTATGTGATCCGGGAACGGGATTGGCAGATTCGGGTGACCCTTATTATTGCCTCACCGGCATAACCAGCGTCAGATTGTGGCAGTAATTGCCCATTGACTCGGAAAGGCGCGAGCCAGTCTGTGCCTTCGAGTCAACAGAAAAGATTGCGGTGCTCTACGCCGCCCGCACCGGAACCGGTTGGGTAGCCTTAGAGGTTCGAGGAGCAGTTTGTACCATCTTCATCGCGCGCCAGTCGTAGGGAAATTCCTTACCACACTCCAGACAAACCACATACGTCCCCGTGACCGAGGCGGCCGCGGTGCGACGCAGTTTGCCGCGCACGCTAATCGGAAATGTGAGGCGTTTGTGCGAGCAGCCGAATACCATATCGTAAAGACTCATGATCGTCCTCCTGAAGCCAAGCTCAAGAAAGCGAAGTGCTGGAAGCGGCGCAGTAGGAGTTCCGCCAGCCATCACTTCCTACGACGGCAACCGGGCTCCATTACTTTAGATTCAGCAGGAGGAGAAAAGGTTTGCGATTCCGAGGAAGGCGTTCCCGATTTGGTACTCAGCGTGTCGCGCCAAGCATCACAGTTCGAAATGTGAAGCAGGCTACTTCGTGGGTGGTATGTCGCCGGAGGCGGGCGAATCTCCACAGCCCTTGCACTTCGACATGATTGCCGAACGCAAACGGCCGCGCAGATCTTCGGGCAGTTCGTAGAGCTGGGAGTCGCGGTAAATCTCGATGGTCATCTTGGTGGTATTGCAGACGACGTAGCAGTTGTGACACCACTGGAGATGGTCTTCCAATTCTGCATGGGTTTGCGCATCCATAGCGCCGTCCAGGTAGTCTGTCAGCTCTTTCAGGAAATCAGAGCACGTCACTTTTTGCCATCTCCAGCAGTACGATTCTTGAAGTACTTGCTCAAGCGCTCGCGCAACTGCAGCCGGGCCCGCAACAAGCGGGACTTGACCGCAGGAATACTCAAATCCAAGGCGTCCGCCGTCTCTTCGGTGGAAAGGCCCTCAACGTCGCGCAACACAAACACCGTCCGAAAGCTCGGCGGCAACCCTTGTATCGTCTTGCCCAGGATCTCTTTCAGCTCGCCCTGGGTATAGAGCTGTTCCGGATTCGGCGCCCAGTCCGCGACTTCGCGCGGCATGGAATCTTCTTCGGTCTTGATGTCCTCGTCGAGCGAGACCATCCGCTCCGGACGCCGGCGGCGCAAGCGCATGAGCGCTTCATTCACCGCAATCCGCACCAGCCACGTGTAAAACTTGGACTGTTCCTGGAAGTTCGCCAGGTTCTGATATGCCTTCAAGAACGCGTCCTGCACCACGTCTTCCGCATCTTCACGGTTTTGCGTGATGTGCTGCGCGATCCGGAAAACATTGCGGTCGTACCGCTTCACCAGCTCTTCAAAAGCGCTGATGTCGCCGGCCTTGGCCGCATGTACCAGGACAGTTTCGTCGCTGGGCTCTACTACCTTTGGTTGGATGGTTCCCATGTTTGCGTAGATTCAGGATTTTACGCCCGGGAAAATGCCCCGACGGACATTGTACCTGTATGCCGAGCGATTCGGGAAAGCCGGGGAAGCGAAAATTTCGAATCTCCAGCGCCTTTTTTGTGACGGCCTTATTTTAACGGTCCTATTGGAACCTACGTCTATTGTACGGGTGCGCAGCTCCCGCGGATGTTACACGCAGGAATCCATTCTGTAACCAATTGGAAAACGCGGGCGCAAAGAATCGCGCTACACTGAACTAGGGTGAGTACTCAGAGCCGTTTCGTCGCGCTTTCACTGGCCTTGCTACTGCTCTTGCAGGGCAGCGGCTTGTTCGCGCAAGACAGCACGTCCACGCCCAAGAAGAAGTCTTCCTCCGCGACGGCAACCGGCAAGAAATCCAGCGGTGCGTCCAAGTCCGGCTCGGCGGCGCACAAGAAATCCACGACCACCGCTGCTTCCGGCCATAAGCCCCGCAAGAAAGTCACGGCTACGCGTGCTCACCAGATGAAGCGCACCTTTGTGGCCTCGAGCGATCTGCGGCCCATGGCTCGGCAATTAGTGGAATACCGCACCCCTGCCGCTTATACCGGAGTGGAAAACTACGCTCGCGCCCACGCCAACACGGAGGCCGGAGCGCTGGCCTGGTTCGCCATCGGCTATGCCCACTATCTCGATACCCAATACCCAGCTGCCATCGCAGCCATGCAGAAGGCGCAGCCCTATATCGGCGAACTGAAGGACTACACCTCGTTCTTCATCGGCAACTCCTACGTCCAGAGCAACAGCCCGGAGTCGGCGTTCACTTATCTGCGCGACTTTGGCACCCGGTTTCCTGATTCGCTCTATGCGCACGACGCAACCATCGCTTATGCCAGGGCGCTGCTGGCGACCAACCGGCCGACCGAGGTAATCCGTCTGCTGGAGGAACACCGCTCGCCGGCCAACGCCGAGACCGAGTATTTCCTCGGGAAGGCTTACGTCCAGAACGCGCAGGGCCGGACTGGCGCCGAGATCCTGCGGCGCGTGTACTACAACTATGCGACGAATTACACCGCGGACAACGCCGCTGCCGATCTGAAGAAGATTCCGGAGGCTGCCTTCCTTTCTCCTGCAACCTACAACGACCACGAGCACAGAGCCGATGCCCTTTATAAAGCGCGGCGTTGGGGCCCGGCGGCCGAAGAGTACAAGGTAATGGTCGATCTCCAGCCGACGAACTCGGCTGCGCTTATTCAGTTGGCCAACTCCTATATGAAGGATGGCGACACTCGCGATGCGCGGGCGGCACTCGATCGCATTCCCGACGACGGCAGCGATGCCAGCGCGGAGAAGTGGTATCAGCGGGCCGAGATTGCCCGCAACGCCAACGACGACGCCGGTCTCAATACCATTCTGGAGCACATGCGAGCGACCACGCCAAAGTCGCCGTGGCTGGAGGCGGCGCTGCTCACCGCGGGGAACATGTACTTCCTGCGCAAGGATTACGATCGCGCCATCGATTACTACCGCGAGATCCACGAGCGCTTCCCCAACGGGACCAAGGCGTCTTACACCCACTGGAAATGCGCCTGGCTGACCTACAGGCAGAACCGTCCGGAGCAGGCCAAGAAGTATTTTGACGAGCAGATTGAGTTTTATCCCGGCACCAACGAAGTTCCCAATGCCATGTACTGGCGCGGCCGCATGGCCGAAGAGGACAAGGACTACGGCCTGGCGCGGTCCTACTACGAAAAGCTCGCCGACCGCTATCGCAACTACTACTATGGCGTGCTGGCGCGCAAGCGGCTGGCGACAATGCCGTCAGCTCCGGCGGTGACCGTGGCCTCGCTACAGCACATTGGATCGGCGCGCACGTACGATCCTACGGCGCAGGTCACCGATCCTCCCGAGGACGATCTGCACTACATGCGCGCGCGGCTTCTGCAGAATGCCGGCGCCACCGACCTGGCGGTGCGCGAGCTGCAAGCCGGCAGCTCCGAAGGGCCGTCATGGGAGATGCTGGAGATCGCGCGCATCTATTCCAGCGGCGGCGAATACTATCGGGCTCTGCAAGCTTTGAAGCGCGCTATCTCCGGGTACTTCGCGTTCGACATCAGCGCGCTGCCGGCGGAGTATTGGCATGGCTTATTCCCGCGCCCGTACTGGGACGCCCTGCAACACTACTCGGACGAGAACGGGCTCGATCCTTACCTGGTGGCGTCGCTCATCCGGCAGGAGTCGGAGTTCAACCCCGGGGCCATCTCGCACGCCAACGCGTATGGGCTGATGCAACTGTTGCCGCGAACAGGGAAGGGCGAGGCCAAAAAAGCAGGATTGCAGCACTTCAGCACCGATTCGCTGCTTGATCCCACGACCAACATCGAGCTGGGGACGCATTACTTCCGCCAGATGGTGGACCACTTTGGCGGCCAGATCGAGTACGCGCTGGCGGCGTATAACGCGGGTGAGGAGCGGGTAGAGGACTGGCGCTCGTCGGGCACCTACCGAGACATCGACGAATTCGTCGAGTCCATCCCGTTTACCGAAACCCGCGAATACGTGCAGGCCATCGTGCGCAATGCGGCGGTGTACAAGCGGGTGTATGGGACGCCGTAAAACTCTACGAACTGCTGTTCACGGCCTCATTGCCGGACTTGGCAAAGACAATCTCGGACACCAGCAAGATGGCCCCGACTACGATCGCGCTGTCGGCCACGTTGAAGGCCGGCCAGTGGTAGGTGCCGACGTAGAAGTCCAGGAAGTCCACCACGCGCCCGGTCATCATGCGGTCCCACAGATTGCCGGTCGCACCGCCGAGAATCAGCGACAGGCCGATGGTAGTGGTGCTGAGGGCGTGGCCGATCTTCCAGAGCAGCGCCGAGACGATGATGAGGGCGATGACGGAGAAGCTCACCAGCGCCCCGACTTTCCACTGTGCCGAAGATTCGGCGAACAGGCCAAAGGCAGCGCCGGTGTTCTGCACATGGGTCAGATGAAAAAAACCCGGGATGACGGTGATGCTGTCATGCAGGGGAATATTGCTGGCCACCGCCCATTTTGCAAGGCGATCCACCAGCAATACGATGACGGCGATCAGGAAGAAGTACTTGCGCATGGCTCGTCTGGTTAGTGTACTGCCGCTCACGTCTGGTTGTTAGACGCTGCCACTGCCCGGAAAGAAGCAGCGGAAAGCTCCTTGCGCCTAGCGCGCGTCCGCCGTGGCCTCAATCACGGAAAGCACCGCGCTACAGCGCTCGCACACTGTGGGATACGCCTTATCTTCCCCGACCCGAGTCGAATAGTTCCAGCAACGCTCACACTTCTCGCCGGGAGCTCGGTTAACCGTGACTACCAGCCCGGCGCCTCCGTTGCTGCTCTGAAGTTTTTCCAGCACTACATCGGAGACGATAAACAAGTAGCGCAACTGGTCGCGGTGGCGCTCCAGCACGGGATAAACCTTCTCCGGGGCCCCGAGATGAAGTTGAGCCTCCAGGCTCCCGCCAATGCGCTTCGCGATGCGCGCCTCTTCCAGTGCCTTTAGCGCTTCATTGCGTACGCCCAGCAGCACATCCCAATCGGCCTCGAGGCCAGCCACGTCAAAACCCGGCGGCACAGCGCCGGTCAGATCACCCGGCTCAGGAAATTCCGCTACGTGCACGCTCACCGGCCGGCCTTCCATCGCCGGCAGAAATCCCCAAACCTCATCCGAGGTGAAGCTCGTGACCGGGGCCAGCAGTCGCACCAGGGCTTCACCCAGCCGCCACAAGGCAGTCTGGGCCGAGCGCCGCGCCTGCGACTTCGGCGCCGAAGTGTAGAGCCGGTCCTTGAGCACGTCGAAGTAGATGGAGCTCAGGTCCACGATGCAGAAGTCTTTCAGCCGCTGATACAGCTTGTGAAAGACGAACTTGTCGTAGTGCTCGCGCACGTCTCTGGTGACCTCGGCCGCGCGCAGCAGAATGTATTGATCGAGGTCGTGCATGCCGGCGAAATCCACCGCATCGCGCCGGGGATCGAAGTCCTCCAGATTGCCCAGGATGTAACGGAAGGTATTGCGCAGCTTGCGATAGCTCTCGGCGATGCGCTGCATCAGTTCGTCCGAGGCCATGACGTCTTCGCGGAAATCCACCGATGCGACCCACAAGCGGACGATTTCGGCGCCGAGCTTGTCGGCGATTTCGATGGGGTCAACCGTGTTGCCCAGCGACTTGTGCATGGCGCGCCCTTGCGGGTCGAGCGTCCAGCCGACGGTCGCGCACACTACGGTAGGGGGCAGCGCCCTTCACCCCGACCGCGCAGAGCAGGGAAGAGTGGAACCAGCCGCGATGCTGGTCGCCGCCCTCGAGGTAGAGATCGGCAGGCCAGGGAAGTCCGGGGTCGTGGCCCAGCACCGCAGCCTGGCTCGATCCCGACTCGAACCACACGTCGATGATGTCCATCTCTTTGCGGAACTTCGTGCCACCGCACTTGGGACACTTAGTCCCCGGGGGCAGAATCTCTTCGGCGGAATGTCTGTACCAGGCATCCGCGCCTTCGCGTGCGAACAGCTCGACGACTGCGCGATGTGCGGCCTTGTCGTTAAGGAACTCGTTGCAGCTTTCGCACTGGAACATGGCGATGGGCACGCCCCAGAGGCGCTGGCGAGAGATGCACCAGTCGGGACGTGCGGCGATCATGTTCGAGATGCGCTCTTCGCCCCACGCCGGGTCCCAAGTCACCTTTTTGATTTCTTCCAGCGTGCGGCTGCGCAGCGTTCCGCCGGGAATCTCGCCTTCCATCGAGATGAACCACTGCTCGGTGGCGCGAAAGATGATGGGGTTGTGACAGCGCCAGCAATGCGGATAGGAGTGCTCGATCTTCTCGAATCCCAGCAGCACGCCGCGGCACTTCAGCAGTTCGACGATCTTAGGATTCGCTTTGAACACCTGCTCGCCGTCGTACTCGGGCAAGCCATGACGAAGGATGCCGGCATCGTCCACATCGCAAGTCAGGTTGATGCCGTACTTCACCCCGGTGGCAAAGTCGTCCGCGCCGTGCGCCGGAGCGGTGTGCACTGCACCCGTGCCCGTGTCCATGGTTACGTAATCGCCGAGCACGCCAAGGACGCTGCGCTCCAGGAAGGGATGCGCGAACGTCGCATACTCCAGCTTGGCGCCGGGGAATTCCGCGATGATCAGGGGTGCCCCACCCTTTTCGCCCGTCTTTGGCGAAAGGGTGGGAACGAGCTTGCACTTTTCAATGGTCTGCTGTGCCAACTCTTTGGCGAAGATGTAGGTCCATTCGCCGGTATCGAGCGCAACGTACGGCGCATCGGGCGCGAAGGTGACGGCCATCGAGGCCGGCAGCGTCCACGGCGTAGTCGTCCAGATAATTGTCGCAACGTTCTTCTTGCCCGCCAGAGCTGCATCGATCTTGGCGGGATCGCTGGTAAGCGGATAGCGCACCCAGACGCTGGGGCTGGTATCCATCTGGTACTCCACTTCCGCTTCCGCCAGAGCGGTCTTGTCGTGGATGCACCAGTACACCGACTTCAGGCCTTTGTAGACCAAGCCCTGCTCGTAGAAGGAGTAGAAAGTCTCCATCACCACGCTCTCGTACAGCGGGTCCATGGTGGAGTAGGGCGTGTCCCAGCGGCCAAAGACGCCGATCCGCTTGAACTGCTGGCGCTGCAAGTCGAGATATTTTTGCGCGTACTTGCGGCATTCGTCGCGCACTGCGAGCGGGTCCAGATCGAGCTTCTTGCGGCCCAGCAGGTCGTCCACCTTGATCTCGATGGGCAACCCGTGGCAGTCCCATCCGGGCACGTAGGGCGCGTCGTAGCCGGCCATGCTGCGGCACTTGACAACGAAATCCTTCAGGATCTTATTCAGCGCGGTGCCCAGATGAAGCGGACCATTGGCATAGGGCGGCCCGTCATGCAAGATGTAGAGCGGCTGCCCTCTGTGTGCCTCCCGAATGCGGTCGTAGATGCGCTCCTTCTCCCAGCGAGCGAGCATTTTTGGCTCGTTCTGCGGCAGGTTCGCCTTCATGGGGAAGTCGGTCTTGGGCAGGTTCAACGTCGATTTCAGGTCCAGCGGCACTCCCTAGGTCTCCTCAACTTGGCACAGAATTGAAACGCTGAATGCACTGTTTCTATCGCTTCATTATAGGGAGCGGTCAAACCCGCGTCTATCAGCGGGTTGCGCGGCGGGCTCGCCTTTACGTTCCAGGCGCGTCTCAAGTAATGTTGCAGGTAACCATCATCGATGGGGAGGGCCTCGCATCCAAGTATCTGCCAGCCATTGTTTTTCATTGCAGGCCCTGACGGTCGCAACCAAACTGTAACGAAGATAGGCAGCCGAAGCATGGATTCTGATTCCGGCACGCAAAGGAAGTGCTTCTGGGTGCTGCTTACCCTTCTCAGCCTGGGCGCCTATTTCCTGCCGCTTGGCTGGGGCGTGGTGGAGACCCTGGTTTCCGTGGCCGTAAGCTGGTGGGTAGTCTATCGAAGCGGAATATTTTGACGCCGGGTCGCTCCTGTGCATCACAGCCGTTTCAAAAAAGCCCGGGCTTTCTCCAACTCCGGAAAAAGTTTTTCCTCGGCTTGGAACTCTGGCCCATGGACGCAGCGGCGCGTGCCGCGCAATTTCACCGGATGCTTGAGGTGGAGCATCTCGTGATACACGATGTAATCCACCGCGTAGCGCGGAACCCGGAAGTGATCGAAAATCTTGCTCACCACGATGGCGTTATGTGCAGGATCGTAGTGCGCCAGACTGCGCCGCGAGCGGACCTGGCTCCAGGTCATCTGCGGCCGCCCCAGTAATCCGTGAAAGAAGCGGAAGTTAAGATCTTCGAAGATCTTGTCAAGGTCGTACACGACGCCGCGGGGCGACTGAATGCGCTTGCGCCCGCGCATTTGCCGCACCAGATGGGTCTTGGCCCGGATGTCCTTGCTGGAGACGTAGCGCCGGAAACGCCCTGCCTGTGCAGCCTCGATGGGGTGGCGATAAACCTTGGCCAGCAGAATATGCGCCACGGCTTCGATAACGCTCTCGGGCGCGCTTTCCAGAAGGTCGGACAGTCGTACGTGCAGCCTGGAGTCGCGCAGCCTGATGGTGTTGTTTACGTTGGCGAACGGATAGAACTCCAGCCGGAACTCCGGCATGGCCGCGCGCGGGCGCAGGTCGCGATAGGCTTTCTGAAAGATGTAATCAAGATCGGGCCGCAAGTTCTTACTAACGTACCATGAAGATCATAGGTCGCCATTGCTTCAAGCGGCGAACTCTGGTAACTTGAGGCTGACGTAAATTGCAATTGGCAATGGGCCGTCACGTGGGGGACGTGGCGGTCCTTTGTTATTGCGCTCTCGCCTGAATTAATCCGGCCGCTCCGAATAAATCTTGTTTAGCTTCTTATCTTTTGCCAGCTCGTTCTGGGTTTGCAGCTCTTTGCGCGCGCTGTCGGCGGTATCCTCCACCGCTTCTGTGGCGTTGGTCAGCACGAAGGAATACTGGCTCAGCTCCTCCGGAGGCGACTGCTGCTTCAACTTACGGAGCTGCAATTGCCACTCGCTGGAAGCCTCGATCACCAGTTTCAAACCCTTGCGCATGTCGGTCTTGTGGGAGCCATACATGTCAATGTTGTCATCGATTTCATCGAGCAGCGAGGTGAAGTCCTGCAGCAGATCGTGGATTTGTGCGGGACGGTCCTTGGCGCTCTTGGGATCGGCGCTCAGTTGCTCGATCGACAGCAAACGGCCCCGCGCGAAACCGGTCATCAGTTCGAGACGCTTGTTGGGATAGTCGGCCACCTCGCGCATCTCGTCGATTTCCTTGGCGTTGAGCGGATCATGGCGCTGGCAGGCGCCATACGGAACGAGGAAGCAGGTCACGGCGACGAGCCTCAGCAACCACCGGGTTGGACGCATCAGGATTTCCCCTTGGGTTCGGCTTGCGGTCCCCACATTTTCACCATTAGCTCCGAGCGGATCTGGTCGATTTCGTCTACCGCCTTGAGGACCGGGTCCCGGTCTTCGAAGGCCAGCGACGCGGCGATGTCGTGCATCCGCTTGGAAAGTTTGCGTAAGTCGATTTCCGTTTCCTTCACATGTTTTCCCGAAGCGGAAGCCGCGGCTGCCGCTTTATGGGCGTATTCAACCACTTCGCGGACCGTAGCGTGTCCTTTTTCGACGTCGCCCTGGTTGTAGAGATCGTCGGCCGTAGCCAGTTGCACGTGAGCGTATTCCAGGCAAAGTTTGGCCTGGGCGGCGCCCGTAGCCGCGTCAGCCCGAGCCTTAAGCTCGGCGGGAGAGTCCGTCCCCAGAGCCAGGCCAGCCAGCACGAAGACGACTGCCGCATATCGGAAAAGGTGGCCCATCCTATTTCTTGATCTGATACTTGTCCGCGTGTTTAGGGTCGAGCGCAATCAACCGATGGCGCGCCTGCCATTCCTGGTCGGGAAGCTTGCCGGCATCGGCCGCCAGGAAGCGCTGATAATATTCCACCGCCTGCGGCACTGCCTTCAAGTTATCGAAAGTGGTGGCGCGCAGGAAGTACGTTGCCGGACCCTCCGGCAAATATTTAGCGCGGTAGTCCAGCGCCTTCAGGGTCAACGGATAGTTCTTGTTTTCTGCCGCCACTACGGCGAGATTGCCGTAGGCATCGGCCAGGTCCGGCTTCAGTTGCACCGCCAGCAGCAATTCCTGCTGCGCTTCGAGATATTTCCTCACGTGCATGAGCAGCGAGCCCAGCGCGTAATGGGCCTCAGCGTCCTGCGGCATCTTCTGCACTGCGATTCGAAGCTGCTGCTCGGCCTCGGCATACTTGCCGGCATTCACGTAGAGCGTTCCAAGCTCCAAGGCGGTCTGCCCGTTGTCAGCGCCGACTCCCTTCTGTAGTTCCTGCGCCGCTTCGTCACTCTTGCCTTCCTCAGCCAGAACCCGTCCCAGTTGCGCGCGCGCATTCGCATTCTGGGGATCGGCGGTCAGCACCTTGCGCAGGGCAGCTTCAGCCTCCAGGTATTTCTTCTGCTGGATATAGATGTCGGCCAGTCCGGAAAGGGCAGGTTGGGATTTTGGATCCAGGTCGGAGGCAGTACTAAACTCTCGCGCCGCAGCGTCGAGCTTGCCTTGCTTTTCCAGTAGCGCCGCGGCGGCGAGATGCGGTTCGGGATTCTTCGGATCGAGTCTTGCGGCCTCGGCGTATGCCGCCGCCGCCGGCTGAGGATCGGTACTTTGCTCGACGCGACCGAGAGCTTGCCAGGCACGCGCCAGCGCCTCGTCGGGATGTGCCGTTGTTGGCTTGAGCCGCGTAGCCGCCTGTAGATACGTGGCGGCTTCGGCATTGCGACCTTGCCGCGCCAGTAACATGCCGAGGTTAAGATTCGATTCGAAGACGTCCGGCTTGGCGGCCACGGACTTGCGATAACCGTCTGTAGCTTCCGCCAGGCGGTTGGTCGCGTTGTAAACGTAGCCCAGATCGAACCAGGCACGGTAATCGGACGGATTGGCTGCAACTACCTTCTGCAGCAGTGTTTCGGCGGTTGCGAAGTCGCTATGTTCCATCGCCGTTTCCGCTTGCTGCACGTCCGGGGAGATGCTGTCGTCGGGAACGGTCTCCATTATGCGGTGGTGGCGGACCGTGGGCTTGCTCTCCTGCGGGGAGGCGGGTAGCCGGAGGAAACCAACCGCCAGTATCAAGCCCGAAAGGAGCGCCGCCCGCAGTTCATGGATGCTCATGTGTAGAGCTCCCGTTGCGGGATAAGATGCGCGCCAGCCACTGACCGGTGTAAGAGTTTGGCGCTTGGGCGATGGTCTCTGGCGTTCCGGCAGCGACCACCTCGCCTCCTTTCGCTCCACCCTCGGGGCCAAGATCAATGACCCAGTCGGCCGTCTTGACGACGTCCAGATTGTGCTCGATAACCAGAATCGATCCACCTGCCCCGATGAGACGCCGGAATGCGGCTAGCAGCTTGCTAACGTCGTCAAAATGAAGACCAGTCGTCGGCTCGTCAAATATGTAGAGCATGCGCGGGTGGCGCTTGTTCTGCTCGCTTTGCGGTCGTCCAATGTCGCGCAGCTTAGGCTGGAGGTGCGCCGCCAGCTTCATGCGTTGCGCCTCGCCGCCAGACAGCGTGGTAGCCGACTGCCCCAGCCGCAGGTATCCCAAACCAACTTCCTCCAGAACGCGCAACTTGTCTACAATCTTGGGCACGCCGGAAAAGAAGTGCAGCGCCTCCTTCACCGTGAGGTTCAGCACCTCGTGAATGTTCCTGCCGTGGTAACGAATCGCGAGGATTTCCGGCTTGTAGCGCGTGCCCTTGCACTCCTCGCAGATCAGCTCGACATCGGCCAGAAATTGCATCTCGACCGTGACCGTGCCGTCGCCCTGGCAAGCCTCGCAGCGGCCCCCAGGGATGTTGAAGGAGAAATGTCCTGCCGCGTAGCCGCGCTTTTTGCTCTCGGGGAGGGAAGCGAACAACTCGCGGATGGCGTCGAAGGCCTTGATGTAAGTGACGGGATTGGAGCGCGGCGTCCGCCCGATCGGCGACTGGTCAACCAGCACAACTTCGTCGATCCACTCCTCGCCGCTGACGCTCTCGACCTCGGCCTTCGGTCCGCCAGTGACCTGCCCCTTCTCGGCGGCCAGGGCATTGTAGAGCACATCATGCACCAGAGTTGATTTCCCCGAGCCGGAGACGCCAGTGATGCAAACCAGCATACCCAACGGGATTGCGACGCTCACCTTCTTCAGATTGTGCGCTCGCGCCCCCACCACCTTCAGCTTCTTTCCGGTCCCGGTGCGTCTCGCCGGCGGCACAGGAATGCGCAGTTCGCCGCTCAGATAGCGGCCCGTAAGCGAAGCCGGATTGCGCAGCAGTTCCTCGTAGCTGCCAGTGGCGATAACGCGTCCTCCGTTCTCGCCCGCCCCCGGGCCGAGGTCGATGATTCGATCAGCCGCGTGCATGATCTCGGCATCGTGCTCCACCACCAGAATCGTGTTACCCAGGTCGCGCAGGTCGTGCAGGATCTTGATGAGCCGCGCGGTGTCGCGGTGGTGCAGTCCTATGGAAGGTTCGTCGAGCACATACAGCGTGCCCACAAGGCGGGAGCCCAGTGAAGTCGCCAACTGAATGCGTTGCGCCTCGCCGCCGGAAAGCGTGGATGCCAGGCGATCGAGCGTGAGGTATTCGAGCCCGACATCGTTCAGGTAGCGCAGCCGGTCGTTGATCTCCTCCAGCAACTTGTCGGCGATGCCGGCTTCCTGCCGGGTTAATTCCAACTGCGAGAAGAAGCTCGTCGCCGCCTCCACCGTCATGGCGGAAATCTGGCAAATATTTGTGCCGCCGACTTTTACCTGTCTGGCTTCGCGCCGCAGCCGCAGACCATCGCATTCGGAGCAAACCGAATAGCCGCGATACCGGCTGAGAAAAACGCGGACGTGAAGCTTGTATTTCTTGCGCTCCAGATGCTCGAAGAAACCTCGCACGCCCCAAAACTTATCGTCGCCGCTGACGATAAAGCTCTGCTGATCGGCAGTGAGGTCTTGCCAGGGCACGTCCAGCGGAACGTCCGCAGCCCGCGCATAACGGCGCATTTCGGTGGCGAGCGGCCGATATTTAGGCTTGGTCCAGGGCTCGATGGCGCCTTCCGCCAAGGTCAACGATTTGTTGGGGATGACCAGGTTCAGGTCGAAGTCGATGGTGTTGCCAAATCCCTGGCAGCGCGAACATGCTCCGAACGGATTGTTGAAGGAGAACAGGCGCGGCTCGGGCTCTTCGTAGCGGATTCCGCACTGCTTGCATTCGAAGCGTTGCGAGAAGCGCAGGCGCTGCGGCTGCGCGCCATCGCTCGGTGCAGTTTCGAACAGCACTTCTCCCGCTTCGCGATAACCTTGTTCCACTGCATCCACGATTCGTGCGCGGGCATCCGGCGTAACCGAGATGCGGTCGATCAGCACAAGCACCGGCTCGGCGAAGTTGAGTTCGAGCAACGACTCGGGAGTGGAGAACTCCACCAGCCGCCCGTTCTGATAGAGCCGGTTAAAGCCACGTTTGCGCAGCTCGAACAAGCGCTCCTTCAGCAGGGAATCGTCAGCTTTCGCCGGCTTTTTCTTCGCTGTGCGGCGGCCCTTTTGTTTCTCCGGCACCGATGGCAGAGGCGGCGGCTGGACCGGGAAAAACGCCTGCACGCGAGTGCTGTCGCCAAGCGCGAGAATGCGGTCCGCCACCTCATCGACAGTATCCTTCTTTACCTCCAGCCCGCAGTTCATACAGTAGGTGCGGCCTACGCGCGCATAGAGCAAACGCAGGTAATCGTAAATCTCCGTGGCCGTGGCCACGGTCGAGCGCGGATTGCGGGTGGTGTTTTTCTGGCGGATGGCGACGGCTGGTGCAATCCCATCGATGACGTCGACGTCGGGCTTTTCGATGCGCTCCAGAAACTGACGGGCGTAGGCCGACAGCGACTCGACGTAGCGGCGTTGGCCTTCGGCGTAGATGGTATCGAACGCGAGCGACGACTTGCCCGAACCCGAAACTCCCGTGACCACCGTCAGGGTGTTGTGCGGAATCTCGAAGTCGATGTTCTTCAGATTGTGAACGCGCGCTCCGCGTACGGTAATGCTCTCGTTCGACATGGGCCCCAGGTTCGGCAGGTATTTCAGCGGGCATATGATGCCTCCCGCCGCACAGAATGGATCAAGGACCCCTGCCGAAACTTCTTATTATAAATGTTTGTCCGAGTTGGTGTTTGCGTTAGATTCGCGGTCCCGCGCGTCTACCTGGCGAAATACAATAGCGCGAAGATGTAGACCCACAGCGCGCCCATGAAGTGCCAATACCACGCCGTGACATCAATCACGATGCGCCGGGTCTCCGGCGGACGACGCAGCCAACTCGTGACTCCAGCAAACAGGAGCGCCAGGATGCCACCAGCCAGGTGCACCGCGTGCACTCCCGTCAGGATGAAGAAAAAGGAACTGCTGGCGCTGGTGGCGAAGGTGATGTTGGACAGTTGTAATCGATGCCAGGCGTAGGCTTGTCCCGCGAGAAAACTCAGTCCGAGGACAATGGTCGTCCACACCCACGGCAGGGCGTGGTTAACGCTAACCCGAATGCCTGGGATATCCGCGATGGGAGCGAGGACGACGTCTTGCGCGGCACGCCGGCGCGCGATCTCCAATGTGAAGCTGCTTACCGCGAGCACAAACGTGTTGAATAGTAGGATTCCAATCGGAAGGGTCAACGGTGCCCAGTTGCTGACATAATCATTGTGCGCCGGGTCCCACACGGCGCCTGCCTTCCGCACCACGTAGGCCGTGGTGAAGGAGACGAACAGCATCACCACTGATGCCAGTGCGAGCAGAACTGCTAGCCGGTAGCGGCGAAGGCGCTCGCCGTAGCTGGGCTGGTCGTCGCCACCGCGACCTCCACTGCCGCCCCATCCACCAGGCCACCCGGCTG
The DNA here is from genome assembly GCA_963798005.1 of uncultured Acidobacteriaceae bacterium. Lineage (GTDB taxonomy): Bacteria > Acidobacteriota > Terriglobia > Terriglobales > Acidobacteriaceae > Bog-257. The sequence continues at coordinate 47,746 of CAWCRZ010000020.1, read as the reverse complement.
TAGGACCGCGGCCACCGCCACCCTGCGATGTTCTCGGCTCCCGGATACTGATACGGCGACTCACCTGCGCTGTCCTATCCTGCGCTCCTCTGCGGTTGCTTTGATGGCCGGGATGTGAGGCCGGGAAGCCCGCCTGGGCATATCTTGCAGTCGAAGCTGATTGTGCTTGCCGGTATTCTCCACACCCTGTGACACTATGATGCGCGAGGTCGCGACGGAACTCAACCCGTTTCCCCCGGTTTATTTCGGAGCAGGAAAGTCCGGGGGATAAGCGCTTCGCCCCTCCTGACTTACAATTGTGCGCTGGCGGCGAATAAGGCCATGTGGCGCAAGCTCATCATTGTGGTGGTGGCAGTGGGCATCCTGTACCTGGGCGACTTTCTCTCCGTTCGCTTTGGAATACCGGCGCGCGACACTTTCGGCAGCGTCACCGTGCACACCACTTACATCGTCAAGCTGAAGAACGGCCACTCGGAGTACGATGACGGCGGAAGTCACGACGTGAGTTGCACAAACTCATTGTTTCCCCAGATGGACAACAAGCCATGCTGGTATACGCGCCGCAGAACCGAGGAAACCATCACCATCGATTCCGGCGATCCGAACAACCCGCACTTGTTTTGAGTATAGGATGCACCCTCAGGGGCAGCGTCTTCTTGCATTTCCACTCACCCTCGTTCATCTTCACTACATGCCCCGGCACGAACGCGTTCACGGTCACGAAGTCAAGAAGCAGCAGATCACCAACCATTGCTTCGGTTGCGGCCCCGGCAACGAAGCGGGACTCCGCCTGAAATTTGTGCTCGACAAGAAGCGCCAGCGCTTCGTCTGCCGCTTCCGGCTACAACGGCGATTCGTCGGGCCTCCGGCGCACGCGCACGGCGGCATCATCGCCACCATTCTCGACGAGGCCATGGGGAAGGTCAGCAAGCTGCACAACCTGATCGCGCTCACCAGCCAGATGCATATCACCTATCTGAAGCCGGTGCCGCTGTTCAAGCCGCTCCTTGTCGAAGGATGGGACGTGGGCGTGCGCGGCCGCGAGCACTACCGCGCGGCCGAGATCCGCAACCGCGAGGGCGAGGTGCTGGCCAGCGGCAAAGCCACGTTCATCGAGATTGATGCCCATCGCATGTTCGCCAAATATCTGAAGAAGAAGAAGAGCGACGCGACCTAGATTCTCGTTGGCTGAATTGCTTTCAGACCCCGACTACCTTGCTCCTGCGCTCCATCAGCACCGTGTCGCGCCAGCGCCCGTCCCGGCAGCCAATTCTTTCGCGGATGCCGACAATGCGGAAGCCGGCATGCTCGTGTAGTTGAATGCTGGTCGCATTCTCTGCAAGGATTCCGGCCTGCAACGTCCAGATGCCATTCTGTTCTGTGGCATCTACCAGGGCGTCCAGCAATCGCCGTCCAACGCCGTGGCCGCGCGCCCCTTCGCCGACATAGATGCTCACCTCGGCCACTCCCTCATATACGCGCCGGGATGAAACGCGGCTCAGCGCCGCCCACCCGAGGACCTTGCCCGCCGCGTGCGCCACCAGCCGGCACGACGGCAAATGATGCTCATCCCATTCCTTCCAGGAAGGAACTGTTTGTTCGAACGTGGCGTTGCCGGTCGCGATCCCTTGCCGGTAAATCTCGCGCACCGCTTCCCAGTCCCGCTCGGTCATCGGCAGAATTTTACAGGTGTCCATGGTTCCGTGTCACAAAGAAGTATAGGATCTGTGCGCCGGGAAATTGAATCGAATGACAACGACCATCCGGCGCGGGGTTACGCCGCCCGTCGCCGCAGAGTAAAATAAAGGGTTCAGCGAGATATCCGATCGCGCTACCAACTGGCGCTTAGCTGAGTTTTCTCGATCGACACTAAAAACCAACGGCTAATTGCTAAATGCTGTTGCGGGAGAATTTATGTCAGAGAACAACGGACACAATACCAGCCTGCGTCTGAAGACCGGGCTGGCCGAGATGCTCAAAGGCGGCGTCATCATGGACGTCATGAGCGTGGAGCAGGCCGAGGTGGCCGAGAAGGCCGGCGCGGTTGCGGTCATGGCGCTGGAGCGTGTGCCCGCCATCATTCGCGCCGAGGGCGGCGTCTCGCGCATGGCCAACCCAAAATTGATCAAGCAGATCATGAGCACGGTTTCCATCCCGGTGATGGCCAAGTGCCGCATTGGCCACTTCGGCGAAGCGCAAATCCTGCAAGAGATCGGCGTCGATTACATTGACGAGTCCGAGGTGCTGACCCCCGCCGACGAAGAGCACCATGTGGACAAGCACGCCTTCAAGACGCCGTTTGTCTGCGGCGCGCGCAACCTGGGCGAAGCGTTGCGCCGCATTGCCGAAGGCGCTGCCATGATCCGCACCAAGGGCGAAGCCGGCACCGGCGATGTGGTCCATGCTGTCAAGCACATGCGGCAAATAGTTAAAGAAATGCGTCAACTTACGGTAATGAGCGAACAGGAGCTCTTCGCCGCCGCCAAGAACCACCAGGCTCCCTACGAGCTGGTGCGTATCGTTGCCAAAGCAGGTAAGCTGCCGGTGCCGAATTTCTCCGCCGGTGGCATTGCCACTCCCGCCGACGCGTCGATGATGATGCAGCTTGGTGCAGAGTCGGTCTTCGTGGGCTCGGGGATCTTCATGAAGGGCGGAGCGACGGCGCTCGATCTGAGTCTCAAAGCGGAACGCGAAGAGGCGGAATCGCGCGCACGTGCCATCGTGATCGCCACCACGCACTACGACGATCCCAAGGTGCTGGCCGAAGTCAGCGAGCAGATGACCGGCGCCATGAAGGGACTCGCCGTTGGCGCCATCGAAGAGAAAGACCTCCTGCAGACCAGGGGATGGTAGGTAAGCCGCTATTCGCCATTCGCTTTTCGCTCTTCGCTTGTGGTTACAACTGAGGCGCGGCAGGTGCTGCGCCTTTCAGTTTAGAGGAACATCCAACTTAAGTGTTGCACTTTGCGATTCAGGTTCGAGCGAAAAGCGAACAAAGTCGGCCAGCGCGAAAACCTGCTCCAGCATCTCTGGCAAAAAGCGAATAGCGAACCGCGAAAAGCGTCCTCATGAAAATCGGTGTCCTAGCCCTGCAGGGCGATTTCGATGCGCATCGCCGCCGCTTGGAGGAACTCGGCGCGGAGGTCGTACTGGTGCGCAAGGCTGAGCAGTTCGATGAAATCGACGGCTTGGTCATTCCGGGAGGCGAGTCCACGACCTTCCTCAAGCTGCTCGACGAAGAATGCTTCCGGAAGCTGAATGATTTTGTTCACACCAAACCGACATTCGGCACCTGTGCAGGAGCGATCATGCTAGCCAGGCAAGTGGAGAACCCTCATCAGCCGGGTCTCGACGCCATCGACATCACAATCCGCCGCAACGCCTATGGACGGCAGATCGATTCCACGATTGTCGAAGCCGCCAGCGCTCTAGGTGACAATCCGCTGGAGATGGTATTCATCCGAGCGCCACGCATTGAGAGAGTCGGCGAGGGCGTGGAAGTTCTTGCCAAGCGTGGGAATGATCCTGTCCTGGTGCGGAAGGGAAGTGTGATGGCCGCGACCTTCCATCCCGAATTGTCAGACGACACGCGCGTGCATGCCGAGTTCCTGAAGCTCGTAAAAAACGGTGCGAAGTGATAGCGTGTCGCTGCATCCCGAGGCTCGATACCAATTCTTGAGTCTGCGCATTTCAGATTGCTGCAGTCTTACCTGTCATAATCTAGCATCACCACATAATCTCATCCAGGAACGAAAGCGATCATTCATGGCCGAATCTCCCATTACTACCCGCACTCAGGATTTTGCAACCTGGTACCAGGACGTCGTTTTGCAAGGCGACATGGCCGAGCCCGCCGAAATCGTCAAAGGCTGCATGGTCATCAAGGCCAACGGCTACGCTGTTTGGGAGCTATTGCAGCGCGAACTCGACGACCGCTTCAAGGCGACCGGTCACCAGAACATGTATTTTCCGCTGCTCATCCCGCAGAGCTTTCTGCACAAAGAGGCGGAGCACGTGGAAGGCTTTTCGCCCGAGCTCGCGGTGGTCACCATCGCCGGCGGCAAGCAACTGGAAGAGCCGTACGTCATCCGCCCAACTTCGGAGACCATCATCGGCCACTTCTTTGGCAAGTGGATCAAGAGCTGGCGCGACCTGCCCATGCTGCTGAACCAGTGGGCCAACGTCGTGCGCTGGGAGTTGCGCACCCGCATGTTTCTGCGGACTACCGAATTCCTCTGGCAGGAGGGCCACACCGCGCACTCCAACCACGATGAGGCGCTGGAAGAGGTGCTGCGCATCCTCGACATCTATGCCGAAGTGGCCGAAGACGTGATGGCGATGCCGGTCATCAAGGGCGTAAAAACGCATTCGGAAAAATTTGCCGGCGCGGTGCGCAGCTACAGCATCGAAGCCATGATGCAGAACGGTTTCGCGCTGCAGGCTGGTACCAGCCACGATCTGGGACAGAACTTCGGCAAGGCCTTCAACGTGCAGTTCCAGAAGCAAGGAAGGCCAGCTCGATTACGTCTGGCAGACCAGTTGGGGCGTGAGCACGCGCCTGATCGGCGGGCTCATCATGAGCCACTCCGACGATAAGGGCCTGGTGCTGCCACCGAAGCTGGCGCCGGTCAAAGCGGTGCTGGTGCCCATCTATCGCAAGGACGACGAAAAGGCCGGGGTGCTGGAGGCAGCGCACCGCATTGCGAAGGATGTTGGCGCAAAGGTTGACGACCGCGAGGCGCAAAGTCCAGGCGCGAAGTTCTTCCACTGGGAACGGCGTGGCGTGCCGGTGGTGCTGGAGCTTGGACCGCGCGACATCGCTTCCGGCAGCATCGTGCTGAAGCGGCGCGACACCGGAACGAAAGAACCGTTGCCGCAAGCGGACATCGCCGCCAGGCTTCCGGCAGTCCTCTCGCAGATCCAGAAAGACCTATACGACTTAGCCAAGCAGCGCCTCAAGGCCAACACCGTGCTGGCCAACTCGATTGGCGAGGTCGAATCCATTCTCAAGGATGTGACCGCCGAAAAGGGTGGAGGAAAGTTTGTGATGGCGCACGTGAAGGATGCACCCGAGTGTGATCAGCGCATGAAGGAGTTTAAAGCCACGATTCGCTGCATTCCCTTGCTGGATGAGTATGACGGAGCAGGGAAGTGCATCATTACCGGCGAGACTGTGGACCGGCGAGTGGTGATTGCGAAAGCGTATTGAACGCAGAGGTAAAAGAGAATGCGGCACAGTTTGAAAGGGCACGGCTTCAGCCGTGCCCTTCGGAATTCTTAATCGGGCGGGCTTTAGCCCCGGAGGGAACATGGATCTAGAAGCGGTCCCTCAGCGGCTAAAGCCGGCACATCTGAGCGAAGTCTACGGCATGGCTAAAGCCATGCCCCTTCAAAGCTGGAGGACGTTTTCATGGGCCTGTACGATCTTTCCGCAAAACTAAATAATGGACGCAACAAGAATCTCGCCAACTACAAGGGGAAAGTGGTGCTCATCGTGAATACCGCCAGTAAATGCGGATTCACGCCGCAATACGAGGGCTTGCAGTCTCTCTACGCCAAGTACAAAGACCGCGGCTTGGAGGTGCTGGGCTTTCCTTGCGACCAGTTCGGCCATCAGGAGCCGGGTTCAGACGACGAGATCAAGTCCTTCTGCCAGCTCAACTACGGCGTGAGCTTTCCGCTGTTCTCCAAGATCGAGGTCAACGGCTCAAACACTCACCCCGTTTTCAAGTTTCTGAAGAGCAAGAAGGGCGGACTGCTGGGCGACAGCATCAAGTGGAACTTCACCAAGTTTCTGGTGGACAAGAAGGGAAACGTCATCGAGCGCTTCGCGCCCACGACTCCGCCAAGCGCTATCGAGCCGGAGATCGAGAAGCTGCTGGGAAAGTAAGGTATTCCCAAAATCTTTTACCGCAGAGGCACAGAGAGACGGAGGAAATGGAGTAAGTTTTCTCGGCGTCTCCCATGTCTCTGCTGTGAACACTCCCCGCATTTCCCGATATACTGTTATTCAACGAGGATGGCTGTGGGCTCCGCGCAAAAGACGTTCTACATTGAGACTTTCGGCTGCCAGATGAACTTCCACGACTCCGAAAAGGTCGTGGGCACGCTTATCTCGGAGGGCTACGCCCAGGTGCAGCGCGAGGAGGAAGCCGACCTCATCCTGTACAACACCTGCTCGATCCGCGACAAGGCTGAGCAGAAGGTCTTTCATCGCCTGAACGACTTCAAGAAGCTGCACAAGGAAGGGAAGCGCTTCGCCGTGCTGGGCTGCGTCGCCCAGCAGGAGGGCGAGAAGATTTTCGAGCGCGCGCCTTACGTCTCGCTGGTGGCTGGTTCGGCCTCGTACCGCAATTTGCCCGAGATGCTGGTGCAGATTGGCGCAGGCGCAGACCGCGTAACTGGGCTCGACGACCGGCAGACCGATCAGACCTTTGAGACCGAGTTCACAGCCCGCACCAACCCGCACCGGGGATATATCACCATCATCGAGGGCTGCGACAAGTTCTGCGCCTACTGCGTGGTGCCGTATACCCGCGGCAAAGAGCGGAGCCGGACGTCGCATTCTGTGCTGGCTGAAGCCAAACGAATGGCCGATGCCGGTTACACGGAGATCCAACTCCTTGGGCAAAACGTTAGCTCCTACCGTGATCCTGCCGGCCAGAAGACATTCGCGGAATTACTGGCAGCGGTCGGTGAGATTTCCGGCATGCGCCGCGTTCGCTTTACGACTTCGCATCCCCGAGATTTCACAAAAGACATCGTTGATGCGATCGACGCAGTTCTCACCCTCTGCGACCATGTGCATCTGCCCGTGCAGAGCGGCTCGTCGCGAGTGCTGGAGTCCATGTTCCGCGAGTACAGCCGCGAGGAGTATCTGGAACGCATCTCGTGGATGAAGTCCACTCGCAACCGTGAGTTGAGCATCACCACCGACACCATCGTCGGCTTTCCGGGCGAAACTGAAGCGGAGTTCGGGGAGACGCTTAGCCTTCTCGACGAAGTGGGCTACGATGGCGTCTTCTCGTTCAAATACTCGCCTCGGCCCAACACGCCAGCGTTGCAGTATGCCGATTCCATTCCTGACGCGGAGAAGTCGCGGCGTTTGCAAGTCCTCCAGGCGCACCAGCGCGAATTGCAGCGACTGAGCTATCGTCGGCACTTGGGCGAGACGATCGAGGTCATGGTGGAAGGCAAGAACCCAGCGCGCGGACAGTTCATCGGCCGCACCTCACAGAACAAGACCCTTAACTTCATCGTCAACCATCAACCCGAGCCCAACATCGGGAACTATGTGCCGGTGCGGGTCACGCAAACATTTCCCAACAGCCTGTTGGGTGAGATGGCTCTCTAACATCCAGTGCGGGTGCCCCACCCAAGCTTCCCTTGCTTGGGTGGGACTTCGAAAAACGAGTTGCGTACGTCGTATTTAGGGAGTATCAAAAGGGCAGGGACATGGAGGAACACGATGGAAGTCGAGATGAAAATTCGCGGGCTGATGATGGATCCGGTGACCAACATGCCCATCGTGATTCTGAAGGACCACGGCAGCGACACCGTGCTGCCCATCTGGGTGGGCGTCTATGAGGCCAACGCCATCGCTCTGGAGATCGAAAAGGTCACCACGCCGCGTCCCATGACCCACGACCTGCTGAAGAACCTGCTGATCGGCCTGGAAACTACGGTACGCAAGGTGGTCGTGACCGAATTGCGCGACGATACATTCTTTGCGGTGATCTGGCTGGAACGTGAAGGACAGGCAATCAGCGTGGACTCCCGGCCGTCCGACGCTCTGGCACTGGCGCTGCGCATGGATTGCCCGATTTTCGTCGAAGACGATGTGCTCAAGAACAGCAAGCAGGCAACCAGCGCAGTCAATGACCGCGTCTCCAGCGACGAGCTGCGCAAGTGGCTGGAAAACCTCGGGGAAGACGACCTCGGCCATTACAAGATGTAGGCAGTTACACGTTCCGCCTTCCTGGCTGTCATCCGGAGCGAGGACTTTACTCCGAGTCGAAGGATCGGTGGTCCCGATTCGAGAAAACTCCGCACCCCATGCCTGATCCCGCCGAACAACTGCAACGCCTCTACGTCGCAGGCTTCGAACTGCAAACCTTCGAGCGTTATGCTAACTCTGTGGGCGTCATGCGCGCCGGCTGCATCGCCTTGTTCCGCCCTACTCCAGGTGGACTGGTGATGATCGGCTCGCCCGGCTGGCGTATGGGTGAAGTGTTCGGAGTGCTTGTTGAGAAGGGCGGTCGCCAGGTCTTCCAGGCAAAGTCCGAGATCGTTGAGGCCACTCCCGAGCGTCTGGAAGCGCTAAAGCGTTTCGGGGAAGACCTGGAGCAGTTGCTAGCGGCGACGGCGTAAGGGAGGCTTGGCACGCGACTTTACTGCTTCTTGCTATATTTAACATAATATCTGTTATCGGACATTGCTACTGCCGCGAACGGGCAGTCTGCCTCACGCCCTCGTAAAGCTTGGCTTGGCGCAACTTCAACCATTCCCCGAGGAAACCTCTTCGCGACCGAACTCTCGGGCCTACCCCAGCAGCACCACCCTAGGATGGAACAGCGTCCCTGCGACCCGGCTGGCAATGCAGATCAGATCCGCCTGCCCGGCGAATACTTTTACCAACCGCGAGCGCGACATCTCTGGCAGGTTTACGCTCCGGCCGTGGCGGATTTTCCCAACGGCCTCGTCGTCAGCTGTGACCGACGGGATCTCCGGCAACAAGCGCCGTGGATGGACCAGCAGGTCTTCCAGTCGGCCCTGACTGATCGCCTCAGCGATCTCTTCCAGGGTGTGGCTCTGCTCCATGGTAAATTCGGCCACGGCCGTCCGGCGCAGGCTTGCCAGGTGGGCACCAATGCCCAACTTCTGTCCCAATTCATGAGCCAGGCCCCGAATATAGGTTCCCGACGATACCCGGCTGTGGAATTCGACCAGATCGCCGTCCAAGCCAACTATGGCGAATTCCTTCACTTCAACATCCACAGGCCGGAGCTCGACCTCCAGCTTCTTACGGGCGAGCTTGTAGGCCGGAACTCCCTTGATCTTCTTGGCTGAAAACGGCGGTGGTGTCTGGCTGATCAGGCCGCGAAAACCAGATGCCCCTATCCTGATTTCTTCAAGTGTCACATTAACTGTTTGCGGCTCGCCCACGGGATCGCCGTCGCAATCATAGGTGTCGGTCGCCAGCCCCAGCCGGATCGTTCCTTCATAGGCCTTCTCCGAAGCTAGGTAGAACTGGCACAGCCGGGTCATCCGCCCCAGCACCAGCGGCAGCACTCCGGTGGCCATAGGATCGAGCGTTCCCAAATGCCCGATAGACCGCTCTCCCGCCAGACGCCGCATCCTGGCGACCACATCGTGCGAGGTCCATGCCGCGGGCTTATCCACTACCATCACGCCGTTGACTGGCATCCTTCTGCTATCGTGGAGGGTTGAAGGTGGTTCGGTCAAATCGCCGGGCAAGCACGCGGTGAAAAACGAGAGGGAACTCTTCCCTGCCGCACCGCAGACGTAAAGCGCACCCATGATCCCGCTCAAAGACGACGCTCCTCGGGTAAGCACTCCCTACGTGAACTATGCGTTAATCGCGCTGAACACGCTGATATTCATGTTTCAGTATTGGCTGAACCGTAAAAGCCCGCTCGCCGCCAACTCCCTCGTTTTTCAGCTTGGCGTCGTTCCTGCCCGGCTAACGGCTGTGCTGTTCAATAGTGGTTACGTGCCTGCGGACCTGGTCTCCCAACTCGGCACACGGTTTGTGCCCACTATGGCGGCTGTCCTACCAATCTTCACCTCCATGTTCTTGCACGCCTCCTGGTTCCACGTCATAGGCAACATGTGGGCGTTATGGATCTTCGGCGACAACGTCGAAGACCGCCTGGGGCATGCTTGGTATCTGGTGTTTTACCTGGTCTGCGGCATCGCTGCCGCACTGTTCCACATCTTGCTGAATGCCGACTCGGTCATTCCGACGGTCGGCGCCAGTGGCGCGATTGCGGGCGTCATGGGAGGGTACTTCCTGCTGTATCCGCGCGCCCGCGTGCTTACTTTGGTACCGCTGTTCTTTGCTTTCTTTGTGTGGCTGCCAGCCTGGGTGGTGCTGGGATACTGGTTCGTTTGGCAATTTCTGAGCGGGGCTGCCACCTCTATCACTTCGCGTAGCACCAATTCGGGAGGAATCGCCTTCTGGGCCCACGTGGGAGGCTTTCTCGCCGGTATGCTGTTTATCAAACTCTTCCCTGCCCGCGCCCGGCGCTACCACTACGGCTGGTAGCTAACGGAATTTTTTCACCACGGAGACACGGAGGCACAGAAAAAAGAAAAATCAACCACGGATATACGCGGATGAACACGGATTCAAAACGAATTCTGTTTAAGAAATCCGTGTTTATCGGTGAAACTCCGCGGTTTAGATGAATTCTTTGGTGGCACACCAACAACTTAGGAGTTAGTCTTGCGGTGGTGATCTGCTACTTTATGGCTGCACGGCCTCTCCTTCCACCACGCCAGTCAGCTTGCGCTGCGCCATCTCGCGATTGAACGCGGCCACATCGCTTTGCAAGAACTGGTTAAACTTCTGGATCTCCGACTGATAATCCGGCTCCAGCCGTTGCTTTTCCGCAATCATCGCTTCGGTGGGCGCATCGTCGCACCCTTCCAGCACTCCGTTGAGCGAGAACAAATGCTCGCGAATCTTGCCCGCCCAACGCAGACTGGACTCAGCCGCACCAGCATTGCTGGTGATTTGCTGCTGCACTGACTTCATCTGCTTCTCGATCGCTTCGCTGGCCGTTTTCACGGCTGGCTCATCCGGGGTGTTCTTGGCCGCGAGTTGCAGCGCCTCGACCTGCGCCCTGATCGCGTCCATGCGATTCAGCGCCACGTCAAGCTGCGACAGCATATGCAGCACAGCCTGGCTCATCTGATAGCGCCCCTCCATGCCCGCCTGATCGGCATGAGAGTGCGGGTCGTTAATGACCTGGAATTTCTGCGATACCGTCTGCCCGCCAATCGTCATGCTCGCCGTGTACTCGCCCGGGGGCACCAGAGCACCCGCTTTCGGCCCCTTATTGAAGTCTTTCGCGCTGTCCCAGCGCACCGGGCCATCCGCGCGCAGGTCCCAGTACACCCGCTGCAATCCAGGCTTAGTCGGAATCCAGGGGAAATTCTTCGGCCTTCCAAGTTCTGTTTCTGTCTCCCATCCTGTCGTGGGAGCCAGTTGCTGCTGATTCTGTGACGAAATTGCCGGCTCCGCCGGATGAACCGCCTTCTGTTCCATCCTTTGCACCGACGACGGTACCGGCATTGCCGGAGGAGGGACATCTTCATCCGCGGGAGGTTTCTCGCCGTCCTCTAGCGCGTGGGTTCCTTTCAACGTGCGCACCACGTGACCATGCGAGTCCGTGATCACCAACTGCCCGGGCCCTTTCACTTCCTTGGCGAGGAAGTAACTCAACTGCTCCCCGTACGCTGGGTTCCTGCCATAGAATGCGCCATCGCCCAGTCCTTCCACCTGCGACCACGGCCAGAAACGCAGTGCGGACGGAGGCTGAAACAAGTGCAACGCCGCCTGTCCAATCTCCGGCGTGAATTGCTGCAACGGGGTCAGATCGTCCAGTATCCACATGGCGCGGCCGTGGGTACCCACGATCAGATCGTTGTCCCGCTCCTGCTCCGTAAGGTCATAAACCGAAACGTTCGGCAGTCCCAGCCCGAACAGATACCAGGTTGCGCCATCGTTCCAGGTGACGTAGAGTCCGTTCTCCAGGCCGGCGTAATACATGTGCGGATTGCGCCGGTCGCGGTGCGCCACGTGCGCGTACATCTGCGGCAAGTCGCCGGCGATGGATTGCCAGGTCGCCCCGTAATCGCTCGTGCGAAAGACGTACGGCTTAAAGTCGCCGTTGAAGTGGCGGTCTACAGTGATGACCACGTCTCCCGGATTGTCGGCCGCAAGGTCGATGGACTCGACGCGTCCCCACGGCGGAAGATCGGGAATGTGCGCCGTGACGTTGGTCCAGCTTACGCCGCCATCGCGAGTGAGTTGCACCAGCCCATCGTCGGTGCCGATCCAGATCACATTCGGATCTTTGGTCGAAGGCGTAATCCGGATGATCGCGTCGAAAGCCTCCGCGCCCGAATTGTCCTTCACCACCGGTCCGCCCGACGACTGCTGCTTGCTCTTGTCATTCAACGTCAGGTCAGGGCTGATAGCCTTCCAGGTGCGGCCGCGGTCCTCGCTCTTGAACAGCACGTTGCCGCCCGCGTACAACACCATGGGATTGGCAGGCGAGATGGCAAAGCCCGCGTTCCAGTGAAAGCGATACGGCGAATCGGCAACCCCTCCACCGCTGAAGTCGCGCGGGTACGGTTCGACGTCGTGCACCTGCTCGGCGGCGCGATCGAACACCATGAACACGCCGTTCTCCGTGCTGTTGTAAATGAGGTTGGGATTGTCAGCCGCGGGAATCGCGTAGATACCATCGCCGCCGTTCAAATCGAACCAGTGGCGATCCAAAATCCCAGACGGATCTTTGCTGCGGCCGGGGCCGCACCAGGCACTGTTGTCCTGCAAGCCGCCGCACACCATATACGGCCGCTCTTCATCGGCGCTGACGTGGTAGAACTGCGCGATTGCGATATTGTGAATGAAATCCCAATGCTCGCCGTTATCCCGCGAGATCACTATCCCGCCGTCATTGCCTTCGATAATTCGCCCGCTGCCGCTGGGGTCGATCCACATGGTGTGATGATCGCCGTGTATTTGCCGCGCAATCGTCGAGAAAGTATGTCCGCCGTCCTTCGACTCCATCAGGTTGTTGGACAGTGCGAAGATGTGCTCGGGATTCCGCGGATCGACCTCGATGCGCGAAAAGTAAAACGGCCTGGCGTCAACCTCTTCATCCTTGCTGACCAGGCTCCAATGATCGCCGGCATCGTCCGAGCGCCACAGCACGCCCTCGGTGGAACCCATCACGGCATAAACCGTATTCGGCGAACTGGCCGCGATAGCGAGGCCGATGCGCGCTACTGGCTTCTCCGGAAGCCCGTGACCGCTCAGCCGCTTCCATGTCTGTCCCTGGTCGAAGGATTTGTAGATCGCGTCCTCGGGCCCGCCGCCGGAATAGCTCCACGGCGTGCGACGGAATTGATAGGCTGCGGCATAGAGCACCTGCGGGTTCTGCGGATCCATCGCCAGATCGGCAATGCCTACGCTCGGCCCGATGTACAGCACCTTCTGCCAGGTGGCGCCACCGTCGGTGGTGCGATACACGCCGCGCTCAGCACTGTCCGCCCACGGACTGCCCATGGCGGCGACTATCACGGTGCCGGAGTTGTGCGGGTCAACCACCACGCGCGAGATCTGGAAGGTACCCTCCAGCCCCATGCGCTTCCAGTGCCCGCCGCCATCGGTTGACTTGTAAATGCCGTTGCCGGGCGAAACCGTGTTGCGAATGTTGGCCTCGCCCGTTCCCGCCCATACGATATTGTCGTTCTGCGGATCGACCGCCAGCGCGCCCATGGACATGACGCTCTCATGCTGGAACAGCGCCTTCCAGGTGATGCCGCCATCGCTGGTGCGAAACACGCCGCCGTCTGCCGCGCCTACGTAGTAGATATCGGAATTGTCGGCAACCCCAGCGACCGCTGGAACGCGTCCACCGGAAATCGCCGGCCCGATCTCGCGGAAGCTGACGCTCTTGCGCACTTCCATGGGCAGGCGAGTGCGGCCCTCGTCATCGGCCTTCTGCGGACCAGCTTCGCTGGCCAAGAACTCTGTCGCCGCCTCGCCGGCGCTCTTCTGCGCCTCGGGCTTGCTGCTCGCGCGCTTTCCCGTGGAGGAAGGACGAGCTTCGGCCGAACGCTGGTTCGTGGCGGGACCGCTTTGCGGTAGTGCCGGGCTGATGATGGTTGCAAAACACAAGGTCAGCAGGCAGGTGGCGCGTGCGCACCAGCGATCAGAGCATGTCATAAGTTTTCGTCCGGATAAAAACACTGCGTCGAGAGAATCGAACTCGCACGCAGAATCGAGAATCATACTCTCTCGACTGGCTGATTGTTGAGTGCTGGGTGAGGTGAAAAATCGAACCAGTCCCTTCAGGGACGGCACGCTTTTTCCCCAATACGCGCTCCTTGGACCTTGCCCTTCAATCCAGCCTCACCAGAAACACGCCGCCCTCTTTCACGTGGGTCTTGCTAGCGACCTCTTCGGCCTGGCGCTTGTCATCATTTTGGGGACGCAGCCGCACCCACTCCCCGGTCGGCCCGGTGAACTGAACGACGTTCGCGCCTTCGTAGCGGTTTTGCAGCTTCTCTTTCAGCTTGCGGGCTTCGTGCTCGCTCTGGAAAGCGCCGATCTGCACGCACCAGCGGCCGCCCTCGGCAATGGGCGCGGGCGCCGACAATACTTCAAGCTTTACTTCAGCGGTGCCCGGACGCCACACATCCACGGCCTTCGCCGCAGCTAGTGACAGGTCCACGATGCGGTCTTCGATAAACGGCCCCCGATCGGTAATGCGCACCACCACCGATTGCTTCGTCTGAAGGTTGGTCACGCGCACCACTGAGTTCATGGGCAGCGTACGGTGTGCGGCGGTCAACGCATTCTGGTCGTAGATCTCGCCATTCGAGCCGCGGTGGTTATGGTACGGAGGCCCATACCAGCTCGCCAAGCCGGTCTCCACATAGATGGGCTTGGCCGCTGGCTTTCCGCTGGGAGGAGGAGCGGCTGGCTTCCCTTCCGCCGTGCTGCTCGGCGCAGGCTCGGCTGGAGCGATGGTCGGCGGGGGCGGCGGAGGATGGCTGCGTGCCGTCTTGTGCCCGCCACAGGCCGAGAGCAGCGATATAGCAGTGCACAGAACAAGGATGACGACACTCTGCGCCGCTCGTCGCGCGCTCACCGGATTTGAAGGGGCACGGCTTTAGCCGTGCCGTAGCCAAGCACCCTAAACAGGGGCTTCAGCCCCCGATGGGACTGCTCGACCGCCGTCTCTGGACCGCTCGTCAGCGCTTCCGCCGCTTGGTTTCGGATTCCATCAGCTCGGCGGCCTGGGCCATCTTCTCGCTGGCAATGCGCAGCGCATTGCTCGAATGCTCGCGGATCGCCGGCACCAGTTCGTCGTTGATGTAGGCCAGCAGCTTCTGCGTCTCGTCCTCGATACGCTTGGTGGTATCGCCCAGCACATCGTCCAGCTTCTCGCCTGCCGTCGAGAAAGGACGGCGGGCCTTCGTTTGTTTTTTCACAGCGGGCCACCTTATGAGTAGCGGTAATCGTCAGGCACTGAAATTATGCGGTCGATTGCTGCCGAGGTCAATTGGCAAAAGAGGTGCCGGGCCCGACTGCTGTTAGAATTTTCCTATCCCTATGCCCAGCCGCAAGCTCTCCGGTTCCGAAGTTCGCCGCATGTTCCTGGACTATTTCGTCTCCAAAGGGCACAAGGAGGTCCACTCCTCTTCGCTGGTGCCGCAAAACGACCCCACGCTGCTGTTCACCAACGCCGGCATGAACCAGTTCAAGGACGTCTTCCTCGGCATCGAGAAGCGCGACTACACGCGCGCCACCACCTCGCAGAAATGCGTGCGCGCCGGCGGCAAGCACAACGACCTGGAGAACGTCGGCTTCACCAATCGCCACCACACCTTCTTCGAGATGCTGGGCAATTTCAGCTTCGGCGACTACTTCAAGAAGGACGCCATCGCCTACGCCTGGGAGCTGGTCACCTCGCCCGAGTGGTTCGGCATCGAGAAAGACAAGCTCTACGCCACGATCTTCAAAGGCGAGCAAGGCATCGCGCGCGACGACGAGGCCTACGAGCACTGGATCGCGACGGCGTCGCGCCCGAGCGCATCTTCGAGATGGGCATGAAAGACAACTTCTGGATGATGGGCGACACCGGCCCCTGCGGCCCGTGCAGCGAGATCCACTACGACATGGGCCCCGCCGCCAGCGACGCCGGACACACCGACTGCCAGTTCGGCTGCGAGTGCGGGCGCTACGTCGAAATCTGGAACCTCGTCTTCATGCAGTTCGACAAGCAGCCCGATGGCAAGCTCACGCCGCTGCCCAAGCCGTCGATCGACACCGGCGCCGGCCTGGAGCGCGTGACCGCCGTGCTGCAGGGCGTGATCTCGAACTACGACACGGATTTGTTTGTGCCGCTGATCAAGCGCGCGGCGGAGCTGACCGGCGTGTCGCTCGACGAGGAGATGAAGAGCGAAGACGTCGAAGAGCAGCATCACCAGGCGGCATCGCTGCGCGTCATCGCCGACCACGCGCGCGCGGCAACGTTTCTGATTTCCGATGGCGTGGTGCCCTCGAACGAAGGCCGCGGCTACGTGCTGCGCAAGATCATTCGCCGCGCGATTCGTCATGGGCGACTGCTGGGACAGGAGAAACCGTTCCTGTTCGAGATGGTGTTCGCCGTTCGCGACCTGATGAAGGATGCGTATCCCGAGCTGGTCGAGACGGCGAATCGCGTGTCGGAGACGATCAAGGGCGAAGAGACGCGGTTCGCGCACACGCTGGAGATCGGGCTGCAGACTGAAGCGACTCTTGAAGGCGATACCGAGAGTCGAGAGCTTGCATCGCTCGCGACGCTGGCAGTTCATGACGCGCCGGATAGGAATGGGCTCGCGAAGCAATCTTGACCGACCAGATGCGAGCTCTGCGTCGACGCCGGTGAAGAATCACGAGGCGTGACGTTGAACTGCACTCACGAGCGACTGGCATCAGCGTGGCCATTATCCTGGCGAGAGGCGTTCAAGCTGTATGACACCTTTGGTCTGCCGCGCGACTTCATCGAAGATGCGTGCCGCGACGCTGGCATTCGATTTCGACGCAGGCCGGTTTCGACGCTGCCATGGAAGAGCAGCGCAAGCGCGCGCAGGCTTCCTGGAAGGGCGGCTCGAAGGCCACGGCCAGCCCGCTCTACCAATCCCTGCCGCGCACCGAGTTCGAAGGCTATCGCCAGACGCTCTCCACCGGATGCGAGGTGCTGGCCATCATCAAGCCGCACAACGGCACCGGCGTCGGCGCGCAGGAACTCAAGCCCGGCGAGCGCGGCGAGATCGTGCTCGACCACACTCCGTTCTACGCCGAGGCCGGCGGACAGGTCGGCGACGTCGGCTGGCTCTACGCCGACGATCACAACACGCTGGTCGCCGAGGTCGAAGGCGTCACCTATCCCGTGCAGGGCGTGCGCGCGCATCGCGTCGTCGCCAAGCAGACCATCCACGTCGGCGACAAAGTCGACGCCATGGTCAACGACGAAGTCCGCCGCGCCACCATGCGCAACCACACCGGCACGCACCTGCTGCACGCCGCGCTGCGCGAGGTGCTGGGCAAGCACGTGAAGCAGGCGGGCTCGCTGGTCGATCCCTCGCACCTGCGCTTCGACTTCTCGCACTTCGCCTCGGTCGGCGACGAAGAGTTGCAGGACATCGAAGACCTCGCCAACAAAGAAGTCCTGCGCAACGACCGCGTCGAGGTGATCGAAGACGTGCCCATCGACGTCGCCGTCAACGAGTACCACGCGATGGCGCTCTTCGGCGAGAAGTACGGCGACCGGGTGCGCGTCATCCGCATCGGCGACTTCTCCACCGAGCTGTGCGGCGGCACGCACACCGCTGCGACCGGCGAGATCGGCCTGATCAAAGTTCTGAAGGAAGGCAGCGTCTCGAGCGGCGTGCGCCGCCTGGAAGCCGTCACCGGCGAAGGCTCGCTGCGCCACTTCCGCAAAGATCACGAACTGGAGAACGTCGTCGTCCACGCTGGTGCGCGGCGGCGACGATCAGTCTCCCGCCGAGGCCCTGAAGCACGAACTGGAGCGCCGCGAAGAAGAGCTGAAGAAGCTGCGCAAGGAACTCGACCAGGCGCGCATGAAGTCGGCGTCCTCGCTCGGTCCAGTCGGCGGCGGAGAACGTGCGCGAAGTGAAGGGCGTCAAAGTCCTGGCCACGCGCGCCGACAATCTCGAACGCGCCCAACTGCGCGTGCTCATCGACAACCTGCGCAACAAGCTCGGCTCGGGCGTGGTCGTGCTGGGCTCGGTCAGCGACGGCAAGGTCGCGCTCATCGTCGGCGTCACCAAAGACCTGACCTCGCGCGTGCAGGCGGGCAAGATCATCGCCGAGGTCGCGAAGAAGGTTGGCGGCTCCGGCGGCGGACGTCCCGACATGGCCGAGGCCGGCGGCAAAGATCCCGCAGCGCTGGATTCCGCGCTTGCGGAGAGCTATCGTGTGGTGGAAGGTTTATTATCCTAGCAGTTTTTACCTCCGGGGTTAGGCCGGGCATTTTCGAGTACTTGCGAACGGCCTGTAGGCTGGCCCCTTCAGAAGGAGGTTCTCTATGCGCAAGACGCTGGTTCTTCTGTGGTGCTCCTGCTTTCGGCTTGCCTGGTTGCTGGCGCAGGACAATATGGGCAAGTCGTCTGGCATGACCGACCGAGAGCACGATCCACGGGCTGCCTTTCGGCTGCCAGGCGGCCATTATTACCCTGACCGACAGTAGCGGCGCGAAGTACTTTCTTTCCGGCTATAACGCCAATACAGCTCACCGACCATATCGGCCACGACGGTCGCCATCACCGGCACGCCGATTCGGTGAAGACCACCGGCACCACGCAGCAGGGTGCATGCGTCTACTGCCCACCAGCAGCACGTTTTCCGGGTAAAGTAGCATTAAGCACATCGCCGATACCTGCAAGCCGCCATGTGAATCACGCGTCCCTTCGCTCGCTACTCACACGCGGGACAGCAGTTCCGCGTGAACACACGGCGAACACCTATTGACTGCCGCCTGACGGAGCGGCAAAGCTCAAACGCCGTGAAGGGAGGAGTCTCTTATGCCAAAACATCTGCTCGCTTGCTCTGCTACTGCTCTCTGCCGCCTGGTTGCAGGCGCAACCTGCGAATCCATCGTCGGACAACAACAAGCCTCCGCACCGACACGATTGAAGGCTGCCTGCAGAGCTCCAAGTGGTCACTACACCCTCACCGAGAAGAATGGGACGGTGCATCGGCTGTCAGGTTATGCCAATAAGCTCAGCCACCACGTCGGTCACGAAGTCCAGATCACCGGTAAGCTCGGATGAAGACCACCGACACGACCTCCTGGGGCACGGCTTCCAGCGCAGTGGAGCAGCCGGTTTTTGACGTGAATACCGTGACCCACGTAGCGGACACGTGCCAGGCGAAGTGACATTTGCGCGCGTGTTTTACAGCGTCGAAGGCGAACGCGCAATCTGATCCTCATCGAAGGGACGTTTATGCACAAGATACTCATGCTGGCACTGCTGCTGCTCACGGCCGCCGGGTTACAGGCGCAACCCGCGAATCCATCCTCGGAAAAGAACAAGGCCGATCGTGACCACGCTCCAGGGCTGCCTCCAGAGCGCCGATTACCAATACACCCTCACCGACAGCGATGGCACAGCGCATACTCTGGTGGGCAGTCTTGGTAAGCTCGCCCACCAGGTTGGACATGAAGTCGAAGTCACCGGAAAGCCTGGGACGAGGAGCCAGGACACCACTCCGCCGGGGGGTGCATCCAGCGTAAAGGTGATCACGGTTTTTGAAGTGAAAACCGTAAAGCAGGTAGCGGATACGTGCAAAAGCTACTGACGCCTAAACGAATCGAAAACCCCTGGGGAGAGTTCCGGCGTCGCTGATCGAGCTAACCTTAGTCCGCCAGCGCGCGTCTAATTACGCAGAAGGAGGCTTTATGCGCAAGACACTGCTGTTTACTCTAGCGCTGCTGGCCTCTGCCGTTTGGTTGCAGGCGCAATCGGGGTACCCCGGATTAGATTCATGGCAAGCTGCCGGCAATACCTCCAGCCAGACTACAGTTCAAGGTTGCCTGCAAAGCTCCGGCGGCGATTACACGGTCACAGACAACACTGGCACGATCCATGAACTCCAAGGCAATACCGCCAGACTCAGCCGATATGTCGGCCGCCGAGTCGAGATCACTGGCAAGCCTGGCCTGAAGACCACAGACACAACCGAGAAGGGGATTGCATCCAGCGCAACCGAGGAACCCGCTCTCACCGTCGAGGGCGTGAAACAAATATCGGAGACGTGCGGCTCGGCAAACCCCTGATGTACTGAATTGTCCTCGGGACCGCTACGGGCACGATTTAGTTCGCGACCGAGCCAGCGGCGATGCCTCGGCGTCGCCGCTTTTGCTTACGTCGGGTACCTGGCCATTCCCCGAAAATCGAATCCGCTTTGGCCGCAAGAAGCGGAGTGGTTCCGTTGGCCATCGGTTGTAGGATGACAACGTAGAAAAGTCGAAAAAGACTGCATCCAGTGCCTGTCTTTAACCCTCTAACTCTCATAAGGTGGTTAGCTATGGCGATTGGTGAAACGGTGTACGTTAACAGCGTCCGCGAGCAACTGCTGGCTGGGCGCGCACGCCTGGCCGACGTGCTGGCCGAGAACGAGAGCGAGCACGTGCTACGGCTGCTGGGGGAAGTGGACAGCGCGCTGCATCGCATTGATCACGGTACCTTCGGCGTGTGCGAGGCCTGTCTGGGCACGGTGGAGAACGAGCGGCTGCTGGAAAACCCTCTGGCTCGCGTCTGCCTTGACTGCTTGACACCCCAGCAGGCGCGCGCGCTGGAATACGATCTGGAGCTAGCGGCGCAAATCCAGAAAGGTCTGCTGCCGCCGCAGGACCTCGCCATTTCGGGTTGGGAAATTTCTTATCACTATCAGCCGGCGGGCATGGTCAGCGGCGATTATTGCGACGTCATCAAGGAAGACGGCCACCTGTATTTCATCATGGCCGACGTTTCCGGCAAGGGCGTAGCGGCCGCCATGTTGTCGTCAAACTTGCGCGCCGTGTTTCACTCCCTGGTCCCGCTGCGGCTCTCGGTGGAAGAGGTGATGGTGCGGGCCAACCGGCTGTTTCGCGAGAGCGCTCTGCCCACGCAGTATGCGACCCTGGTCTTTGGTAAGGCCTCGTCCAGCGGTGAGTTGGTGATGGCCAATGCGGGCCACTTGCCGGTGCTGCTGGTGGGCAATTCCGGCGTACGCAGCTTCGAGAGTTCCTGCAAGCCCCTGGGCTACTTCTCCGACGACACCGTCAGCGTAGCCAAGGCCCGCATGGTTCCAGGCGAGACGCTGGTGTTGTACACCGATGGAGTTAGCGAAGCGGAAAACGAAAGTGGCGACGAATATGGCGCGGAGCGGCTGCGCAGCTTTCTGGAAGAGCAGCACATGTGCTGTCCCATCGACCTGGTGAACGCCTGCAAGCAGCATGTGGCCGCGTTTCGCGGAGGCCCGCGAGCGTGCCGACGACGAAACCCTGCTGGCCATTCAGTACGCTCCCGCTGCGCAAAACGTCGCCAGCGCATGATGCAGGAGGCTTTCCGGCAGGCACTTCCCTTCCCGCTGGCTCCTGTCCGTCCGCTTATACTCACGTGAGCGATGAAGACTGACTCCGTTAGCCTCGATGGCTCAACAAGCTCGACTGACCGTCGTGTTCTTATCGTCCGCGGACGGCGGCTGGAATACTTCACGCTGGCCTGGAACGGCCTGGAAGCTGCGGTCGCGCTGGCAGCGGGAGCAGTCGCGGGCAGCGTCGCTCTGATTGGCTTCGGGCTCGACTCGGTGATCGAGACAGCTTCGGCGGGAATCCTGCTTTGGCGGTTTTGTGCCGACGCTGACGCGGGACGTCGCGAACGCGCTGAGCGAGTTGCACATCGCCTGGTCGGGATTTGCTTTCTGTTGCTGGCGGCGTTTGTGACGGTGGAGTCGATTCGCGCTCTGTGGACTAAAACCCTGCCCGAACGGACCTTGCCTGGAATTCTGATCGCCGCAGCCGCCGTAATTGTGATGCCGCTGCTGGCGCGTGCCAAGCGCCACGTGGCTGCGCAACTCTCCAGCCGCGCGCTGCACGCCGATTCGCGGCAGGCAGACTTTTGCATGTATCTATCGGCGATTCTGTTGGCAGGGTTGCTGCTGCATGGGTTGCTGGGCTGGTGGTGGGCCGATCCTGGAGCAGCTCTGGTGATGGTGCCAATCATCGCGCGGGAAGGAGTACTTGGCCTGCGGGGCCAGCCTTGTAACAACTGCGCCTGACGGGAGTTTTACCAGTCCGGGTTTTCCACAGTTCGGCGCCAGTTTTCTAGTATTCCGGAGTGCGCCTGCATTGCTATCCTGAGACATGGCCGTTCGGCGTTCAGCCTCCCTCGATCGTAAGTTCGTCCCGCTCTCTACCCGCTTCGATCACGCCCTGCTTTTCGCCGCCCAGGTGCATCGCAATCAAGACCGCAAGAAGAGCGGCATTCCTTATGTCTCGCATTTGCTCGGCGTCGCTTCCATCGTGCTCGATTACGGCGGCGACGAAGAGATGGCCATCGCTGCGCTCCTGCATGATGCGGTCGAGGACCACGGTGGACGGCCGATGCTAAAGGTTATCGACCAGATGTTCGGGCCGCGGGTGGCCAAGATGGTCGATGGCTGCACCGACTCGTATGCCGAGGACCCGAAGAAGAAAGAAAGTTGGGAGCGGCGGAAATTTCGCTACCTGCGCCGTGTAAGCCACGAGGATGCCGACACCCGCTTCGTCTCCGCAGCCGACAAGCTGTACAACGCTCGTGCCGTACTGCGTGATCTGCGCTACGACGGAGACTCGGCGTTTGCGCGCTTCTCCGC
The DNA here is from genome assembly GCA_963798005.1 of uncultured Acidobacteriaceae bacterium. GTDB lineage: Bacteria > Acidobacteriota > Terriglobia > Terriglobales > Acidobacteriaceae > Bog-257. Next base: position 25,074 of record CAWCRZ010000020.1, on the reverse strand, counting down.
TCCCAAGGCCAAGATTATCTGGTATTACCGTACGCTGGTAAACGAGTATCGCGCCGGTGGTGTGACTCATCTGTTGAAGCCGCTCATCGACGATCTTGACCGCGTGGTGCTTGAGGTCGAACACCTGTCAGGCCTGCTGGCGGCGTCCCCCGGTCCCCATCGGCGGCTGACCACCAAGCTTAAGGCCAAGCGCTAAAACACGGCCCCTCAGGAGCCATCGTTGACCAACAGCGAATCCGACCGCATCACCCAACTGCTGCAATCTGCGAAAACTATCGCGGTCGTCGGACTCACCGACACTCCGTTTCGGCCCAGCTACGGCGTCTCCCACTATATGCAGTCGCACGGCTATCGCATCATCCCTGTGAATCCCAACATCCAGGAGTGGATGGGCGAGAAGGCGTATCCGTCGTTGCTCGAGGTGCCGGAGAAAATTGACATTGTGGATGTTTTTCGCCGCTCTGATGCCGTTCCGGAAGTAGTGGAGCACGCCATTCAGGTCAAGGCCCCGGCAATCTGGATGCAGGAAGGCGTCGTGCACGAGGAAGCCGCTGAAAAAGCCCGCCAGGCGGGCATCTTCGTTGTCATGGATAAATGCATTCTGAAGGAGCATATGAAGAGACGTTGACCACAGAGACACAGAGGCACAGAGAAATTCCAATTCTTTGAAGTCGCTGTCGGATCGAATCGGTTGGTAGCCAGGCGGCTTATTGAAGCTCAGGGATTATGGCGAGTCTTCAGCTGTTTTCTGATTTCTTTTTCTCTGTGCCTCTGTGTCTCTGTGGTGAACTCGCCCTTGCTTTCCTGATCTCTTCCAGCCGCGCCTTGATGCGTTTCTCCACGCCCTCCTCGGTTGGATGGTAGTAGTTGCGGTCCTTGAGATTGTCAGGCAGGCACTGCATGTCCGCCACCTTCGACTCCAGGTTGTGCGCGTACTGATAACCCTCGCCGTAACCGAAGGCCTTCATCAACCCGGTCGGCGCGTTGCGCAGATGCAGCGGAACCGGGTCTTGCGCCGTGCGTTCGACGTCTTCCTGCACCGCGCCGTATGCCGTGTACAGCGCATTCGACTTGGGTGCAACCGCCAGATAGACGACGGCTTGCGCCAGCGCGAGATCGCCTTCCGGAATTCCCAGGAAGTCAAAGGCATCGCGAGCGCTGATGGTAATTGCCAGCGCATTCGGGTCCGCAAGTCCGATGTCTTCCACCGCCATGCGCACCACGCGGCGCGCAACGTATAGCCGGTCTTCGCCCGCCTCCAGCATGCGAGCTAGCCAATAGAGCGCAGCATCCGGATCGCTATTGCGCACGCTCTTGTGCAGCGCGGAGATCAGGTTGTAGTGCTCCTCGCCCGCCTTGTCGTACCGCAGCACGCGCTTCTGTAGCGCATCCGTCACGATGGCGTCGGTGATGCGGGGCTGCGCGCCCTTCTTCTGCTGTTCGAGCGCCAGCGTCGCAGCGACCTCCAGCACGTTGTACCCGCTGCGCGCATCGCCGCTGGAATAGGCCGCGATCTTTCGCAAGGCTTCGTCGTCAGCTTCCAGATGCAGCTCGCCGAGACCGCGGTCGGCGTCCTGGAGTGCGCGCTTCAGCAGGAGCACAATCTGCTCTTCGCTAAGCGGATTGAGTACATAAACCCGGCAGCGCGACAGCAGCGCGGAAATGACTTCGAACGATGGATTCTCGGTAGTCGCTCCGATCAGGCGAATGCTTCCCTTCTCGACGTAAGGCAGGAAGGCGTCCTGTTGCGCCTTGTTGAAGCGATGCACCTCGTCCACGAACACGATAGTGCGGGTGCCGTACTGCCGAGCGCGCTCGGCGTCGGCCATGACCTGCTTGATTTCCTTGATGCCGGCCAGCACCGCGGAAAATTCGATGAAGTCGGCGTGGGTCATGCGGGCGATGATTTTCGCCAGCGTCGTCTTGCCTACGCCGGGTGGCCCCCAGAAGATGAGCGAGCCGGTATCGTCGCGCTCGATCTGCACTCGCAGCGATTTGCCGGGCGCCAGGATGTGTTCCTGGCCGACGAACTCGTCCAGTGTGCGTGGACGCATGCGGTCAGCCAGTGGCCGCGACTTGTCCACGCTATCGTCAGGCGTCGGAAGCTGCTGAAAAAGATTCACAGACTACGTTTACCACAGAGTCACAGAGGCACCGAGAAAAACCAAGTCAGAGAACACGTCGGCGAATTCCGTTCTTCAGGACAGCCACGTTGAAGTTAACCATCAGCCCTTTCCGCAGCCCGGTCAGATGCAAGTAAGTCAGCAACTGCGCCTCGTGTACCGGCAGAATCTCTTGGATTGACTTCAGTTCGCGGACAACTTTGTCACTAACGATCAAGTCGATCCGGTACCCGCAGTCAAGTTTGACGCCTTTGTATGTAATCGGTATTTCGACCTGCTGCCGGAATGGGATTCGGCGTATCTCGAGCTCGCGGCACAGGCAAGCCTGGTAGGCGGACTCCAGTAAACCAGGCCCCAGCGACCTGTGGACTTCCATCGCCGCGGCAATGATTTCCCGGGTCAGTGGTTGCTCCGCGTCTGCCGGCAATTCAGCTTTGCACGCCAGCCGAGGCACTGCTTCCGAGTCGAATGTCGTTCTCAAGGAACCCTCTTTCTACCTCCTCAAGAACCGGAGAGCCTATGAAGCAATTCTAAACCTCTGTGCCTCTGTGCCTTTGTGGTTCAACCTCTCTGCCGGGCTGCTTCATACAACACAATCGACGCCGCAATGCCTGCGTTGAGCGACTCCACGCTTCTCGCCTGCGGGATGGCCACGACCTCATCGGCCTGCGCCAGCAGCGCCTTCGGTATTCCCGCACCTTCGTTGCCCACAAGAAACGCAACCGGCCCGCGCAGATCGGCCTCTGCGATCGATTTACCCTTGTGCGCCGAGGTGGCCAGCACCCGGACGCCGCGATCTTGGACCTCGCTCAACGCTTTTGCCAGTTCCACTCTTACCGCTGGCACGCGGAACAACGATCCCGCAGAGGCGCGCACCGCCTTCCAATTCCACGGGCTCACTGTGCGCTCGCCCAACAACAAGCCGGTCACACCGAAAGCTTCCGCCGAGCGCGCGATGGTCCCCAGATTCCCCGGATCCTGCAGTCCAGCCGTTACCACCAGCAGCGCGGGCGGCGGAGCGAACACCTCGTCGAGCAAAAAGATTTTCGGTCGCACCAAGGCCGCGATTCCCTGCGGCGTCTCGCTGGGTACGGCGCTGGCGAAGACGTCATCCGGCAGCAAAAGCGTCTCGGTGTGAGCCCCGAGTTGCGGCAGCAGCTTGTGCACGCGCTCGTGCGCCGAATCGCTGAAGAACACGGTCACCAGCCGCAGACCGCTGCGAGTCGCTTCCTCCACCAAATGCATGCCTTCGATAGCCACTTCGCCCTGCTGGTTCGGCGCGGCTTCCGCGAAAGCGCGGCGCAACTCCTTCACCCGCGCGTTTTGGCGGCTGTTGACGCGCCGTAGACGATCTTCGAACTCGGCTGAGCGGACCATTCTGGAACGACGACCGGCGTCTATCGTACACCGGCGATGCGGCGTCACCGCATTCCGGGGCACATCGTGGTAATCTGCTGAGTTGCCGTTCGCAAGGGCGATGTGTTAGTTTTCGCCCCATCAGCTTCCATCAAGAAGAAAAAAGAGGTGCGCGTGCGCCCCGAAATCGTCAAAATCAACCAGGACCAGCCAGAGGCTTCTCTGGTCGCCTATGTGGCGGAAAAGATCCGCTCCGGCCAAGTGTTGGGCATGCCGACGGATACGTTTTACGGTCTCGCCGCCGATCCGTTCAATCTGCATGCCGTCGATCGGGTTTACGAAATCAAGAGCCGCTCGCGTCATAAGCCGCTCTCGCTGCTGATCGAATCGGTCGATCAGGCCGCTGATCTGGCCTGGCCGGTCCCGGAAATCTTCTATCTGCTGGCACGACGCTTCTGGCCGGGTCCGCTCACCATCATCGTCAAGGCCGACCCCAAGCTGCCGCTCAAAGTCACCGCCAACACTGGGAATGTTGCCCTGCGCGTACCCGCTTCGGAAATCCCGCTGGCCATCATTCGCGCCGCGGGATTGCCTATCACGGCAACTTCGGCCAACTTGAGCGGTGAGGTCGAGTGCACGTCGGCCATGCAGGTCCGCGACCAGTTGGGCGATTGCCTGTCGATCATCGTGGATGGCGGGCAGTCGCCCCGCGACATGCCTTCCACTATCGTCGACCTGACCAGCGAGGACGGGAGCTGGCGGCTGATGCGGCAGGGCGCCATTCCCGAAGAGCAGATCGCCGAATTGCTGGGCCGGGAGTAATCGCCACGGCACCGGAAAACTCCAAATTGCCCCTCAAAGTTTGGATCGTAATACTGGCCGCGATTGTCGCGGCGGGCCTCCTGCTGTACACCACGCGGCAGATCATGACCGAAGCGGGGGTCGATGAACCGCATGCCGCCGACGCGATTGTCGTGTTCGGCGCGGCGGAGTACGCTGGCCATCCTTCGCCGGTTTATCGTGCGCGTCTCGACCATGCTTACGATCTATTCGAGCGCGGTCTCGCGCCCGTCATCATCACCACCGGCGGCGCAGGCGGCGACCCGCGCTACAGCGAGGGCCAGGTTGGCCGCGACTACCTGGAAGGACGCGGCGTCCCCGACGTAAACCTGATTGCCGAGACCCAGGGTGACAACACCGACGAGTCGACGCAGCGCGTGGCCACCATCATGCGCGCCAACGATATGCACAGCGCGCTGCTGGTCAGCGACGCTTATCATCTTTACCGCGCCCAGAAGATGATGGCGCGCGAAGGCATGACGGTGTATATCTCCCCACGTCCCGGCTCGGTCCCCAAGACCGCCTTCGGCCGCTGGATGGCCGCGCTGCGCGAGAGCTTTAGCTACATGTTGTACCGCGCACACGTGAGGTAGGAAGCAAGCGCGGCCTTACTCCACCAGCGCCAGCACTCGCACCGGCCCGCCGGAACCCTCTTCCAGCTTGATGGGCGCCACCACCACGGTCGCGCCGGACGGCGGCGCCAGCGCCAGGTTGGCAACGTTCTCCAGGTGGTAAACACTCTCCTGCGCAGTAAACTCGTGCACCGGATAAGTCGTGGTTGCGCCGATGTCCACACTCAGAGTGTCGATGCCCAGTCCCACCACCTCACGGGTTTTCACCAAGAACTTCGCGGTCTCGAGCGAGAAGCCAGGAAAGTGCGGCAGATGATCGCTCCCCAGGTTTTGAAATTCCTTCTGCGAGTGCCAGCGTGCGTCCCAGCCGGTATAAGCCACTACCACGGCTCCGCTCGGCACCGGGCCGTGCGCGTCCTCCCAATCGGCTACATCCTGAACGCTAACCTCGTAGTCGTTATCATTCTTTACCTTCGCGCGAACGTCCAGCACCACCAGAGGCCGCACCAGTCGCTCCGCCGGAATCTTGTCCACCGTCCACGTACCTTTCGCGAAATGCGCCGGCGCGTCGAGGTGGGTGCTGTAATGCTCCTGTGTGGTGAAGATGCGCGAGTAGTAGCCATCCCGATCGATGTTGCCCAGCTCTTGCGCCTCGAACGGCGACTTCTCCGTGCCCTCCCAGTTGGGCGAATGATCGTTTAGGGTGTGCGTCAGGTCAATGACCGCGCCATAGATATTCTGATTGGGCATAGAAGATTTGTGTTGCGCGAACAGAAACAACGCCACCGCCAGACTACAACCGATCGCAAATGTCTTCCAGCGGATCATCGGAGCATGCTCGCAGCCTTCACATAATTGGACATCCCGAGCGAAAAGTTGTCATCACGAACTCACACGGGCCTGCCGCCCACCCAAGGGGATGAAAAATCCGTTGGAAGTGCCGGGCCAGCCCGGCGAAATGTCGATTTCTCTTCGAATGGGGTTTTAGCCCCGGTCGCGTTCGCCATCATCGCCGGGGCTGAAGCCCGTGGTTTAGCCTCACCTCTTGTCGCCGGGCTGAAAGCCCGGCGCTTCCACCGTTCGGCAATTTTCGACGGGAGCGCAGCGAGGGATCTGCTTTTTCTCCGCTTCCAGCAACAGCAGATTCCTCGCGCCAAAATCAGGCGCTCGTAATGACAATTCACAAGACTTGGGAGCATCGATAAACCCAAACGCTAGTTACTAGCTGCTACTAGTTGCTTCTTTTCAACGCAAACCCGAACCAGAGCGAATTCGATCCGTTGTACTCCACTCCTGATTTCTGCTGCGATGTGAAGCCCATGCGCTCCGCCTTTACCGAACACCCGTTGCACGGATTCTCCAGCACGAATTCGTATCGCCCGTCTTTCTTCGAGGTCGCAGTTGCCAGGACGTTTCCGCTGGCGTCGTTCAACGTGACCGTCGTCCGGGGCAGCGGCCAGCCGCCTTCGTCGGTCACCACACCCTGCACTTTGCCGCGCATCGGCAAGCCTTCGGGAACGTAGTCGCGCATCATGTATCCCGGCCCACGCAGCGGGCGGCCGCCCAGTTGCCCGTTGACCTTGTCGTGCTCCAGCGCGAGCACGCCGTTCACGAAGACGTACTCGAATCCCACCGACGGCCGGTTGGGATCGTCGAAGGTCGCGGTGTCGCGCACCTTCTCGGGATCGAAAATCGTGATGTCGGCGAAGTAGTCGGTGCGCAGCAGCCCGCGATGATCGAGCTTCTCGCGTTGCGCGGCCAGAGAAGTGAACTTGCGGATGGCGTCCTCCAGCCGCAGGTTGTGCTCTTCGCGCACGTACTTGCCCAGAATGCGCGCGAAGCTGCCGTAGGCGCGCGGGTGCGACTTCGACTCGCCCAGCGGCCCGGTCGGGCTGATGGCGCCGTAATCGGTGCCCACGCTCACCCAGGGCTGGCGCATGGCCAGCTTCACGTCGTCCTCGCTCATCAGGAAGTACACCGCGCCGGTGTTGTCGCGGTCGGCGATGACCAGGTCCATCAGCGCATCGAGCGGGTCCTTGTTGTCCATCTTGCCGATCTGCGCCACCGTCTTTCCTTCATACTTGCGTAGCTCCGGATTGAGCACCGAGATGACCAGCACGCCCTCCGCTCCGCCGGCACCCAGCCACAAGGTTCTCGAAAGTCGTACTCGGGGCCTCGACCTCGTTGCGGATCTGCTGCCGCACCGCCGGGTCCTTCAGCCGCTTTATGAATTCGTCCGGGCCGCCCGCGTGATACTTCGGCGGAATCACCGCGCCCAGCGAAGTCGCAGCGCCGGTGTAGGGGTACTGGTCGGCCGTGACATCCACTCCACTGGCGCGCGCCTGCTCAATCGCAGCGATGACCTGCGGCATCCGGCCCCAGTTCTGTTTGCCGGCGCACTTCAGGTGGAAAATCTCCACCGGGATGTTGGCCTCGCGTCCGATGCGAAAGGCTTCGCTCAGGGCGTCCATCTCCGCGTTGCCTTCATTGCGGATGTGCGACGCGTAGATGCCGCCTTTCCTGGCCGCGACCTTGGCCAGCGCAATCAACTCCTCGGTCGTGGCGTACGAACCCGGCGCGTAGATGAGCGCGCTGGAGATTCCCATCGCGCCATCGCTCATCGCATCATCCACCATGATCTCCATGTCCTTCAGTTCCGCGGGCGTGGGCGCGCGGTCGGCCGTGCCGATCACCATGTGGCGTATCTGCGCCGCGCCGACATAGGTCGCGAGGTTGATGCCACTTCCCTGCCCGGTGAGGCGCTCGAAATATTCCTCCAGCGATTGCCAGTCGGCGGTGAGATGGTAGTGCTGAAGAAAATCGGCGTGCTCCTGGTTGAGCTTCTCGTTGGTGGGCGCGATGGAATCGCCTTCGCCGGTGATCTCGGTGGTGATGCCCTGGGTCAGCTTGCTCACCGCCTGCTTGTCGATCAGCAGGTTCACCTCCGACTGGCCAAGCATGTCGATGAAGCCGGGCGCCACGATCAGACCCGTCGCGTCGATGGTGCGCTTGGCGGTGACGCTGGCGTCCGCTTTGCCGACGAACGCGATGCGATCGCCGATGATCCCGACGTCCGCATAAATCCACGGGTTGCCGCTGCCATCCACCACGCGGCCATTGCGGATGAGCGTGTCGTATTGCTGGGCTGCCAGCAGAAGTCGCGACGGCGACGAGAAAGGCGGCGAGGAGAAGTTTGTGTCGAGGCAAGCGTAGCTCCAATAGTGGCCTGAACGCGCAGAGCGTCTTCGAGGCCGGGATTTGAAGGGGCGCGCCTTCAGGCGCGCCGTAAAACCTATCTGTTGCAGTGGCTTTAGCCACTGCGGGACCTCGCTTCCTACAGACCACGAGTCTCCTCGGCGGCTAAAGCCGAATGTGTTGAGTCCGATTCTTGGCACGCCGTAGGCGTGCCCCTTCAAAACACGAGTCACATGAAACCTGCGGCAGTATCTACGGAACGGCGGCGAGGTTGCGCTAAGTCGCCATCCTCTCCACCACCAGCGCCGCCACCAGCGCGAGGTCCGCGGCAAATACCGTGCTCACAAAATTCACCGCATCGTTCCCCATCTTTCCCGAGTTCTCCCAAGTCGCGCCGAGCAAGCTGTCAAGGAACATACCTGTCACGCCAGCCACGGCGACAATCGGGGTCCACGGCCACGGCACCAGACCGGCAAATGAGCTGACCCAAGCCACCATCGAAGCAGCGATGCATCCGGCCAAGCTGCCTTCCACGCTGATTGCGCCATTGGTTCCGATGGCCGCTGGGCGCAAACCCGTAATCATGTACGCATTGCTCGCCGTCGCCTGTCCCACTTCGCTGGAAGCCGTGTCGGCGGCGGCTTCCGCCAGACCGCCGTCGCAGCCGCCAGGAGAACGTTGCTGAACTGCGGGAACCAGATGACCGGCAACGCGCACAGCGCCGCCGCTCCCAGGTTGGCAACAATCTGCGAGGCGGTCCGGCCGCGCCTGCGCTCGGCCACTCCCAGGCGCTGCTTGCGCGCATAGCCCCAACGCGTGGTGATCACGGTCAACAGGAACACTGCGGCCAGCGGAACCAGTCCGGAGAAACCGGCGGCCAGCATGAGGACAAACGCCACCAGCACCCCGGCCATGGCCCCGCCGTCGGTGACCGAGCCCATGGTGCGGGCGACCAGCGCAAAACCGAGTGCCACCACCGCCGCCGGCAAACCCCTTATGTGGATGAGATTTGTCACGCCAGAGGCACAGTATCGCATGTCTCACCGGTTTGCTGCCTCAACTCCGCCATACAGCCAATGCCGGGGTGCATCGCATCCCACAAATCCAGCGGATGGAACGGCTTGGCAGCACAAGGCTCTTGACAATCGTGCCGTCTCGTGGCCCATGCTGTGCCGGGGTGTTTGCACAACTTTCAGGGCGAAACGGTGAACCATGGCGGCTTCTGTTTGGTCGGGTTATTTGACGTTCGGACTTATCTCCATGCCGGTGCGGCTGTTTTCCGGCGCGCGCGGTAACCACATCTCCTTCCACATGCTGCACCGCGATGACAACACGCGCATCAAGCAGCAACTCTGGTGTCCGCACGATGAGCGTGTGGTGGAACGCAGCGAAATCGTAAAGGGCTACGAGTATCGCAAGGGCGAGTACGTCATCATTGAGCCGGAGGAGATTAAGAAGCTCGAACCCAAGACCGCCAAGGCCATGGAGATCCTCGAATTCGTGAAGTCGGAAGAAGTGGACCCGATCTACTTCGAGTCCTCCTATTTCATGGTGCCGGAAGAGGCGGGCCGCAAGCCCTACGCCTTGCTGGCGCGCTCGCTGGAAGAGACCAGCTATGTCGCCATCGCCAAGCTCACCATGCACAATCGCGAGTACACGGTCTTCGTGCGTCCCTACGAGGGCGGCCTCATGCTGCACACCATGTACTACCAGGAAGAAGTGCGTAAGCTTGACAACTTCGGACGTCCGGAAGTGGAGTTGAAGGAAGCCGAAATCAAGATCGCCCAGCAACTGATCGAGGCCCTCGCCGGCAAGTTCGAGCCGGAGAAATTCCACGACAGCTTTGAAGAGAACCTCAAGACGCTCATCAAGGCGCGCCTGGAGGGAGACGAAGTCACGACCGTGGAGAAGCCCCGCAAACCCGCGCCGGTTGTGGATTTGATGGCTGCGCTCAAGGAAAGCCTGGCGCAGTTGCCCAAGAAGCCGCCGCAGCGCGTGGCTGAGGCCCAGAAGGAATCGGAAATCAAAGTGGTGCGGAGGAGTACCAGTACCAAGGCATCGCGCCGCAAAAGCGCAGCCTGAGGCTGCGACGGATCGCATGAATTTTAAGCGGACACTGCCGTGGGGGGCGGTGAAAGGTCTTCGCAAAACAGTTTTATCGCTCAGATTGCCAGCGTCAGCACTTTAGATGTAGTACTAATGCCCGTTAAGTACTATCGTCTATCGAGTGATCTGAGGTGTTGATGAAACCGGCGTTGAAAAAGCGGCCTGTCAAGATCCGGAAACCACGCGCGAAAAAAACAGCATCCAGGGAGCCGATTCGCGTGGCCGTACTGGAGAGCGATCCCCTGCGCTTCGTTGGCCTTCGAGCGCTGTTCGGTTCGCGCTCGAATTTCCTGGTCCGCTCCTCTACCGTTCCCATGGCCCAAACGTTCGACGATGATGTGATACTGGTCACGGCCAGCCGTAGCAGCGCCTTTTACGCCGCGATGTCGTCCCTGAAGGCGGTTCGGCCTGCCGTGCGAATTCTGGTAACCGGACCGGCTGGCCGCGACGAGGACATTTTGCGCGCCATTACCGCCGGGGCCAAAGGCTATATCCCCGAAGACGCCAGCGCCGCCGAGTTCAAGCAGGCCATCCGCGCCTTGCATAGCGGTTCGGTGTGGGCGCCGGGAACGGTGCTGGGCACATTTATCGAGCGGGCCACGGCGTCCACGGCCACCCGCCGAATCAATCCGGAAGCTGGCCAAACCCTCAGCCACCGGCAGCGTCAGGTCCTGGGACTGCTGGCTGTCGGCAGCTCCAACAAAGAGATCGCCCAGGACCTGAACCTCAAGGAGCGCACCGTGAAGGCCCACGTCGCCCAGCTTCTTCGCAAGATCGGCGCCCCCAACCGCATCGCGCTTTCCGTTCATCCTCTCACTCACACTCTGTTGGCGATGGGACGCTAGCGGGATTGCCCGCAAAATCGGACGACTAACTCTGGTTGAGCGGGCCTTCAGGTCCGCGTTTCGGCTGAACCTGAAAATCCGAGTGCCGTAGGTACGACACATCCGACTCTTCGTGTCGCCTTGCGGGACTTCAAGACCCTGCGAGACTCCACAATATGGGTGAGTCTTTGACGAGGCCCGAAAGTCTGCTCTACCTCCGATTTTTCCTTGCTGGCTCAAACTGCGATATTGCCCAATAGTGAGCACGTCTGTTGCCAAAGTAACCGGTTACCCTCCCCTATTTTTGTTACGAAGGTACAGTTACCGGACATGTACCTTCGTAACTTGCGCTCGGTTACCATGTGCGCCATACTGCACTCACCTACCACAGAACCTGGGAGACAGGGTTGGAAGAGGTTACGAGGGTCTCCGCTTCCAACCCTTCGTTTTTTTGGCAAACCCAACGCACAGTCGCTCGATTCTGAAACACCCCCAGTCACTAAAGAGTAACCGGCAGTCCCGTTTCTTCCGGCTCAAACTCGGGCCCATCCGACGTAAGATGGCACCAGTCGGCAATGCAGGCCGAGAGCACGGTGTTGATCGGAGTCGAGCTATGAAGAGAATTGCGATCGCGACGCTGGTTGTAATTTCAATGGCCTTTTGGGCCGCCGCTTCGGACCGGAAGGGTGCTGACCTGGACCGCGTTCAGACCTCAAGCACTATCCTCAACCAGATTATGTCCGCTCCTGACAAGGCGATCCCCGATGGCATTATGAATGGCGCGAAGTGCATTGCCATCGTGCCCTCCAATCTGAAGGCCAGCTTCATCGTCGGCGCCAATTACGGCAAAGGCGTGGCGACGTGCCGCACTGAGCATGGTTGGAGCGCGCCGGTGTTTTTCAAGATGACCGGCGGCAGCTTCGGCTTCCAGGCAGGCGGGCAGGCTTCCGACCTGGTTCTGATCATTCGTACCGACGACGGTATGCAGCACCTGCTGCAGAGCAAGTTCAAGCTGGGCGGCGATGCTTCTGCATCGGCCGGGCCGGTGGGACGTGACGCCCAGGCCTCCACCGACCTCACGATGCGCGCACAGATTCTCACGTATTCGCGTTCGCGCGGACTGTTTCTCGGCGTCTCGTTAAGCGGCGCCGTCATCCGCCAGGACCAGGCTGACACCCAGGCGTTCTACGGCAAGGACTGGACCTTCTATTCCCTGCTGAACGGACAGGTCGCCGCGCCCCCGGACGCGCAAGCCCTTCTGAACACGGTGGAGAAATACGCGCCGACGCCGAAAGTGCGCGCCCAGGTTACGCCGCCCGCGCCGCCCGCTGCTGCCAGCACACCGACGCCTGCTGTGAGCCCAACCCCGGCGGCTGCAACTCCGACGCCCGCCCCGGCGGCGACTCCGGCTGCCACAACCGATCCGCCGGCCGACGACACGACGCCTGACACGGCTCCCACTCCAACCGCCGCAGCCCCGCCGACGCCCGAGCCGTCAAGCTCTTCGCTGGCTCCCAACAATGGCAGCGGGCATCGCTAAAGCAATCATCCGTGCTCAAGCTGCCGGTGAAGCACGCTTTCAGAAATCGCTTTAAAAAATCGGCCTGAGCGGGTTTTGAAGGGGCGCACCTTCAGGTGCGCCGTCACAAGTCCCTTCTTTTTGTCATCACGAGCGGGCTTCGGCCCGCGAGGGATCTGTCTTTCCCTGAGTTAATTCCGCGAACTCGCTTCGCTATGTGCGCACCTTCTGCCATTGACCCGGCTTTTTCGCGGTGCTACCGTCGAGCCTGGCTCCCCATGCGCTACAGATTGGAGTACATGCCGGTCGCGCTCGTGGTGCGCCTGATCGGCGCGTTGCCCCGCCCGGTGGCCCGCACAGCCGGCGTCATGATTGCCGGCCTCGTGTATCACCTGCACCGGCGTCTGCGGCGCGTGGGTATGCGCAATCTGCAACTCGCCTTTCCCCAGAGATCCCCGCAGGAACGCCGCGATATCCTGCGCGGCGTGTACGTCTCGCTCGGCCGTTTGCTGGGCGAAGTATGTCTCTTCCCCCACTACACGCAGGCCGATGCGTCGCAGGTCGCGGTGTACCAGGGCTTCGAGAATTTCGAAGCTGCCGAGCAGCGCGGCAAGGGCGTGCTCTTCCTCACCGGCCACTTCGGAGGCTGGGAGATCGGCTCATTCTTCCACTCTCTTATGGGACACCCCATGCAGATTGTGGTGCGGCCGCTGGACAATCCATACGTTGATGCTCTGGTGGCGCGCTATCGCGGACTGCATGGCAATACCATGATCGGCAAGCAGGAATTTGCCCGCGGCCTGATCGCCGCCATGCGCGACAACGCCACCGTCGGCATTTTGATGGACACCAACATGACGCCGCCGCAGGGCGTCTTTGTCAACTTCTTCGGTATTCCCGCCTGCACCGCCAGCGGCCTGGCGCGCGTGGCCCTGCATACCGGCGCGGCCGTAGTTCCGGCATTCACCATATGGGATTCGGTGTTGCGCAAGTATCGGGTTGAGTTTGATCCGGCGCTGGAACTGGTGCGCACCGGCGACGTCGAGGCCGACGCGGTGGCCAACACCGCGCTCTTCACCAAAGTGATCGAGGATTACGTGCGCCGCTATCCCGACCAGTGGCTGTGGGTGCATCGCCGCTGGAAGACCCGGCCGGCAGGCGAGCCGGGGCTGTATTAGCGGTGAAGTTTCAATAGCTTGTTCCGATCAAGACCGGAGTGCGATTACCTGCGAGATGGCCTGATTACAACAGTTGTCCGCCCGACCTGGAAGTGCGTCGCTGATTAACGGTTGTTCCCACGCAGTGAGAAGCCAGGAAAATGCAACTACACTTGGGCGGCTTCTCGTTCCTCACCCAGCATTCATACCGACGCCGAATTGTTCCCGAAGGGACTACTCCGTCAAACGGGTGTGCGGCATGGCACGAGCTGGGAGTCCTGTGTCACGAAACCGTAATCGTCGTGCAACGCTCAGTCGCGCCCGGTCTGGGGTATAGTGTTTGCAGCGAGTGAACCTCTGGATGCGGGACAGTCGTTGATGTGGGAACCCCTCACGTAGCGTTATCGCAGCCCTGACTTCAGGGAGTCGCATCGACTTCGCTGATCGCCGTTGAATTCTGTGCCATTTCAAGCTGTGTCGGAAGGGGACACGTGACCCTCGTAAAGCTGCGCTGCCTCGACCTCGCTACCCTCGTCGTTTTTGCCCTCGGCATGCTGCTGCCGGCCAGTGTCAATGCCCAGAGCGGCAACTATACGTACATGAACATCGACTACCCGGGCGCATATGCTACTACTCCTACGGCCGTCAACGATAGCGGCTCGGTCGTGGGCTATTACCTGCAGTCGCAATACGGCAGCACGCACGGTTTCCTTTACGCTGGCGGCGTATATACCACCATTGACGATCCGGAAGGTACGACCTTTCCTGAGGGGATTAACAATAGCGGCGAGATCACGGGAGTGATCGAAGTTGGCCAGACAGAGATACACGGCTTCACCTACGTGAATGGCGTTTTCACGACCTTCGACTATCCAGGCTATTCCGGCTCCACCAACGGCCAAGGGATCAACAACAGCAATGAGATCGTCGGAATTTATGCTCCGGGTGGAGCGGACGGCTTTCTCGATAACAACGGCTCCTTCAGCTCGTTCAGTTATCCCGGAGCAGACGACACCTATCCCCACGCAATCAACGACAGCGGCGAGGTCGCCGGCTATTACACAGCTTCTACCGTTCCTTTCGGCTTCCTTTATGACGGCAGTACATTCACTTCCATCAATTACACCAGCGGCTACGAAACGTTTGCTTCCGGCGTAAACAATGCCGGTGTGGTTGTGGGATACAGCAATTTGAACAGTTTTCCCATCTACGAGGTCGGCTTCCTCTGGCAAGCAGGTCAATTCACCGTCATCAACTCGGACGCGTACCCGCAACCTGCGGGCATCAATAACAAAGGGCAAATCGTCGGGGTCTACTTTCCCTCTAACAACTACCACGGGTTCCTGGCGACTCCCGTTTCTAGCCAGCCGTTGCAGCTGGTTACTGTTACTCCGTGCCGTCTGGTAGACACGCGGCTGACCGGCGGTCCGATTCAGGGTGGCACGTCACGCAGTTTCACCCTTCCCGGGCTTGGGGGCTGCAACATTCCCACCACGGCTGCGGCCTATTCCTTGAACGTCACGGTTGTGCCTGATGGAACGCTGGGATACTTGACCATCTGGCCTACGGGAGAGAACCAACCGGTTGTGTCCACCCTGAACTCGACGGACGGCCGCGTCAAAGCCAACGCCGCCATCGTCCCTGCTGGGACGAGCGGCGCGGTCAGCGTGTATGTCAGCGATACCACCAACGTCATTCTTGATATCGACGCCTATTTCGGGCCGGCTGCCAGCAATACCTATCAGTTCTATCCGCTGATGCCCTGCCGCCTAGTGGATACTCGTAACGGCCAGGATCAAGGGATGCTTCAGGCGGGAGTGGAACGTGATTATTCGATTCCACCCAATTGCAGTGTTCCCAGCAGCGCGGTGGCGTATTCGTTCAACGTCACCGTTCTTCCGGCCGCTGGTGGGCTCGATTATCTGACCGTGTGGCCCAAGGGTGAGCCGCAACCCACCGTCTCCACGCTAAACGACAACACCGGGACGGTCGTAGCCAATGCTGCGATCGTACCTGCGGGCAGCGAGAATGCAACCGCCTTCTACGCCCACAGCAACAACACCAACCTTTTGGTTGATGTCGACGGCTACTTTGCCGCGCCGGGACAGAATGGTCTTTCGCTGTATCCCGTGGCGCCCTGCCGCGTGCTCGACACCCGTCAGAACAACGGTCAGCCCTTCAGCGGCGAAAAAACTGTGAATGTAGTGGGCAGCGCCTGTGCGCCTCCCAGCACCGCGAAGGCTTACGTATTCAACACGACGGTGGTGCCGCCGGGCTCCATGCCTTACCTGACCTTGTGGCCGGATGGCGCGCAACAGCCCGTAGTCTCGACGCTGAATGCCTACGATGGCTTCATCACTTCCAACATGGCGATCGTGCCAACGAACAACGGTTCCATCGACGCCTACGCCTATGCTCTGACGCAGCTGATTCTGGACATCTCCGGCTACTTCGCTCCGTAAGAAGTACGGACGCTGTCCTGTGATCCGACAACAGCTCAGCCTTTCCCTCACCAAGTAATACCCCGTCGATCATTGGGGACGTTCCCCGCATTCGCCCGTTTGAAGTGACCGAAGACAGGTGTCAAATTGCGCAGTGGCTCCAATCACCAGACATAACTTGCGTAGAACGCCATATCACAAGTGATCCAGATCTGGAGATGCCCGCCTCGGCTTTTCTATGTCCCGTCGCGGGCCCAAATTGGGAGCAGCTGCAGGCTCTCATGTGCCGATATTGACACTGGGGCTTATCCTGAACTGTTCGAACATAGTTGAACACTTTCCTGGGTACAGCAAGGAACCGACGTGAAGACGGTACGAGCCATATTGCTGTCTGGGGCGATTGCCTGTGCATTGTGGTCGCCCAACCTCGTGGGGCAAGACGTACACGTGACCTCCGACAAAGGCGTCGTCACGCTGAGTGTGTCGGCGCAGAAGTCTTACGGGGTGATCGTCTCCGGCCAGGCGAAGACCCCGGTGTTGAGCGTAGTCTGCCAGCAAAAGGGCAAGAAAATTGGGCACGCAATCAGGTTTTCGCCGGGCGGCATGGTAACCGAGCAGGAATACTCAACCTTCGGACAGTCCGCATCGCTGGTGTTGGAGATGACCATCGGGGAACACAAGCAATCGACGACTTGGGTGGCTCAAGGTAACCTCGAATCCTTCGACTACATGGGCAAAACCGAGCCGGAGCGCATCCAGTTCCTGCAAGCCCTGCTGAGTGTGCCAAACGTCTCCATCGCCTTCACACCGTTCCTCACGGGTACACCCACTTCGAGTACCTTCGACCTGACCGGGCTACGGACGGAATTCGACAAACATCCCGAGTGCGCTATGAAGTAGGTGTAAGCCGGGGAGAGAACCATGGGGCCGCTGTCCCGTTGAAAGAAGGTGCTCGGTCGCACTATCACTATCCACTGACCACTGTTATAACAACTTTATGGCGCAAACCCTGCAAGCCCTGGCGGATTTCACCGCCGCCCGCCTGATCGGCGACGGCAAGGTCGAAATCGTCCGCGTTGCCAGCATCGGCCAAGCGCAGCCCGGCGATCTCGTGTTCGTGCAGGAACAAAAATATCTTGAGCAGGCTTTGTCCTCTCCTGCCAGCGCCGTCATCGCCGGCGAATTCGCCGCCTCGTCCGTGGGGCGCAAGCCGATGCTGATCGCCGCTCAGCCCCGCCTGGCCTTCGCCGGGGCGGCAGCGCTGCTGCATCCGGCGAAGAGCCGTCCGCCCGGGATTCACGAGACCGCGGTCATTCACTATTCGGCGCGGCTCGCGCTCACGGCGAGCGTTGACCCTTACGCCGTGATCGAAGCCGGTGCGGTCATCGGGCAGCGCGCGCACATCGGAGCAGGTTGCTATGTCGGCGAAGGCGTGGTCGTGGGCGACGATTGCGACCTCTATCCGCGGGTGGTCATCTATCCCGGCACCACGCTGGGGCGCCGTGTAGTGGTGCACTCCGGCGCGGTGCTCGGCGCTGATGGCTTCGGCTTTGTGCGCGACGAAGTTTACGGACGCTATCAGAAGTTCCCCCAGATCGGCGCGCTGGTGATTGGAGATTACGTCGAGATTGGCGCCAACTGCACCATCGATCGCGGCGCTCTGGAAAAAACCGTGATCGGTCCCGGCACAAAGCTTGACAACCTGGTGCATGTCGGCCACAACACGACGGTGGGTGCAAATGTTGTGATTGCGGCCCAGACCGGTATTTCGGGAAGCTGCGACATCGCCGCCGATGCCGTCATCGGCGGGCAGGTCGGAATCGGCGACCATGCCCGGATTGAGTCCGGCGTCATTCTCGGGTCGGGGAGCGGGGTGCTCTCGCACAAGACCGTTCGCGGCAAGGGCGTCGTCTTCTGGGGCAGACCGGCACGGCCGTTGCGCGAATACTTGAAGACCTTGGCAGTGCTGGCGCGTCTTTCCGGCAAGGACGACAGTTGATGAGAGCGCAGCCCTCGGGCCGGTCTGCAATTTACTGGAAATTGTTTTGTTTAGATCTTGCGCGAACCATCGACGCGCCAGCCGCGAAGCGGCGGCACAGAATTGAGCCCGGGGCGCAAGCCCCGGGTAGAGCCACAAATAAAACCTGAGCCGGCTTTAGCCGGCGACACAACTAAGACTTTTATGGCCCTTATCGTGGTCGGCGGACATTCGCGAAGCGTTGGCAAGACCAGCGTCGTCGCCGGTCTCATCGCTGCTCTGCCCGAGTTGCACTGGACCGCGGCAAAAATCACGCAATACGGACACGGCATCTGCTCGGCTGACGGCGAGCCTTGCGACTGCGCCACCGACGATCACTCCTGGGCGGTCACCGAAGAGCATGACCGCAGCGGCGAGAGCGATTCTTCGCGCTTCCTCGTCTCCGGAGCCGCGCGTTCGCTGTGGGTCCGCACCCGCCAGGGAATGTTGGCCGAAGCCATGCCGCGTCTGCGTCAGGAACTGGAGGGCGCGGAGAACGCCATCCTCGAATCCAACTCCGTGATGCGCTTCCTGCGGCCCGATCTCTACATCACCGTGCTCGACGCCGCCACTGCCGACTTCAAAACTTCGGCGCAGGAATTTCTCGACCGCGCCGACGCCGTCGTTTTGCACGATGCTGCGGATACGATCGCCTGGGCCAACGTGTCGTTGAAGCCCGTCGCCGGAAGGCCGATCTTCCGCATTCGTCCGCCGCAATACGTTACGCCGGAGCTGGTGGAATTTGTGCGAGAAAGGGTGGACCACAGAGATACGGAGGCACAGCGAAGAATTTTATAAATCCGCGTTCATCCGCGAAATCCGCGGTTGCTTTTCGCTTCTACGTTCTCTGTGCCTCTGTAGTGAACCGCCGTCAGATAGAATCGCCTCTGGAATCCGATGGCGACCCCCAGCGAAATCCGCCCCTTCGAGGTGCTGTTCGACCACGCCGAGCCGAGCCCGCTCGCCGACGAAGCCTACGCTCCCTACGGCAACTTCGGCTTCCCCGCTCCGCCAACGGATGGTCCGTGGATTTACTCCAACTTCGTGCAATCGCTCGACGGAATCACCACCCTGCTGGGCAAGCACGGGTCCGGCGGCGAGATTTCGCAGTCGCGCGAAGACCGCTGGCTGATGGACCTGCTGCGCGCCCACGCCGACGGCCTGCTCATGGGCATGAACACCATGATTGAGGAGCAGCGCAGCCGCGGACCCGAGAGCCGGGGAATCGTCTTTCAGGTCGCCGATCCGAAGTTGCGCGAGCTGCGCCAGCGCCTGGGTAAAGGCCGCGAGCGAAATATTTTCGTCACTCGCGCCACCGATCTCGATCTCTCGCGATACAAGGTATTTGACGGCGATACGGTGGACGCGGCGGTCGTGACTTCGCCTGCCGGCGCTGTGCGGTTGCGCTCGCAGGGCAGCCATCCGCATGTTGCAATCGTGGCTGCCGGCGAGGGTGAATCGTTCGATTTGCCGCAGGCAATTCGCAAGCTGCGCGAGGAACTGGGCGTCAAGCTTCTACTGTGCGAAGGCGGGCCAACCCTGTACGGCAGCCTGGCGCGCGCCGACCTGATTGACGAGAAGTTCATGACCGTCTCGCCGGTTGAGGTCGGGCAACTCGTGCCGCCGGTGCAGGAGCGTCTTCCATCCGAGCAGAATATCTCGCCACTGCTGCGGCCAACGGTTTTCGGCGGCCCGGGATTTGCGCGCGACAGCATCACGGGGTGGAGCGTGGTTAAGCAGCCGCAAGGTGGGCGATCACCAGTTCAACCGCTATCGCCGGAAGCGAAGCTAGAGGCTCCGGGGCTGAAGCCCCGCGTCTTGCTGATCCTCTTTCGCCGGGCTGAAGCCCGGCGCTTCCACCGAGTTTCACGTCCGAGCCCGCCCCGGAATCCGCGGCGCAATGGCATAATTCAACTGCACCAGCACGATGAAGGCGATGCTCCAGTAGGTACTGAGAACGCAGAGCAGCGCGCCCAGCGCATAGAACGCCTGCGCGATGACAATGCGGCGTTTGATCGCGATCGCCACTTCCAGCGGCAGGTCGTGCTTCACCAGATGCTTGTCGCTGGCGCACCTCCAACTGGCGTAAAGGGCTGCGCCGAGAAACAGAATATTCAGCCAATAGACAATCAGCGCGATGCGGTACGCCGGATACTCAGCCAGCAGCATGGTCGAAAACGGCGTCAGCGTGACCGCGAACAGGAACACCAGATGAATCCAGGAGAGGCTGCGATCGGAGCGCGAAAGGTGATTGAGCTGGGTCTGTTGTCCCACCCAGAAGATGCCCAGGGTCAGGAAGCTCATCATGTACATCCCCAGCCGCGGTGAAATTGCCACCAGCGCGCGCCAAAGGTCATGCTCGCTGTGCACGACTTCCATCGCCGGGACTCGCAGGTCAAGCACCATCAGGGTCATGGCGACCGCGAATACGCCATCGCTGAGGGCGGCGATACGCTCCACGCTTTGGCCCGCTATGCGGTTGTAAGCAGTCGTCATGGCGATTGAGTCTAGCAGAGCGCGGGCGGGCGCGAGAATGGCAAGGTCCTGGTGTCCCCTGCGGCTGCGCCCGCGCGCACCAAGACCTTGCGCAAGGGAATTTCAGTTGTCAAAGATCGAGCCGGGCGTGGGCACTGGGCCAACCCGTTTTGTTTGAATGGCCTGCGGGACGAGCGAGCTCAGCGCGCCGCCGGTTGCCCGGTTCTCCACCATCGCGTGTGAGCTCGACACGGGATGATGGATTCAGGTCTTCCATCAGCTCGAGACGCGCGAGCTCGGCGCGCTACGAGGCTGTGGATTTCCATCCCATCGTCAGATAGGAACCGGGTAAAAAGGGCCTAAAAACAAAAAGAGCCGGAACAGGCAGTTCGCCTTTCCGACTCTACTAACTATATTATAGCACATTACGGGTAGTTGTGGTCAGTAAGTTTTGCCACAATGTTATGCAATCATTTCAAATGCTTAGGAGTTGCTCGACACGTTAGTGGGGATTGACAAGTGTCCGTGATGCGAAATTAAACATCCAACTTTAGTGGGAGTCTCATCCGTTGCATTTTGCAGCGATTGACGTTGCATTTCGCACCGGACTCGCCGTGTTCCACTTGAGACGACCGAACGAAAATTGATTGCGAGGGTGGATGCTGGAAGCACGAGGCAGCGAGTCCCACTTTGTGGGACGGGTCAGTTTAGCCCAGCGCGAAGCGCTGGGTAGGCAGTTAGATAGGATTCCAGCCCCGGCAGAGGGCCAGAGGGTTTCGCCCCTGTGCCGCCCCTGCCGGGGCTCGCCTCAATTTTCGACGTCACCCAGCATTCCGCCTGCGGCTCCATGCTGGGCTAAACTGAGTCGCCCCGTTCGGGGCTAACTTTCCTGGCAGTTTCGATTGGCGGCATCAATAGAACGAAATTTCAAACGCACATTTCGGCTTCCGCTCCGGACGTTACCAACCTATTTCACGACCAACACCAGGAAGTAGTCCACCTGGTCTGCCTTGACCAGGTCGTCGTGTTCCTCCAGCAGGCGATAGCCCGCCTGTCCGGCTTCGCGGATCACAACGTCCTTTTGCACGCCGTGGTCTTCGCCGTTGCCGTTGCGGTCGATGATGCCGACGCGCGCGCCCGCCCGCAGCGATCCGCGCAGGTTGCGCAACAGCGCTATGGGATTGGCGATCTCGTGATAGGTCTTGAGCAGCAACACGGAGTCGATGCTGGCCGGCGGCAGTTCAGGATTGTCGGGCTGGCTGAGTATGGTTTTCACGTTGTGGAGTTGTTCTTTCTTCGCACGCTGGTCGATGTAGTTGATGGCCTCGGGATTGATGTCCACCGCGTACACCGTTCCGGTTGCCGTCACGCGTTGCGCGGCGCGAACGGTGAACCATCCCGAGCCCGCGCCGATATCGGCCACCGTCTTGCCCGGCGAGATGGCGAGAGCGTCCATTACCTGATTGATGTGCAGCCGCTGGTCGCGTCCGGGCGTTTCGAAGATGGAGAGGTCACCGGTGTAGGGTGTGCTGGTTTTGCGCTGGGGAGCGGGAGCTCTAGCGGTCTGAGCGGACGAATATCCCAGCCATGCGGCGAGGCAGACCGTCATCGCCAACGAGAGCGGGAATTTGCGCCTAAACAAGGGCATGGAGAATCCCAAAGACATTCGATGCAGGATTGCGAGGTTCGCACCAGCGCCCGGGACGAACGTGAGGTCGCGGCAGTCTTGCAAGGATAAGAGTCCTTCGACTCCTCGCTGCGTTTCTTGCGCAGGAGGACAAGCTCCCGGCGCTTCCACCCGATTTTCATTGGTATGGATTGGCAGCGGGCCCACATGCGGTCAGGGGCGACATCTCAGCCGACGCGTGCAGGCATTCAGCAACAATTCTTTACATTTCGGCATCTCTTTGTTCCCGGCATCTCCTTGGCAGCGAGTAATTTGCGCTCCCCGGGTGTAAAAAGGAGATGCGCAACACCTTAGGGGTTGCGGGGTTTACATCATTGTCAATCGCAGCGATGTCTCAGGTTCTGCGATTGACGGTCGCCCGCGGTTTGAGGGATGTGGGACCGGACCGGGGCGAGAGGAGCTTACGATGAAATCGCGGCGGCGGTTGGAATGGTTGTTAGCTGTGCTGCTGTTGGTGGGGATGTCGGCGGGGAGCGTTCTGGCACAGGACCAGGTGAACGCCCCGCCACAGCAATATCCGGATGCCGAAAGCCAATCTCCGAATGACGCAGGCCAGTATCCGAATTCCGGAAACAACAACCCGGGGCAGAATGCGCAAGACCCTCCGGGGCGCGTGGCGCGCTTGCAGTACACCTCGGGTCAAGTCTCGATGCAGCCCGGCGGTGTGAACGATTGGATTGCCGCGGGGTTGAACCGTCCGCTCACTACCTCTGATCGGGTATGGACCGACAAGGACTCGCGCGCTGAACTCAACGTGGGCGACGGTTTCCTCCGCATGAACTCGGAGACCAGCCTGACGCTTACCAACGTGAGCGACAACGCGGTGCAGCTCGAGCTGGATCAGGGTGTCCTCGAGGTAACAGTCAAGCACCTTTCCAAGGGCGAGATCTATGAAGTCGATACCCCGAACTATGCCTTCACGGTGATGAAGACCGGGGTATACCGCTTCGACGTTCTTCCCAATGGAGATCAAAGCTGGGTGACGGTTCGCAGCGGATACGGCGAGGCCACCGGCAAGGGGCCCGCGGTGCGGGTCAACTCGGGCCAGCAAGTCCGTTTCAGCAACGACCAGACGCTACAGCACACCGCCATGAACGCGCCCGCGCCCGACGGCTTCGAGGAGTGGGCGCAGGTGCGCGACAAGCGGCTGGACAGTTCCCTCTCGGCGCGCTACGTCTCGCCGGGCGTGATTGGCTACCAGGACCTGGACGA
Source organism: uncultured Acidobacteriaceae bacterium (assembly GCA_963798005.1). Lineage (GTDB taxonomy): Bacteria > Acidobacteriota > Terriglobia > Terriglobales > Acidobacteriaceae > Bog-257. Next base: position 1,550 of record CAWCRZ010000020.1, on the reverse strand, counting down.
TTACGGAACCTGGCAGACGGTCCCGACCTATGGATCGATCTGGGTGCCGACTTCGGTGCCGGCGGGCTGGGCGCCTTATCGCTACGGCAACTGGGCGTGGATTGCCCCCTGGGGCTGGACTTGGGAGGATGACGCTCCCTGGGGCTTCGCTCCCTTCCACTATGGCCGTTGGGTGTCGTGGAACGGCGGATGGGGCTGGTCTCCCGGCCCGCTCGGTTACTGGAACCCGTACTATGCTCCGGCATTGGTCGGCTGGCTTGGCGGACCCGGCTTCGGGGTTGGCTTCGGATGGGGTTGGGGTGGCGGCTGGGGTGGCGGCTGGGGTATTGGCCTCAACTTCGGCTGGTTCCCGCTGGGTTGGGGAGCGCCTTACTATCCTCAATACTGCGGATGGGGACATGGCGGCTATTACCACGGCGGCGGATGGGTGAGCGCTGGGTATTTGCATAACGTCAACGTCACCAATACCCACATTAACAACATCAACAACATTACGAACAACTATTACCACGGCAATTTCAACGGCGTTGCAGGCAACCGCAACATTCCTGGCGCGGTAACGGCGGCGCCCCAGTCAGCGTTTACCTCGGGAGCGGCCATCAACAAAGTTGGCGTGGCTGTACCGAAAGCGAACCTTGGCCAGGGCCAGTTGATGCACACCGCCAACGTGACGCCGACTCGGCAATCCGTGCTAGGCGGCAGCCAGGCGGCGCGGGGAGTGCCTCCGGGTTCGGCGACCAGTCGTGGCGTTGTGACCCGCATGACGCCGCCAAGCGGACCGGCCCGCTTTAATGGGGCGCAGTCGGCGATGGCGAGAAACAATGGCGCGCTTCCGACGCCGGGGAGAATGAACGCGGCGCGTGGAGCCGAATGCGGCTTCAACTCCAGGCGGTGAACTCAGCGCGTGGGCCGAATGCGGCTTCAACTCCAGGCAGTGTAAACTCGGCGCGCGGACCGAATGCGGCTTCAACTCCAGGTGGTATGAACTCGGCGCATGGGGCGAATGCAAATCCCAGCGCCAATTTGGGGAATGCTACGCACAATGTGCCGCGTCCGCCGTGGGCGGGTGGAAGCCCGGTCAACAGCCAGGTGGCGAGAGGTAATGTACCGGCGAATCCGGCAGCCGGAAATGTGTCTCGTCCGGCGACGGGCAACGGAAGCGGCGTGAACAACCATGCTGCAACCAGCGGCGCTCCACAAGGCAACTCGCAGGGTTCGACGGCGCGCAACAACCCGGTGCCGCGGCCTCCGGCGAGCTACACCTATCATCCGTCGAACCGCGGCCAGCAGCAGGCGGCTCCGTCACAGCAGGCGACTCCGTCGCATTCGTCGGCGCCGTCACAACATGCTGCCCCGCAAGGCAACTCAAACGGCAACAGCAGCTCGCACAGCAGCTCAACGGGAACGTCCCGGGCTTACTACGGCTCGTCGTCCACGCGGCCGCCTGCGAGCTATACCTACCATGCAGCGCCGGCGTACTCAGGTAGTTCGTCGTACGCCGCGGGACGTTCCGGCACCAGCGCATACGGCGGAACCGGCCGCAGCTCGTA
>CAWCRZ010000019.1:0-78840 GCA_963798005.1 uncultured Acidobacteriaceae bacterium | reverse complement strand
GTGCGCGAGGGCGTCGATCGCGGCCCGAACGGACTCGGGGTTCGCGTTGTAGGCATCGTTAATGACCGTCACTCCATCCGCCCGCTGGTGGACCTCCATCCGCCACCGGCTGCGCGCGACCGCGGCGGAAAGCCCATCCGCGATGGCCTCCAGGCTCAGCCCAAGTTCGCGCGCGAGGGCCGCCGCGGCGAGCGCGTTCGGCACGTTGTGCGCGCCATGCAACCGCAGGGTTACCGGCGCGGGACCTTCGGGTGTCAGCAACGTGAAGCTGGGCCGCCCGAGGTCGTCGAGCCGGACGTCCGCGGCGCGAACCGACGCGTCAGAATCCTCCGGGCCGAAGGTCACGACCCGGGCCTGGGTGCGGGCCGCCATGGCCAGGACGCGGGGGTCGCCGGCGTTCAGGATGGCCGTGCCGTCCACGGGGAGCGCCTCGGCCAGCTCACCCTTGGCCCGCGCCACCTGGTCCAGGCCGCCGAACTCCCCCGCGTGCGCGTGCCCGACGTTCAGCACCACGCCGTAGCGGGGCGGCGCGATGCGGCACAGGTGCGCGATGTGCCCGATGCCCCGGGCGGACAGCTCGAGCACCAGGTACCTGGTCGAGGCGTCCGCGCGCAGCACGGTCAGCGGGTGACCGAACTCGTTGTTGTACGAGCCGGCCGGGGCGATCGTCGGCCCGAGGCGCTCGGTCAGCTGGGCGGCCAGGTCCTTGGTCGAGGTCTTCCCCGACGACCCGGTGATGCCCGCGATCCGGGCCGCCGGCAGCGCGTCCACCACGAACCGGGCCAGCGCGGCCAGCGCGGCCGGGACGTCCGCGACCAGCACCGAGGGCACCGGGACCGGCCGGGTGGCGAGCACCGCGGTCGCGCCGGCGGCCACCGCGGCGGCGGCGAAGTCGTGCCCGTCGGACCGCTCCCCCGCGACCGCGGCGAACAGCCCGCCGGCGCTGGCCCGCCGGGAGTCGATCACCACCTCACCGCTGACCACGGCGTCCGGCTCGCCACGGAGCTGGCCGCCGGTGACCTGCGCGATCCGCGCCAGCGACAGGGGAATCACCGGGTCACCTGGGCTAGCTGGCCGAGGGTCGTATCCGACGAGTGCGTACTCAGGATCGAGCCGAGGCTACGGGCAGAGTCCGACCTACATGAGCCGTAGTTATGGCTCGTCCGGTTCGTACTCGGCGCCGCATTACTCAGGCGGAGGCGGCGGGTACCACGCGTCGGGTGGTGGCGGTGGCGGTGGCTTCCACGGCGGAGGCGGCCTTCCACGGCGGGGGCGGCGGAGGCGGCGGACACTCGGGTGGTGGCGGCGGGCATCGCTAATACTTTGCGAAGCGGTACGGATAGGCGGCCTTTAACCGGCCGCCTTTTTTCTGTGCCTTGTGACCCGCATGCCTGTGACGGCCGAACATCGGGCATGGTTGTAGCAGCTTATAATCGAAGTGTGACTGGTTTGAAGGTAAAGAAAGTGGCCGAGGCGAACTTCCCCACCCGCTGGGGAACGTTCCGCATCTACGGCTTTGAGGCCGAGCCCGAGGCCGTGCCGGCGAGGACGTCGTCGGCGGAAGCCGATCAACTGGCGCGTGATGGCAAACTGGAGCGTCGTCGCGAGGGCGTGGTGGCGCTGGTCATAGGCGATATCCACTCGGCCCCGCCGCTGGTGCGCATTCATTCGCAGTGCCTGACGGGCGATGTGTTCGGCTCCATGCGCTGCGATTGCCGCCAGCAGTTGGAGCTGGCGCTCTCCATGATCTCCGACGCCGGCGCCGGCATCCTCATCTACGAACAGCAGGAAGGCCGGGGCATCGGCCTGATGGCGAAACTTCAGGCGTACGAACTCCAGGACAAGGGCTTCGACACGGTGGAGGCGAACGTCGAGCTGGGCTATGACAACGATTATCGCGAGTACAAGCTGCCCTCGGAGGCCCTGCGGCAACTCGGCGTGAAGCAGGTGCGCCTCATCTCGAATAATCCCGATAAGGTGGCCGCGGTCGAGGCTGCTGGAATCAAAGTGGTGGAGCGCGTCTCAGCCGACGTTGAGCCTTACGAGCACTCCGAAGCCTACCTGCGAACCAAAAAAGAAAAGATGGGACATTTGTTTACGGGGTGGTAAGGCAATCAACCCTATGGTCAGCGGTTCGCCAGCGTGCGAATCTCGCCTAGCCCCAGTAGCCGGTCATCGGCAGTTGCCAGGATAAGGTCGAGTACCTGAGCGGTCGCGGCGATGAAACGATCTGCCGGATCTTGGTGCAGATCCAATTGGCGGGCGGCGAGCACAACTTCGTGCGTGAGGGGAGCTTCGCGAGTGCCCGCAGTGGCACGCGCCAACCACTCCTTCAGGTCGCCGTGCAAGTGAATTCTCCCTTTGTCGTTCAGCGTCAACGTTTCCCACGTGCTGATAGGGGAGAGCCAGAGTTCGTTGGCCTCGTCCCTAAGTTCCTGCAAAAGCCGTCTGCCAAGACGCTTCGGATCGTGAACGGTCCACAGCCAAATGTGAGTATCCAGGAGTAGCTTCAATCGCGCAGTGCCTCCCATTCAGTCTCGTCATTGGCGGGCGAAACAATGTCTCCCGCAATCTCCATGGAATCTCTCATAGAGCCGATCCATGCAGCTCGCCCCTGGACCAGCGCAGGCGGCACGACGTCGGCCATTGGCTTGCCGAACCGGGTGACGCGGAGGGGTTTCTTGGTTTTCGAAACCTGTTCGAGCAGGGCCAGACACTTGGCTTTGAACTCTGAAATGGCTACTTCCTGCATAACACACCTCTATGACTATTATTATATACCATAGTCATATTAAATGGTCAATCCCGATAAAGATAAAGGGACTACTCCAGCTCTCGCTGCAAAGCCTTTCGGCTCCTCACCGGCAGGTACTTCACCGCGGCGCTAGCCAGTGCAATGTACACTTCACGCGCCTCCGGAGATTTCTTGAGCTCCTGCAAGTGTTTTCGCACGGTAGCAACATCCCCGCGAGCGAGCGGCCCGCTGAACGCTGACGCGGCATCCTGATACAGATAATTGCGCAAGGTCTGCAGTAGCAATGGCAGCATGACGGGCTTGATATCTCGCGGGCGGACACCGGCGGCGAGCGCGACCTGCTCCAGCGAGGCCATCAGGGCGACGACCAGTGGCGAGGCAAAGCTGCCGAAGGCGTGATACAGCACTTTATTCTGCTTCTTGATGGCGAACGGATGCCCGCCGAGGCGCTGAATAATCTTCAGCGCTGCCCTGCTCGCCACGGCATCGCCCTCAATGGCGAAGGCTACACCCTCCATGTCAGGCACGGAGCCGCGCACGAACGTCATCATGGGGTGCACGGAGGCCACGCGCGCGCCCTTTTCGCGCAGCGGCGCCAGCTCAGCGCTGGTGAGCGCTCCGCTGGAATGAAAGACGAGTCTTCCCTTCCACTCCTGAGCACCGGCCAGTTGCTGTGCGACCTGGGCGATAGAGTCGTCGGGGACCGTGATCCAGACAAGATCGGTGTCGAGCGGCTGTTTGCCGAGAGTGACCAGGCGAGCTTTTGTTCGACGGGCCAGAGTTTTGGCATGGGCCTGATGACCACGCTTCGCACGCGTGGCAATGAACTTGACCTCGCAGCCTGCGCCGGACAGTGTGAGAGCCAGCGCAGTACCCAAGTTCCCCGCGCCAACGATGCCCACGGTGAGAGAGCGAGCTGTAGTCGATTTCTTGCGCACGGCGGCAGAATAGCAGATCGTGCGAAAGCTCCCACAGCGATGCGACAAACAGAACAGCAGGTCCCTCGACTCGTCACTTCGTTCCTCGCTGAGGATGACAAGTTACGGGTTGATACGAAAATTCCCCACCCAAGCAAAACCGGCTTGGGTGGGGCACCCGTCGGGGCCCCGGCTCCGCTCGTCGCTCGGAATGACAATTCTCTTGGAGCAGGGTTCAGGTAACAAGACTCGTGAGCCCATACGACAACTTTCGGCCGCTGGCTTATAGTGTTTAGACTATGCCAGCGAAGCAGCCCATCAGCCGCACCACCGCAGCGAAGAAGCAATCGCCCACGAAGAAACAGCCCAAGGTCCTGTCGTCGAAGACCGTCTTCCAAGGCCGCGTCTTCAGCGTGACCTCTGAACTGGTCAAGGAGCCCGAGGGGATCGCGGTGCACCGCGAAGTGGTTCGCCATGGCGGTTCGGTCGTCATCTTGGCGGTGGACGGCGATCCCAACGATCCCCGCGTTTTGCTGGAGCGCCAATATCGTCACGCTGCCGGAAAGTATTTGTGGGAACTGCCCGCCGGGAGCCTCGATGACGGCGAAGACGCGCTGGCGGGCGGCAAGCGTGAATTGCTGGAGGAGACAGGATATCGTGCGAGGAAATGGTCGCGCGCGCTTTTCTTCTATCCCAGCCCCGGGTTTCTCGACGAGACCATGACGATTTATCTGGCCCAAGGTTTGACGGCCGGAGAAGCCCGTCCCGAGGCGGATGAATTTATCACCTGGAAATTGACGCCCCTGTCGCAGATGCTGAGGATGGTCTGGTCAGGGAAAATTGAAGACGGAAAGACCATCGCGGGAGTGCTTTGGCTGGCGGAGTGGATGCGGCGGCGCAGCGGTTGAGGAAGCTCTTCGCTGCGGCAGGCAAATAGTTTATCAATAGCGAAACCATGATCTCGATAAATCGGTAAAAATGGCGCAACCCTTCTGAAAATGCGGCTTTGCGCCTATATACTCTCTTGACAACACCAGAGAGCGATAGCACACTGGAGCTACGCTGTTCAACAGGCCATACCTGCCTGTTCCCCAGGGAAAGTTGTCCTTCTGAACCTTGGCTTTCTGGGCCGACCTGATTGACGCAAATCAAGACCAGCATCCTCGGGGTGGGATGCGGTGGGGCTTTGCCCGGAGGAAGAAGAACGTGAGACTGAAAGGGACCGTGAAGTGGTTCAATAATGCAAAAGGTTTTGGCTTTATCGGACGTGAGGATGGCAGTCCGGATGTGTTCGTCCATTACAGCGCCATCAATAACGACGGCTATAAAAGCTTGCAGGAAGGCGACCAGGTAGAGTTCGAGATCGTGGACGGTCAGAAGGGTCCGCAAGCCGGCAACGTGACGAGAATCCAGTAACAGCTATTTCGCAGCTCCCTCCCAAAAGCCAAGCCGCTCCGGCGGAATGTTTTTTTCTCTGCGCAACGACGATTGCACGTCGCGTTCCCTTCCCCTCCGGCACGATCTGACCGAACTCAATTACAATTTTGCTCGGGTAGCCTGCGTGGACAACAAAGCCATTGCGAACGTGTTCTACGAGACCGCCGACCTGATGGAAATCAACGGCGACGACTCCTTCCGTATCCGCTCCTATCGTCGTGCCGCTGAGGCCCTTGAAGGTACTCCTGAGCAGGTTTCAGGACTGCTCGACGAACCCAAGAAGCTGTTGGAGATTCCTGGCATTGGGAAAGGCATGGCAGCGAATATCCAGGAGCTTTGCCGGGCAGGCAAGCTTGGCCTGCATCAGGAGTTGCTGGAGAAATACCGGCCGTCGATGCTGGAGCTGCTGAAGATCCAGGGCCTCGGCCCGAAGACGATCGCGTTGCTGTGGAGCGCCTTTCAGGTGAGCGATGTAGAAGGCGTGGAGAAACTGGCGCGCGAGGGCAAACTGCGCGAACTTCCGCGCATGAGCGAGAAGAGCGAGCAGAAAATCCTGAAAGCGATCGAGAGTTTTCGCCGCATTACGGGGCGTTTCCTGATCGACGAAGCCGACCGCACAGCAGAGAAGCTGACTGCGCACCTGAAGGACATCAAGGGCATTGCAAAGATCACGCCGGCCGGCTCGCTGCGCCGCGGACGCGAAACGGTGGGCGACCTCGATATGCTCATCACCGGGCGCTGCTGCACCGACGAGGTCATGCGCGCCGGGCTCATCGAGGAAATTCTGCGCTTCCCCGGCATCCAGGAGGTACTGGCGAAGGGCGACAACAAGGTCAGCTTCAAATTGCGCAGCGGGATGCAGGTGGACGTGCGCATGTTGCCGACGGAGTCCTACGGCGCGGCCATGCAGTACTTTACCGGCTCCAAGAACCACAACGTCACGCTGCGCCAGCGGGCGCTGAAGATGGGTTACACGCTGAACGAATACGGCCTGTTTCGCCTGGATGACAACGCGCGCGTTGCTGGGGCAACGGAAGATGAAATCTACGGCAAACTCAAGCTTGACACCATTCCGCCTGAGCTGCGTGAGAGCTGCGGCGAGATTGAGGCCGCGGCCGAGCACAGGTTGCCCAAGCTGATTACAGCCGAAGACCTTCGCGGCGAAGTCCACATGCACACTGTCGAAACCGACGGCAAGTGCACCATCGAGGAAATGGCCGAGGCGGCGAAGGAGCGCGGGTACAAGTACATCGCGATTACCGACCACTCCAAGAACCTGGCCTTCGCCAACGGCCTCGACGATAAGCGCGCCGTGCAGCATATCGCGCGCATTCACGCGGCCAATGAGCAGATCAAGGGCATCACCATCATGGCCGGTATCGAAGTGGACATCCTGTCCGATGGCGAGCTCGATCTCTCCGACTCGGTGCTCGAGCAGATGGACGTGGTGGTGGCCAGCGTGCACTCGGCGTTCAGCCAGGAGCCGCAGCAGATGACGGACCGTCTGTTGCGCGCGCTGAGCAACAAGAACGTATCGATTCTGGGACATCCTACGGGACGCCTGCTGCTGCGGCGCGATGCTTATCCGTTCGATATGGAGGCTGTCCTGAAGGCGGCACGGCAAAACAAAGTCGCCATGGAGCTGAATTCGTATCCGGACCGGCTCGACTTGAACGACGTGCACCTTCGCATGGCCCGCGAGCGCGGAGTAAGAATTGTCATCAACACCGACGCGCACCACACCTCGCACTTCGAGAACATCAAGTATGGGATCCTTCAGGCGCGGCGGGCGTGGCTGACGCCGAAGGATGTTCTGAATACGCTGCCGGAGAAGGAATTTCGCAAAGCGATGAAGCATGAGTACAGTGGATAGCGGATAGAGGCTGAGTTCTCTTGTCCTAACGCCCGACTCTTGGAGGATGCGATGGCTGACAACAAACCTTCGCGGAAACCGGCGGCACCGCAATACGACGCGGGGCACGTTCCCATCACGGAAGAATTCGACAGCGCCAAGCGCACGCTGCCGCCCGCCGCGCCGGTCGCCATCGCATTGGTGGTGGTTGCTATCGTGGTAGGCATCATCGCATTCGTGTTTCGCGCCAAGCCCGTGGCGCAGGGAGGCATCGACGCGGTTTACTTCAGCGAGCCCGCCAACATGACCAACGGCATGGTGCTGTTGCAGGTGACCCTGCGCAATGTTGGTGACAAGACGCTATACATCAAGTCGATCACCGCGAACCTGAAGACCGATCAGGACCTTTCCGACGATGCGGCTTCGCCGAGCGATTACGAGCGTTACTTCATGGCTTATCCCGATCTGAAGCAGCACGCCACGCAACCGCTGGTGGTGGAGACGAAGATCGCGCCCGGCGCCGAGCAGAAAGGTAGCGTGCTGGTGTCGTTTCCGGTGACCAAGGAGCAGTTCGACGCGCGCAAGGACCTGGACGTAACCATCGAACCCTACGATCAGAAGCCTGTCGTGCTGCGAGAAAAGGGAGCACCAACCAAATAGCGGCTCCTCGCTGTACAAAGCGAAAAGGACCCGCGTCGATGGGTCCTCATCGGAGCAAATGTCACGCCAGCGTTACGGTGTGACCGGAGTCGGCGCCGTCTTGGGTGTGCTCAGGTAACCCGAGATACTGTTCTTGGTGGCGCTGAAAACCACCACCTCGTAGAGCATGCGGTCGCGGCCGGTGTAGAACTGGAGCGGCTCCAGAAGGGTGCGGTCCTTTTTCTCGATGGTGTGATCGTCGGCGATTACGTTCATGGTGAACTTGCTCTTCTTGGGATCCACCTTCTTCAGTTGCAGACTGATGGTCGAGACTGGAGTGCGCGCGTTCTTCTGCAGAGTGAAATCGTAGTAATTACGCTCACCTCTGCGCTTCAGCATTTCCAACTCGCTGGAGTTGTGAGCGATGAGCCCGCTTTGCACGCCCAGGTCGCCCATAGCGTGCTCCAGCTTGGCATTGGTGGCCGCCAGGTCGGTTTGCGTTTTCTGGATGTCGGTCTTGGCAGCGCCAACTTCCGTCTTGACGCCACTGACTTCGGTATTCACCGCGGCGATTTGCTGGCCTTGCTGGCTCTGCGCTGCTGACAATTTGGCCGCCGACGCTTTCTGCTGACGTTCCAGCTCGGCCGCGCGCTGGGCGATCTCCTGCTTGGTCATGCCCACTTCCGACGTCAGGGCCTGCTTGAACTCGGAAGAAGTGGCGTGGATGCGGTCGCCCAGTTCGGCCTGGGCGGCCTCCAGCGCCTGCTGCTTCTGTTCCATGGCAGCCATGCGGTTGCGCATGTCATACAACAGATAAAGTGAGGCAGCGATGTAGAGGGCGGCAATCGCCAGCAATAGGTATTTCAGAATTTCGCTCCGGTGGGAAACAGGTTCAGCGGGAGCTTCGTAGACAGGTGCACTGTCAGGTCCTTCTAGTAACATCCCTACTTCCTTTCTACTGCTGCTTCAATTCTGGGGGAGCGATACGCCCCTGTCAATGCGCGTTACGGTGCAGCCGAGGATCCGGAGCGGCAAATCCCCACGCGTGGGGCTCTCTACTACAATCGAGCTGTGAAGACCTGGGATGTTGTCATCATCGGTGGAGGCGTCATTGGACTTTCGCTGGCGTGGCGCTTGCGGCGCAATGGTGTCAGCGTGCTTGTCGTCGAGAAGGGCGAGCCTGCGCGCGAAGCGACGCACGCTGCTGGAGGCATGATCGCGCACTGCGACCCGCACAATCCACCTGCGTTGGCAGGCATGATCGCGGCCAGCGCGCGCATGTATCCCGAATTTGTTCGCGAACTGCGCGAAGAGGCTTTCGAATCGCCCGACCTGCGCGATGCCGGGACGATTGCATTCCTGGAAGCGGACGAAACGCCGAATTGCGCTGGCGCTCGCGCCCTCAATGATGATGAGCTTTCTGCCATCGCGCCGCTGATAGCGCTCCGCGGGCGGGCGTACTTGCTGCCGGAGCGCAGCGTCGATCCCCGCAAGCTGGGTAGTGCGCTGGAAAAGGCCGCGCGGAACTGTGGCGCCGATTTTGCCACCGGATCGGCGGTGACCGAAGTCGCCGTTCTGGGCGGCCGCGCCACCGGAGTTCGCACCACGAAATCGTTTTACGCTGCCGGAGCGGTCGTGAACTGCGCCGGCGCATGGGCGGCGCAAATCAAGCCCTTCGGTGCGCCGACGCGTCCCGTGAAAGGGCAGATGCTCTGCGTCGTGCCAGCCGCGGCAGGCCATCCTTCCGGGCCGCTGCTTCAGCACACCGTGCGCACGCCTGAGGTGTACATCATCCCGCGCAGCGACGGCCGCCTCGTGCTGGGCACAACCGTTGAGGAAACCGGCTTCGACAAGCGCGTGGACCCCGACATTGTGCAGCGCCTGCACCGTGCCGCCGAGAAGGTGGTGCCCGAGATCGGCAAAATGCGGATACACGATGCCTGGGCCGGTCTGCGTCCCGGCACGCCCGATGGCCTTCCGATCCTGGGAGCAACCGCGATGTCTGGGTACTTCGTCGCTACGGGACATTATCGCGATGGCATTCTCCTGGCGCCGATCACTGCAAAACTGATGACCGAGTTGCTCAGTGGCCAGTCCACCGCCTTCGATCTTGCGCCGTTCTCGCCACAGCGGTTTGGCTAGCACCCTCTATCACCCCAGATACCGCAGAAAGGCCTTCTGCGAGTTGTCGAAGCCGGGAAACACCGTGCCCAAATTCGTGTTGCCGAGGTGATGGGCAGACCGCCTCACCAAGTACGCGGCGGAAATCCGTGGTGAGCGCAAGGTCGCGTCCCTCGTTGAGCTGCGCGGGGTCGAGGCCGGGCCAGCGCCCGTACACGCGCCCGCCGCGGCACCGGACCGCCAAGCACAAACATGACATTGGCGTGTCCGTGGTCAGTGCCCCGATTGCCGTTCTCGCGCGCCGTGCGTCCGAACTCCGACATCGTCACCACGACCGTGCTTTCGGCAAGCGTACCCAGGTCAGTCCAGAAGGCCGCGATGGACTGCGAAAAGTCGCGCAGCACGTTGGCGAGTTGCCCTTCCACTGCGCCTTCGTTGACGTGGTGGTCCCATCCACCGATGTCGGTGAAAGCTACCTGCACACCCAGATCGGACTTGATGAGCTGAGCGGTTTGCCGCAGCACATCACCGAAGCGGCCCCGCGGATAGTTCGCCCCCGGCGCCGGAGTGTAATGTTGCGGGTCGGCGGATTTCAGCATCTTGACGGCTTCAAAGGTCTCGCGTCCGGTACCGTGCAACACGCTGTCCACCGACTGCGCGTACATGGCCTCGAAGGTGTTTCCCAGCGGCGCTGCGGCGGGGTTTCCTCCTCCAACGCCAAATCCGTTGACGTTGCTGACCGCCACCGCCGGGGCCTTGCCGGCGAGAATACGCGGCAACGAAGTGCCCAGGGCAACCGCACGGAATGGACTGCCGGCAGCCTGTTCCGTCTGCAGAGTACGGTTGAGCCAGCCGTCGCTTGTATCCTTCACGCCCGGAGTTCCCGATTCCATGTAGTCCTGTGCGTCGAAGTGCGAGCGCGTGGTGTCGGGCGAACCAGCAGCATGAACGATGGCAAGGTATCCTTGGTCCCACAGGGGCTTGAACGGCGACAGCGAGGGATGCAGACCGAAGAAGCCGTTCAGGTCTATCACCTGCTGGCGTGGAATGTTGATGCTGGGCCGCATGGCGTAATACGAGCGTTCGCCGTGCGGCACCACGATGTTCAGACCGTCAGCGGCGCCGCGTTGAAAGATGACGACCAGCCGCTTGCCGTGGGACCCGGCTTCGACCGCACCCCATGCCGCCCGCGTAAGGAAAGAAGGAATCGCCGCGGTGCCCACTACGGCCATCGCGCCACCCTTCAAGAACACTCGTCGCGTAATACTCATACTCTTCTCACTTACGCTGGAACTCCGGCGAGCCCAGCAACAATCCGGCGATTACATTTACGTTCGCCGCATGTCCGGGATCCTCGAACTGTGCCATTGCCTGCGGGCCAACGATGCGCTCTTCAATCGTCTGGTGCGTTTGTTTGGAGATTTCTCCCGGCACCAGAGTCTGCTCAAGCTTGAGTTGAACCTGGTACGGATCAGCGTCGCTCAGCGTCGCTCCATCGAGAAGCTGCGAAAGATTGAAGGTCGTACCCGGCACGCGATTGGTCGCCAGCGCGAGTCCGAAGTTCATGCGATCGAGCAGGGCTGCCGAGTTGACCCAGACATCGGCTTTGGTCGAATACCCGGTAGGCGGCTGCATTCCATACAGCGGCATACCCATTTTGTTCAGCATCGCCAGCAACGGTTGCGGGTCGGTAATCTCGACTTGCATTGCCCGCAACGACGACGCCACGAATTCAAACGGCGTCTTCACCCGGGCGCGATAGGCTTCCGGCGCCCAGAATTCCGGAGAGTGGAACATAGTTTGCAATACTGCGCGAATGTCGCCGTCGGTCTTGAGGTACGTCTTCGCCATGGCATCAATTAACGATGGCGGAGGGTCGTCGGAGGCAAAGCGCTGCGCCAACTCGGTGGAAATGAAGCGCGCGGTCGAGGGATGGCGGGCCAGCATCTCGAGCACTTGCATTCCCTCTTTTTCGCCGTTGTCTTTGATCTTGTGGCCGAGCACGATTTTCTGGCCGGGCTCATGCAAGCGCGGACGGTAGATGTAGCCTCCACCCCGGTTGGGCTCGTCGATCGTCCAGCCGGTAAACACCTTTGCCACCTGAGTGACATCCTGTTGGGTGTAACCGCCATTGACGCCGAGGGTGTGCAGTTCCATCAGCTCGCGGGCATAGTTCTCATTCAGCCCGTTGCGGCGCTTCTGTTGAGGGTTCTGGGCATTGGGCTGACTGTGCGGCGGATGAGGAACGGGATACATCACACCGCGGCGTCGGTTGGCGCCATTCATTCCCGCGTTGGGGCCGCGAGCGGGCATCCCCAGCGCGGCTTCCGAGTCCGGCCCTTCACTCTGCCAGTTGTCCAAGTAAAAGAGCATGGCGGGGCTCTGCGCCGTGGCCACCAGCAGGTCCTTGAACTTGCCGAGGACATGCGGGCGAATGACATCGCGCTCGTACGCAGTGACGAGGTAGTGATCAGCGCCTTTGCCGATGAATACGTTGAAATGATTGAACCAGAAATCGGTCAGCACCTCTTCCAGTTGACGGTCGCTGTAAACCGCGCGCAGCAGCTTGGCCGATTGCACTTCGCTGTTGATTACGCCGGCCGGGTTGTTGAGCGCCTGTACCGTCTCACGCTGCTGGGGAGAAAGACCCGCGAGCAGCGCCTGCCGCTTTTCAAAAGGAATGCCCTGCGCCAAGTCGCGTTGCTGCGCCACCGGAAGCGACAGAATGCGCCGCATGCGCGCGTCGGGCGGCAGTGCAGCAAGATCGTCCACCATGTTGTGCGCTTCCCGCCGATCTTGACGCCGCTGATCGAGGGCTGGCGCTTGCATGTTCTGCTGAGGGCTTGCAGATCCTGCGGGCGATAACGAAGCGTTAACCGGGGTCGCCGTATTGCCGGCTGCGTTCTGCTTCTGTTCCTGCTGTTGCTGTAGGCGGTCGATGCCCGCGGCATAGATGGCATGACGATAGGGATCGGTCGGCATCGGCAACTTCCCGTCCATGACCGCTTTGGCCACGGGGTTGGGCGGGAAATCGAACAGCATCTCCCGGCTGCTCATCTGGAGCGTACGGTAGCCGGCGAGGCGCGCCTGCATTGCGCTGTTGTCAATCTTCTCGGGATGCAGTTGCAGATCGATCCACTTGTCGACGCCCATCGCGATCACGCGTTGCACGTCACCGGGGCGCGGGCCAAACGTCAGGCGGTCGAGTGCGTGCAGCGCTCTCTTCTGCTCGTTCATCGCGTTGGCGCTCTTGTTCTTCTTAGACGCATAGAGGCCAGCCGTGACTAGCAGAATAGCCATCGCCGCTGCCCAGCGCAGCCATACTCGCCGCCTGCTTCCCGCTTTGCGCTGATCGCGATGTGATGGACCCATAGGAGCGTCGTTCCCTGAATAGTCGTTATAAAACCTGCTGGCTGATGAAAGTTGCTAACTGCTGTTCGCGGGAGTGGCTTGGATGGCTGGTTTGCCGAGCTCTCGCGCTGCCTTTGCGTAATGCTCGAAAGTTTCGGAGTCAAACAGCACGAAGCGAACTTCGAGAACGTGCGTGGTGTTGGTCAGCGCTTCCGCCGCACTACTCACTGCAATGCGCGAGGCTTGATCAGCGGGATAACCATAGGCCCCGGTCGAGATCGCAGGAAATACGATGGACGCGAGCCGCAACTCGTCGGCGATGCGAACCGATTCTCGATGGCAACTGGCAAGCGTCTCCGCTTCGCCGCGGTTGCCGCCGCTCCAGAAGGGGCCGACGGTGTGAATGACATACTGCGCGCTCAACCGTCCGGCGGGCGTCGCCACAGCTTGTCCCGCTGGAAGCCGTCCTATGCGCGCAACAACTTCCTTGCAGGCTTCGAGAATTGCCGGGCCACCAGCGCGATGTATGGCGCCGTCAACGCCGCCACCGCCCATCAGCGAAGAGTTGGCGGCATTCACAATAGCGTCGGCCTGCTCGCGAGCGATATCGCCCGGTCCCGCGATTACCAGACTGCGGCCGGCGAGGGCGATTCTCACGAGCTTGGCGGAACTGTCCATGACCGAGTGAACGATAACCGGCTCCGCATCTACATCGGGCCGCGATAGCAGGCCGTCAGCGCGCATCCAAGAGCCTGATCGTCTCCAACACCACGTCTCCGCTAATTGCCAGCGACTGCGGACTCACCTTGTCAATCGTGTCCTGCACGGTGTGGTGATAGACGTTGTTGTAACCGTAATCCAGGTCGATGATGTCCACCGACGGCACGCCGATCTTCAGCATGGGAAGATGGTCGTCCTCAATGGCTGCCGGAGACTTCATAGAAGTGCGATTGGTAGCCGAGATTGGTCGCCGCCTGATAGACCAGATCGCTCAGCCACGGAGTGGAGTTGGTTTCCTTCTGGATGTCGAGATCGGCGTCGCCGATCATGTCCACCAGAAGGAAGGCCTTGATCTTCTTCGCGGTTCCGTCTTGCTGCCACTTCTGCGCGAGATGTCTGGTGCCGTAAACGCTGTCGGTCGCCGTCCAGGTTACGAACGCCTCTTCGGCGTCGGTCCAAACCAGCCACACGCTGTAACCATCGCGCTCCTTGCCGCGAAACTGGTCGGCCAGAGCCAGCAACAGAGCGGTGGAAGAACCGCCATCGTTGGCGCCGACGTAAGCTTTGGGAAGCGGGTAATTCGTGTCGTAATGTCCGGCGACGACGATGATGCCAGCCTTGCGTCCGGGAAACTTGGCGATGATGTTGTTCATCGGGAACTTTCCGACCGGAGTTTGCGCGGTGAACTTGTCCTGCTCGACATCAACGCCCTTCAGCTTGGAGAGAATGTATTGCTCCAGCTTCGCGTGTCCGGCGCTTCCAACCGGACGCGAGCCAATCGCGACTACTTCCTTCACATACTGCATGACATGATTGCCGTTGATGTCGGGCTTGGGAGCAGAGCTGTCAGCGATAGTCGGAGTCGTCACAGCAGCGCTCGCAGCGGCAGGCTTCATTTCCGCCGAGGAAGCCGACGACGCAGTCTCTTGCTTGCTGCAAGCGACGGCGGACAGCATGAGAGCAATGAGGATGGATGCGATCGTTCGGGGGAGTTTAATTCCGGGAAGCTTCATGCTGGACTTAATTCTAAACGTCCTGCAGCAGTCCAAGCGACGCAAAAGAAATTTCCGCGAAGAGCAAAACAGGCGGCCGCAGCGAGTAACAGGTCGAACCCGCCGATGTCCAGGTGAGAACCTCTGTCGTCCCTACGGGACTCGAGTTCAGTTTTCACCTTACCCAGCACTCCGCCTTCGGCGTAGGCTGCCCTGAGCGCAGCCGAAGGGTGCTGGGCTAAACTGAGCCGCGTCTACGGCCCTGGTTTTCTGCAGCTTCGTACTACCGTAGCAACTGAAGGCCGGCTCGCATCGAGTTGTTCAGCATTTCCCCCAATTACCCCGCCACTTCTTCCAACTGCTTCTGGTCGATATCGAAATTCGAGTACACATGCTGGACATCGTCGGAATCCTCCAGCGCCTCCAGCAGCCGAATCATGGTGCCCGCCTGGTGTCCCTCGAGCTTGGTGTAATTCTGCGGGACCATGCCGATCTCAGCGACATCGGGCTTGATGCCCGCAGCCTTCACCGCTTCCAGCACGGTGTCGTAAACCGCGGGATCGGTCAGGATCTCCCAACTATCGCCGTCGTCCTTCAAGTCGTCGGCGCCAGCCTCCAGAATAATGTTCATCAGGTCGTCTTCCTTGGCCGCCGATTTCGGGATGAGGATGTCGCCCTTCTTATGGAACATCCAGGCGACCGAGCCGGCTTCGCCCATGTTGCCGCCGTTCTTGGAGAAGGCGTGGCGCAGCTCGCTCACCGTGCGGTTGCGATTGTCGGTGGAAACTTCCACCAGAATCGCGACTCCGCCCGGACCGTAGCCTTCGAAGGTGATTTCTTCGTAGGAAACGCCGGGCAGTTCGCCGGTGCCGCGCTGAATGGCGCGCTTGATGTTGTCGGCCGGCATGTTCTCCGCCTTGGCCGCCGCTACCGCGCCGCGCAGCCGGGGATTCTTCTCGGGATCGCCACCGCTTTTGGCGGCGATGGTGATTTCCTTGATGAGCCGGGTGAAAATCTTGCCGCGCTTGGCATCCAGCGCGCCCTTCTTATGCTTGATGGTTGCCCATTTTGAATGGCCTGACATAGAAAAACCTCAAATCTTGAGTGACTCGGATGAGTACATCTGGCTGCCTCACCCGTTCCGCAGGCACGTCGATGGTTCCGCTTCAAATCCGGCGGCGAGAGAGGAGGCAAAGCGAAATTATAGCACCGGCGGCAGCGGTGGCAGCCGCGGAATACGCTACACAGTGTAACGGCAAAGGCTTCCACTCCTCGAGAACGCTCCTCCTATGACTTCGCCTTATCGCCCACGCCAGCGGCCTGTTTCTTCGCCAGTTCGCTATAGCGGCGCTGGATCTCCTCGGCGGAGACGTCTTCAATGTGGGTCCCGACCCACCATTGGTTTCCTTGCGAGTCTTCGACGCCGCCGGTGCGGTCGCCGTACGCCTGGTCGGCAGGTTCCTGCACAGACTTACCGCCCGCCGCTACCGCGCGATTGTAGACCGCGTCCACGTCCTCCACGTACAGATAGAACATGGCCGGCCTAGGCGTCCACTGATCGCGGGCCTGGCCGATCATGAGCATGGAATTGCCGACCCGCACTTCCGCGTGGCTGACTCGGCCCTTGTCGTCGGCGTGGCGATAGTTTTCCTCGGCGCCGAAGGCCCGCTTCAGAAATTCGATCTGCGCCTCCGCGTCCGCCACCGTCAGGTACGGCGTCACGGTGTGATAGCCCTCAGGAATTGGTTTGACTGCCATGGTTCGCTCCTCAGAGTGAGCTTCGAGTTTCGGGCATGCAGTTTAACCCGATCTGCTTCGTTTTCCCATTTTCGGCTGCCGTTCGAGCTCCTGAGTGTCGTGCTTCTTTTTGTGGTTCTTTAGAATCATCACATTACGAACTTTTTCCCGGCAAGATATTGAGCCCCAATAAGTTATTAGCAACTTCTTTGTTTGCATCACTTAGCAGCCTCGATCTCGGGCAATTGGCCGACTTTGCGGCACGGCTGAAGTCCTGCCCTTCCGCCGAGTTCTTGCGAATTCTTCATCAGCCTCCTAAAGCAAAAACCCCGCGCCAAGTCCGCACGGACCTGATCACAGGGTTCGTTTCATTTACGATGACCTGCCGGTCTTTATTTACTTGCGGGTCTCCACTCGCGGCGCCGCGCGCCCATGCGTCGCTCGCCGGTTGCGAGAAAGCAGGAACAACGACCCTCAGACGCAGCCTAGCGTACCGCGGGAAGGCCTGTCTGGCGTAGCGCACATGGGTTGGTGCAGTGGGTGGAACTGGCCACCAAATATTAGACGGAGGCGGCGGCGCGCAGAACGTCGGGAGCTGGTAGGGCCTGCGAAACGTTGCTGCGCATGGCGAACAGATACCAGCTCAGCCATGCTGTGGTAGTCCAGACGAACGCGCCGGACGACAGCTCTGCCCCGAAGATCACCAGCAACAGTGCGACTGCGTTGAGGAAGATGAACAGGCCAAGCGATTTACCCTGCTCCGCCCGACGATAATTTGCCGCCATCATTGCCGGCAGTACGACTATTTCGTCGGAAAACCAACTGTAGGGCGCCGCCCACAATGAAATAAGCAGTAGCAACAGGCCCTCCCGGTTCCAGTCCCAATTGGCTTTGTGACGGACAAAATACCAAAGGCCCCAGACGCATGTCAGCAAGACCGGCAGGAATTGCAGCCAGTGGGCTTGCGGCTTGATTGCCAACCTCAGCATTGAGCTCAAGGTAGGAATGAAGATACTGTCGGCATCCGCCTTTTCCAAGGTGGGAACGTACTCCAGCCACACAGCGCGATCGAGCCAGAACGGAATGGCCATCGCTGCGAGGAGGCCGACCACAGAGCCCATCAAGAGTCGGAATGCTTTGCTGAATAGGATCCAGCAGAGCAGGACCAGGCCGAAGGGCAGAAGGATCTGGGGCTTAATCGCGCTCAGGGCCAGAAACAATCCTGCCGTGAAGGGGCGCGCCGCGATGCCAGCGCAGGAATCCAGTTATGCCCAATAGCAGGATGGGGGATGTTTGTCCCAGGGTCATGCAGGCGACGACAGGAGCAAAGAAGTAACCGAACAGATGGACCGGATCGTCGGGGCGGCCATGAATGGCCCACAGAAGCCGAATCGAGATGACAGTGCAACCGACGAGCAAAATGCTCCATAGAACGACTGCCGTTGAGGGGGTCAACCTTCCCAGCGGTATCGCCAGCAACAGCGCGTACGGAGGGTTCCGCATAACCAGCGGCTCGGCCTCGCTGAAGCCAACCGATTTTTCGAGGCGGAAAACGGACGCGGCGTCGTACGGATTCTGATGCTGCAGCAGGAGGTGACCGGCAGACCAGTAGGCAATGAAGTCCTTGTGGGCTGCGTTCCCGTTACGCATGTTCACACTAAGGACAGCGACCGCAAAGCCGAGGATCAGCAACGCAGCCAGGCCCTTTATCGCGCGTCGGAGCATCGCCTAATTCTAAGGCACGCAGGCGATCGTGAGCGCAGCCCACTGATAGACTTGCGTCCAGCCGTATCAAACGAACCGCAGAACCGAAACTGATTTACATTCATTCCATGCACTTGTTCATCAACGGTAATGAGAAGACGTTCGACACGCCCTTGTCGCTGGCGGAGTTAATCGAGCAGTTGGGAATGAAGGGCGACCGTGTCGCCGTAGAGCTCAATCGCGAGATTGTCGCGCGTGCGCAGTGGGTCGAGACGAACCTGAACGACGGCGACCGTCTGGAGATTGTGCACTTTGTGGGCGGGGGTTAGCGGAGGCAGTTCGGCGAGAGCTGTAGCCTGGATTCTTCACGGGCGCCCGCAGGCGCAGGCGGGAGGTCTCTGAAGGGGCACGGCTTCAGCCGTGCCGTTAGGTGTACCGGAAATGTTGGGCTTCAGCCCCTGAGGTACCTCGCATTTAATGCTCCGAGCCGAAGTCCCTCTGTGGCTAAAGCCATCAAAAACACAGCAGCTTAACAGCACGGCTGAAGCCGTGCCCTTTCAAGTCATCAGGGACTGACAAACAATCCCGGCTAGTGCTCAAGCAGGGCCTTCGTAATATCCATCCACTCGTCTGCGAGCGCGCCCCTAGCGATTGGCCGGCCGGCTTGACCATACCAATAGGCCGCGTTGTCCGCGGCGCCTTCCTTGCGATGCAGGTAGGCGTGGACCCAGGCTCCGCGCGGGCCTTTGTCGTGCTGCGCCGATTCGTGGGCCTTGGTCCAGTCGCCCTTGGCGTCCCACCACAAGGCGGTCAGCGCAGGGTCCAGCCCAGCGGGCGGTTGGTCACCTTTCAGCGAATCGCGGTATTGATCCAGCGTCATTGCGAAAAGAGTAGCACAGGCCGAGCGGCTACAGTCAGCGCTCAGTCGCGTCGCTTTCCTCGCGCTCCTTCGGGATGACAAGGACCCCGTTCGGCACGGCTAAAGCCGTGCCCTGACACAAAGGCGATTTATGCGATTTGTGCGGTAGGTTCGAGTTACGTTTTCTCGGAATCTACAGTTTGTTCAGCCCATCGAGAGCGGCGACCTTGAAGGCCTCCGCCAATGTGGGATAGTTGAATACGGTGTCGCGGAAGTATTCCATCGTCCCGCCGAGCGCGAGCACGGCCTGTCCAATGTGCACGATCTCAGCCGCGCGGTCTCCGATAATGTGCACGCCGAGCAGCTTCAAGGTTGCAGGATCGAAAATCAGTTTCAGGAATCCCTGATCGTCTCCCAGCATCTGTCCCTTGGCCAGCTCGGCGTAGCGCGCAATGCCGATCTCGTAAGGAATCTTGTCGCGGGTGAGTTGCTCTTCCGTCGCGCCCACCATGGAAATTTCAGGGATGGTATAGACGCCGTACGGAATCAGGTTCGGCGGGATGTTGCCGGGCACGCCGAAGATGTGGCAACTGGCGAGTCTTCCCTGCTCCATCGAGGTACTGGCCAGAGCGGGAAAGCCGATGACATCCCCGGCGGCATAGATGTGGGGGATGGCAGTCTGGAAGTTTTCATCCACGATGAGCTTGCCGCGGCCGTCGGGCACCAGTCCGATCGACTCCAGGTTGAGTTGGTCGCTGTTGGCCTGCCTGCCGACCGCATAAAGAAGCGCCGCTCCCTGGACCTTCTTTCCGCTCTCCAGCATGGCGAAAACCCGGTCGCGGTCCGCGTCGAAACCTACGGACACGACTTTTTCGCCCAGACGAAACACGGTGCCGAGCTGCCGCAGTTGGAATAAGAGGCTCTCGACAATCTCGCGATCGACAAAGTCGAGCAGCGTGGGACGCTGGTCCAACAGCGTGACCTTCACGCCCAGCGCGGCGAACATGGAGGCGTATTCCAACCCTATGATGCCGGCCCCCACCACGATCAACTCGCGCGGCAACTCCTCCAAATCATGCACCTGGTCAGAATCGAAGATGCGCTTGCCGTCAATCGGGATCTCCGCATCATGCGCCGGGCGCGTGCCGCAGGCAATCACGAAGTTGTTCCCGCGCAGCAAGGTCAGTCCGTCATCGCTGGCGACTTCCATAGTGTGGGCATCCAGGAAGCGCCCATTGCCTTCGTACACGGTCACGCGGTTGCGCCGTAGCTGGGCCTTGATCACCTCGATCTCTCGCGCCATCACGGCGTCGGAACGGAAGATCAGGTCCTGCATGGAGATGGTTTCCTTCAGCGCATAGCCCCGCCCGTAAAAACTGCGCTGCCGCAGCCCGCTGAGATAAAGGATGGCCTCGCGAAAGGTCTTGCTGGGGATGGTGCCGGTGTGCACGCACACGCCGCCGATGGTGCGCTTGCGCTCGATGATGGCGACCTTCTTGCGCAGCTTGGCAGCGCAGATCGCGGCCTTTTGTCCGGCAGGTCCGCTTCCCACCACGATGAGGTCGTACACGTTGTTGCTGGCCACTTCGGCCGCACGCGGGCTTACCATCGGCTGTTCATGTATGAGGGTGGCCATGGGGTTTCGAGAACGAAACTATCACCGATGCGCCGGGAATGGAAGGCGGGTGGGCACAAAACGGCGCGAAATTCACGCCCTGATTTACACACGGACATTCTGGGCCGACCGCACTGTTTCATGAGACACTACCCAGCGTTCCGCTGGCGGGAAAGGGCCTATACTTAAGACAAGCGCGGGAGAGCATGCACTCTTCCCGATGCAACAGTTAAACGTGGGGAGACCATGCATTTGCTCACTGGACGCCGTCAGATTGTCACCGTAATGACGGTGAGCACGCTGCGTAGCCATTTGGAAAGCGTCAGCGGTCCCACGTGCAGGTTCGCCATTCACAAGGTGGACCGCGACCGCGTCTCGGTTCGCGCCGATTATGCGCTTTCCGGCAAGAAGAAGCGTTCCTGCGTGCTCTTGCCGGCATATCCGACCGGCGCCCCGGATGATGCCCCTTGCAACAATCTGAACGTGGTGCTGGATCCGGTGGACTTCGTGGACGTGGACTCGTGCGCGGAACGGGACGTATTTGCGCCGGTGCTGGGCCAGGAAATGCTGGCGTATTACGAGAAGATGCACCCCCATGCCGGCTTGACCGTGTCGCGATGCTGTTAGAAACGGCACGGCTGAAGCCGGGCCCTTTCAAGTCGGATTGATGAGGCCAGTGCCAGCCATCCGCGAACCTCGGCCCACGCCGGGCGCTTAGCTGCGATATACTTTTTAGTTTGCTTATCCGCATTCGTTCTACCAGGAAGGAGTACTTTTCTTATGGCTTCCACAGCCGTGTCCTCTGCCGTCTCCTACGCTCGTGAAAATCAGAAACGCTTTGTCGAGGAGCTGAAGGATCTGCTTCGCATTCCCAGCGTCAGCACCGCCGAAGAGCACAAAGCCGATATTCGCAAGGCCGCCGAGATGGTGGCCAAGGACCTGAAGCATACCGGGTTCGAGAATGTCGAAATCATCCCCACCAAAGGCCACCCGCTGGTGTATGCCGACTGGCTGCACGCCGCCGGCAAACCGACGGCGCTTTGCTACTCCCATTACGATGTCCAGCCGGCCGAGCCGCTCGACGAATGGACGACTCCGCCCTGGGAGCCCACCGAGCGCAACCAGAACATCTACGCGCGCGGCGCGGTGGACGACAAGGGCCAGCTCTGGATGCAACTCAAGGCCTTCGAATCGCTGTTCAAGGCGGGCGACGGCAAGCTGCCCATCAACGTGCGCGTGCTCATCGAGGGCGAAGAAGAGGTTGGCGGCGAAAGCATCGAAGAATACGTGCTGAAGAACGCCAACAGCGGCAAGCTCAAGGCCGACTTCGCGCTGGTCACCGACACCGAGCTGTTCGCGCCCGATACGCCCACGCTGTGCGTGGGCCTGCGCGGGCTGCTCTATACCGAGATCGAAGCCCAAGGCGCGAAGACCGATTTGCACTCCGGCGTGTACGGCGGCGCCGCGCCGAATCCGTTGTTTGCGCTGGTGGAGATCATCAGCAAGCTGAAAGACGCGGACGGCAAGATCCTGATTCCCGGCTTCTACGATGCCGTGCAGAAGCCAACCGACGACGAGCTGAAAGCCTGGGCCAGCCTGCCGTTCGATGAAGAGGAGTATCGCAAGGCCGAGGTCGGGTCAACGGTGCTGACCGGCGAGCCGGGATACTCGGTGCTCTATCGCACCTGGGCGCGTCCCACGCTGGAAGTCCACGGCATCATCGGCGGCTTCATCGCACCGGGCGCCAAGACAGTGATTCCGGCGCGCGGCTCGGCCAAAGTCTCGATGCGCCTGGTGCCCAACCAGGACGCGGACGACATCCTGAAGAAATACACCGACTACGTGAAGAAGCTCACGCCCAAGGGAATTCAGCTCAACATTAAAGTGCATAGCAAGGGCCCGGCGTGCGTGGTCAACACTGACAACAAGTACGCCCGTGCGTCGGTGGAAGCCATGCACGAGGTCTTCGGCAAAGACACGGTGTACATCCGCTCCGGCGGTTCGATTCCCATCGTCACCCAGTTCGACAAGGACCTGAAGATTCCCAGCATCATGATGGGCATGGGTCTGCCTGACGACAATCTGCACGCACCGAATGAGAAGTTCCACATCCCGAATTTTCACCAACTTCTATCGCGGCATCGAGTCGATCATCCGGTTCTTCCAGATACTGGGAGAGGGGAAGTAGGAAGTAATCAGCAACTAGCAACTAGCAATTAGGAATTGGCAGCGGGAGGCTTAGGCACTCCCGCTTTTCTCCGTGCGCTCGTCAATTCCACCAACTTGGTTAGAAATGCAAAGCTGGTGGTTCAGCTCCCAAACGGATGGGGCGGTCTGCAAATTGAATTCGTAGGACGGCCGTCCCTGTAACCCTTGAGATACTCCCAACCGTTTGTCCTTGAAGTAGATACATGCCCTGGCCTAAACTCTTACTTGCTCTCGTGGTTCTCGCTTCCTTGCAGTCTTTCCTCACCGGTGAAATTCGCCCAATTGCTGCATCTGCGGTGCAATATAGTGTGGTATTCACAGACCGGGCACAAAATATAGGGTTTTAGGTCTTGACCCCTCCCGATTTCGCCAGTAAAGTTGGTTTGATCTGGACGCCTGCGGGCGCTCCCAGG
Organism: uncultured Acidobacteriaceae bacterium; assembly: GCA_963798005.1. Taxonomy (GTDB): domain Bacteria; phylum Acidobacteriota; class Terriglobia; order Terriglobales; family Acidobacteriaceae; genus Bog-257. The sequence continues at coordinate 55,520 of CAWCRZ010000019.1, read as the reverse complement.
AGTAAACGTTGCTGAAACTGAAGAAGCTGCAAATACTCGGATTCAAGTCGTTCTGCGACCGCACCGAGCTTCGCTTTCAGGGCGAAGGCATTGCCGCCATCGTGGGGCCGAACGGCTGCGGCAAGTCGAACATCTCTGACGCCATCTCGTGGGTGTTGGGCGAGCAGTCGGCGCGGTCGCTGCGTGGCGTCAACATGCAGGACGTCATCTTCGCGGGCACGCGGGAACGCAAACCGATGGGCATGGCCGAAGTGTCGCTCACGCTGGTCGATCCGGAAGTTTACGGCGACGTCGGCGAGCCCGAAGTTGATGTGCAGGACGATCTGCCGAATGAAGACGAATGGGATGAGTCAGCCCGGCGCGCCGCCAGCGCGGAAGAGGCCGAGCGTTACGCCGAGGAAATTCGTCCCGGCCAGATTGACGAAGAGGAGGCGTCTTCTCTCTCCCAGCCTCCCGCCGAAGCGGCGGGAAGGATGGGGCACCCAACGGACGACGGTACTCCTGCTTCTGACATTCCCCACGTCGTGCTCAAGATTCGCCGCCGCAAATTCAAGCGGACTTTCAAGGCTGGCGAGATCGTCGTCACCCGCCGGCTGTTCCGCTCCGGCGAGAGCGAGTATCTGCTGAACGGCAAGCTGTGCCGCCTGCGCGACATTCAGGACATCTTCATGGGCACCGGGCTTGGCCCGGAGTCGTACGCCATCATCGAGCAGGGGCGCATCGGGCAGATCCTCAGCAGCAAGCCCACCGACCGCCGCGCCATCATCGAAGAGGCCGCCGGCATCACCAAGTTCAAGACCCGCAAGCGGCTGGCGGAAGCGCGGCTGGAAGACGCCAAGCTGAACCTGGCGCGCATCAACGACATCTTCGACGAAGTGACCCGCCAGATGAATTCGCTGAAACGCCAGGCGTCGAAGGCCGAGCGCTACGCCAGGCTGCGCGACGAGATGCGCGCCAAGCTGCGCGTGGTGCTGGCCAGCAAGTTCGCTCAACTCGACGCCGAAGCTTCCTCGCTGGAGACACAACTGGCGGAGGTAGGAGAAGAACTGCGCGCCAAGGGCGAAGCCGTGCAGCAGATGGAAGCCGAGCACGGCGAGCGCACGCAGCGCGGCTATGCCATCGAGCGCGAGTCGCAGGAGAACCGCGAGAAGCTCAATACCCTGGCGCTGGAGATCGACCGCGCGGCCGCGCGGCGGCACACCAACGAAGAGCGTTGCTCCGAGCTCGATGCCCGTTCCGCTGGAGCGCAGGCGGAAATCGCGAACACCGAAGAACAGTTCGCACGCTTGCAGCAGGAGCTGGAAGCGAACCGCGCCACGCTGGAGTCGGCCAACGCCGACGTTGCCAGCGCGCAGCAGGAATTGCAGCAGCGGCAGCAGGAAGCTTCCGTCGCTTCGATATTGCTGGCCGATGTGGAGCGTCAGCAGGAACAGCGTCGCGACGCGATTCTTCAGGCGGTATCAGCGGCTTCTGCGGTGCGTAACCGCATCACGCAGGCCGAAGAGCGAATCGCCGCGCTCGACCGCGAAGCGCATCGCTTGCAGGACGAGACCGCGGCGGCCCTTCAGCAAATCGAGACCTTTGGCGGTCAGCAAGGCCAGCTTGGATTGGAGTTCGAGTCGGCCTCGCAGCGCGTGAATGCGCTCACCGCGCAGATCGTCGAAACCCGCCAGAACCTGGAAGCCAAGCGCGCTGCCGAAACCGAAGGCAAGCGGCGGCTGGATTCCCTGCGCGGCGAATATGCCAGCGCGATGGGCAAGAAAGGCTCGCTGGAGGCGGTCATTACCGAGCATGGCTATGCCACCGAGTCCGTGCGCCGGCTGTTCACCTCGGGCGCGATGAAGGACGGACTGGCTCCGGTGGGCGTGCTGGCCGACTTTCTGGAAGTGGACGACCGGTACGAGCATGTGGTGGACGACTTCCTGCGCGAAGAACTGAACTACATCGTGGTGAAGTCCTGGGACGCGGCCGACGAAGGTCTGCGCCTGCTGCGCAGCGACGTTGACGGACGCGCTACCTTCCTGGTGCACCCGGAAGATTCGCAGGCCAAGTTCTCCTTCCTGTTCGACGAGGCGTCGCACCAGGTTTCGCATGGCGACACCGTCGTTCCGCTGAAGAACTGCATTCGCGTGCTCAACGGATTCGGCAAGTCGCTGGAAGTGATCCTGCCCAAGCTGGGCAACGGCTACATCGTGCCCGATCAAGTGGCCGGCCGCGATCTGGCGCTGGAAAATCCCGACGCATTCTTCCTGTCGCAATCGGGCGAGTGCTTCCACAACGTGACCGTCACCGGCGGCAAGCAGCGCAGCCAGGGACCGCTCTCGATGAAGCGCGAGCTGCGCGAAGTGCTGCACCTGATGGGCGAACTGGAGCGCGCCATGGCCGGACAGGAGACCGGCGTCGCTGCTCTCGGCCGCGAGATCGCCGAACTGACCGGCTTGCTGCAGCGGCTGGAGGACGACAAGCGCGAAGCCGAGCGGCAGGCGATGACGTCGGGCCACACGCTTGCGCCAGCTCGAAAGCGAGATGGCGCGGGTGCGCGAGCGGCTCGCGACCTATGAGCAGGAACTGCGTGCGCATGGCCGAGGAGCACGGCGAGCGCGAGAGCTTTATCGCCGCGCAAACCGGCGAGCTGTCGGCGCAAGAAGAGAAACAGCGCGCTCTCGAATCGGAGATGCAGGCCGCGCAGAGCAGCCTGGAGTCGCTGCGGACGCGTCGCGATGAGGCGGCACAACTGGCCAGCGAAGTCGCGCGCCAAGTTGCGACTCTCGAAGAGCGCCGGCGTGGCGCAGTGGTCGCCGTCGAGCGCATCGAGGCGATGGCGGTCCGAGGTTTCGGCGCATCTGGCCAAGCTGAAAGCGCAACTGGAATCGGCCGCCGCCGAGAAGCAGCAGCGTGAAGCCGAGAACCTTCGCCTGGCCGAGCAGGTCATCGCGTGGACCGCGGAGCGCGAACTGGCCCAGACACGCGATCGCGAGCTGCAAGAGGAATTGCAGGCGGTCCGAGTGCGCATCGCGGAATTGGAAGAGGCGCTGAAGTCGGCGCGCGAGGCGCTCGATGCCGCCCGCGATCGCCGCGGCGAACTCTCGGCGGCGCAGGCGCGGGTGCAGTCGGACGTGCAACACATGCGCCGAGACCTGCGTGCAGGAACTGGGACAGCACGCGCGAAGAACTTATGGCCGACGAATCGCTGCCGCGCGTTTCCGGCGAAGAGCTTGCCACCGAAGACGCGGCCTATCGCGAGATGCGCACGCGGCTCGACAACATGGGCCCGGTCAACATGATGGCGCTGGAAGAGTACAAGGAGACGGCGCAGCGTCACGAGTTCCTGGAAACGCAGCGGCAGGACCTGCTGCAATCCATCGAGAACACGCAGAACACCATCAAGGAAATCGAGACCATCTCGCGGCAGAAGTTCGAAGAGGCGTTCGCCATCATCAACGAGAACTTTGGCCGGACCTTCAGCAAGCTCTTCGGCGGCGGCCAGGCGTTCATGCGGCTCACCGACCAGGAGAACTCCGCCGAGAGCGGCATCGACGTGGTGGCTTCGCCTCCGGGCAAGAAGCTGCAGAATGTGCTGCTGCTGTCCGGCGGCGAGAAGGCGCTGACCGCGCTGGCGCTGCTGGTCGGCATCTTCCAGTATCAGCCCAGCCCGTTCTGCATTCTCGACGAGGTGGACGCGCCGCTGGACGAAGCCAACATCGGCCGCTTCACCGAACTGGTGCGCGAGATGAGCTCGCAGACGCAGTTCATCATCATCACCCACAGCAAGAAGACCATGGGCATGGCGCCGGTGCTGTACGGCGTGACCATGCAGGAGCCGGGCGTGTCGAAGCTGGTGTCGGTGCGCTTCCACGAAGAACCGGCGCGGCTGGCGGTGCCGGCGTAGAAGATTCTCGCAACAACAAGAAAAGGGAGCATCCCTGCTCCCTGATGAAATCTTGCTCTGAACGTGCGCTTACTTGCCGGCGTTCGCCATGCTCGGATTCGAAGGTGATGGCGGTCGTACTGTTGCTGAAATCCACTTCGTTGATCGACGGCAAGCCGCTGCCGGTAGTTGCAGAACGACCTGATCGTGCTCCGGCTTGCTGGCCAGTTGCTTGACCTGACCGTCAGCGCTTGCCACTTCCTTCTTGCCCTTCAAGACCTTCACCTGGCAGGTCTGTCCGTTGGTGTCGTACTTCAGGGTGTACTCGCCGGCGGGAATGGTTGTGCCGTTGAGCTGCGCATCATGCGCGAGTGTCAGGGTCTGGGACTTGGAGCCTGCAAACGCGCTGAGCGACATGGTGACTGCAAAAGCAAACAAAGCCACACGGGCCAGTGTACGAGTCATAATGCTCTCCTTGGTTGGACACTCGTTCTGGCGGCCCAGACCGGCAGAAAAGTACTTGCGTTTCCCGCCGGTCGCATACAATTCGCTGCGGGGTCAAACAGCACAGGGACCTTCCAAAGCCTCCCTCGAGATTGTCTCGCCTGGGCCGCCAAACCGCTGGCGAAACATTCTGTTTGACCCCGATATGTTTTTTGAGGTGTCGCGCATGACGGCGATGCTCCTCAGCATCCGTCCTTCACTGATACGTTCGATGACGCTCACAAAGTTCACAGCTACTGAAACTTTGTCGCGTCGGAAATTGGACGAGTTGCGCTCTCGCGAAGTGAGCGCAGCTCGCATCACGGTCGGCAATTGCGTTTTGCAATTGAATATTGGGCGCACACGTCCGCTAGCGCGGCGTTCATCCCCGAGTGTGCTTGAATGGAACATTGCTTAGCCTGCCGCAGCGCGTTGGTTCCAGCCCGAACGCTCGCGCAATGACGTGACATGCGTGATGTGGTGGGCGGAATGCCACGCATACATGGCGAGTATGCTGATCCAGCGTCAGCTCGCCGCGTTCGGGATGGAAGAAGTGTGCGCGCAAAGTCGGAAGGCTGCAGCGAGCGCACCAGGTCAACCCAGCGCGAGTGCAATGCCGCCAGCAATTGCAGCGAAACCTCGATGGGCGTCGGCCATGCTGTCGGGAAGCTTGGCCCATTCGGCTTCGTCGTAAGGCCTGATCGTGGGATTCTCTTCGGTGAGCGCAAGCTTGAAGCGCACATAGGCGTTCATGTGACTGTCGGGCACATGATGCACCACCTGCCGGACGGTCCAACCCTCAGGACGATACGGAGTATCGAGTTGCTCGCTCGCTCAAGCCCTTGCACCGCGGCGCGCATGTCGTCCGGCAGCTTGGCCAGCACGTCGATGTAGTGCACGCGGCGCTTGGCCATCTGCGCTTCATTCTCCGGTGGAATCCACTCAAATTTGCCGATGGGGTAACGTAAATCTGCCATCTGATCTCCTTTGCCGCGCCGCAACATCTTAGTCCAAGGTTCGCACCGAGTCGGCGGGACGCAATTCCAGCGTGCACGGTCCGGCAACAGTCTTGGGTTGGTTCGGCCATGAAGACGTGGCCGACTTCGAGGCCGTCTTTACGCTCTTCGCGGGCGCGGCTGGCGGCGTCCTTCCACAGGTGACGACTCCGCGGCGCGGCACATGCACTGACGAGCCCGGCGGGAACTTCATTCCGGTCGTCGCTGTTTGCAGCGACTGCGGAGAATCCTTTAGCGCGTCGTCGCCGTTGATGAACTTCGCCTGTTCAACCTTCGCCGGCGCGATCAGCAGATTAAAATCCGCTGTGCCCTGGTCCGACTTGCTAAGAGAAATCGTCCGTTGCTGCTTCAGTTCGCGACGGCCTGCTCGATCCTCGCATCGAGCCCGTGGTCACCCCGAGCGCGGCCAGGCGGGCGCGCGCTTCGTCGCTGGGAGTGTCGTCGGCCAGCGACGAGAACGTAGGAATGGATCGCCTTGTCGCGATCGCCGCGCTTCTCGTAAATCTCCGCCCAGGTGCTCGCCGATAGTTGCCGCTTCCGCTGGCCTGCCACGCTGCCGCAATGTACTGCTCCGCCAGATCGAGGTTCCCGCGCTTGAACTCGATCCAACCCTTGGTGTCCCAGACGTTGTACAGGAAGCTCGCCGTTGCCAAGTCCTGGTAGCGCAGGTTGTCGAGGTTGACGTCGTGGAGTTGCGTCTCGACGGCATTAATCGCCGCATCCGCGTACTTGTCGGCGCGCTCCAGTTGCACGTTCTGTTCCGCCAGCGAAAAGGCGATGTTGTTCCAGGTGACGGGCACGGGAGCCAGGCTGATGGCTTTCTCGAACGCCGCCATTCCCTTCTCCGTCTGTTTGGTCGCGATGTAGCTCTGGCCCAGCGAGATCTGCAGCAACGGGTTCTGCGGCTGGAGCGAGACCGCCTTCTCCAGCTCGGGCACCGCGTCGGCAAACTTCTTCTGCTTCACGTAAAGCTCGCCCAGGCCGGCATGGGCGAACGGGTCGAGCGGATTGATCTCAAGCTGCTTCTGGAACTGCTTGATGGCTTCGTCGTACTTCAGCTCGGCTTCGTAAGCGAGTCCCAGGTTGTTGTAGGCGAACTGGTCGTAGGGATTGATCTCAATCTGCTTCTTAAAAGCCGCGATCGCCTGCTCGTTCTGGTTGAGTCCCAGATAGGCGCGCCCGAGATTGTTCCATGCCGACTTGTGTTTGGGCTCCTGCTTCACCACGCGCTGGAACAGATCAACCGCCAACTGGAAATTGTTGTTCTTGAGCGCCTGCATGCCCGACTCGTTCAAGTCGGTGGCGGATTGGTTGCCGCTGCCGCTTATGCCTGCGGTACCGGGCGTCTTGTTCTCCAGGACAATGTCTTGCGCCTGATCGGCGCCAAGCGCGCGCTGAAACGCAGCATAGTCTTGCAGGCGCTCATAGGGCAGCTCGCGAGCCAGAACTTTCAGGTCGCGGACCGAGGTGAGTTGGCCGCCCTCGACTTTGTAGCTGGAATGGTACTCCGCATAATCGCGGCGGACATCCACGCCGATCGGGGCACTGCACGGTGAAGTTGTCCGGGACCTTCAACCGCACCTCGACCTGCGAATCCGACGGCGCCGCTCCCAGCTTGATCACCTTTTCCGGGGTCTTCTCGTCGTCATCGATGCCGGGCTCTCCGCCAAGGCTCATCTGCATGAATGGCAACTTGATCTTCGACTCCCGCGCCGACCAATCGAAGAAGTTGCTGGCCGTAGCGTCGAGGCTCATGGTGCAGGGGATTGTCGGTATCGCTGGGATCGCTGACCTGAAGATTACTGATCTCCGCCCCCTTCATTCCCGCGCGTTGCAGCATATTGCCGAACAGGTCCTTCCAATGGTTCGCGGGCATCTGGCGCAGGGCAAAGCGGAAGCCAACTTCGCGGTCGCCTCGCATACTGGCGGAGATTTGCGCGGTCAGCTTGCCGGTTTCGTTCAAGCGAGGCGATTGACGTGAGTCTGATCGAAAGCCTCGAAAGGCAAGATCGGCAGGAGTCCGCACCAGGCCCGACTTTCCGTCGGGCGAGATCAGCAGCGCCTGCTTGTCGCGCGTCGGAGCCATCAGCATGCGAAACGGCAGCACGCCGCTGGTGCTGTCGAGCCAGATCTCCTGTGCCTCCCACCGGCACGCGGGTAATCACATGATCGAACTGCGAAGGAGACGGCACATCGGGATCGAGCTTGCGCTCAACTCCGATGAGCACCGACGACGACTCGATTCCCTGCGATTGCAGCAAGGCGGCCAGCAGCGTGTTCTTGTCCTTGCAATCGCCGTAGCCGTTGGCCAGCACCTCGCTGGCCGCGTGCGGCTGAATGCGGCCCAAGCCGAAGGACAGACTGACGTAGCGGATGTTGCGCGAGACATAGTCGTACAGCGCCTTCACCTTCTCCATGTCATCGGTCTTGCCCTGCACGAGTTCGGCAGCTTTGGCCTTCACCGCGTCATCGGGCTGGCGCCGTGTCGCGCTCAAGAAACGCATACCAGGCGCCCACATCGTCCCAGTTCTGGAAGGTCGTCAGCTGCACCGACGGCACCTGGTCCGCATGGTGGGGAGGCTTTTTCCGCTTTCCCGCTCGGCTGGTGCGAATGCGTCCAGCGATAGATGCGCCGGTCGCCTTCCTCCGTGACCTTGGGGTCGTAGCCAGGCTTGGTCTTCAGCGTGACGTGCCGTGCCTTGGGAACATTGATCTCCAGCTCCTCATCCAGCACCACGCCCTTCTCGGCAAAGTTAAAGTTGGTCCAGAATTGATTGGGCGCCAGGGGATTGACGATGGTGCGGACCACTTTGTACTCCAGCACATCTCCCGGGCGCAGCGACGGAACGCTAACGTGCTTCTCGTGATAATCGGTATAGACCGGAGCGTTGGGAGTGGTCGAGGTCCTGGACGGCGGATTCCTGCGCGGTCACGACGGTGCCGTCAGGCTTGCGCACCCGGACGTAGACAATGTCCAGCTTGTCGCTGAGCGCGCTGTAGCCAATCTTAAGCTGCCCCAGCGACTGCACTCCAGCTCTCGCTGATCACTTTGATTTGCGCGTCGAGTTGCTCGCTGCCGGTACCGTCATTCTCGTACCGCGCCGACTGCCGATAATGCTCGATGACGTACGCTTCCTGCGAATAGTCGGGCGGAGTGGGAGACTGCGCGGTTCCGCTCTGGGCGGTGGTGGCCACTCCAGATGATTGAGCGTTCTGGGCAGAAGCGCTTTGCGGTGAGGCGTTTGGCTGCGCCGATTGCGCTGCAAGCAGCGTGAACGATAAGAACAAGGTAAGAAGGCAGATGAGAACTCTATTCATAAGCGGCTGGAGTATTCACTCCATCCTACGCGAGCAGACGGGAGAACTCCACCCGTCGAGGAGGTCGCGGAGGTCGCCTAACGTGGAGCCCTACTCGTTGCGCAGGGCGACGATGGGATCGACCCGGGTGGCCCGCCGGGCAGGAAAGTATGAAGCGGTGATCGCTACCGCTGTCAACAGGATGGCAACGAAGGCGAAGACCATCGAGGCACTGTAGTCCAGGCCGTAGAGCAGACTCGACAGTACTCGTAGCAACGCCAGTCCAAGAACGAGCCCGATACCCACTCCCGTCAGAGCGGCAAAGATTCCCTGACGCAGCATGAGGCGCAAGATGTCCTCGCGCTGCGCACCCAGCGCCAGGCGAATACCAATCTCGCGGGTGCGCTGCAACACCGAATACGAGATGAGCCCATACAAGCCGATCATGGCGAGAACCAGGGCAAGGGCTGCGAAGCCTCCGATCAGGTAAAGGGGATAACGCCGCAGGAAGACCGCCGGCGAACGATTGAGAATCTGCTCCATGGATTGTGGCTGGCTGGCTGCGAGTTGCGGGTCGAGTTCGCGCAGCGCGGAGCGCGCTGGACCTATCAGCGCTGACGGCTCGCCCGCGGTGCGGATGACGTAGCTCAAATACACGGTGTATCCGGTGCTTTGATCAACCGGGAAATACATGGTGGGTGGCGGCGGTACGGCAAGATTGTCCTCAGCCACGTCACCCACCACGCCGACGATTTGACGAAATGGCTCATTGCTGGAGAAGGTCATGCGGACCCGCTCGCCGATGGGACCTTCGCCACGCGCGACATAACGCTTCACCCAAGCCTGGTTCACGATGGCCACCTTGGGAGCGTCCCGGCTATCGGCGGCGGTGAAAAGGCGGCCAGCCGTGAGCGGGATATCCATAACGGAGAAGTAGCTGGCCTCGACGCGGCGGGTCAGGCAATCCTCATCCTGACCGTCGGCGCTGGGATGGCCCTCGATGACAAACCGGTTCCGGCTGAGGCTTTCGGTAACAGGAAGTCCTCTGGTGGCGGAGGCCCCTTGCACCCCGGGCATACTGCGCAAACGCTCCAGGAAATCGTGCATAAAGCGAAGCCCCTGCAAATTGCCGTAAGGCCAGTCCTTGGCTGTTGGGTACGAAGACTCAGGGAGGATGATGTCGAAGGTCAACAAATGCTGCGGCTCGAATCCCGGGTTCTGTTGCAGCAATCGACGAAGGCCTTGCATCATCAGACCTCCGGCCACCAGGAGGACCATGGACAGTGCGATTTCACCGATCACTACGAAGTTGCGGAGACGCTTGTGAGCGCCACTTGTACCGCCGCGCGATTCGTCCTTCAGGACCTCGGTGATGGGATTCTGCGGCACGGCAAGACCGGGCCCCACCCCGAAGAGAAGGGCGGCCAGAAGCGCGACTCCGCAGACAAACGCCAGCACGGGCAGGTTCACACCAGCATCCTGCAAGTACGGCATGGCCTGTAGTTGTGCCTCGGGCATTGCAGCAATCAGCAGGTGCACTCCCAAGGCTGCGCCTAGAACGCCGAGGATGGCGCCCAAGATTGAAAGCAGAAGGCTTTCCGTGAGCAACTGGAGCAACAGATGAATGCGGACAGCGCCCAAGGCAGAGCGAATGGCAAACTCTCGCCGGCGATCGATGGCACGCGTCATCAGCAGATTGGCAACGTTGGCACAGGCAATCAACAGCACGAAGGCCACCGCGCCAAACAGAATCAGCAGCAAGGGCCGGATGTTGCCGACGATCTCATCCCGCAAGCTGCCCACGGTGACGAAAATGGAGCCGTCCTCCTGGGGATACTGCTGCGCGAGTTGCGCTGTGATGCTCTGCATTTCGGCACGCGCCTGGGCCAGGCTGACACCCGGCGCAAGCCGGCCAATCACCTCCAGCCAGCGAGCTTTTCGCGCGGTGCGAAAATACTGGTCGGTGTGCAGGGGGACCCATATTGGGGCCGAAGTAGCGGGGGCAAATTCAAAGCCGCGCGGCAGCACGCCGATGATGGTGACAGCCTTATTATCGAGGCGGATCGTGCGTCCAATGACGTTGGAGTCAGCCGAAAAATTGCTTCGCCAGAAGTCATAGCTCAGAATCGCTACCGTCGGCCCCAGATCGGCCGGCAGCTCATCCTCTGTTACAAAGTCACGGCCCAGCATCGGCCTGACCCCGAGCGTGGAGAAGAAGTTCGAGGTGGCCATTGCGCCGAAAACCATTTGGGGATCGCCGGCACCGGTCAACGTGAAACCGTCCGACGAAAAGCCGGCCAGCGATTCGAAGCTCCTCGCCGTGCGCTTCCAGTCCAGGTAATCCGGATAGGACGCAGCGAAACTGCAACAGCCGGACTGGCGCCGGTTCTCGCCAAGGGTCACCAGTTTGTCGGGATGCCGATAGGGCAGGGGCCGCAAGAGCGCCGGATAGACAACCGAGAAGATCGCGGTATTGGCGCCAATGGCTAGAGCTAAGGTGATTACAGCCACTGCGGTGAAGCCGCGGCTCTTCCGCAGCATACGCACTCCGTAGCGAAAATCCTGCGCGAGCTGTCCCATTGGCGAAGAACCACTTATAGCTTGCCCGCCGAGGTTGTGGCAACCCGCCGCGGAGTGACGAACTCGCCGGGAGGCCAGGGACCGCTAAGCCGCAGCCGGACGCCTTCGGAAGAGCCGGCAGTTCGCAGGGAGGCGCGAAACGGCTCGACACTCTCCCGGGGAACCAACGCGAACCAACGATGGCTCTTACGCTCCTGTCGCGACCGCCATTCGCGGACCGAGTCGCCGGTCACACGTTTCAGTTTGCTGTCCACCGCAGCAATTCGACCCATTGCCTCCCGACGGCGTGTGAGATACTCACGCCCGCTGACCGGCGTCGCCAGGTCCGCCTGCTCGTCGATGGCCCAACTGGCGACAATCTCATACTGCACAGCGTTTCCAATCCTCGCCAGGGCCTCGTGGTACATCTCCTGCTCGGCGAAAATGTGTTGCGCCAGAACATCGGCGCTCTCCAGTAGTGTCGGAAAGCTGAACGGAATGGGAGTTGTCGCGGTCAGAATTTCGCGCAGCACCTGGCGAAACTGCGCTGCTGCCTTCTTCAAGGAGTCAGCATCGCCGAAACATGAGTTGGAATCTGCGATTTCGCTCCAATACACGCGCAGGCCCGCTGCTTCCTGCGATTGGACCGCACAATCGCAGACTCCCGCGGCGATGCTTACGCTTTCATGCGGCTGGGTCACGCAGTAGGGCAGGACGGCCATTCAGCTCACAAGGCCCCACAGCAAGCGGAGAGTCGCGACTTCTCAGGTGCGAGCTGCATGCTACGCAATACCTTGAGTGGAAGGACAGCGGCCGATGCGACCGTGGTCTTGCCTACACCGCCCTCGCCAAGGAAGAAGTTGAACCGCGCCACTGCTCAATCTCGCATAAGTGGCATCACTGCTGCAACTGGCAAAAGACCGCTGCAAAATAAAAAGGGAGAGCTTGGGACTCTCCCTTCTACTTCAGCAACTGCGAAGGTTACCGGCGCGGGCCACGCCGTGGACCGCGATCTCCGCCGCGTCCGCCACCTGGGCCGCCGCGACCGCGACCCCCGTAACCGCCGCCCTCGCGCCGGCTGCCCGCCGGTTCGCGCCGTTCGTCACGGTTAAAGTTGGCCTCCGCACTCGGCTCGTCCGCCTTCTCGTGTCCGCCCTCGAAAGTGACCGCACCAGAGGCGTCCGGCGGAACTTCGCCGCCCATCTTGGCGCGCTGCTCTTTCAGGATGGCCTTGCGCGACAGCTTGATGCGGTTGCCTTCCACCGCCAGCACCTTCACCAGCACCTGGTCGCCTTCTTTAAGTTCATCGCGAACATCGTTAATGCGATGCTCGGCGACCTCGCTGATGTGCAGCAGTCCGTCGGTGCCGGGCAAAATCTCGACAAACGCACCGAAATCGGCGAGCCGCGTGACTTTTCCGAGATAGGTCTTCCCCACCTCAGCCGTCGCGGTAATGTCGCCAATCATCTGCAGCGCCTTGGCGGCCGCCACCTGATCGCTGGAAGAGACGTTGACCTTGCCGCTGTCCTCGACGTCGATCTTGACGCCGGTCGCCTCGATGATCCCGCGGATCACCTTGCCACCTGGCCCGATGAGGTCGCGGATCTTGTCGGTGGAAATCTGCAGAGTGTAGAAGCGAGGAGCAAACTCGCTGATCCTGGTGCGTGGCTCCGCAATGATCTCGGACATCTTATCCAGGATGTGTAGCCGGCCGTGGCGCGCCTGCTCCAGCGCCTCGCGCATGATCTGCGACGTGATGCCCATCACCTTGATGTCCATTTGCAGTGCGGTGATGCCATCGCGCGTGCCGGCGACTTTGAAGTCCATGTCGCCGTAATGGTCCTCGGCGCCCGCGATATCGCTGAGGATGGCGTACTCCTCACCTTCCTTCACCAGCCCCATGGCCACGCCTGCGACGGAAGACTTCAGCGGAACGCCGGCATCCATCATGCTGAGCGAAGCCCCGCAAACCGTCGCCATCGACGACGAGCCGTTCGACTCCAGGATGTCGGAGACCACGCGCATGGCGTAGGGCCAGTCGGTTTGCGAAGGCAACACGCCGGAAAGAGCGCGCTCGGCCAAGGCGCCGTGGCCAATCTCGCGACGGCCTGCGCCACGCAGGAACGCCACTTCGCCCACCGAGAACGGCGGGAAATTGTAATGCAGCATGAAGCGCTTCTTGGCTTCGCCTTCGAAGGCCTCCAGACGCTGCATGTCTTCGCCGGTACCGAGGGTCGTAGTCACCAGGGCCTGGGTTTCACCGCGAGTGAAGATGGCCGAGCCGTGGGTGCGCGGCAGAACTCCGACTTCAATCCAGATATCGCGGACCTGGTCGAACTTGCGGCCGTCCGGACGCCGGTGCTGTTTGATCACCTGCTCGCGGAAGAGCTGCTCGCGCAGAAGGTCGAAGTACTTACCGGCCTTCTTACGTCCGTCTTCGTCTTCCTCGGGAATCGCTTCCTTGATCTCGGTCTTGAGCTGCTTGATGAGCGTATAGCTTTCGTTCTTGGGATGCTTCTCGGTATTGACAGCGTCCAGCAGGCGGTCGCCCAGCTTGGAGCGAAGCTCCTGCAGATAGGCCTCGTCGATGACCACCGGCTCAACCACGCGCTTCGGCTTACCAACCTTCCGCGCGAGGTCGCTGATGGCGGCGCAAATCTTCTTGATTTCCTGATGGCCGAACTCGATGCCCTGCACTACCGTCTCTTCCGACACCTCGCGGGCGCCGGACTCGATCATCACGATGCCTTCGGCCGTTCCCACCACCATCAAGTTGAGATTGCCGTCGCGCCGCTCGGCATAGGTCGGATTGATGATGAAGTTTCCGTCCACCTGGCCGACGCGCACCGCGCCAATCGGGCCATGGAACGGGATATCGGAGACGCTCAGCGCGACCGATGCGCCATTGATGCCGGCAACGTCGGGATCGTTTTCGGTGTCGGCCGAGAGCACCATGGCGATCACCTGGGTCTCGCAGCGGAAACCTTCCGGGAACAGCGGCCGGATCGGCCGGTCAATCTGGCGGCTGGTCAGGATTTCGCGCTCGCTGGGCCGCCCTTCGCGCTTGATAAATCCGCCGGGAATGCGCCCGGCGGCATAGGTGTACTCGCGGTAGTCAACCGTCAGCGGGAAGAAGTCGATGCCCTCCCGCGGGTCAGGATTGGCGCAGGCAGTGGCCAGAACGACGTTGTCGCCAATGCGCACGATGCAGGAGCCATGCGCCTGCTTTGCCAGCTTTCCAGTTTCAAAGTGGATGGACTTGCCGCCTTGCAGCTCCACACTAATTTCAAGTTTGTTGACGCCGTGCAATGTAGCAGTCGTCTCTTCGCTCATTTTCCTAAATTCCTTCCGTTTCCGAACACAACCGACAAGTCGTCACTCCGTCTCAAGTCGTTCGATGGCCACTCGCAGGCTTTAGACCTGCGTGCCCTGACGACAGTCCGCGAGGAGACCTTCTCTTTTCCGAGCCTCGGGGCTTCGTTCTTCTAACGAACCTTCTAGCCGAAGCCGCTCTGCCAGCGACGATGGGAGGTGGAGTGAAACTATCAGCCGAGAGAAGCTGGACGAATCATGCTGGGCGCACCCCGCGCCCCGAAGGGCCGTGCTCCCCGAAAAGCCCTCCGGTGACCGGCGCAACCCGTGCGCGGAGTCCAGGAGCGGCGTTACGCCCGAAGCGTGGTTGTTCAGTGGCTGGCAATCGGCTTACTTGCGGATGCCAAGTTTCTGAATGACGGCTTTGTAGCGTTCGGTATCGGACTTTCTGAGGTAATCGAGCAGGCTGCGACGCTTGCTCACCATCATGAGAAGACCGCGCCGGGAGGCATGGTCCTTCTTATGCGTCTTAAAATGCTCCGTCAATTCACCAATCCGCGTGCTCAGGATCGCGATCTGCACTTCCGGCGAACCGGTGTCGGTCGCATGAGTACGGTGCTGGTCAATCAGGGCGGCTTTTTTCTCTCGGGCTAACACTGAATCGGTTGTGCTCCTACTCTCGAATCGTATGTTGTTACGTTTTCAAGGATAACACGCGCTTGCGAGAACGGCAAAACAAGGCGAGAGCCACACGTATGCTTACCTGGTTTCACCCAGCCTATGCGAGATATAGGGAGCGTTTTCACGTCGCACGACGATAGGCAGACATCACCCCGGCGTATGTAGACATGCTGCTGTGCAGGCCTGCTCGCCTGGCGAACGCGTTCTTCGCAGGCAAATTGTGGACATCCGTCGCATTCCCGGCCGGCGAGAGAGCCATGCAGGAGGGACGGTTAAAAAGGCCACGGCGGGAACCGTGGCCTTTCCGTAATCTTACCGATAGTGAACGAGGTGAGGTGCATAGGCCAACACAATCGACCACGCCCATGCCCAAAATTCCGGCGGAATCATTAACGCCATAAGCTTGTCTCCTCCGCGCCCCTAATCCAGTAGCTCTTTTCGGGCTGGCCAATTATTACTCCGAAACCTCAACGAAGTCACGTACATTGTTATCCCCGAAGCCATTAGGGGCCAGGCTGGAGCAAACCGGAAGTCGCCCGGTCAGCGAAATTCATCAGTCCATAGCGATGCTGCGTTTCATTCAGACATCCAAGGGCTTTTGACGTCGCCCCGTTTGACGATTCTGATTGGGACCTTCGCGAGTAACAAGTTACCGCGTCGCCTTCTCCAGCAGGTACATATACGAGCGGTAGATCTGGCCGGTCGCGCGAGTCATGCCGATCTCGCAGGTGCGGCTGCTGGAGTAGCACTCGTCCGGATGTTTGGCTTTCACCTCGGCCGCCTCAAGTCTGGTCGCCGACTGCGTCAGCTCGGGAAAAAGGAAGCCCCGGTCGCCAGCGAAGGCGCAGCATCCTGCGTCCAGTGGGACCGTGACCTGCCCGCTGCAGGCGCGCGCAATGGCTTCCAGCTTGTCCCGATACCCATCTTGGTGACCGAGCAAACCGGGTGCAGCGCTACCGAGCCCGATTTCGATTGGATCGCCAGCTTCGGTAACAGTTGGTCGTGCACGAACTCAATCGAGTCGAGGAAGGTCATGCGATCGAAGCGTCGCTGGTTTTCTTCCGACAAGTACGGACGCGCGGTCTTGAAGCCATACGTGCACGGGCTGGTATCGATCACAATCGGCAGCTTCCCTTCCCCGGACCATCGCCAGCAACGCTCGACCGCGGCATTGATCGCGATGGCGTGAGCGCGACTGAATCCCTTCGAAGAAAACGGAGTGCCACAGCAAGTCCCTGCGACATCGCTCGGGATAAACACCGGTACCCCGGCGCGGCGCGCTACCTCGACCGTGACTGCCATGAGCGAAGCATCTTTAGGTTCACCCGGCAGCCTGCCCATCACGCGCGAGATGCAGGACGGGAAGTACACTGCCTGTGCGCCGGATGCCTGCGTGCTTGGAATCGCACCCGCAGCATAGGGCGTATCGGGCGTCCACTCGCTGAAGCCGTCGCCGGCGAGGCCCTTCATTCTTTTTGTGACCGCGCGCATACCGTCGACGCCGATCACCTTCTCCGCGGCGTGGCCCAATCGCAACGACCAGCGCAGGAACCGCTCGGCAAGCGCAAAGTTGTTGGCTACCCGCACCGCCCATTCATGCGCGCTCGCTGAGGCGCGAAGGTTGCGGAAACGCTTCACCAGTTGCCCGGTGTCAATGCTTACCGGGCAAGCCGTTGCGCAGAGCCCGTCGGTGGCGCAGGTGTCCAGCGCCATGTAAGGAAAGTCACGGTCGAGCGCGTCATACAGTTCCTTCGGTCCCACCCTGTCGCCAAAAGCGGGCGACAAGGGTGGGGCACCCGCATATCCTTTGGATACGTTCCCGCTTTCCTGCAACCGCGCCATCTCACGCCGCACCACGATGCGTTGCCGCGGGGTGGTTGTGATCTCGCGGCTCGGGCACTTGGGCTCGCAATAGCCGCACTCGATGCATTTATCGATCTCAGGTTCAACCGATGGCAACTGCTTCAGGTTTGCAAGATGCGCCTGACGATCCGGGTTAATGATGACGCCCGGGTTCAGCAGATTGTGAGGATCGGCGAGCTGCTTGAGGCGACGCATAATTTCGTAGCCGTCGCTGCCCCACTCGGTTGCGACAAACGGCGCCATGTTGCGCCCGGTGCCGTGTTCCGCCTTCAGCGCGCCGTCGTAGCGTCCAACCACCAGTTCGACGACCTCATCCATGAAGCGGGCGTACTGGTCGATGACCTTCTGGTTGTTGAAGCTCTGGGTGATGACGAAGTGCAGGTTGCCGTCCTTGGCATGACCGAAGATGATGGCATCGGGATATTCGTGTTTGCCGAAAAGCGCATTGAGGTCCTGCGCCGCATCGGCCAGATGTTCGATGGGGAACGCCACGTCTTCGATGATGACCGTGGTGCCGCTCTTGCGCACCGAGCCCACCGACGGAAACAGGCCCGAGCGAATTTTCCACAGCAGGGCCTGCTCGGCGGCAAGATGGGTGAACTGCGCCGGCTCGTACAGGTGCAAGTCGGCCACGGCATCTGCCGCGACCTTCTCCAATTCCGCGCGCTCGCTTTCCTGTGCCGATTGAAACTCCGCCAGCAACCCGGCAGCTCCCGGCGGCAGAGTGCGAATCGATGCCGGTATGCCGCTCTGGCTCTCCACCGAGCGCAAGGAGGCGCGGTCCATGATCTCCAGAGTTTTGGCGCCTGCCTGCCGCAGCGGGACAATCGAGGCCGCGGCCGCGTAGAGGTCCGGGAACAGCAGCAGGCCGGTGTACTTCACCGGCAGATCGGGGACGGTATTCGAGCACCGCCTCGGCGATAAACGCCAGCGTGCCCTCGGAACCAATCATGACGTGCTGGAAAATGTCCACCGCTTTGTCGAAATCGATAAATGCATTCAACGAGTAGCCGGTGGTGTTCTTCATCCGGTACTTGCTGCGGACGCGTTCGCGCAGCGCCGCGTTCTGTTCCAGGTGCGCCTTCAGCTCCAGCACTCCGCGCGCCAACTCCGGCGCACGCGCGTGAAACAGTTCGTCGGCGTCAGGCAGCGATGTATCGATAACGGTACCTGACGGCAGCATGAACTTCATCGAATGCAGCGTGTGATACGCGTTCTGCTCGACGCCGCAGCACATGCCGCTGGAGTTGTTGGAGAGAATTCCGCCCAGCGTGCAGGTGGCGATCGACGCGGGATCGGGCCCAATCTTGGCTCCGTAGGCGGCCAGCACCTGGTTGGCGCGGGCGCCAATCACTCCCGGCTGGACGCGAATCTTCCTGCCGCCTTCTTCCACCCGCAGCTCGCGCCAGTTGCGCGCCACTTCCACCAGCAAACCGTCGGAGATCGATTGCCCCGACAAGCTCGTTCCGGCGGCGCGAAAGGTCATCGGGATTTGCATCTGCTGGCTGAAGGCAAACAGCGCCCGGACTTCCTCGACACTCTGCGCCTGCACCACGGCCCTGGGAATCAGCCGGTAAAAGCTGGCGTCGGAAGCGTAGGCAATGAGGTCAATGGGACGGATGAGGACGCGCTCGGCGGCAATCATGCCGGCCAGCGAGGACTTGATTTCTTCCGCCGAGATTTGCGGGACAGCGAGGACGGTGGTAGCCATAGGTTAGAGTCCCAAGTACGCTTTCCGTACTTCGTCCATGCTGGCAACTTGTTGCGACTCACCCTCGATAGGCACGCGCCCCTCTGCGAAAACGTAAGTGTAGTCGCTCACGGCCAACGCGAGGTGCACGTTCTGTTCCACCAGGATGATGGTAATCCCTCGATCCTTCAACGTCTTCAGCATCAGGAAGAGCTGTTGCGCCAGCACCGGAGCCAGGCCGAGCGAGAGTTCGTCAATCATCAGGACCACGGGTTGCTGCATGAGCCCGCGGCCCATGGCCAGCATCTGTTGCTCGCCCCCGGAAAGCGTGGATGCCTTTTGCGTGCGGCGCTCCTTCAGTCGCGGGAACAACTCAAAGACCTGCGTCAGGGTTGCTTTCAATTGCCTACGCGCTCGATGGGAGTATCCTCCCATCTCCAGGTTTTCCTCCACCGACATGTCGGGAAAAAGCTGCCGGCCCTCCGGCACCAGAACCAGGCCGCGGCTGGCTTTAGTGTGAGGCGAGAGCCTGGTCACATCCTGCCCATTCAGCAGGACGCGACCGCCCCAGGGGGAAACGGTACCCATGATGGTGCGCAGGGTGGTCGTCTTACCGGCGCCATTGGCTCCAATGATCGTGGTCACCTTGCCCGGACGCACTTGCAGCGAAATGCCCCAGAGCACCTGCACCTCACCATAGCCCGATTCGACATTTTCCAGTTGCAGGACGCTGTCCGTCATTGCACGCCCCTCAACTTGTCCACGATGTCCGGGAAGCCCAGATAAGCCTCGACGACGTTGGAATCCTGGACCACTTCCTGCGGCCGCCCCTCGGCAAGCTTGGCGCCCAAGTTCAGCACCACGATACGGTCGGAAAGACTCATGATGGCTTGCATCAAGTGCTCGATCATGAGCACGGAGACGCCACTGTCACGGATGTTGCGCACGATCCCGATCATCATCTCGACCTCAGTCGGATTCAGACCAGCCAGGACCTCGTCCAGCAGGAGCAGCTTGGGACGGGCCGCCAGCGCGCGCGCGACCTCCAGTCGCTTCTTGCCCGCGATGGTAAGGGAACGCGCCGAGGTTTCGGCGCGGTCCGCCAGACCCACGCGTTCCAAGACCTCCAGCGCCACCATCCGTGCCGGTTTGAGCGCCAGGTAATCGCGACCGAAGCAGGCGCCGACGGTCACGTTCTCCAGCACCGTCATGCCGTACAGCGGTTTTACGATCTGGTGGGTGCGCGCTATGCCGAGGTGGACCACCTCATTGGGCGGGCGATTGGTGATGTCCTGTCCGGCGAAGCTGATCTTCCCTGCGTTCAGCTTGTAAACGCCATTGACCATGTTAAACAGCGTAGTCTTGCCGGCGCCGTTGGGACCGATCAGGCCCAGGATCTCGCCTTCGGCAAGGGTGAAGCTCACGTCCGACACGGCCACCAACCCGCCGAAGCGCTTGGTAACGCCGTTCACTTCCAGCAGGGCGGTCATTCGATCACCTTCCTGGAGCGCGGCACCAGACGATACAGCCAGCCGATCAAACCGCCCGGAGCAAACAACACCACCAGCAACAACAAAGCGCCGGCAATCACCAGGTGGAAGTTCGACAGCCGGGGAGAAGTTAACAGGTAGGAGCGCAGCTTTTCATACAGACCTCCGCCCAGGGCAGCGCCAACCACGGTGCCCTTGCCGCCGAGCATCAGCATCACAATTCCCTCCAGGGAGAGCATGAACTCAAACGCGATGGAGGGATCGATCATACCGTTCTTATAGAACATCAGCGTTCCGGCGACGGCAGGCAGGAAGGCGGAAACACTGTAGATGATTGCTTTGTAAACGGTCGCATTGACGCCCAGCACCACTGCGGCATCCTCGTCCTCGCGAATGGCGAACAAGCCCAGGCCAAATTTCGAGATCTTGATCGCCAGACTCAAGATCATCGACAGGGCCATCACCGCAATGACCAGGAAATAGGTGATCCACAGAGCTCGGCGTGCGCCACCCAGGGGCTGATACGCGTCGAAGGGAACGTAAAGTCCGGTGGAGCGGCCCCAGGGGTCGAAGTTGGAGACGAAGGACTGGACAGCGACCAGGATTCCGATGGTGGCCAGCGCGAAATAGGCGCCCCGCAAGCGCAGGATACCGAGGCCGAACAGCAGCGCGCAAAAGCTAACGGCTAGTCCGGCCAACAGCGCCGACAGCACCAGGTTCCAACCTCGAACGGTTGCCAGGTACAGTCCGACATAGCCCCCAAGCCCGTAGAAGACAATGTGTCCGAAGTTGACGTACCCGGTGTAGCCGATCATCAGGTTCAGATTGCTGGCCAGAATGATGGCTATGGCCACCAGGATAAGGTCTTCGCGCATCGACACATTGTTGCCGTGCAGCGGGACAAACGCCATCAGCGCCGCAAAAACCAGAATCAACCAGAAGACGGGGCGTCGGAAGATCAAGCCGTGGCCCTCCTCCCGAATATGCCGCGAGGGAAGGCGACCAGCACGATCACGAACAGTCCGAACTCGATCAGCGGAATCCAACTGACGGCGATGAACGGAGTCACAGCGCCTTCCAGCAAGCCCAGCAATATCCCGGCGCCGAGCGCGCCCAGGGGTTTGCCAAGGCCAGCTAGCACGGTCACCACGAAGCTCTTCATCTGGTAACCGGCGCCGGAAAGAATGGTGAAGGGAAACAAGGTCGAGACCAGCGCGCCGGAAGCCGCCGCCAACGCGATACCAATGGCAAAAGCCAGCGCCAGCACCATGGTCGAGGAGATGCCCATCAGCTCCGCTGCCTCGCGATTGTCCGCCACCGCACGAATCGCTTTACCGGGCCGGGTGCGATACAGAAACAATTCCAGCGCCAGCGCGATCACCACAGCCGCGCATCGCCGCGGCGATGTGGTTTCCGGTAAACGTGTAGGCCCCGATGGTAAAGCCCCGCAGGGTGAAGTTAACGTTGTAAGGACTGGTGCTCCATATCGCCGTCCCGATCCCGATGATGATCATGTTGACGGCGAAGGTGGAAAGCAGGCTGGCCAGTTGCGGCCGGTCGATGACCCAGTGCACGGACGTCCAGTAAATGATGAGGCCCAGCAGTAATCCCGCGGCAATGATGGGCAGCAGCAGCAAGTAAACGTTGATGGGGAATGCGGCGAACAGCAGGTACATGCCAAACATGCCCAGCGCAATGACCGCGCCGTGAGTGAGATTGATGACATCCATCACTCCCCAGATCAGGCTCAAGTCCCATGGCGGCCAGCCCATACACCGCGCCGATGAGCACGCCATCAATCATGGAGGCTAAGATGCCAGACATATCTCACCCTTCGTACCGCTGTAGTTCGTATCGCTGTGTTGTTGGCCCGTTTAGTGAATCGGATACACCAGGTTGGCGCTTTTTGCCGCCAACGGCCAAACCACTTGCTTGACCAGCTTGCCTGATTTGTCTTTTTGCCACTGGGCCAGGACCATGGCGTGTCCCACTTGCAGACCGTGGTCATTGGCGGCGGTAGAAAATTTGGTGCGCCCATAGAACGTAGTGACGTCGGTGGCGTTGAGCGCATTCGCCACCTTGGCCGTGTCCGTGCCGCCAGCCTGCTCGATGGCGCGTTGCAGGACCAGGCCGGCAGCGTAACCCCCAGCCGATTCATAGCTGGGCGGAGCATTGTACTTCGCGGTGTACGCTTTGGCGAAGTCTGCACCGCTGGGCCCGTATTGCGCCTTGAAGGCTGACTGCGGTTCCCACTGCGACGGAACAATCACGCCCACGGCCGCATCACCCAGTTCGGTCCATTTGTCGCTGTCGGGGGCCACCAGCAAGGAGATCATCTTCAACGGGACCTTGTGTTCATAGAGTTGCTTCGCCAGCGTCGAGCCATCGGCATAGTGGCCGCCACCCAGCAGCACCGTGGCTTTCGATGCGATCACCTTGTCGATGATGGCGCTGAAGTCAGTGGTGTTTTGAGCGTAGGCTTCGCTGAACCCGACGTTGAAGCCGAGTTGCTGCGCGTAGGCCTTCGCCGGGGTTACCACCGACACCGAGAACGATGCGTCTTCATACACGAACGCCACCGTCGCCTTCGGGTCCTTCGTCTTCAGCATGTCCAGGACGCCCTTCAGGTACTCCGCTCCCGGGGTAAACATCTGAAAGAGATAGTGATTGCCCAGCGTGTAGGTCTTGCCTTCCGCCGCGCCCGTGGTGAGCATGATCTTGCCGTTCTGCTCCGTCACGATGGCCGCCGAAGCCGTAAGGGGGGAGGAATAGGGGCTGAACAGGAAGTCCGCGTTATCTTGCAGAAGCATGCGCGAATAGAGCTGCTGCACGCGCTTGACGTTGGACTCGTCATCGTAGCTGACGAACTGGATTTTGTAGTTCTTGCCGCCCGCCTTGATGCCGCCGGTCGCGTTTACCTGGTCGCGCCACAGCTCGAAGCCGCGGTACTGCTCCAGCGAGTCCACGTTCAAGGCCCCCGTCTTGGACATGGTGAAACCGATGGTGATGTTTTGCGCGTAACCGGAGGTGAGAAGAAGCACAACGAAACTCAAAACACTCAGAACGATTCGTTTCACGTTGTTTCACCGCCCGTCGAATTTGAACTTGGCGTCAGCATAGCACGCTGCGATAGGGCCCCTACCCACACCTTACATAACCTTTATGTTGTAGATAAGAGGGCCTGTACCGGAATGTGTTCTTCGTCACAGCCCGGTGTGACGTTCGTCGCAAAGCATGTTGCAAGGGGCTGCTACACGTTAGCAATGCATCGTCCACTCTTTCGCGCGAGCTTCCTAATCGCAGCACAGTTTCCAGTGCCTCGTCGCGCGCCGCAGCATCAGTTCCAGGCAACTCGAAGATGAAATTTTCCTCCAACCTGAAAAATAAAGGGAACCTTCCTGCCGCTGCAAGAACACAAGGTGAGCAGTCAAATGTGGCAGGTCTTGCGCGCGTACTTTTACGGCCGCGGCATTTGACAAAACTTAACACTCATTTACCCAGACTTTACCGTCGAAGTGGCGCCCTTGGGGTTCAAACGATTGACAGAGGAACTGTCGAGAAGGAGTCGAGAAGTTATGAAAACGAAGTTTTGGATGTTCACAGTGGCGATGCTGGCGGTTCTGCTTTGCGGAACGGTGATGTTCAGCTATGCGCAGCAAACGGACAATAGTGCCGCACCCGTCTGGGCTGGCCACAAGCACGGCGGCCAAATGGAACATATGTTCAAGGCGCTGAACCTGACGGACGCCCAGAAAGCCCAGATCAAGTCCATCATGCAGGCGAACCGCACCGCCAACCGCTCGCTGATGCAGCAAATGGCGCAGAACCGTTTGGCCCTGCTGACCGCAACCTCCAATGGAGCTTTCGATCAGGCCAAGGTGACGGCTCTGGTCAATCAGCAGGCGCCACTGATGGCCCAGATGGCGATCCAGCGGGAAGCCCTCCAGCACCAGATCTACACTCAGGTGCTGACGCCTGAGCAGCAAGCTACCGCCAACCAGATGCGCCAGCAACAGATCAGTCGCATCACTGAGCGGCTACAGAAGTGGTCGCAAGCGGGAACGGAAACTTCAGGCCAGTAATAGCCGATTGATCGTCGTCCCCAATCAAGGCGGTCCGTAAAGGGCCGCCTTTCGTTCTGCTCCTCAGTGCATCATCGCTGCTCCGGGCTTGCCCTTGGGCTTGCGCAAGAGAAACAAGAACGGAATCATGACCACGAACATCCCCGCCAGAAACAGGAACGTGTCGTTGTAAGAGAGCATTGCCGCCTGCCGCTGCACCATTCCCCACATCGACTGGTAGGCCTGCTGGGTCGCCGTCGAGGCGCTGGAGCCCTGGCTCATGAAGTAGCCCTTCATGTTGTCGAACATGTGTTGCGCCGCCGCGCTCTCCGGATAGATATGTGCGCCCAGCGTATTGATGTGCTTTTGCTGGGTGCGGAACTGCACCGTTTCCACCATCGCGATTCCAATGCTGGCGCCGATGTTGCGCATCAGGTTGAACAGGCTGGTGGCGTTGCCCATGCGTTCATTGGGGACGCGATCGTTGGTGATCGTCGTCAGCGGCACGAAGACGAATCCCAGCGCCGCCCCCTGGACCATCAGCGGCCACCAGAAATTCCAGAAGCCACATCCAGGCTGAACCTGCGACAGCTCCCACATGGCGTACGCGGATGCGACCAGACCGATCGCCAGCAGCTTGCGCTGGTCCACCTTGCCGGTCAGCCGGCCGACGATCGGCATGATCAGGAACGACGCCAGGCCTCGCGGCAGGTTCGTGACGCCGGCATGCGTTGCGGTGTAGCCCAGCAGCACCTGCATCAGCAGCGGCAACAGCACCGTGCTGCCGTAGAGCACGAAGCCGATCAGCGTCATCAGCATCGTGCCGATGGCATAAGAGCGGTACTTGAAAACCGTGAGGTCGATCACCGGATGCTCGGCCGTGAGTTCGCGAATGATCAGCGCGCTCAGTCCAACCACCGCCAGCACGGCCAGCGTCACAATGAAGTGCGAACCAAACCAGTCATCCTCCTGTCCCTTGTCGAGCATGATCTGCAGGCTGCCGATGCCGACCGCGAGCAGGCCGATGCCCCAGTAGTCGATGCCGGTCTTCTGCCGCCGCAGGTACGGTGGATCGAAGATAAAGAGCTGGGTCAGGATCAGCGCGGCAACCCCGATCGGCACGTTGATGTAAAACACCCAGCGCCAACTGTAGTTGTCGGTGAGCCAGCCGCCCGCAACCGGACCGAGCATGGGCGCGACCACAATGCCCAGCGCCCAGAACGCCATGGCCTGCCCGCGTTTCTCGGGCGGGAACGATTCCAGCAGGATGGCCTGCGACAGCGGTTGCAGACCTCCGCCGCAGGCGCCCTGAATAATGCGGAAGAAAATCAGGAACGGCAAGCGTGGGCGCCAGCCCGCACAGAAAGGAGGCGATGGTGAAGCCGGTAACCGACAACATCAGCAGGCGCTTTCGTCCGAAGCGCCCGGCCAGCCAACCGGTCATGCGGCAAGGATGATGGCATTGGCCACCAGGTACGAGGTCAGCGTCCACGTGGCCTCGTCGTTGCTTGCCGACAGGCTGCCGGCGATGTGCGGCAGCGAAACATTGACCACGGTCGTGTCCAGCACTTCCATGAACGTGCTCGACATGACGGCGATCGCGATCAGCCAGGGATTGATCTCACGGTGTTCGGTGCTACCGCTGAAAGGCATGTCTAGGCAGGCTGCGCCCTGTTTTCCCGATTTCGACGAGCAATGTAATAGTTCTGTCATTTCGCTTGCGAATGCGTCGCATATCACGGAAGTTTCCTGCGCTTACTCCTACCATGCAGGTATGATTACACAGACCTTTAATTCGATTCCTCCGCATCCCAAAGGGACGCAGGCGCGCGTCCTGTCTGAGTTCGGTTTTCGGTCCTTACGCCCACGATGACGAATTCGGCAGCCGCTCCATCAATCCCATGGAGCTGTATCACAACCAGGTGACGCGCGCGCAAGGCAGTTTCTCGCTGCGCATGTTTCATCGCTCCTGGGGCCTGATGATGATCCAGCGCAACATCTCGGCTCCCAGCACGCTGCTCGACTTCCCCACCCTGGATCGCTTCGAGCGCGAGCTGACTTCGACCGAGTACGACATCGTCGGCATCTCCGGCATCATTCCCGAACTTCGGCAAGGTACGCGAAATGTGCCGCCGCGTGCGCAACCTGTCGCCCAACTCCACCATCGTCGTCGGCGGTCATGTCGCCGCCATTCCCGGGCTCGACAAACTGATTGATGCCGATTATCATCGTGCGCGGCGAAGGCATCTCCTGGATGCGCCGCTATCTGGGCGACGATCCCGACGCGCCTATCGAGCATCCCGAAATCCTCTCCGGCTTCGGCATGAGGGTGCTGGGAATGCGCGTTCCCGACAACACCCGCGACACCGCAGCCACCATCATCCCCTCGGTCGGCTGCCCCATGGGATGCAACTTCTGCACCACCTCGGCATTCTTCGGCGGCAAGGGTAAGAGCGTCCACTTTTACGAAACCGGCGATGAGCTTTTCGAGGTCATGGAGCACATGGAGCACGCCATGAAGGTGAGCTCGTTCTTCATCATGGACGAGAATTTCCTGCTGCAACCGTCCGCGCGCCATGCAACTGCTGGAGCGCATGAAAGCAGGCGCGGCAAGAGCTGGTCGCTGTACGTCTTCTCGTCCGTCAATGCCATTCGACAAGTACACCATGGAGGAGCTGGTGCAGCTGGGCGTCTCCTGGATCTGGCTGGGCCTGGAATCGCCGAAGTCCACCTACGCAAAGCTGCACGACTGCCGATACCCAGACGCTGGCTGCTGAATTGCGCCAGCACGGCATCAAGCTGCTCGGCTCGACCATCGTCGGGCTCGAGCACCACACCCCGGAAAACATCGAGCAGGAAATCGAGTACGCCGTCTCGCACTGCACCGACTTCCACCAGTTCATGCTCTACACCCCGGTGCCGGGCACGCCGCTCTTCGAGCAGGTGCAGCGACGAAGGCCGCATGCTCGACGGCATTGACCTCGCCGACATTCACGGCCAGTTCAAGTTCAACTTTCGAGCACGCCGCCATCTCGCGCGACGCAGTCCAAGCAGTTTCTCGACTGGGCCTTTCGCTTCGATCTTCGAGCGCAATGGTCCCAGTCTGTTTCGCATCTGCGAAACCATCTTTCAGGGCTGGAAGCGCTACCGCGACTCCCGATCGCGCGTGCGCGAGCGCATGAACGAAGCCATGAAGCTGCGGACCACCTACAACGCTGCCCTGTGGGCGATGGAGAAGCGGTTGAAGAAAACCAACGCCTCCGTGTCCGTCAGGATCCGCGAGCTGCGGCGGGAGATCGAGCATGAGTTCGGCGGCGCTACCCGCTGCTGCGCACGGTGGTGGGGCCGATTCTGCTATGGACGTCGAAGCGCGAAGACAGCGCTCGCCCGCGGCAAAACCTACGAGCCGCCAACGTTTGTGGACAGGAGAAATTGGGTGGAAGCATAGCCTTCGGGACCGCATCCCTGGAGGACACGCGGTCCCGAAGCCTTGGCAAATCGCAGAAGGTCTACAGCGCCGCGCACACCGCCTTGACCTCGGTGTACATCTCCAACACCTCGTGACCCATCTCGCGGCCCCAGCCCGACTGCTTGTATCCGCCGAAGGGCAGCGACGCGTCGAAGACGTTGTAGCAGTTGATCCAGACCGTGCCGGCGCGCAGCTTCTCGGCGATGCGATGCGCCTTGCTGATGTCGCGCGTCCACACCGCCGCCGCCAGTCCGTATTCGCTCTGGTTCGCCTCGGCCACCAGCTTGTCCACGTCGTCGAACGGCATGGCACAAACCACCGGGCCGAAGATCTCCTCGCGAACGACCTTCATGTTGGGATTGGTCTTGACCATCACCGTCGGCTCGACGAAGTATCCCGCGCCCGCGCTTCTTGCGCCCGCCGACCACCGCCTCAGCGCCTTCGCTCAAGCCGCTCTCCAGATAACCGCATACGCGCTTCAACTGTTCCTCTGAGACCAGCGGCCCCATGTCCGTGTCCGCGTCGAAGCCCGGGCCGACCTTGATCTTCTTGGCCTCGTCAGCCACGCCACCCACCACTTCGTCGAACATGTTCTTCTCGACGTACAGACGCGAGCCGGCACAGCAGCATTGTCCATGGTTGAAGAAGATGGCACTCGCCGCGCCGGAAATCGTGGACTTCATGTCCGCATCGGCGAACACGATGTTGGGCGACTTGCCGCCCAGTTCCAGCGACACCTTCTTCAGATTGCCCGCCGACGGCCTGCACGATCAGCTTGCCCACTTCGGTCGATCCGGTGAACGCAATCTTGTCGACATCGGGATGTGCCGCCAGGGCAGCGCCCGCCGTCTCGCCATATCCCGGAACCACGTTGACCACGCCGTCCGGGAACCCGGCTTCTGCGACCAGCTCGGCCAGCAGCAGCGCGCTCAGCGGCGTCTGCTCGGCCGGCTTCAGCACCACGGTGCAGCCCGTCGCCAGCGCCGGCCCCAGCTTCCAGGCCGCCATCAGCAGCGGGAAGTTCCAGGGAATGATCTGTCCGACCACGCCCACCGGCTCGCGCCGCGTGTAGGCGAAGTACTTGGGCGAGAAAGGAATCGTGTTCCCTTCGATCTTCGTCGCCCAGCCCGCCATGTAGTGGAAAAGATCGACCGCCAGCGGCACGTCGGCCACGCGCGCGACCGCCAGCGGCTTGCCGTTGTCGAGACTCTCGATCTGCGCGAACTCTTCCAGGTGCTCTTCGAGCAGGTCGCCCAGCTTCCAGATGAGCCGTCCTCGCTCCGACGCGCTCATCGCCGGCCACGGACCGCTCTCGAAGGCCTTGCGCGCCGCCTTCACCGCGCGATCGATGTCTTCGCGGTCGCCTTCGGCAACCTTCGCCATCATTTCGCCGGTCGCGGGATTGTACGAGGGGAACGTCTTGCCGGAAGCCGCCTCCACCCACTTGCCGCCGATGAACATCTTGCGCGGCTTGCCAACAAACTCCTGCACCCGGCTGTGCATTTGCGGTGTGCTTACTACAGTCGCCATCATGGACCTCCCCATGCAGAGCACGGTTCGCGGGCCCTGCACTGTCTGAACTTATGAACTTGACGGACGATACTACCCGAGTTTGCGTCGGGAACTCTCGCGCTGACCCAGCGCGACCCGCCCATCCTCGCGCAGAAGTCTATCAGAGGATGCAACCGGTTGGGCAGAAACCTGCACTACCCCTGTTACCATGGGCCCATGACCGTGCAAACCATTGACGATGTGGTCGCCGCGCTGGACGTGATCGTTCAGCAGTCCTACGACAACGCCAGCCGTCATCGGCTACTTTGCCGCGCTGTACCGCCGGGTCACTTGCGCGGTGCGCGACGGTCTCAGCGCCGGCCAGTTTCAGAATGGCCCGCTGCTGGAAAAGCTCGACGTGGTTTTCGCTTCGCGATACCTGGATGCGCTCGCCGCCTTTCAAGCAGGCGGAACCGCTAGTCGTAGCTGGATGCTGGCCTTCCTCGGCTGCGATGATGCCGGCCTGCTTATTTTGCAGCAACTACTGTCGGGGATGAACGCGCACATCAATCTTGACCTCGGCGTCGCCAGCGCGCAGGTCAGCCCGGGCGATCAACTTCCCCAGCTCAAGCCCGATTTCGACCAAATCAACGCCCTGCTGGCTGGCCAGGTCGGAGCGGTGGAGGCGGAAATTGCATCCCTATCTCCTCTGATTGGCGATCTGGAAAAGCTGGGCCTGAGGAGCGAGACGTCGGTCATTAACTTCAGCATGCAGGCGGCGCGCGATAATGCATGGTTTATAGCGCAGGGCCTGGCCAGCGAACCCGCGCTCCTGCACGATGCCACCGTCGATGGACTCGATCTCGCGGTTGCCATCAAGGGGCGCGCCATTCTCCACCCGCTGGTTGGCGGCGTCGGCCTGCAGCTTATCCAGCAAGCCGAGGTCAAAGACGTTCGTCGCGTGATCGACGTTCTATCGCAGGCGAGCACACCCGCGGCGCAATCCGCGACCGCAACCTAGGGAAATTCTGAACAAGTTGGTGTTCGGGTAGAGCTGGCCTTCAGGCCAGCGTCCGAGCGCTTGGAAATACTGAGGGGCTTTAGCCCCGGAAACGCCGACGCTGACTTATTCAGAGCCTCCCTAGCGCTGTTGCACAGCCGCGCCAACCCAGACCTAAGCGCCTTTGGCCTGAGCGCGCGCTTCTTCTAAGCTGGGAGCGAACGAGAAGAGGTGGTCGACCTTGGTCACCTTCAGCGAGGTCAACAGTCGCTCGTGGGCGCCAACGATAACCAACTTACGGCCCGAACTCTGGCGCGAAACATGCGCTCCCACCAGGCAACCGATGCCAGCCGAGTCAATGTATGGCATGTCGGCGACATCGAGAATCAGCAAATCCGAATTGTCCGAACGGACCATGGTCTGCAACGGAAAGAAGTTTCCCAACAATAGTGGTCCGTGAAGACGAATGACCGCTCCGCCACCGGCGTCCTCAACTTTCTCTATCTCCAACGGCTTATCTTGCATAGCCGATGATTTTATAACGGCCGTGAGCGGCAGAATGTTAATTTCCGGTTACTGCATTGCCGATTATCGCAGGAAGCTATTGCGGCTGGCGGTCGCTCGTGGCGGGGGGCGTCATCGCGTCCGCCTTCGAGCTTGAAGCGGCACCGTGATACGGGATGCCCTGACCGCTGGCTGTACTTGTGCCGTGTCCGGTGTTGCTGACGGCGGTAGCGGACGCCGTCGTACGGGTTCGCGCATTCGTGGGCTGCGGAGTCTGATGTTTGCTCTGCGCGGGCGGGTGGTAAACGTGATGATCGTGTCCATAGTACCGCTGCGCAGAGAGCAACATCGCGAATAACACAACCGCGGTGGCGACAATGAACTTAAGTGGGGCCGACGAACGCATATTTTGGTTGAATCGAAAACCCACCTATTTTACGACACGTCGCCCCTTTGACTATCTAAAAGCGCGACTTTGCCCTGCTACTTTTGAGGTACCCGCAACTTTCTAGCCGCCTTGATCGGCGATTTCATGGCTCACCGCCCGAACCGGTGCTCGAAAGCTTTCATGTCAACGCGCCGGCCACGGAAGCGGACGCCCTCGGTCTCCAACAGGAAGCGCTGCTCCATCGCCAGTTCGCCGCGCAGCGATATCCGGCCGCCAGAACCCAGGACCCGCTGCCACGGCAGACCATCCACTTGCTTCAGAACCTTGGCGACGTGCCGCGCACACCGTGGGTGCCCCGCGGCTTTCGCGATCGCGCCGTAGGTGCTGACTCGGCCTCGCGGTATCTGCCGGATGGCTCGGCTGATCGCTGGGGCCAGCCCCAAGACTCCGGACTGGCGCCGCTTTTGCGCCCCTTTACCGGCTGCTGAGAAACGCTGATTCCGTCGGTTTTGAAGGGGCGCACCTTTAGGTGCGCCGTGCAAGTCCTTTATTTTTGCCATCACGAGCGGGCTTCAGCCCGCGAGGGATATGCTTCTCTGACTTTTTCAGCAACCTCTCTAGCGGAATGCGGCAACTTGCGATTCCGGTCTGGCGTCATCGGTCACGTTAAGATAGCACTTATGACTGAAGCAGGCCGCGACTCCGCCGCGCGCTTTTCCGACCGCGCCGAGGACTACGTCAAGTATCGCCCGCACTACTCGCCCGAGGTTGTTCATGCCCTCCAGCAAGCCTGCGGTCTGCGGCCTGAACACCTCATCGCCGACGTGGGCTGCGGACCGGGGCTTCTCGCCGAGATATTTCTCGATAATGGCAATCGCGTCATCGGCGTCGAACCCAATCGCGAGATGCGTCGCGCTGCTGATGACTATCTCGCCGCCTATCCCAACTTCAGCATGGTGGACGGCAGCGCCGAGGTCACCACCCTGCCCGACGCCAGCGTTGACTTCGCGGTAGCTGGCCAGGCCTTCCACTGGTTTCAGCCTGACGCCACGCGCACCGAGTTCGCGCGCATCCTCGAGTCCGGCGGATGGGCCGTTCTGGTGTGGCACGATCGCAACGTTGACTCCACGCCGTTCTTGCGCGCCTACGAAGACTTCGTGCGCCGCCACTCCATCGACTATGAGCAGGTCGCCCACAAGTACGTCGCCAGCTATGCCGCTCTGGAGCGCTTCTTTGCCCCCAACCCAATGCAGCTCATCCAGCAGCACAATCAGCAGCGTCTCGACTTCGACGGACTGCGCGGGCGGCTGCTCTCCTCGTCCTACATCCCCAAGTCCGGCGAGAAATACGAGGCCCTGTCGCGCGAACTTCCGCAACTGTTCTCTTCGCACGCCGTCGGCGGCCAAATCGTTTTGCAGTACGACACCAAGATTTACTTCGGACATCTCGACCGATGAGCGCCACGCCCGCCGCGCCGGATGCCGCCGTTCTGCGCACCGACCATCTCAGCCGGCTGGTGGGCGATGCGGCGATTGTGAATGACATCTCGCTCGAGGTGCAGCGCGGAGAGCTGATGGGCATCGTAGGACCCAGCGGCTCCGGCAAAAGCTCCTTCCTGCGACTGCTGAATCGCCTCGACGAACCGACCAGCGGCACCGTATTCCTCGAAGGCCAGGACTATCGCCAGCTCGCGCCGCGCGAGCTACGCCGCCGCGTCGGCATGGTCACGCAACGTCCGTTCCTGTTTCCCGGCAACAGTGCGTCCAACCTGCGATTCGGCCCACTACAGCGCGGCGAAACGCTCTCCGACGCCGCAGTCGCGGAACTGCTGGAGCGCGTCGGACTGCCCGGATTCGCCGCTCGCGACGTTGTCAACCTTTCCGGCGGTGAGCAGCAGCGGGTCTCGCTGGCTCGCGCCCTGGCCAACCGCCCGGAAGTCTTGCTGCTGGACGAACCAACTTCGGCGCTGGACGAGGAGGCGAAATCGGGCGTCGAGGAGCTCATCTGCAAGCTGGTCCGCGAAACCTCGCTCACCTGCGTGCTGGTCACTCACGACCGCGATCAGGCCCGCAGAATGTGTCACCGCGTCGCCCTTATGGAAAAAGGACGCCTCATTCAAACTGGAATTCCCGCGGAGGTGCTGCGTGCTTAAGTCGCTCTTCCCTTCCCAAATCGCGCTCGGCTTTGCCCAGGCTGCACTCGCTTCCCTGCTGGCGCTGGCAGTTATACTGCTGGCGCGCCGCCGCAACATTCATCTGGAAAGCGATACCGCGGTGGCGCTGCTGCGCGGCATCGTGCAGATCGTCGCTGTCGGCTCCATCCTGATGCTGCTGCTGAAAGGTCCGCGCTGGACCAGCGTTTTCCTGCTGACCGGCATGATCATTGCCGCCGGTTCCATCTCCGCCCGCCGCGCCAAAAACATTCCCGGCGCGCGCCAGGTTTCGACTTATTCCATCGCCGCCGGCGCCGGACTGGTGACCGCCATCATGACCTGGGCGGGCGTCATTGATACCGCCATCACCACGCTCATTCCTGTCGCGAGCATGATCATCGCCAACGCCATGAACACCAACGGGCTGGCGCTGAACCGATTCCGCTCCGAGGTCCTGTCGCACGTGGGCGAGATCGAAACCGCGCTTGCCCTCGGCGCC
The DNA here is from genome assembly GCA_963798005.1 of uncultured Acidobacteriaceae bacterium. Classification (GTDB taxonomy): domain Bacteria; phylum Acidobacteriota; class Terriglobia; order Terriglobales; family Acidobacteriaceae; genus Bog-257. The sequence goes on along the minus strand of CAWCRZ010000019.1, from coordinate 21,697 downwards.
GCGCCTCCTGAGACCGTCGCGCGCTATGCCGAGTCCAGCATCCACGCCTCGCTCATTCCCGCCATCGACAACCTGCGCTCGCTGGGTATCGTCTGGATTCCCGGCCTGATGACCGGCATGTTGCTCTCCGGCGCAAGGCCGCTCTACGCCGCCATCTATCAGTTTGTGGTGATCGCCATGATCCTGGCTTCCTCAGGCCTTACTTCCCTGCTGAGCACCATGATGATCCGCAACCACGCCTTCTCGCCAGCCGAGCAGTTGGTGCTGAGGGAAGGTTGATATGGAGTACCGAGCCTAGTTGATATCTTATGGAAACTCGATTCTGGGTGCCCCGTTCTAGCCTTGTTTTGGCTAGGGCGGGGCAGTTACACACCCCAGCTGGCGGTGATAGCAACTGAACGTAATGAAATGAAGGTCTCGGCCCTCTTGATGGCGCTTCAGTCCGCGAGGCATACCAAGAGAATAGTCGAGTGGAGAAAGTTGTCAGTGACGATTGATACCCACCGACGTGACTGCCCCGCCCTAGCCAAAAAAAGGCTAGAACGGGGCACCCGAGATTTGAGTTTACGTTGAATGCGAGGGCCTAATGGGGCTTGGGCGGGCCACCCGCCGCACCCAGATTTGATTTTACGTTGAATGCAGGGTCTAATGGCATTTTTGGGTGGAGCACCCGCCAGAACAAAGACTTCCCGACATCCAGAAGGCCAGATTGTAGGCAGCCCGGTCATGAGCCTAAATTGGAGGCATAATGCGGGTCTATTTCTCGCCCTGACCGCGACCGGGTTCGGCCTGCTCTTGGACCCCAGTGCGAAGCAGACCGCTGGTATTGCGCTGCTTGGAATTGCTTTCGCATGGCTTGTTGGCAGTCTGGCCGTGCGCACCCTCGGCCTAGCTTCTCTAATAATGATCTCCCGCTTAGCTGAAGTAAGGACTGGCGACAGAAACCGGTCCACCCAGACAAGGAGAATTCGATGAATGCAGGAATGATCTACTTGAAACGGCTTGCCCTCCGCCGAAAAAAGTTCTCTAGTTCTTTAACTTTGGCGGTCGTGCTTCTAACAACTGGCCTTGGTTCCCCGACATTGGTAGCCCAGACCTTCACCATACTTCACGCATTCGCAGGCAAAGATGGTTATTCTCCATGGGCGGGTGTGAGCATGGACGGCGCGGGGAATCTGTATGGGACCACCGAGGCTGGTGGCTCTTCCGCTTACGGAACTGTTTACAAACTTAAACCGTTCAGGTCGGCCTACCTCTTTAGTACCCTCTTCAACTTCACGGGCGGTTCTGATGGCGGAAACCCGCAATACGGCATCACTATCGGTTCGAGTGGCGAACTATATGGCAGTACATTTCACAATGGTGTGTCCGGTTACGGAACGATTTTTCGTTTGCAGCCTCCATTAACCTTCTGCAGGAGCGTCTCTTGTCCCTGGACGGAGACAACACTTTATAACTTTATGGGACGGCCTGACGGAGCATACCCCGAGGGTAGCGGAAAGCTCGCCTTGGATAAGGACAACAACCTCTCTGGCACGACGTATTCCGGAGGCAACGGTTCAGGAACCGTGTTTGAGCTTTCACGTTTGGGCGGCACCTGGACAGAGCAGGTCCTCTGGAGCTTCGCCGAGAGCGGCAGCGATGGAGGACGGCCAGACCACAGTGTTGTGATCGGCCCAGATGGAAATCTGTATGGCACCACATACAGCGGCGGAACGCTGGTTCCATCAGATGGCGTTGTCTTTCAACTGGTGCGGTCGGGATCCGGCTGGGCGGAAAACGTTCTTGCGAACTTCTCCCGGGACGCCCCGCAAGGAGGAATCATCGAAGCCGGAGTGATTGCCGACCAGGCAGGAAACCTCTATGGTGGCACGACGAGCGGCGGAGTCGGCGGCGGCGGCACTGTCTTCGAGCTTGCCCCCTCGGGAGGCGGCTGGACTCTGAACATTATTCATAGCTTCGCGGGCTCTAACTATGGCGGGCCAGTTGGAAACATGGTGTTGGACCCGAACGGCAATCTATACGGCACAACATTGAAGGATGGCATGTATGCGGGAGGGTCTGTATTCAAGCTGACATACGCAAACGGAATCTGGACATACACTACCCTGCACGATTTCAAAGGCGGAAATGATGACGGATTATTTCCCATGGGCGATCTGATTATCGACGCGGCTGGGAATTTCTATGGAACCACGCAAAGCGGCGGGCCCAGCGATTGCGGAGTGGTGTTCAAGATTACCCCTCAGTGAATTTGCTGGTTCTCAAGCCGTGGTCCTGGTGAGGTCGACCATTTTCTCTGTGCCGGCGGGTGGCCCAGCCGAGCAAGTTCTTGACCGAAATTGTTCCCGTGTGGGTGCCCCGTTCTAGCTCTCTTTTGGCTAGGGCGGGGCAGTTCCTTGTCACACCTTTATCAGCGCGAGGCTCCGAAATGCCGCCCGGTAGAGACGGTCGTCGAGCGTAAGCAGCCGATAGCCGCGTTCTGAAGCATGAGCGCCTATCAGGAAGTCAGCCAAAATTCGGCGAGGTCCGGAGGCAGGTTTTTTTCGGCGGCGGGAGGCGTACTTTTGAAAGGCCTGTCCGGCAGCGCGCCAAATGGCTTCCGTCAGATTCCATTCGACAGCGATACCTGTGTCCCGGAAAAATGAATTCAGAAATGTCTCGTCGCGGCCGGGTGCGGCCATGAGTTCAGCGAAGACCGGCGCGATGACCACCAGGCCGCCATGGGCTTGCGCCGCCTCCAAAGCGGATTGTGCCGCCAGGCGCTGGAGGGCTCCTGTGTCAACGAATCATCCGCCAACCGAACAAGACCGTAACACCCGACCCAAGCAACCAAAGTGTCGAAGGTTCTGGGGTGGACCCTCCCGGCATCGACTGCCCGCCGGACTGATCCTCAAGGTACAGCGGACGGTTGATGCCCCCGGGGAAAAACTGGTTAACCTCCTGAAAGGATCCATTCGCCACCAACTTGCCGAGCAACGGCAGGCCGGCAGGAGGCGGAACATTCAGAGGGTCCGTCTCAAAGGTCATTTGACCGTTGAAATTGATCCACAGGTAGTCGGTCGTGGTGCCATCTGACTTGGTGAGTTCGACGTACCCTGGGGGTGAGCTGCCCCAATATGCAAAGTCGGGACAATACTGCATTTGCTGACAATAAATTTGTCCCAGAAACAGCACTTCCCCTCCGGAACCTTGCGGGCTGGTGGTGCCGGCCGACGGCGCAAGTTGCAAGGGTGACCATTACGGCGACGACGTGCAGATAAACCGGCGCTTTCATAGAACCTTCTCGTGCGGCGGAAGAATGCCGCCACTACCTGTTTACGATGTGCTGATCCCCCTCAAAGGTTGCAGAAGAATGATGTCACGGGTAAACGTGATGGGCGTCCTTGCGGCAAACAAGCCAGCCCGAGTATCACTCATGGATGAGGCGGCGGTCTTTGTGTCTCCTCAGAGGCCGCACCCAGTGTGCAAGCCGGTAAAGCTCTTTGAAAAGTGATGGGGCAAGACTCAGGCGGCAATCCTCCGTCCGCACTTCTTTGTTGAACAGGTGGTCGAGGTGGGGGCGTGCATGATCGGACGAAGGATTTTGGGTAGACCCAGTATCCGCCTAACTCCTTATAGCTCAATTGAGTACGTATAACCCTTTTGGAGTCAAATGCTTACGAATGATTTGTGTCATAAATACCTGATTCTAAATGATGAAAAGGGAGAGATAAGGGGCAGACAGGAGTCTTAAGCATCACGCTGGCTGATGGCTGAACGCTAGGTTTCCAGCGTGTATCGCGTGGCTGCCAGCCGGTACATCCGGCGCCAGACCAGGCGGTTGATGGTCACGACCACGATGGACATGACGATGGTGGAAGCCAGCAGCAGATCGAAATTGCCGGTGTCGGTGGCGCGCGAGATGGTAGCCCCCAGCCCCACGGTGGTGTAGGTCTGGTCTTTGAGGTGCTGATATTCGGCCACGATGCTGGCGTTCCAGGCGCCGCCGGAAGCGGTGACCATTCCGGTAATGAGGTAAGGAAAGATGCCGGGCAGAATCAATTTGCGCCAGCGTTCGACGCGGGAGAACTTGCACAGCAGCGACGCTTCCTTCAGGTCGGTAGGAATCGCCATGGCGCCGGCGATCACGTTGAACAGGATGTACCACTGCGTTCCCAGCAGCAGGAGAACGATGGAACCGAGTCCCAAACCTCCGCCAATACGAATGAGCACCAACAGCACGATGGGAAACAGCGCCGTCGCCGGGACCGACGCCGCGATTTGCGCCAGCGGTTGCGCAATGCGCGAAAGTTTGGGATTGAAACCGATAGCGACGCCCGCCGGAATCGTCCAAGCCGCTCCGATGGCGAGCGCCAGCAGCACGCGCAGAAACGTCGCTCCGGCTCCCGTCAACAATTCGCGGTACTCGGTGCCGTTCAGTCCGGTGAGCATGCCGATCGCTCTCGTGACCGCATACAGCACAGCGAGCACGGCAATCAGCGCGATGGCGCGGCCGGTCCAGACCTTCCACGGAGTTGGAGGAGCGTCATCCTCGGAGGCATGGTGAAGACGGGCGAAGTGAAGCGCGAGCCGCTCTTGCACGGGCCGGACGGTCTTCTTGCGTAAGCGCCTCAATCCGCGCGAGGCTTCCAGGACGTTCAGGAACCACGAGCGCGGCACGTCCGCGCTCTCTACTTGCTCCATCTTGAATTTTTCAGCCCATGCGATGATTGGACGCCACACGATTTGGTCGAGCAGCACAATGACCGCGATCATGGTTCCGACGCCCCACAAGATTGCCTCGGTGTCGCCCGCGCTGGCAGCGGTCTGCAGATACGAACCGAGTCCTGGCAGACGAAAGTCGCGGTCGCCAAGGACGAACATCTCGCACGCCATCAGGAAAAACCATCCGCCCGCGACCGACATCATGGAATTCCACACCAGACCGATCGCAGCGTACGGCAGCTCGAACTGCGTGAAGCGCTGGTACCAGTTGAAGCGATATATCTTGGCGGCTTCGCGCATATCGCGCGGAATGCTCTTCAGCGACGAGTAGAAGCTGAAAGCCATGTTCCAGACCTGGCCGGTGAAGATGAGCAGAATTGCGCCCATCTCCACGCCGATCTGGTGGCGCGGAAACAGAGCGACCATCGCCAGCATCACGCCTGGCAGAAAACTGAGCACTGGAATCGACTGCAGAATGTCGAGCAGCGGAATCATGATGCGCTCGGCGCGCGGATTGTAAGCGGCGACGTAGCCGTAAACCAGCGTGAAGGCAAGCGACAGAATGTAGGCGACTGCAATGCGCAACAGCGAATACGCGGCATAAACCGGAAGCTTCGTGGGATCGCGCGAGATCTCGATGTGAGGATTGAACGGTCCGAACCAGCTGCGCGCCAGGACCAGTACAACGTAGAAGAGCGAGAGACCGGCGGCGAAGATTACGAAGTCGGTCAACACCGACCAGGTCTGCGCCGGCAACAACGACCACGGTCCCTTGCCAAGAATGCGAATGGGTTGCCAGGTCGAACGCGCCATCAGGCCTCACCCGCAACCGTCGCCGCCTCGGTATCTGCGTCTTCACGATGGAACAAGCGGCCGGTCTCGGAGTCGTAGTCGAAGATTTCGGCGTAGCGTCCCCAGTTGAGCGCGGTCCCGAACTGGCGCTCAACTTCGTCGGAGCTGAAATGCTCGTCAAGGATGTCGCGGAAGAACTCCTCGCCGATGGCGTGGTCGCGCTTGGCGTGAAGAGTGTTCTCGATGAGCCGCAGGATGGCGACGTTCTTGAGGGCGGCATCACGGAAGAGTTGTTTCTGCGTCTGGATGTCGGCTTCGCCGAACCTGCGGCCTTCCGGCGCGATCTCGACGTCGCCCTCGTGGAGCATAGCGAAGCCGAGCATGACAGAAGCGTCCACGATGGGAAGCAGGTCATCGACATCCATGGCGAGCTCGTCGGCCAGTTTGTAGAGATCGTCGCGGCCGCCGCGGTCGGTCAGCAGTTCCATGAACCCGGCGATGCCGCCCGGACGCGCGTGCGGCAGCATCTGGAACTTGGAGCGCTCGCGCGGCTGGCCATCGCCAAGCTGCTGCGCGGCCTTGCCCGGAATCGCCGCCTGTTCGTCAGGACGCGTCAACGTCTTGTAGATGTAATCCACGTACGCCAGAAAGCGTGGCGACTTGCGGTCACGGTACTGCGGAATGTCGATCTCAAAGTCGGAACGAATACGGCCCGGATTGCGGCCCAGAACGATGATGCGATCGGCCAGCAGCACGGCTTCTTCAATATTGTGAGTCACAACAAAAATGCTAGTGGTTGGCATCTTCTTGTTGAGCCACAGCTCCAACAGTTCGGAGCGGAGGTTCTCCGCCGTGAGAACGTCGAGCGCGGAGAAAGGCTCGTCCATGAAAAGCACTTCCGGCTCGACCACGAGTGCGCGCGCAAACCCAACGCGCTGCTTCATCCCGCCGGAGAGCTCCTTCGGATATGCCGTTTCGAAGCCATCGAGGCCGACGGTGTCGATCATCTTCAGCGCGCGTTTGTGGCGCTCGATTGCGCCCATACCGCGCGCGATCAGCGGCGCCTCGACATTCTCCAGGACCGTCAACCATGGGAACAACGCAAAGCTCTGGAAGACGATGGAGACGTTCGGAATCTGGCCGTCCATCGGTTTGCCATGCCACAGCACGTCACCGGACGATGGCTTGGAAAGGCCGGTCAGCATACGCAACAGCGTGGATTTTCCCGAGCCCGAGGGACCCAGCAGGGCGACAATCTTGCCCGGCGAGACCTCGAGGTCGGTGGGCGCAATCACCTCGATCTTGTTGCCGTCGGGCTGCGGGTAGTATTTCTCCACCGCGCGCGCTTGAATGATCGCCTCAGTCAAAATCGTCTCCTGTGCGTTTGCGCTCTTAGTCTATGGGCTTTCCGCGTTCAGGGACAATTGGCAATGCACGGCTTGTATGAAAGGAGTGTGAATTTAGCGACGGTAGGCCAGGAAATCCGCCGCTCGCATGCGTCACTTCAAGACGGCACCTATTGAAGGAACCGAGCTAGCGCACCGGCATCGGCTTGTCTTGGTCGAGTGCGAGATTCACTTCCAACACATTAACCCGCGGCTCGCCGAGAAATCCAAGCTGACGCCCCTGAGTGTGTTGGAGAATGACTGCGCATGACTTGATCTTCGCTCAGGCCGCGTTCGCGGGCGACGCGAGGTACCTGAAACTGGGCCGCAGCCGGCGTGATGTCAGGATCCAATCCGGAAGCGGATGTGGTTACCAGATCGATGGGAACTGGTTGCCCCGGATTCTCAGCTTGCAGACGCGTAACATCGCCTTTGACCCGGTCGATCAAGATGTGATTTGTGGGGCCGAGATTGCTTCCGCCAGAGTTGGCTGCGTCGTACCCATTTCCTGCTGCCGAGGGACGCGAATGCAAATAACCCGGACCGGCAAATTGCTGGCCGATGATTCTCGATCCGACGATTTGACCGTTTCGCGAGATCAGTTGCCCGTTGGCCTTGTCGCGGAAAAATACTTGTGCCAGGCCCGTCACCAGCAGCGGATAAACGACTCCCAGCAACACCGTGGTAACAACGGTCATGAGAATTGCAATCTTAAGATTCTGTTTCATAGTTCCCTGCCCTATGCCAGTCCGACGCGAGTGATGAACATATCAATCAGCTTGATTCCGATGAAGGGCACGATGATTCCCCCCACGCCGTATATCCACAGATTGCGTCGCAAGAGAGCGGCGGCTCCCATAGGACGGTACTTCACGCCACGCAACGCCAGCGGAATCAAGGCGATGATGATGATTGCGTTGAAGATCACGGCTGAAAGTATGGCCGATTGCGGCGTTCGCAAGCCCATGACGTTGAGCGTATTCAACACGGGAAACGTTCCCGCAAACATCGCCGGGATGATCGCAAAATACTTCGCCACATCATTGGCAATGGAAAACGTGGTCAGCGAACCGCGAGTCATCAGCAACTGCTTGCCGATGGCGACAACCTCGATCAGCTTGGTCGGGTTGGAATCGAGATCGACCATGTTGCCGGCTTCTTTAGCTGCCTGTGTCCCGGTGTTCATGGCGACACCAACGTCGGCCTGCGCCAGCGCCGGGGCGTCGTTGGTGCCGTCGCCAGTCATGGCCACTAGTTTGCCTTGCGCTTGCTCGCGGCGGATCAGGTCCATCTTGTCCTTGGGAGTGGCTTCGGCCAGGAAGTCATCCACGCCGGCCTCGCGGGCAATCGCGGCCGCAGTAAGCGGGTTGTCGCCGGTGATCATCACCGTCTTGATGCCCATGGCGCGCAACTGGTCAAAGCGCTCCTGCATGCCACCTTTGACAATGTCCTTCAAGTGGATCACGCCCAGCGCGCGATGTTGTTCGGCAACCACCAACGGCGTGCCACCCGAGCGAGCGATCTGCTCGACGCTGGCCACCACCTCGGCAGGCATCGTGCAACCATTCGCAGTCAGGTATCGCGTAATGGCGTCCGTGGCCCCTTTACGGATCTGGTTGCCGTTCATGTTTACGCCCGACATGCGCGTCTGGGCGGTAAACGGAACGAACTCCATTTCATGCGACGACAACTCGCGGCCGCGCAGGCCGTACTTCTCTTTCGCCAGCACCACAATCGAGCGACCCTCGGGGGTTTCGTCGGCCAACGAAGAGAGTTGCGCCGCGTCCGCCATTTCTCTTTCGCTGACGCCAGGCGCCGGAATAAACGAAGCCGCCTGCCGATTGCCCAGCGTGATGGTTCCGGTCTTGTCGAGCAGTAGTGTGTCCACATCACCGGCAGCTTCCACCGCGCGGCCCGACATGGCCAGCACGTTGTGCTGGATCAGGCGGTCCATACCGGCAATGCCGATGGCTGACAGGAGCCCGCCAATGGTCGTAGGGATCAGACAGACCAGCAGCGAAACCAGCACGAACACGGTCTGCGGCGAAGCCGAGTATATGGCAAATGGCTGCAACGTTACGACCGCCAGCAGGAAGATAATGGTCAGTCCCGCTAACAGAATATTCAGTGCGATCTCGTTTGGAGTCTTTTGCCTCTCCGCGCCTTCGACCAGCGCAATCATGCGGTCGAGGAATGTTTCGCCAGGATTGGATGTCACCTTGACCTTGATTTGGTCAGAGAGCACGCGCGTGCCTCCAGTCACGGCCGAGCGGTCGCCGCCGGCTTCGCGGATGACGGGCGCGGACTCCCCGGTAATGGCGGACTCATCCACCGAGGCGACGCCTTCGATGATCTCTCCATCGGACGGCACGAATTCTCCGGCAGAGACCGAACACAAGTCCCCGGCTCGCAGTTTCGAGCTTGGAATCTGCTCGATGCGGCCATCGTCTGCGATGCGATTGGCGACCGTCTCGGAGCGCGCCTTGCGCAAGGTGTCAGCCTGCGCCTTGCCGCGGCCCTCCGCCATGGCCTCGGCGAAATTGGCGAACAGCACCGTGAACCACAGCCAGAGCGTAATCTGCAGATTGAACCCAAAATTTGTCTTGTCGCGGAACAGCAGCACGGTGGTAATCACGCTGCCGACCTCCACCACGAACATGACCGGATTGCCCATCATGTGCCGCGGATCCAGCTTGAGGAAAGAATCCAGGATCGCGCGCTTCACGATATTCAGGTCCCAGGCCTTTTTCTTCGAACTCTTGCTCGCCATTTGTGACCCTCAGAAAACCTTCCCTGCTTGCATCAGCAGGTGCTCAAGTATCGGTCCCAGGCTAAGTGCCGGGAAAAATGTCAACGCGCCGACGATGAGAATCACTCCGATGAGTAGCGCGCTGAACAGCGGTGTCGTCACCGGGAACGTTCCCTGCGACGGTGGAACATACTTCTTGCCCGCAAGATTGCCGGCAATAGCCAGCATGGGAATGATCATCAGGAAACGGCCAATCAACATCGTGAAACCGCCTGCGATGTTGTACCAGGGGGTGTTCGTCGTCAGTCCGGCGAAAGCAGAGCCGTTGTTGCCGGCCTGCGACGTAAAGGAGTAGAGGATCTCGGTCAGCCCATGTGGACCCGGATTGAGAATGCTCGACGTACCGAAGCCGTGCACCGAAGAGATTGCCGTGAATGCCAGGATTACCAGCGGAAACACCAGCACGACCAGCATGGCCATCTTCACGTCGTAGGCTTCGATCTTCTTGCCCAGATATTCCGGTGTGCGGCCCACCATCAGACCCGCAATGAATACTGCCAGCACAATGTAAATCAGAATGCCGTACATCCCAGCGCCAACACCGCCGAAAATGACTTCGCTCAACATGATGTTGACCAGCGGCACCATGCCACCAAGCGGCGTGAAGGAATCGTGCCAGCCATTAATGGCGCCGCAACTCGCATCGGTGGTCACTGTTGCAAACAGAGCGGAGTTGGTGATACCAAAGCGGACTTCCTTGCCTTCCATGTTGCCACCCGCCTGCTGGGCGGTCACATGCTGATTGACGTCGTGGAGCAGGGGGTTCCCGCGCGCTTCGGCCCAGTAAGTAGCTGTGACGCCCGCGAAGAACAAAATCGCCATCGCACCCCAGACGGCCCATCCATGAGCTTGCGAACCGGTCATGCGCCCCAGGGTGTAAGTGAGTCCGGCAGAGACAGCGAAAATACTGAACAACTCGATGAGGTTGGACAGCGGTGTGGGATTCTCAAACGGATGAGCGCTATTGGCGTTGAAGAATCCGCCGCCATTGGTGCCCCATTCCTTGATGATCTCCTGCGAGGCGACCGGGCCTTGCGCAACGGTCTGGCTGGTAACTGTGTCCATGACCGGCTTGCCGTCGGCGCCGACCAGCGGCTTGCCATCAGGCCCCGCCTTTTGCACTTGCTGTGGCTCAACCAGCTTTACCGAATCGTATGGCCGCAGATTCTGCACGACACCCTGGGAGACGAGCAGCAAAGCACCGACCAGACAAAATGGCAGCAGGACCCACAAGCTGCCGCGCACCAGATCGACCCAGAAGTTCCCGATGGTCTCCATCTGCCTGCGAGCGATGCCGCGTATGAAGGCAACTGCCAACGCGATGCCCACCGCCGCAGACGTGAAGTTGTGGTAGGCCAGACCCGCCATCTGGGTCAGGTAGCTCATGGTGGTTTCGCCCGAATAGTTCTGCCAGTTGGTATTGGTGGTAAACGAACGCTGCGGTGTTGAAAGCGAGGGCGGGCGGGACGGCAGTCAATTTCTGCGGATTGAAGGGGAGCATACCCTGAACCCGCTGCAGGAGATAGAGCAGCAGCATGGAGACCACGCTGAACAGCAGCATCGCGAAGGCATACTCGGTCCAGCGCATCTCGTGGTTTTCATCCACCCCGGTAAGCCGATACAGCAGGCGCTCGATCGGCCGCAGTACCGGATCCATGAAAGTCCGCTCGCGGTTGAAGACTCGCGCTCATAAAGACACCCATGGGCTTGGTCACGGCCAGGATCAGCACAAGAAACACAATGATTTGGATCCATCCGTTGGCGGTCATGTCAGAATTTCTCCGGACGCAGCAGTGCGTAAAAGAGGTACACCATCATCAGCCCGCAAACGATCAGCATGATTGTTGACTCTATGTTCATAAGTCCTCACTTAATCCGGTCGCAGAAGTGGACATATCCAGCGACAAGGCGAAGAACGCTATCGTGATCGCAACAAATATCAGGTCTTGCATTTTTCAACTCCTGGAGCCGCGCTCTTACCACGGCCCCTGTTTGCGGCCAAACCACCAAATCACGCCGACGGTGGCCGTGTTCTGGTCCTTGGAGAAAACGTTTTGCGCGCTGGTCAGGAAGATCGGTTGGTTCGACCAGTCGCGCCGATACTCGTACTTCATTTCAAATCCATTGGCCACTGTGAAGTCATAGGTGGCCGTGATTTCCTTCAGCGCTTCGGTAACTCCGCTGAACAGCCCGCCGCGATCAGAGAGATACTCACCGCGACCGGCAATGTACGTCCTCGGCGTCAACTGGTACTTCGCGTAACCGGCGCCGCCCGATGTGTGAGAAGGCGCAGACGACTGTCCCGGCGCCGCGTTCGCCCACAGCCGTTCAATGACATAGTCACCTTCCAACTGAAGCAGAAGTTTGGACGTGCTCTGCCAACTGACGTAGCTGTCGAAGATATGTAGCTTGCCGTCCGGAGCGGGGCTGATCTTTTGGAAGCACAAGCCCTGCTGCACTGGAACAGGACCGCACGTGGAAACCTGGGTCGCGTCAGGATGCTCCTGGCCTAGGTAGTAATTCACCGTCCAGGTGAGGTTCTTGTTGGGCGTCAATACGAATCCGAACAGCTCATCCTTGAAGCCGTTGGTGGGCTCGGTCTGGTTTGTGCCGTTGACGACCCAGTAATCCAATGCCAGCTTTTTGTTTACGTTGTACTGCGCTCGGATACCCATGTGATAGAACGGCAGAAAGTCGAACCAATACGAGCGCGAATAGTTGATCTGGAACTGGGTGTAGTTGTTCTCAATACCCAGCGAGCTCGCCCACTTGCCAAAATCGATGGTCAGACCGCTGCCTATCGGAACAATGTACGTGCCATATGCCTGGAAGATGTTTCTATAGATCCCGGGACGAGGTTCGTTGACGGGATTGCCTTGCAGCGTCGCTGTCGCCTGTCCGAATTGCAGATCGAGGCGCGCTCCGTAGCGGCGTCCCGCGTCAACATCGGGCGCGCGCTCGAGAATCACCGCCGCCTGGTTCAGACTGAACGCGTTGCTGCTCACGTCGTAGGCGCGCAGCAGATTGACGCGTCCCACTGGGTCATTGAAGTTGTAGGCGTAGTAACCATCCAGCGAGACATTGATGGTCGTTCCCTTGAGGTAGTCAAGCAGGCTGCGGTCATCGGCGGAAAGCACAGCGCCGCCTGCCGCCACCTGAGCATTACTGGACAGCACGGCGCTTTCAGCCAGTCCATCGGCCGTGCTGTGCGACGGCCCAGCGGAATCCGTCGTCGACACCGAAACCGCAGACCTGAATGTTTTTGACCTCGGCCTTGAGCTCAGACACGGCAGACTCCAGCTCAGCGAGATGTTGTTCCAGTCGTTCCATGGTTTTTGCCGACACCGTTACGGTGTCCCCCGACGGCGCTGGCGTTTCTCTCTGCTGCGCTTGCACCGGCAGGATGAATATCACCGCCATACCGGTAATCGTCATCGTCGCTGCCACTTCTCGAAGGCATTCCTCAATTGCGTCGAACATCTCGTCACCTCCTGCGTACAGCCAGACTCCGTACACTCTACAGCCGGCAGTTACAGAACGCTGCGACGAGATTCTCTCCCGAGCTCCTTAGAACATCACCATCAAAGCCATATCGAGGCGGTTCTCGGTTTTGCGAAGATCCGGCGTAAACCCAGGGACCACCGATCCTGGCGCCCCGGTGTTGCCACCAGGCGGTGTAATGCCACCCGGACCGGAGAAGTACGGAACATTCGCGGCACGATGGTCATACTCGAAGCGGAAAGTGATGTATTGGCTCGGCATGTAGTCAAAAGTAGCGGAAGTGTCCCATGCCTTGAAAGGCTGCCCAGGATTCTCCGTGAAGTACGGCGTACCCGAGATCGCAGTGGCACCGTTGATTGGCGGCAGCAGCACCAGATAACGGCCGGGATTGTTGATCTGGCCGCCGCCCAGCGTCACCCCGTAAAGGTCCTTGTGGAACCAGAAGCGGTTGTAGAACATGTATCCGATAAAGCTCTGCTTCGGACCCTTCGCCGAATCGCCGGTGCAGCTCACGCCCCCGCCGTGCTCGCATCCCAGATCGCCGGTCAGCGAAAAGGCCATCTTGTCCAGGATGTGGTCAGGCCGGTCGTAGTACTTCCACTGAAGGCTGTCGTCCGTGTGATAACGAACTCGACCGGGTACGCCCAACGTGTCCTCACCCAGAATGTATTGATTGCCCAGCACCTCCAAAGAGCCGTTCGGACGCCACAGAATCTGCGCTCCGATGCCCGGCCGATTGTTGAACCGGCCGTAAGCCTGCCATCCGTTGATGAGCCATGGCTCAATCTTCAAGTGCTCGTTGGGAAAAATTTGCACCCGTATGCCGTTAAAAAACCACGGCGTATTGGACGAAACATACGACGGCTGATAGGCCCAGTTGTCAAAGTTGTAATAGCTGAACAGGCCCACGTAGGACATAAAGATGCCCGCTTGCACGTTGATTCCGTCCCACGCGTTGAAATGGTACCCCGCCATACGCTTCCGAGACATAACGATACGCATCCGCAAGCTGCCACTGACCGCGCGCCGGGCTGGCATCATTCCGGGGTGTTGTCTGGGAGTACATGCCAAACTGCGTCATTACCCGCGCCATGACATTGTCCCAGTGAAAGTCCCCGCCCACGCCAAGTTGCGTCACCTGGAACTCGCTCGAACGAAACACTTCGCTCGATCCACCGATGGTGTCGTCTTGGGGATGGGCGAAGTCATAGATGTAGCTAATGTCGGCCCTTATTTCCGGAGTAAAGAAGGCGTTTTGAAATGGAATCTCCTTCACCCGCGAGTTGCCATTCAGCCAGGTAAAGTCGGCGAACGAGAACGGCTCGGGCTTGCCTTTCTTCTCGGGAGCGATGGCTTGCAACGCACCTTCAGCGGCTGGCGTCTGCGAGCCGGAAGCTTGTTCGACAACAGCGTGTGCAGGAATCGATTCCCCGCTTGCCTGCCCATGGGCGTTTCGGCTGCTCAGTTCCGCCTCCAGTTGCTCAATGCGTTTTTGCATAGCATCAAGCTGCTTCTGCACCGCCGGCGATATCGGCTGGTCCGCGTCGCTGGGTGGAGGCGGAGACAAGGTTCTCTGTCCATGCGCTGCGATCGGAATTGAGAGCAACGTCGTGACCAGCACCAGGAGAGATAGTGTTCGAGAGTGTAGAGCAAGGAACTCCGCCATCTGTTGCTCCAGGTGTGCAAACATCCGGCGCCCCACGGCTGCGTCTAGAGTGCCAACCTCGCCCGGCTTGCGAACCGTCCGAGGTTTTTTTGACTTGCGAACCGGCCGCGAGCACCCAATCAGGAAAATGACAAAGAACGTCACACTCATGCTGCTGATCGCAAAGAACAAAACATTCATAAATGCCTTCCACGCACGTGGGCGCGCGTGCCTTTCAGCTATTCGATTGGAGCACTCCGCACGTAAGTGTCGGCT
Source organism: uncultured Acidobacteriaceae bacterium (assembly GCA_963798005.1). Taxonomy (GTDB): domain Bacteria; phylum Acidobacteriota; class Terriglobia; order Terriglobales; family Acidobacteriaceae; genus Bog-257. Next base: position 6,582 of record CAWCRZ010000019.1, on the reverse strand, counting down.
AAGAAGTTCGTAAGTTTTTCGTAAAGACCCATGTCCGATTTCGAGAGGAGGGCACTGCGGAAACGCCTCACAAATTTCTCTTTATTCTTTCGCCGACTGTAAGCTGCAACCGATACCGGAAATCGAGCGACTGGCCAGCATTCACGGATCTTTAACGGAACGTTTGCCGTTCTGGTTCGTATATAGCTGCAGAAGTTGATCCGGCAAATGCCCCGAGGCGAGCCGGGCGCAGCGCTTCACAAGGAGATCGATATGGACGCGAAATATAACTGGCTAATTGACAACGGTGCGGTCCGCGTCACCCTCAACACGGTGGCATTTGCGCTCTGGGTTGCGATGGCGATGGGTATTCTGGAACTGGCATCCAAGGCCAGCTAGAAACCTAATGTGTGCTTGTTGGCACGCGTGCACACCGCGCACGGTGAGACCCCGCCTCTCGCGGCGGGGTTTCGGTCCACGGAACGGTTGACGATGCGAGCAGATTTATACGATGCTGCTTACCCTAGGAGCGACATGGGAAGCGAACTCCCCTGTACCGTTCGATCGGGCGGCAAGACGGCGAGCGGCAAGGCGCTGCTCGAAACCAACGAGATCGTCTTTCGCGGCGACTTCCGGCTGAACGTCCCATTTCCATCGCTAACGTCCGTTGTCGCGCGTGATGGCGAGTTACACCTGATTTGGCCCGGAAGTTCAGCGGTGTTTGGAACTCGGTCCGAAGGCCGAAAAGTGGGCCCACAAAATCCTTCATCCCAAGAGCGCGGCAGAAAAATTGGGAATCAAGCCTGGACTCGTGGTCTCGGCAGTCGCACTCGACGACAAAGGCTTCCTGAAAGACGTTCGCATGATTTCAAAGTCGTTTTCAGACTCAAAGGGATTGAAGAACTCCGACCTGGTTTTCTTCGGCGCCGAGAAAGCGAAGGATCTGGCGCGTATTGCGCGATTGGCTCCATTGCTGGCAACCGCAGGCGCGCTCTGGGTTGTCTATCCCAAGGGCAAGCGGGAAATTACGGAACTGCAGGTGCTCGGCAGCGGCAAGGCATCTGGGTTGGTGGACGTGAAGGTGGTCAGCTTTTCGCCAACGCACACCGCTCTGAAGTTGGTGAGGCCGAAGGCCAGTCGCTCGAAATGAGTCCGTTAACTAGGACGGGCGACAACGCCCACCGATCGAGAAACGCGGTGGGCGCTTCATTTCCCAGCGAGTTCTCGGCACTAGGAGCGTGCGGTATCCACTTCGCGCAGACGGGCGGCTTTGCCCCGCAATGCGCGCAGATAGTACAGTTTGGCGCGGCGAACGTGGGCCGAGCGGACCACTTCGATCCTTTCGATCACTTTAGAATTCAGCGGAAAGATGCGCTCGACACCCTGACCAAAGCTCATCTTCCGGACGGTGAAGCTAGGCTGGCTGCCAGCACTCTTGGAAATGACGAGCCCTTCGAACACCTGCAAGCGTTCCTTGTCGCCTTCCTTGATCTTTACGTGCACCCGAACGGTGTCGCCCGGCTTAAAGCTCGGAAGATCGGTGCGTCGCGTCTTGGCGAGAAGCCGGTCAATAATTGGTGAGTTCGACATTTTGTTCTTTCCTTCCGTGTGCACGCCGAGTTGGCGGCAGATTAAAGCTTCGATAAATTGCGTCGGTACCGCGGTAAACTCCAACTCCTGACGGCTATCACTTCTTGTGTTCGCCGGTGTGGTTGCCTGTTCCCCTAAAATGCGATTCCTTGCCTTCAATCTCCGCCAGCAGCTTCCGATCTTCTTCGCTCAGCTCCGCATCGCGCAGCAGATCGGGACGATTACGCTGCGTCTTTTGCAGCGCGCAGCGCCGTCGCCACTGTCGAATCTCCTCATGGTTCCCATTCGCCAGCACTTCGGGAACCGTCATGCCACGAAACTGCGCGGGCCGCGTGTAGTGCGGATAATCCAGCAATCCAGCCCGAGCCGCAAGTCGAAGTCGGCGGATCGCCCGCTGCTCTTTCCTTCGCAGAAGCGGCCGTAAACGACTCCTGCTGCACTGAAGCCGCATTGCCAAGCGCACACCCGGAAGTAGCCGCGTCGCCGTATCAAGAATGATGGCCGCACCTAATTCGCCACCGCTCGACGCAAAGTCGCCGACAGAAATTGCGCGATCGGCAAGATATTCGCTAACGCGCTCGTCCACACCTTCATAACGTCCGCAGATGAGCACTATGCGCTCCCGGCTCGTCAAATTTCGCGCGACGGCCTGATCAAATGGCGCGCCCTGCGGCGACAACAGCACCACGGTTTCGCGAGCGCCTTCACGCCTGCGCTCGTCGCGTCCCGAAATACCCAGCGACTCGAGACATTCGAAGATTGGCTCCGGCTTAAGCACCATGCCTTCGCCCACCAAATGGCCGGTCGTTGTTGCTGCTGAGATGGCGATCATGCGCGTACGCCCGCAGGTGCATGAACTCCCATCTCAACAAGCCCTGCCTCACGCGCCTTCCGCACAATGCCATACTCCAGCGGCCCGCGAAAAAAGTCCAGAAAATCGTCAGGATCTCGAACTTCATCACATTTATCCTGAGCGAACGGCGCGACCCTATTCTCGTCGCTCTTGGTGCTCACCTGCGGCTCGCGTCTCGTCAGCTTCCGACTTCTGCTGCCGCTTCTCTTCTTTGCTCGGCGGATCCTTCCAACTCCAACAGCCCTTCGGGCAATCGCATATCAATGCGTCGCTGCTCGAAATCCGCAGCCGTAACGAACGAGCTTCTTCCGCATACGGAATGAGAAACTCGCTGGCCTTATCTCTTTCCGTCGCCTCGGACGTGGAAGGCGCGCGCCGAACCACCAGCAGTGGAGGCTTCGCCAGCTCCAAACTGCACCTCTGTCACCGTCCCCAGCAGGTGCCGATCTCCTGCTTCCACAACCCAGACTTCACAGCCGGCGATCTCGCTAACATATGCGGCGCCCGCCTCGAGTTCCGCTCGCTCCTGGCCCGGAACCTGCAACTCCAAACCCTTAAGTCGCTCACGTCGCTGATACTCTCCACGCCGGCAAACTTCAGCACTACGCCGCCCTTGTGAAACCAATACTCTTCCAGCTGCAACTCGCGGCGGCTGCCATCGCTGCCAAACCCGACAACCTGCGGCGCTGTTCGAATCGCTCGGGAAAGTCGGTGTGCAACTCTGCCAGAACTTCCCCGCGCCGTCCCTGCGGACCCAGCACGCGAGCGATGGTGATCGAGGCCTTCGAGAAGCTATTCCCGCCGATCTCCACGCAACTGATAGCGCTTGCACGTTTGCAATGCGGCTGCGTTCACGATCGTGCGCAGGCTCCGCGCCATGCGGCCCTGGCGCCCGATAATTCTACCCAGAGTCTCATCCTGGGCAACGAATAACTCGATAATGTTCCGATCGCCCTCTTCAAAGGCCTCGACCTCGACTTCATCCCGAGACGTACACCAGCCCCTTGGCGAGATGCTCCACCAACGCGACCATGTTCACTGTGCTCATCGTGCGCGACTCCGTTGTAGAGCTTCGCGGCTAAGCCCGCGCGGTCGGTTCCGAAGGGCTGGCTGCGGCTGCGGCTTTGTCCACCAGTTTCTTGACGCAGATTCCAGACTGCGCGCCCTTCGATCTCCAATAGTCAATGCGGTCGCGCTTCAGCTCAACGCTGGCGGGGTTCGTCCGCGGATTATAGGTGCCGACAACTTCCACCGAGCGGCCATCGCGCGCGCCGGTCACTCTCAATGACGACAATGCGGTAGTAAGGCTGCTTGCGCGCACCGCGGCGCGCGACCCGGCGAGCATCTGGAGTTCAAGCACAGAAACTGTTTCCTTTCCTGCTAAACCGTGCCCACAAGAGTACGCGTTCCATCGCCAATCTAAGCCGAACGCTTTAGATTGAAGTGAAATGCGCCGGGGGCGCAGCTTTTCCTCAGGCGAGACGCCGGGCCCAGACAAGCGCCGCTTTTGCGCTTGGTGGGATGGGCGGGCGCTCCAGCGATCGGACTACGTCGCTACCGCGCCCCAACCAGCACAGCGTGGTGCTGGTAGAAGTTCGCATTCCTGGAGGCAACAACCTCTTCCGTAGATCGTCGCGGTTTGGCAAGGCGTGCCAACAGGTTTGTATCTGCTGCCGGAGGCGTTGCGATGAACAGTTTTCCCGTCGCAGGCGCAACCTCTGACGTCAAAACCATCATGCTCAAACTGCTCTGCGTTACCGCTCATCCTGACGACGAAGCCGGCGCTTTTGGCGGCACTCTGCTTCTGTATCACGAGCGAGGCGTCGAGACCTCGGTGATCTGCCTGACCGCCGGAACTGCGGCCCGCAATCGAGGTCCGCACGCGCCGCTGACGAACTCGCCGCTCTGCGCCGCGCCGAATTTGCCGCCCTCCTGCAAGCTGCTCCACGTGAGCCACGGCGAGGTGCTCGACTACGCCGACAGCCAACTCGATCGCGCCAACTTCTATCAGGCGACCGGCGATACTGGGGTACCGGATACGTCAACTCCGTCCGCACATCGTGCTCACCTTCGGTATGGACGGCGGACTCACCGGCCATATCGATCACGCAATGGCGGGCATACTTACCAGCATGGCATTCGTAGATCAGCAGCATCCAGATCGCTTTCCCGAGCGGATCAGGCGAGGTCCAACGCATCGCGCGCAGAAGCTCTATTACGGCACTGCGGACTTCGTGCTGCCCGATCGCCAGCCAATCGCTCGCCGACGGTGACCGCATCGAGATCGGCAAGGAGCGCTTCGACGAAGAGTTCGCAGCCTTTCGACTGCACACCACGCAGTCGCCCCTGTGGAATAGCGGTAGAAAAAACCTTGGCGAGCGGCTTGCCACACGCGAGATGTATCACTTGGTTGCAACTCGCGATCCGCGCCAAGCAGAAGTTGGAAACCGACCTGTTCGAAGGAGTGGTGGAAGACTGATCGCAGCCAACGCTGCTACTTCGAACCCTTCTTCGGAGTCTACGACCGCCCAGCTGCCGGTGAAACTCGCCAGCACTTTCTGGAAGGCTTCTTCTTTCGTCAGCTCTTTCTTGCCGCTCTTGTTGTGCCGGTACTTGTGCTCGTTGTTGCAAGTGCGGCAGCGCACCTTCTGCACCTCTTCGCCCTCCATCGCAACTACAGCGTGGTCGGTGGTGCGCTTGCAGCGCGAGCAGTGGTCGTCAATGTAATCGCCTAGTCGCATCGGATAAAATCCCGCACTACTTGGTTTTTGCGGTCGGCGGATACCCCTTGAATAACTTTGCGACCGCCTTGTCGAGGGTTTTGATGTGCTCTCGGAATTGTCGGAGATGGTGTCGGTCGCCGAACCGCGCCATAGCAAGTCCTTCTGTTTTCAGTTCCGACATTTCGACCACTAATGTCCCGACCTTCGTCACCCAGGTGTTGTAGGTCGTAGTCGTCGTAAGTACCAGACGCGCCAGCCCCAACCCGGTCCCATGTTGTAGCCGGTCCCAACCACTTCCTTCTGATCGTGGATGCTGTTGCTGTACACCACCCGCAAATCGGGGTTCGAATCCACCTTGGTCAACCCTTTCGCGTCCAACTGCTTGTCAACGGCATCGGTAATACGCTGGTCCCAGAATCCTTTGGCGGGATGCGGGCTCGGCTGCCACATATAAGTGTGATACTGCGAAAAGTTCGCCTGACGGTCCCAATCAACGTTGATCTTTTGCGCGACAGCCGCTGTCGAAACCAGTAAACCCAAAACTACGATTGCGAAAATTCGCTTCATGCTTCGGCTCCCTTAATCTTTGCGGAAGGCCTGCGTAGACATTGGCCCTCATCGCACGGTAACGATACCCTAACCGGTTTGAGGCGTCCAGACCCGCCGGTTCCGCCGCTCGCCTCCCCAGGAACCTCGGCTGCCGCCGGAGCGTATTCTGTTCGGGGTGCCGATGAGCAGAAGAAATAACATTGCGGATACCTCTGGGCGTCCTGGCTCGTGATTTGGTGGGTGTGGGCGTTCTGGAGCAAGCCAACACGGCAGAGCTTCGGACCCACATTCCGTACGTTATCCTCAACGTCGCCGCCTTCTACGCTATGTTCAGTCACGAGTTGGCTTACCGTTGGATGCGGCTGCGCTTTCTGCCGCCGGGTCCGTGGGTCGAGACCCTCGGAATCGCCATAACTGCTGCCGGCCTGCTCTTCACTATCTGGGCCCGCACGTACCTCGGCAGAAACTGGAGCGGCACCGTCACCGTCAAGGTCGGACATCAACTCATCCGCTCGGGCCCGTATCGCTGGGTGCGTCATCCCATTTACTCAGGACTGATTCTGGCCACAATCGGTACTGCCATCGTTCGCGGCCAGGTTCGCGGCATCGTTGCCGTTGTGTTGCTCTGGATCGGCTTCGTCATGAAAAGCCGCATCGAGGAGCGGGTCATGGCGGCCACTTTCGGTTCCGAGTACGAGGAGTACAGCCGAACCACAGGAGCCATCGTTCCGCGGCTCAAGTTCTAGGCGATATGCCATCTCTGTCGTCCCTTAGAATCAGCAACTTACACCACAAATCTATCGCAAGCATTTGAATCCAAATGACTGATATGTAATCAATAGATTCCTATGGACTTAGCTTGGACTGTCAACTTGAAACTGGAAACTT
>CAWCRZ010000018.1:0-163639 GCA_963798005.1 uncultured Acidobacteriaceae bacterium | reverse complement strand
TCACGTGCCCCAGATAACTGGGCTTTCACTTCCCGCGGCCGCGCTTTCTTATACAAGCGCGCTTCCGGGTCGGTGCTCGACTCATGGGTGTCGCGCAGCAACTTCTTCCCGCCTGACCCGGTGCCCTTCGCCGGGCGGTGGATCCTTGGGCACGAAACGGTTGCGATTCGCCCAGGCCTCCAGCAGCGTCCCATCCACCGTGAAATGTTCTTCGCTCAGCAAGCTCTGCGCCCGCGCCTGTTCCACCACCGCCACCAGCAACCGTTGCGACACTTCGCCCTGCAACAGGCGGTCGCGGTTCTTGCTGAAGACCGTCGGATCCCACGCCGCTTCATCCATCCCCAGCCCCACAAACCAGCGGTACAGCAGGTTGAAATCGATCTGTTCCATCAGTTGCCGCTCACTGCGGATGGCGTACAGCGCCTGTAACAGCAGCCCCCGCAGCAGTTGCTCCGGGGGAATCGAAGGCCGTCCCCGGCTGGCGTACAGCGCCTCAAAGTGCAGCGACAGATCGGCCAAAGCCTGATCCACCATCTGCCGGATGGCACGCAACCGGTGCTCGGCGGGCACGCGCTGTTGCAGGTCGATGTAGCTGAACATCACGGGTTGCTGCTTCTCGTCTCCACGCATGCTACTTACATAACCTACTTACCTGTGGAAAGGCTCGTACCTGCTCAGGTACACTCGCTTTTTTCAGCAGCCTCTTCAGCCGGCGGCACACAACGCGCGCGGGCGTTAGCCCGAGCGGTTTGAAAGTCGACCCGCCCACGCATCACATCGACCCGCATTTATTCGGCTGCATTTCCGCCGAAATCGGCTAATATGTGTCCACCATAAGCTTCCTGCGCCCGGAGACCGGCCTTGCCTATTGACGCGCCAACCGCTTTCTTCAGCTACAGCCGCGACGATTCCGACTTCGCCCTGCGGCTGGCCGAAGACCTGAAGGCCGCCGGAGCCAACGTCTGGCGGACGTTGACATCCTGACGATAACGGGTCACTGCAGATCAGAGGCCAGACGTGACTGACATTTTCATAAGCTACGCCAGTGAAGATCGGCCTAGAGTGAGGCCTCTGGTGGATGCCTTGCAGCAACAGCATGGATGGACCGTCTGGTGGGACCGCACCATTCGTGCCGGAAAGATTTTCGATCGGGTTATTGAGGCGGCGTTGAAGGATGCCCGGTGCGTCATTGTGCTTTGGTCGCAGGATTCCATCGAGTCAGACTGGGTGCGAAGCGAGGCTCACGAAGCCAAGCGACGCGGGGTTCTTGTTCCTGCACTGCTCGATGATGTGGATGTTCCCCTGGCGTTCAAAACGATTCAAGCGGCCAACTTGGTTGGATGGTCGGGCGAGTTGCCGCACGCCCAGTTCGACGAGTTGGCCGCGGCGGTGTCTGATGTTCTGTCGACCTCCGCCCCTTCGGCGCCACACGTCACAACACCTGCCGCTCACCGTGCGGCAGCGGCGGCCGCGGCCACCTCAGAGGGGGAGCTCACGGCCGCCGAGCTTGAACGCCAGCGGCTCGACGAAGAGCGTAAGCAGGCGGCTGAGAAAGCCCGTCTGGAGCAGGAAGAACGCGAGCGGCTTGCGGCAGAGAGAGACCGCCAGGAGCAACAGGAACGTCACCGAGCGGTCGCGTTTCTCAAGGCGGAGAAAGCCCGCCAGGAGCAAGAGGAACAGCAGCAGCTGGCCGCTGCTGAGAAAGCTCGCCTTGAGCAGGAGGAACGCGAGCGACAGGCTGCTGCTGAGAAAGCTCGCCTTGAGCAAGAGAGGCGAGCGCCAAGCCGCTGCCGAGAAAGCTCGCCTTGAGCAAGAAGAACGCGAGCGACAGGCTGCCGCCGAGAAATCGCTTGAGGCTGCGCGAGGAACGAGCGCAGGCTGCCGGAGCTTGGCAGGGCTCGACTCGATCAGAAGCGCGAACGGCAGGCGGCTGCCGAGAAAGCTCGCCGGGAGGAAGAGAAGCGCAAACACCGCGCGGCTGCGGAGAAGGCCCGGCTCGAACAGGAAGAGCGCGAACGGCAGGCGGCCGCCGAGAAAGCTCGTCTGGAACAGGAAAAACGCGAACCGCAGGCTGCTGCCGAGGAAGCCCTTCCGGAACAGAAAGAGGCGGCCGAGCGAGCAACCCCACGAGGTGGTCTGCTCCGAGTAGCTCCAGCGATGGTAGTCATCTTTGCGGTCGCATGGCTAACGAAGGTAACGGTCGGCCTAGTGGCCTCGAGTTACTTGCAACCTCGCTGGGAGGTTCCCGTATACGTTTCTGCTGGCGCCGTCCTTGCTTATTTTGCAGGCGTTCTCATCAGGAGAATTCGCAGTCTTACTCAACGCATGACCAAGTTGCTTATGTGCATCAGTTGGGCTTTGGGCTGGACACTCGCCGGCTTTGGAATGACCGACATCGCTTCTGCTGCCGTCGGTGCAGCATTCTTGTTAATCGGAATGAATTCATTGCAGGAGGTGGGCCGGTGGACTTTACGGCGCTAGACCAATTTGCCTCATCCAGAGCTATAACTCGGTCATCCCTTCTCGTGAAAGCAGCCTTCCTGGCAGCTATCTTGTTATTGGCAACCAATGCGGCTGCACAGGCCGTTGCCAAAGATGACATTATTAATCAGCTTTCGTGGCATATCCCTCCCTACATCAGTTCCGCCGTCATTAAATGGCAGGTGGACAAACACGGAATTAATTTTGTGATGGATGAAGACCTGGAAAACAAATTCCGCAAGCTGCACGCATCAGACGAGCTCCTGATGTCACTTAGACGGGAATCGGACAAATTCCAGGAAAACCAACTGTCGAATTCCGGTCAAGGGGGAAACGGAGATAAGAATCGGCCCCCGCCGGCGACTGCCATAGACCCACAGTTGGCTGACCGAGCGCGGGAAGATCCTGCCGCAATGGTTGCCCTAGGCTCCGAATACGAGCAGGCCGGAAACTCCCAAGAAGCCGTTAATTGCTACCGCAAGGCCGCCGACGCTGGCAACGCACAAGGGATGTACAACCTGGGCGACATGTATCGGCATTGGCCAAAGATAAGGGACTACCCGCAGGCCATCGAATGGTACCTCAAAGCCGCCGAAGCGGGTGTACCGCGTGGGTGGACCAGCGTCGGCGCCATGTATCAATACGCGGATGGAGCAGAGAAGGATTGTCAGCAGGCCATCTCCTTGTATAGCAAAGCCGCAGAAGCTGGCGATCCACTGGCGATGGTTGACATGGGCATCTTCTACGAAAAGGGGTGTGACGAAGTGCCCCTGGACTATAAACAGGCCGTTGACTCGTTTCGCAAGGCCGCAGACGCTGTCAATGCGTCGGAGAAGGTTGTGGCGATCGCGTCTTACCACCTTGGCTCGATGTACGAAAACGGGCACGGAGTTGAAACGGACCTTCAACAAGCCCGCACCTGGTACCGCAAGGCGGCTCAACTCGGGAATCAGGACGCGACGGATAATCTCAAGCGTTTAGGCGAAAGCCCATAGTCTCGTCGCGTTCTCGAGCCGTTCGCCGGGTGCCCCGGCCAACCGGAGTACTCGCACCGAAACCTCGATCTGGGTGCCCGGTTCTAGCCTGCTTTTGGCTAGGGCGGGGCCTTGCACTGACCTTAAGCGGTTCCCGAATCACGTCGCTTCCGGAGGCGGATTCCTGGGCCAAGGTTCGGTTCGCTTCCAGCACCAGGGCGACCGCTTCGTGCAGGTTGCTGCGGGCCTCTTCCAGAGTTACACCCTGGGTATTAGCGCCCGGCAACTCCTCGACGAATGCGATGTAGCCCTCGGGAACGCGGCGAAAAACGGCGGTGAATTGGAAGTCCATGCAAACATCATACGCCGGGTTTCGTCCCAAGCTTGGCGGAGCCGCCGCATCAGGGCGTCCACGTTATGCCCATCGCCCGACTGAGCGGTGAATTGCAGTAACCATCCCGGAAGGCTGCGTTCAAGGTTCTGTCCTGTGGGCGCTCCACTAGGCGGGCCTGCTCTAAGAGGTCCCCATCGGCGCTGAGAGTTACGTTTTCATGGGAAACAGGGTACACGGAGGATCGTGTACTCCTGCGTTTTGAGGACACGATGGAGTGGGATCACGCTGGGCGCCCTTGTCACATCCCGGTGTGACCCACGTCCTTGCGCGGGATCGACTCGGCGCGGTATTACGCAAGTACGAGGACGCTGTTTTTGTGTCTTCGAGGGCGCACCCAGTGTGCAGACCGAAAAAGCTCTTTGAAAGCAGTTGCCAGCAGCCGGTAGCCAGTTGTCAGAACGGAGTGCGGAGTTTACTACTTGAAGAACACCGTCCCGCCGCAGTCCCGAAACGGGAAGGGTTTTCGCTTCTAATTCGCTCGTAAGTCCTTTGGATCCAAGTTTTTGACCTGTAACTCATTTCGATGCAAGTTTTTGCGAGGGAAAGTTTTTTTCGGTCCTGTGTTTTCAAGATTTTGCGGACACATGGGGGAGGGGGGTGTAACCAGGTAGTAATTACTATTCGAAGCTCGGGAAAACGGCAACAGATTGCGAGCAGAAATTGTTAAGTAGTTAACAGCCTGCGATTCATCCCCAAAAGAAAGGCGCACCCATTTAGAGTGCGCTTGGTGAGTCGAGAACTCTGATGCGGAGACTACTCTTTCTTGTCTTCCTTCTCTTCGTTGGCGGCCGATTCTGCGGCCATCTGCTTGTTTTCGGCTTCGGCCGATTCCATGGCCTTGCGGTTTTCCTCGGCGCGCTTGGCGCGAAGCTCGGCGCGCTTCTGACGCTTCTCGTCCAGGGTCTTCTCGCTGCCGAGAAGCTCGACGAAGGCGATGGAGCCGCCATCGCCCTGACGGAATCCGCCTTGAACGATGCGCACATAGCCGCCCTCGCGGTCGCCGAAGCGAGGCGAGATGGTGTCGAACAGCTTGCTGACGGCGTCGCGGGTCATCAGGTACGCTGCGGCCTGACGCCGCGCCGCCACATCGCCGCGCTTGCCGAGCGTGATCATTCTCTCGACGTGCGGACGCATGGCCTTGGCCTTGGTGATGGTGGTCTCGATGCGCTCTTCGACGATCAGCGAGGTCACCAGATTGCGCAGCAGCGCGCGCCGGTGCTCGGTGTTTCGTCCCAGTTTCCATCCTGCTCTACGATGACGCATTTCGGTTCCTCAGGGGCGAAAGCCCCAAGCGTTAAAAGTTTGGCTCGTTGCCGTAGGCCGAAGGCAGCGACAGGCTCGACGCGGTGGTTCCGGTTCCCGGCACTGCGTTGCCTTGCTCGTCAATCTTCATACCCAGGCCCAATCCCATCGAGGAGAGAATTTCCTTGATTTCGTTGAGCGACTTACGGCCGAAGTTCTTGGTCTTCAGCATTTCGGCTTCCGACTTCTGCACCAGCTCGCCGATGGTCTGAATGTTGGCGTTCTTCAGGCAGTTGTAGCTGCGGACGGAAAGCTCCAACTCCTCGACCGAGCGATTCAGGTTCTCGTTGCGGATCTCCGGCTTGTCGCCGGCTTCTCTCTTGTGCTCCTCGAGTTCCTCCTCGAAGTTGATGAAGATGTTCATGTGGTCCTTCAGCAGCTTCGCGGCGAGTCCGAGCGCGTCGGCAGGCGTGACCGAACCGTTGGTCCAGATTTCCAGCGCCAGCTTGTCATAATCGGTGATCTGTCCCAGACGAGCGGCTTCCACCGAATAGTTGCACTTGCGCACCGGCGAGTGAACCGAGTCGATCGGGATGAACCCCAAGCCAAGGTCTTCGTCGAAGTTCTTGTCGGCGGAAACGTAGCCGCGGCCTTTCTTCAGCCGCATCTCCATGTCGATCTTGCCACCTTCACTGACGGTGGCGATGTAAACGTCCTTGTCGAGCACTTCCACATCGGCGTCGGCCTCGATCATGCCGGAGGTGATGACGCCCGGCTTTTCGGCGCGCAGGTAAATGGCCTTGGGCGCGTCGCCATTCAGGCGGAAGGGAATCTGCTTCAGGTTGAGGATGATATCGGTCGCGTCCTCGACCACTCCGGGAATGGATTGAAATTCGTGCAAGACGCCTTCAATCTTGACCGCGGTGATCGCGGCGCCCTCAATCGAGGACAGCAACACACGGCGCAGCGCATTGCCAATGGTAGTACCGAAACCGCGTTCGAACGGCTGTGCCCAGAAGTGACCGTACTTGTCCGTCAAGGTCTCGGTATCAGTGGCCAGCCGTTTCGGTTTTTGAAAGCCTTTCCAAAGCATGCATAACTCCTATCTGTCAGTTCGGCCATGCTGCACGGTCCAAGCCCGGCTGATCTGGCGCGAAGATTGTAGGAAGCGCGGCGCAGATGATCCTGTGCCGCGAATTCATTACTTGCTGTACAGTTCCACGATCAACTGCTCATTGATGGGCAGGTTGATGTCGCTGCGTGTGGGCAGAGAAAGCACCCGTCCCTTGTAAGCATCGCGGTCAACTTCGAGCCACGCCGGCGGCGGCTGATGGCTGGCGAACTCCTTGGCGATCTCCAGAATGGCAAGCTTGTTGCTGCTCTCGCGCACGGAAATTTCGTCGCCAACATTGACCTGGAACGAAGGGATGTCCACCTTCCTGCCCTTCACCGTCACGTGACCGTGACGGACCAACTGGCGGGCCTGACGCCGCGCCACCGCAAATCCGAGGCGATAGACGACGTTGTCGAGCCGGCGCTCGAGTTGCTGCAACAGCATCTCGCCGGTGACACCTCGAGTGCGGGCGGCACGTTCGAAATAGTTACGGAATTGTTTTTCCTGGGTGAAGTAGATGCGCTTCGCCTTCTGTTTCTCGCGAAGTTGCAGGCCGTAGCCTACGATCCTGGCCTTGCGGTCCTTGCCATGCTGGCCGGGGGCGAAATTACGCTTCTCAATCGGACACTTGTCCGTGAAGCACTTTGAGCCTTTGAGGAACAGTTTCATTCCCTCGCGGCGGCAAAGGCGGCATACTGCGTCTTTGTAACGAGCCAAGTTACCTTCTCCTTATCGGACAGATCGTGTCTGTCCGGCTATCGATCGGTTTACGGGCGCTTGGCGGCCTTTCGTCCCGATCAAGAAAGTTGCCAGTCATCAGTCGCCAGTGGGTGGGTTTAGAGGCGTCAACCCATTTGTCGCACGCAAGAGGTCCACTTCACCGATTGCTTTTTCTATCCACTATCCACTGACCACTGCTCTTACACTCTGCGACGCTTGGGCGGACGGCAGCCGTTGTGCGGCACCGGTGTGACGTCGCGAATGGAACGCACGTCCAAGCCGGAAGAGGCCAAGGCACGCACTGCCGACTCGCGTCCTGACCCGGGACCGCTCACCCGCACATCGACCACGCGCATGCCGTGGTCGCGCGCCTGGCTGGCGGCATTCGCGGCCGCCTGCTGGGCGGCAAAGGGCGTGCCCTTACGCGATCCGCGGAAGCCCAGCGAACCCGAACTCTTCCACGACACCGTATTCCCAACCGGATCGGTAATGGTAACGATGGTGTTGTTGAAGGACGCCTGAATGTGCACCAGTCCGTTGGGAATGTGCTTGCGTTCCTTCTTCTTGAACTTCTTGCCGCTCTTGCCTTTTTTGTCCGCTCCGGCGGACCCCGCTGGCTTCGCCATGTTCTATGTCTTTCCTGCTGCTTTCTTCTTATTTGCTACCGTGCCCTTACGCGGACCTTTGCGGGTGCGGGCATTGGTGTGAGTGCGCTGGCCGCGGACCGGCAGGCTGCGGCGGTGACGGTATCCCCGATAGGAACCGATTTCGATGAGCCGCTTGATGTGCATCGAGACGTCTTTGCGCAGATCGCCTTCGACGTTGCCTTCCTGCTCGATGACCTGGCGAATGCGATTGACCTCGTCTTCATTGAGGTCGCTCACCTTCTTGTCAGGCTCCACATTGGCCGAACCGACAATGCTCTTCGCGCGCGAATTTCCGATGCCGAAAATGTAAGTCAGCGCGATAACGATGTGCTTGTTGCGCGGAAGGTCCACGCCTGCAATACGTGCCATAGTTGCTCCAAAAACCGGTTGCGTTCTTCCCGCTGGTCCGGGTAGTCATCCTTGCCGTTGTTTGTGCTTGGCATTTTCGCAGATCACGCGAACCACTCCGTGCCGGCGAATCACCTTGCACTTGTCACACATCTTCTTGACCGATGCCCGTACTTTCATGAAACCCTCTAGTAACCAGTTGTCAGTTGTCAGTTGTCAGTCACTGGCAACCCTTACTTATAGCGATACACAATCCGGCCCCGGGTCAGATCGTAGGGCGAAAGCTCCACCGCGACCCGGTCGCCGGGAAGTATGCGAATGAAGTTCTTACGCATCTTGCCCGAGACATGCGCCAGCACCTTGTGCTTGTTCTCCAACTCCACTCGGAACATGGCATTGGGCAATGGTTCCACCACCACCGCCATTACTTCAATCGCGTCTTCCTTACTCATTCAACTCCTGAAACAGTTGTCAGTTGCCGGAAATCTCGATCATTGACCACTATTCCGTCAAGATCATCGGCCCATTCCTGGTCACTGCAACGCAGTGCTCGAAATGAGCGCTATAGCTGCCGTCCTCGGTCACCGCGGTCCACTTGTCGTCCAGCACCCGTGTACCCGGCTTGCCC
This sequence comes from uncultured Acidobacteriaceae bacterium, assembly GCA_963798005.1. GTDB lineage: Bacteria > Acidobacteriota > Terriglobia > Terriglobales > Acidobacteriaceae > Bog-257. The sequence goes on along the minus strand of CAWCRZ010000018.1, from coordinate 155,091 downwards.
ATGTTGACCATCGGTTCGATAGCCAGCACCATGCCGTCGCGCAGCTTTGGGCCATGTCCCGGAGTTCCATAGTTCGGGACCTGCGGGTCTTCGTGCAAATGAGTGCCTATGCCGTGCCCGACAAACTCTCGAACCACGCTAAAGCCGTTCGCTTCGACCAGTTGCTGCACCGCCGCTCCGACATCACCAACGGTATTTCCCGCGCGCGCCGCTTCGATTCCACGCGCCAGCGACTCGCGGGTCACTTCCAGGAGCTTCTGTAACTCCGGTGAAATCGACCCACCCACTGGGACAGTAATGGCCGCATCGCCGTAGTAGCCGTCCAACACCACGCCGCAATCGATTGAAACAATATCTCCTGCCTTCAATAGCCGCCGCTCTGAGGGAATGCCGTGTACGATCTCGTCATTCACCGATGTGCAGAGCACACACGGATAATCGTAATAGCCCTTAAACGCCGGCTTGGCACCCAAGGCCCGGATCTTGCTCTCGGCTGCGCGCTCCAGATCCATGGTAGAAACACCCGGTGCAACCAGTTCCTTCGCCGCCTCCAGAACCTGACGCACGATGCGCCCGCTACGGCGCATTTTGTCGATCTCCGATTGCGACTTACAAACGATTGACATTCTCGAGTGCACTAAATACTTGCGCCGATACCGCTTCCACCGGCTGATCGCCGTCGACTTCGATGAGTCGTCCGCGGGAGCCGTAATAATCTACTAAGGGCAGCGTCAACTGCTCGTAGGCCTTAAGGCGCTCCGAGATGACCGCTTCCGTATCGTCCCGGCGCTGCACCAACGGGGTGCCGTCACAATCACAAATACCCTGGACTTTGGAAGGCTGGAAGTAGACGTTGTAAATCAGCCCGCAGGTGGGACAAGAACGACGTCCGGTAAGCCGTTGTAGTAATTGATTATACTCAACTACAAGGCGAATCACAACCGGCGGCGCACAGGCCTGCCGGCCTGGTAAGTCCTTGCCTGCCCGCATCTTTTCCAACTGCCCATCCAACCACTCAGCCTGCCGCACCGTACGCGGAAAGCCGTCCAGAATAAATCCACGAACACAATCGGCCTGTGTTAGCCTGTCGGCCACCATGTCGCAAACCAGTTCATCGGGAACCAGGTCGCCGCGCTCCATGATCCCCTTGGCCTTCACGCCCAGCTCAGTACGGCGGGCCACATTGTCCCGCAAGATGTCTCCGGTTGAGATCTGCGGGATGCCAAAGGTGTCAGCAATCAGCTTTGCCTGCGTCCCTTTGCCTGCGCCCGGCGGACCCAGCAGGATAATCGGACCGACCACGCGCTCTTTCGCTTTCACGCTCACAGCCGCGGAAGTCTGTGCTCCCATGTTCAGTACCCTGAGACCCAAACATCGGCCCTTTCTGCCCGCCACGCGAGCGGGCCGGAGCCTCCCGGTAGCTCCGTACTACAGGGGCCAGGGGGTTCACGTGGCTTCCTGGTCCCTAGTCTCCCTAATCCCGGATACGTGCTTTACCACGTCGACCGGCGCCCGCGAACACGTCCGCTGCGCGGGGTAAATCCTTCATAGTGCCGCATCACCAGCTGCGACTCGACCTGATTCACCGTATCCATGGCCACCCCGACCACGATCAGCAGGGAAGTGCCACCGAAGTAGAAGTTCACTCCCAGACCGTTGGTCACCCAGGGCGGCAGTCGCTCAAAGAATGCCCCGAGCACGCCCGGCAAGTGGTTGAGGTGAATGCCGGTGATCATCCATTCAGGAATGAAGGAGATCAGGATCAGGTAGAGCGCTCCCACCAGCGTGATGCGCGTAAGAATGTCGTTAATATAGTTTGCCGTCCGCGCCCCTGGCCGGATGCCCGGAATGAAACCGCCATACTTACGCATGTTGTCCGCAACTTCGGTGGGGTTGAAGACGATTGAGACGTAGAAGTAGGCGAAGAAAATGATGCCGATGGCGTAAAGGAGTGTATACATCGGCTCGCCCCAACCCAGCGCGCTCAACATACGATCGATTACGGCGCTCTTTCCCTTAAACAGGGCGCCCGCGGTCTGTGGCAACGTCAGCACGGAAGAAGCGAAGATAACCGGCATGACGCCACCGGAGTTGACCCTCAGCGGCAGGTGGGTGGACTGCCCACCCATGATCTTGCGGCCGACGACCCGCTTGGCATACTGCACCGGAATACGGCGCTCGCTGCGTTCGACAAACACGATGAACGCGACCACCGCGATCATCAACACCACTAGAAGCAATATCGCGGGGACCGTGAAAGCGCCCCAAGCCTGGTTCTGCACTTTGTCCCAGAGATCAGCCACGCCGCGCGGAAGACCTACCACGATGCCGGCGAAGATCAGCAGCGACATGCCGTTGCCGACGCCGCGTTCGGTGATCTGCTCGCCCAGCCACATGATGAAAACGCTACCCGTGGTGAGGGTCAGCATGGTCATCAGGATAAAGCCCACACCCGGGTTGTTGACGAAGGCCACTCCGCCACTCAACGTCTGGCGCTGCAGCGTAATGGCGATGCCCAGCGACTGCACTGCGCTCAGCAGCAGAGTAAGATAGCGCGTCCACTGGGTGATCTTCTTGCGGCCCAGTTCGCCTTCCTTCTGCAACTTGGCCAGCGGCTCGTAAACCACAGTCATCAATTGCAGGATGATGGAAGCCGTAATGTAGGGCATGATGCCCAGTGCGAAGATCGTCAAGCGGCGTAACTGGCCGCCGCTGAATAGGTCAACGAAGCCGAGGAAGCTGCCGCGGTTCTGATCGAAGAACTGCGAGAGCAGATCGGCGTTGATGCCCGGCGTCGGAATGTGACCGCCCAGGCGGTAAACCGCCAGCAGTCCAAGCGTGAACAGAATGCGCTTGCGCAGATCAGGAACGCGAAATACGTTGGCCAACTTCTCAAGCATAAAACCTCGAACTGCAGTTGCCAGTTATCAGTTGTCAGTTATCAGTATCAGTTGTCAGCGAGCAAGCAACTGGCAACTGACTACTGGCTACTGACAACTTCGATCTTGCCGCCGGCCTTCTCGATCTTTTCCTGGGCCGACTTGGAAAATTTGTGCGCGTGCACGGTGATGGCGCTCCTCAACTCGCCCTGTCCCAGCACCTTCACCAAGGTGTTCTTCGAACGGACGATACCCGCCTTGCGCAGTAGCTCGGGCGTGATGTCGCTTTCGCCGAGGTCGCCCAACCGTTCAAGGTTCACGACTTCGTATTCAATCTTGAAGATGTTGGTGAAGCCCCGCTTGGGCAAACGGCGGTGGAGCGGCATCTGGCCGCCTTCAAAGCCGCGCATGATGCGCGAGCCGCTGCGCGACCGCTGACCTTTGTGGCCACGGGTCGAGGTCTTGCCCATGCCCGAGCCCATACCCCGGCCCACGCGCTTCTTGTTCTCCGACGCCTTCCGGGGTGCACGTAAATTACTGAGATTCATTCTGTACCGTACCTTCTCGTTGTCAGTGGTCAATCTCCAATTGCTCGTTCACCACATCCGTGACCACATTCTAACCGTCCACAGCAATCAGTTGTTTTCACTGGAAACTTGGAACTGAAAACTGGCAACTAGTTCACGATTTGCACTAAGTGCGGGACCTTGGCCACCATGCCGCGTATCGAAGGCGTATCTTCGCGTTCGATCACCTGGTTCAGGCGGGTGAAACCCAGTCCCCTGACCACCAGCTTGTGCTTGACCGGCGCCGCAATGGCAGACCGCGTCCACTTGAGCTGGATCTTGGTGCCCGGTTTTGCGGCCGCTGTTTCTGTCTTCTTGCGAGTTCGCGCCATATTAAAGCTCCTCAACCGTCTTGCCGCGCGCGCTGGCGACGTCTTTGCGATCACGCAGCCTACCCAAGGCGTTAAACGTGGCCTTGATAACATTGTGCGGGTTGGTGGTGCCGATCGATTTAGTCAGCACGTTCTGCACTCCCGCCGAGGTCATAACCGCGCGCACCGCGCCGCCGGCAATCACACCGGTCCCTTCCGGGGCCGGCTTCAACATGACCATGCCGGCGCCATAGCGGCCGAGCACCTGGTGCGGGATCGAAGTCTGCGTCAGGTTGACCCGCAGAAGGTTCTTCTTGGCCGCCTCTATGCCTTTGCGGATCGCCTGCGGAACTTCCTTCGCCTTGCCGGAGCCGTAGCCCACGACACCGGAGGCCGGATCGCCCACCACCACCAGCGCTGCAAACGACAGGTTCTTGCCGCCCTTGACGACCTTGGTGACGCGGTTGATGGAGACTACCTGGTCCTTGAGCTGATACTGGCCAGCGTCAAGCCTTTTCTTTACTGTTGGCATTACCGTTGTATCTCCTAGAATTCCAGTCCAGCTTCGCGCGCCGCATCGGCCAGGGCCTTGACCCGTCCGTGGTAGAGATATCCGCCGCGGTCGAAGACAACTTTGTTGATACCCTTCTGCTTGGCACGCTCGGCGATAAGCTTTCCGACTTCCTTGGCCGAGCCCACGTTGCCGCCGGTCGGACGCTCGTCACCCTTCAGGCCTTTGCCTTTCTCCACCGACGTTGCCGACACCAGGGTGACGCCCTGCGCGTCGTCAATAACTTGGGCGTAAATGTGGTTCATCGAACGATAAATGTTGAGCCGCGGCCGCTCGGGCGTGCCCAGGATCTTCTTGCGGATCCGGGTATGTACTTTTTGCCGCGTCTGATCTTTCGAAGTCTTGGTAATCATTTCTCTTAGCTCTCAGCCGTCAGCTATCAGCTATCAGCTTTTCGGCTACTGCAGGAAAATTCATGTTTGCTGAATTGGCCATTAGCCAACCAGCATCAGCGACTACTTCGCTCCGGTCTTGCCAACCTTCTTCTTCAGCCGCTCGCCGGTGTAGCGCACGCCCTTGTTCTTGTAAGGATCGGGCGGACGCAGCGACCGCATTTCGGCGGCCACGAACCCGACCTTCTGCCGGTCAATGCCGCTGACGGTAACGTGCGTCTGCTTGGGATCGACCGTCACTTCGATGCCCGCAGGCAAGGGATACTCAATCAGGTGCGAATATCCCAACGTGAATACCACCGTGCTCTTGCCCTTCATCTCGGCGCGGTAACCGATGCCGACAATGTCCAGTTCCCGGGTCCAGCCCTTGGTCACTCCTTCCACCGAATTGTTGACCAGGGCGCGCACCAGGCCGTGCACCGCGGCTTTCGAGTCGTCCTCGCGAACGACCATGATGTGGCCGTCGTTCTGCTCCAGCTTCACGCCGGACGGCATATGCGTAACAACCTCACCCTTCGGCCCCTTGACCCGGACGGTGTTGCCTTCTATGGAGTAGGTCACGCCCTTTGCCAACGGGATCGGTTTGTTGCCAATTCTCGACATAATTCGCTCTCACTTACATCAAATCCACTTGTCATGCCGAGCGGGCGAAGCGAGTCCAGGACCTGCTTTTCGCGCGCTCAGAAGCGCTGATCGTACTAGTAAATCTCGCACAGGACTTCGCCGCCGACGCCTTCCTTGCGCGCCTGCCGTCCCGTCATCACGCCCTTGGGCGTGGTTAAAATGTTGATACCCAACCCGCCCAGCACTCGCGGAATATCGGTATGTCCAACATACACGCGGCAGCCGGGACGCGAAATACGCTTCAGGTCCGAGATGGGCGACGAGCTGTCAGGACTGTACTTCAAGTACACGCGCAGGACCTTGCGGCCATCTTCCTCGGTCGCCTTGAAGTTGGCGATGTAGCCCTCTTCCTTCAGAATGCGGGCCATCTCGACCTTGAGCTTCGAGTGGGGAACGTCCACCTTCTGGTGGCGTGCCTTGATGGCGTTACGAACGCGCGTTATAAAATCCGAGACCGGATCGGTCAAACTCATGTGTTTTGCATCTCCTCAAATCGTCGCCCGTTAGCTTTCGGCGAATATTCGCCAGCGTTGCTGAAAGAACCAGCGGCGACGGACTGACTTAGCGCCTCACTACCAACTCGACTTCGCAACCCCGGGAATCTCGCCCTTCAGAGCCAGCCCGCGAAAGCACAGACGGCAGAGGCCGAACTTGCGCAGAAACGCGCGCGGACGTCCGCAAATGTGGCAACGGTTATGTTGCCGGGTCGAGAACTTGGGCTTCTTGTTCGCCTTCGCGATACTTGATGTTCTGGCCATTGTTTCCTTGTGAGCTCTTCGCTCTTCGCCTTTGGCTCTTACGTTTTGACGTTTTAACTAGCCGCTATCCCTAACCACTAGTCGCTATCTTTACTGCCGGAACGGCATGCCCATGTGCTTCAAGAGAGCACGCGCTTGATCGTCGTTGCCCGCCGAAGTCACAATCGTGATGTTCATTCCCTTCAACTTCTCGACCTTGGAGTAATCGATCTCCGGGAAGATCAACTGATCGCGCACCCCCAGGGTGAAATTGCCGCGTCCATCGAAGGACTTGGTCGGCACACCCCGGAAATCGCGCACGCGGGGCAGGGCAATGTTGACCAACCGGTCGAAGAATTCGTACATGCGATCGCCGCGCAGAGTTACCATGACGCCGATAGGCATGCCTTCACGCACCTTGAACGCCGCGATGGACTTGCGCGCCTTGGTGACCACCGGCTTCTGTCCGGTAATCTGGCCAACTTCCGTCGCCGCCGGGTCGATCAGCTTCGCGTTCTGCGTCGCATCACCCACCCCCATGTTCACTACAATCTTCTCCAGCTTCGGAGCGGCCATCGGATTATCGAGGTTGAACTCCTTCATCAGCGCAGGCAGCACTTCCTTGACATAACGGTCGCGCAGGCGCGCCGTCTCGCGGTTGGTAGCTTTCGGCCGGGCCGGCTTGCCGCCCGGCTGCTCCGGGGCCGCTTTCACCTTCTCGGTTTTGGCCTTTTTGGGCTTACCCTCGCCGCCGCCTGGCTGCGCCTTCTGTTTCTTCTCTTCTGCCATTCTCTGCTTCTACCTTTCTCACGGTTTCGGGTCTTACACCGGTTCGTGAGGAAATCAATTCAGTTGCCAGAGCGTTCGAGATTCCCTGGCCTTTGGCACTGACCACTGGCCACTGGCCACTGATAACTACTTTTCTAACGTCGCTCCGCACCGCTGGCACGTGCGCACATGACGGTCACCGTGCTTCTCATGTCCTACGCGGACCGGCCGGTTACAGGAGGCGCACATCAGCATCACGTTGCTGATGGAAATCGGGCTTTCCTGCTCCGCAATGCCTCCCTTGATGTTCTTCTGGGGATTGGGGCGCACGTTCTTCTTCACCATCATCACGTGCTCCACCAACACCTTGCTCTCGTCAGGCATAACGCGTAGCACCCGGCCTTGCTTGCCCTTATCGCGTCCCGTAATCACCCGCACCTGATCGTTGCGGCGAATGTCTACACTCTTCTGCATCTCTGTTCGATCCTTTTGGCAACTAACTACAGAACTTCCGGCGCCAGGGAAACAATCTTCAAAAACTTCTTCTCGCGCAGCTCGCGGGCCACGGGACCAAACACGCGGGTCCCCACTGGCTCGTTGGCATCGTTAATCAGTACCGCCGCATTCTGGTCGAAGCGGATGTAAGTGCCGTCACGACGGCGATGCTCCTTGCGCGTGCGCACAATCACCGCTTTTACTACCGTGCCCTTCTTGGCGGTGCCGTCGGGCGAGGCTTCCTTTACCGCCGCCGTCACTACGTCGCCCAAGTGGGCAACCAGACCGGTAGAACCGCCCAACGGCAGAATCATCTGCAGCTTGCGCGCGCCGGAGTTATCGGCGACATCCAGCATGGTTCTCATCATCACTGCCATAATCTTGTCTCCTCGTCGTGCCGTCCGTGCAGCGTTAACAACCGCAATCTAGCCGACGACAGGCTTTTCCTCGACCGGCGCCACCAGGGCAGCGCGCTGCACGATCTCCTGCAGCTTCCAGCGCTTCAGCTTGGACAGCGGACGGGTCTCTTCGATCTTGACGAAGTCGCCCAGGTGCGCGGTTCCGTTCTCGTCGTGGGCATAGAATTTCTTGCTGCGGGCAACCACGCGCTTGTAGAACGGGTGCGCCTTCTGCCGCCGCACTTCGACCACGATGGTCTTGGCCATCTTGGTGGACACAACTTTGCCAATCAGGGTCTTGCGGCGGCCGACCGAGGTCGTTTTGCTGGTATCAATTGTTTCGGTCATGGGTTATTTTTTCTCCGTCGCAGCCTGCTTGGCGGCCGCTTTCTTCTTTTTCACAGGTGCGGCCACTTTCTTCGCCGGTGCAGCCGCCGCTGCCGCTTTCGGTGCGCGAGCTCCATTGCCGCCCGCCAGTTCTTTCTGGCGCTTCACCGTCTGGATGCGAGCAATGTCTTTCTTCAGCTCGCGAATCTTCTTCAGGCTCTCGGTCTGTCCCATCTTCAACTGGAACTTCATTTTGAAGAGCTGGTCCGACATCTCGCGCTGCTGATGCAGCAGCTCGGCGTCGGTTAAATTGCGGATCTTCTCTACATTCATAATTCGGTTCCTTAGTGCATGCCTTCGCGCTGCACGAACTTGGTGCGTAATGGCAGCTTGTGCGAAGCTAAACGCATCGCTTCCGCAGCGTCGGCGGCGGACACCCCTTCCATTTCGAAGAGGATCTTGCCCGGCCGCACCACCGCAACCCAGTGGTCCGGCGCGCCTTTGCCTTTGCCCATACGAGTTTCCGCCGGTTTTTTGGTAACGGGCTTGTCGGGGAACAGCCGGATCCAGATCTTGCCGCCACGCTTAATGAAACGCGTCATGGCGACGCGGCTGGCCTCGATCTGGCGGTCGGTGATCCAACCCGGCTCCAGGACCTTCAGGCCGAAATCTCCGAACGACAACTGGCTGCCGCGCCAGGCCTTGCCCGCCATCCGTCCGCGCTGCTGCTTGCGGTACTTCACTTTCTTTGGCATCAACATAGGATTCAGACCTGAGGAGCCGAAGCCCCTGCTTCAAAGTTGTTAGTTGTCAGTGACTGTAAAACTGGCGCGCTCTTTCTGACAACTGGCGACGGGCCACTGACAACTGCTCTTAAAACGCTCCGGTTTGAACGCCCTGCGGTTCGCGGCGGCGTTCCCGGTAAATCTCGCCCTTGTAAACCCAGCACTTCACGCCGATCAGGCCGTAGGTGGTGTGGGCTTCGGCGAAGCCATAATCAATGTCGGCGCGCAGCGTGTGTAGCGGCAGGCGTCCCTGCAGATACCATTCGGAGCGCGCGATTTCGTTGCCGTTCAAGCGGCCGCTCACGCGCACCTTGATACCCTTACAACCGAAGCGCAACGCCGAATCCACGGCCTTACGCATGGCGCGGCGGAACCCCACGCGCTTCTCCAGTTGCAGTGCAATGTTTTCGGCCACCAGTTGCGCGTCCAGTTCCGGCTTGTGCACTTCCTGGATGTCGACATAGACATCGCGATTGGTGCGCTTCTGGATGTCCTGCTTCAGCTTGTCGATCTCCGTGCCTTTGCGCCCGATGATGATGCCCGGACGAGCGGTGCGGATGATGATGCGCAGCTTGTTGCCGGGCCGCTCGATCTCGATGGAGCTGACTCCCGCCGACTTGAGCTTGTCTTTCAGCTCAGTCTTCAGCTTGACGTCTTCCAGCAATAGTTTGTCGTAGTCGCGCTCTACAAACCAGCGTGACCTCCACGGCTTGGTAATGCCGAGGCGAAATCCGTAAGGATGGACTTTCTGTCCCATAGTCTCGTTTCTTCTCCGCGACGACCGCGTTCCGGCATCGCCGCTTTAGTCCGCCGCCTTAGCGGCGGGATGCAAACTCTACTTCCTCTTGGCCGGCTGCTTGGCAGGTCCCTTCTTCTTTGGCACCGACTTCTTGGCCGCCGCTTTCTTCGCCGGTGCTCTCTTGATTGCTCTCTTCGCGGCCTTCTTGGCTGGTGCGCCTTCCACGGTTTCAACCAGATTGGCCTTGCCGCTGCCGGAAGCCTTTTCTTCCAACGCGATCTCCAGGTGCGAGATGCGGCGCTGGTAGCGGTAGGCGCGTCCCATCGGCGCGGGGCGGATACGCTTCATGCGCGGCCCCTCGTTGGCGATGGCGCGCTTAACGTAGAGCCGGTCAACATCGACGTCGAGCCCCTTTTCGGCGCTCACATAGTTGGCGTTCTCCACCGCTGAACGCAGCAGCTTATACATCTGCGGAGCGATGCCTTTTTTGGCGAACAGCAGCGTGTCCAATGCCTCTTCCACCCGGCGACCCTTGATGAGGTCCAGCACCAGGCGCGCTTTCTGCGGCGAGACTCGCACGTAATTCAGTTTGGCCGTAAATTCCATCCCGCTCTCCTTACCTACCCGCCGGAGCCGGTTTGGCCGCAGTCTCGGTGGCCGCTCTTACCGAGTGGCCCTTGAATACGCGGGTCAAACTGAACTCGCCCAGTTTGTGTCCCACCATATTTTCGGTGACGTACACCGGAATGAACTTCTTGCCGTTGTGCACCGCCAGGGTATGACCCACCATCTCGGGGATCACAGTTGAGCGACGGGACCAGGTGCGTACGACTTTCTTTTCGTTGCGCTGGTTCATGCCGTCGATCTTGGCCTGCAGGTGCGAATCGATGAACGGACCTTTTTTGGTTGAACGTGCCATATCGTCTCAGTCCTACTTTTGTCTGCGGTTCACGATGAACTTATCGGTCCGCTTGTTGTTGCGCGTCTTGTAGCCGCGAGTCGGCTTGCCCCACGGAGTCACTGGGTGACGTCCACCGCTGGTCTTGCCCTCACCGCCGCCGTGCGGGTGATCGACTGGGTTCATGACCACACCACGGTTGGTTGGGCGGATTCCCAGCCAGCGCGTACGGCCGGCCTTGCCGATGGAGATGTTTTCGTGATCGAGATTGCCAACCTGTCCGACCGTGGCCATGCAATCGACCAGCACGCGACGGGTCTCGCCGGAAGGCAACTTGAGCAGCGCGTAATCGCCTTCTTTGGCCACCAACTGCGCCTGCGCTCCCGCCGAACGGGCCATCTGCGCGCCCTTGCCCGGCTTCAACTCGATGTTGTGAACTGTGGTGCCAGGAGGGATGTTGCGCAGCGGCAGGGCATTGCCCACCAGAATGTCAGCCTCAGGACCACTGACGATCTTGGCGCCCACCTTCAGTCCCACCGGGTACACGATGTAGCGCTTCTCGCCGTCGGCGTAGTTGAGCAGGGCGATACGTGCCGAGCGGTTGGGATCGTACTCGATGGAGGCAACGGTGGCCGGGATCCCGAACTTGTCGCGCTTGAAGTCGATGATGCGCAGCTTGCGCTTATGTCCGCCGCCGCGGTGCCAGATGGTAAGGTCGCCCGAGTTGCGGCGTCCGCCGGTGCGCTGCTTCGGTTCCGTTAGCGGCTTGTATGGACGATTCGTCGTCAGGTCATCGTTGACCGTGGTCGTGGTGAACCGCCGCGTCGGGGTAACCGGTCTGTAAGTCTTGATTGCCATGGTTCTACTCGCTTCTCATTGCAGGGCCGCTATTGGGCGGCCACTCGCTACTGCTGCGGTTATATGTTCTCCGCGTATTCAGGCATCTTCTCGCCCGCCTTCAACCGCACGTAGGCTTTCTTCCAGTCGGGGCGATATCCCGTGAACTTACCGCGGCGGCGCTCCTTGCCCACAAAGTTGGCGGTGCGCACCGTGTCCACTTTCACCTTGAAGATGCTCTGCACAGCCTGCTTGATCTCGGTCTTGCTGGCCTTGACGGCGACTTCAAAAACCAGCGTCGCTTCGGTTTCCTTCACGCCCAGGCCCTTTTCGGTGATGACCGGGCGGCGAATGATCTGATAAGCCGATTTCATTACGCCACCTCCGCGTGCTTGCGCTTGGGTGCTGTCGCCTTCAACGAGTCCTGCAACTTTTCCAGCGCGGGACGGGAGAAGATCGTGCTCTCATACCGCAACAGGTGATACGGATGGACCTGGTTGCCTGCCAGAAGTTCCACACCTTCGAGATTGCGCGAACTCAGGTGAAGGTTGTGGTTCTCGCTGGCCGAGTTTTCCACCAGGAGCGTCGTGCCCTTGGCGTTGAGCTTGTGAAGCGTCTTGCGGAAGTCCTTGGTCTTGACCTCTTTCAGTTCGAAGCTCTCTACCACCACCAGTTTGCCGTCGTTGAACTTGGCCGCCAGCGCCGAACGCAGAGCGCCCAGCAGCTTCTTGCGCGGGAAAGCGTAATCGTAAGAGCGGGGCTGAGGGCCATGTACCGTACCGCCATGCCGCCACAGGGGAGAGCGAATCGATCCGACGCGCGCCCGTCCCGTGCCCTTCTGCTTCCAGAGCTTCTTGCCCGCGCCACTCACCAGTTTGCGGTTCTTGGTGGCATGAGTGCCGGCGCGCTGCCCGGCGCGGTAGTGCTTCACCGCTTCCCAGAGCAGGTCTTCGTTGACTGCGCCGAAAACTTCGTCGGCTAGCTCGAAGGAGCCTACTTTCTCGCCGCCCAGATTTACTACATCAATCTTCGCCATAGTCTCTTCCGTAATTTAGGGTCACGAACCACTGACCACTAGTAACTAGCCACTATTTCTTCTTTGCCGCCTGGCGCTTAGAAGCCTTCAACGGATCGACCGTGCCCGCGCCACTGAACCCACGACGCTCTCTGGGCGGCTTCTTGGCCTTGTTGATCACCACATAACCGTCTTTCGGCCCCGCCACTGCACCTTCCACCACCAACAGGTTCTCGTCTTTGTCGACGCCCAGCACCCGAAGGTTACGGGTGGTAATGCGGTCCACGCCCATGTGTCCCGACATGCGCATCCCCTTGAATACGCGGGAAGGGAAGGCCGACGAGCCGATCGAGCCGGTGATCTGAAACATGGAACCGTGGGACGCAGCGCCACCGGCAAACTTGTGGCGCTTCACCACGCCTGCGAATCCGCGGCCTTTGCTGGTCGCCACCACATCTACAAACTTCTCGCCGTCAAACATGTCAACCAGGACCTTGTCGCCGGTCTTGGTTGCGTCCTGCTCTGCGCCATCCACTACGATCCCCACCTCGCGCAGGAAGCGCATCGGGGGCAGGCTGCTCTTGGCGAAATGTCCCTTCATCGCCTTGGTCAGCCGCGATTCCTTGATGAACTCGACCAGCCCGATCTGGGCGGCGTCGTAGCCGTCCTTGGTGACCGTCTTACGCTGCGTTACCACGCACGGACCGGCCTGCAGCACCGTGACCGGGTGAACGTCACCCTTGTCATCGAAGAGCTGCGCCATGCCGACTTTCTTGCCTAAAATTCCACTGACTGCCATGTGTCTTGTCCTCAACTCCGCTTCCTAAGTCCGGAGGTTTTTGCACCGGGGGCTTGCGCCACAGAAGCTTTGTTTTGTTTAACCGCTGTTTACTTATGTTCTTTTCCGAACGCCTTGATCTCCACGTCCACGCCGGCGGGAAGCTCGAGCTTCATCAGCGCATCCACCGTCTGCTGCGTGGGCTCAAGTATGTCGAGCAGGCGCTTATGGGTGCGAATCTCAAACTGCTCACGCGACTTCTTGTCCACGTGGGGCGAACGCAGTACGCAGTACTTGTTCTTCACCGTGGGGAGCGGAATCGGTCCCGCGATTTGTGCCCCCGTGCGCTTCGCCGTATCGACAATTTCGCCCGTCGACTGGTCGAGAATGCGATAGTCGTATGCTTTCAGACGGATGCGGATTCGTTCTTTGCCAATCACTTTGGTTATCTCTCAAAGATCTTTTGCTGGGGCTCATCGCCCTGCGGTCTCTGCCGCGGTTTAGGAACAGGTGCGGCAACCAGCGCCGCGCACCCACAAAAACTACGCGATAATCTCCGTGATGGTGCCGGCGCCCACGGTGCGTCCGCCTTCGCGGATCGCGAACCGCAAGCCCTTTTCCATCGCCACCGGCGTGATCAGCTCGATCTCCAGGCTCACGTTGTCGCCCGGCATCACCATCTCCGTGCCTTCCGGTAGCGTCGCCACTCCCGTCACGTCCGTGGTGCGGAAGTAGAACTGCGGCCGGTAGCCCTTGAAGAACGGCGTGTGCCGTCCCCCTTCGTCCTTCGACAGCACATACACCTCGCCTTTGAACTTGGTGTGCGGCGTGATCGATCCCGGCTTGGCCAGCACCATGCCGCGCTCCACGTCTTCCTTCGCCGTGCCGCGCAGCAGCAGGCCGGCGTTATCGCCCGCCAAGCCTTCGTCCAACTGCTTCTTGAACATCTCCACGCCCGTGACCACCGTCTTGCGGGTCTCGCGGAAGCCCACAATCTCCACTTCCTCGCCCACCTTCACCTTGCCGCGCTCAATACGCCCAGTCACTACCGTGCCCCGTCCCTGAATCGAGAAGATGTCTTCGATCGGCATCAGGAACGGCTTGTCGATATCGCGCGCCGGCAGCGGAACGTTCTTGTCCACCGCCTCCATCAACTCTTCCACCTTGGCTTCCCACTGCGCTTCGCCGTTCAGCGCCCCCAGTGCCGAGCCGCGTACCACCGGCAGATCGTCGCCCGGGAACCCGTACTTGTTCAGCAGCTCGCGGACTTCCATCTCCACCAGATCAATCAGTTCGGCGTCTTCCACCGCATCGCACTTGTTCAGGAACACCACCACGTAGGGCACGCCTACCTGGCGCGCCAGCAGCACGTGCTCCTTGGTCTGCGGCATGGGCCCGTCGGTGGCCGCCACCACCAGAATGGCGCCGTCCATCTGCGCCGCCCCGGTAATCATGTTCTTGATGTAGTCGGCGTGGCCGGGACAATCCACGTGAGCGTAGTGCCGGTTGGCCGTCTCGTACTCCACGTGCGCGGTCGCGATGGTAATGCCGCGCTCCCGCTCTTCCGGCGCGTTGTCGATGGAGTCGAACGAGCGGAACACGATCTTGGGATTGTGCTTCTGCAATACCTTGGTGATGGCCGCCGTCAACGTCGTCTTGCCATGGTCGATGTGCCCGATCGTCCCCACGTTTACGTGCGGCTTGCTGCGGTCAAATTTCTCTTTCGCCATTGGAACTCCGTATCTCGGTTAAAACTGCTGCTTTATTACGATTGCGACGATTTCACGCCGCCAAACTATTTCGTTCCTGCCGGGCTTCTGCCCTGAACCTTGGCCACGATTTCTTCGGCCACCGCACGTGGCGCCTCTTCGTAGCGCGAGAAATGCATGGAAAACGTCGCACGGCCCTGGGTACTCGAGCGCATGTTGGTGGCATAACCGAACATCTCGGCCAACGGGACCATGGCCTTAATGACCTGCGATCCCGCGCGATGCTCGAGACCTTCGATGCGGCCGCGGCGGCTGCTCAGATCGCCGATGATGGTGCCCATGTACTCCTCGGGAACAACCACTTCCACCGACATGACCGGCTCCAACAGCACCGGACTGGCCTTGCGCGCGGCTTCCTTGAACGCCATCGAGCCGGCAATCTTGAAGGCGATTTCGTTGGAATCGACATCGTGATAGCTGCCGTCGTAGAGCGTGGCCTTGACGTCCACCATTTCGTAACCGGCAAGAACGCCACCTTCCATCGCTTCCTTGATACCCTGATCGACCGGCTTGATGAACTCCTTCGGAATCACGCCGCCCACGACATCGTTGACAAACTCATAACCCTTGCCCGGCTCATTGGGTTCCAGGCGGATCTTCACGTGACCATACTGGCCGCTGCCGCCGGTCTGGCGAATGTACTTGCCTTCCGCCTGCGACTGCTTGCGAATGGTTTCGCGATATGCCACCTGCGGCTTGCCAACGTTGGCCTGCACGTTGAACTCGCGCATCATGCGGTCCACCAGGATTTCCAGGTGCAACTCGCCCATGCCGGCAATGATCGTCTGACCGCTATCAGGATCGGTGGAGACCTTGAAGGTGGGATCTTCCTGGGCTAGCTTGCCCAGCGCCACGCCCATCTTTTCCTGGTCGCTCTTGGTCTTCGGCTCAACCGCAACCGCGATTACCGGAGCGGGGAACTCGATGGACTCGAGGATGATGGGATGGTCTTCATTGCAAATCGTGTCGCCGGTCGTAATGTTTTTCAGGCCTACGCAAGCGCAGATGTCGCCGGCATAGATCTCGGTAATATCTTCACGTTTGTTGGCATGCATCTTCAGCAGCCGGCCAATGCGCTCAGTCCGGGAACGACCGCTGATGTACACGCTGTCGCCCTGCTTCAGATGGCCCGAATACACGCGAATGAAGGTCAGTTGTCCCACAAACGGGTCGGTCATGATCTTGAAAGCCAGCGCGGAAAATGGGGCCTTGTCTTCCGCCGCACGCTCAATCTCCAGCCCCGTGTTGGGGTCTTTGCCCTTCACCGGAGGAACATCGGCGGGCGAAGGCAGATAGTCGATCACGGCGTCGAGCAGAGGCTGAACGCCCTTATTTTTGAAGGCCGTGCCGCAGATCACCGGGAAGAGTTTCATCTTCAAGGTGGCGCGACGTAAGGCGGCCTTCAACTCGGCTTCGCCGATGGCCTCGCCTTCAATGTACTTATGCATCAGCTCGTCCTGATCGTCGTTTTCGACGACGGTCTCGACGAGGATCTGATGATAGGCTTGCGCCTTCTTTTTCAGCTCTTCCGGGATCTCCTGGATCTCGTACTCCGCGCCCAGGGTCTCGTCGTTCCAGATGATGGCCTTCATGGCCAGCAGATCGACGACGCCCTTGAACTTATCTTCCTGGCCGATGGGCAACTGGATGGCTACGGGGCGGGCGCTCAGGCGCTTGCGAATGGTATCGACGGCGTGCTCGAAATCGGCGCCCATCTTGTCGATTTTGTTGATAAAGCAAATGCGGGGAACGCCGTACTTATCGGCCTGACGCCACACGGTTTCCGACTGCGGCTCGACACCGTGCACGGCATCGAATACCGCGCACGCGCCGTCCAGCACGCGCAGCGAACGCTCCACCTCGGCGGTGAAGTCCACGTGGCCAGGCGTGTCGATGATATTGATCCGAACATCTTTCCAGAGGCAGGTGGTGGCCGCCGACGTGATGGTGATGCCACGCTCCTGCTCTTGCGCCATCCAATCCATCGTTGCGGTGCCTTCATGGACCTCCCCAATGCGGTGCGTGCGTCCTGTATAGAACAGGATGCGCTCCGTGGTGGTGGTCTTACCGGCATCGATGTGGGCCATGATGCCGATATTCCTGCAACGTTCTAATGGAACTTGTCGTGCCAAAATCTCTTTCCGTTTCTCGCTTGAAGGTGCGCACCTTCAGGTGCGCCGTAACAATTTCTACAATTTGTCATCCCGAGCTGGCTTCAGCCGGCGAGGGACCTGCTTTTCTTTTCGACGATGAAAAACCTGCCGTCCCTACGGGACTCGGGTTCGCTTTTCTCGCCTACCCAGCACTCCGCCTTCGGCTGCGTGCTGGGCTAAACTATTCCGCCCCTGCGGGGCCGGTTTTACAGCTTCATTCGGTCTTCACAAACCGAGCATTCCTTGCGGACAATCTGACAATCTTAAAGATCTGCTCTACCCTTACCAGCGGTAATGGGCGAAGGCCTTATTGGCCTCGGCCATGCGGTGCACGTCTTCTTTCTTCTTGATGGCCGCTCCCTTGCCGTTCGCGGCGTCAAGCAGTTCATTGGCCAGCTTGTCGATCATGCCCTTTTCACCGCGCCCGCGGCTGTAGGTCAGAATCCAGCGAATCGCCAGAGACGTCCGGCGGTCGGCGTTGACCTCTACCGGGACCTGGTAGTTGGCGCCGCCTACACGGCGAGTCTTCACTTCCAGCACCGGCTTGGCGTTCTCGACCGCCTTCTTGAAGAGTTTGATCGCCTCGTCCCCACCCTTGTCTTCGAGCTTCTTCATGGCGTTATAGAAAATGGACTGGGCGGTGCTCTTCTTGCCGTCCCACATCATGGAGTTAACGAATTTGTTGACCAGCGTGGACTGGTAGACCGGGTCGGCCAGCGGTTCACGCTTCGCGATATGTCCTTTTCTCGGCATAGATCCTCTAGGCCTTCGGCCTCTTGGCCCCGTACTTGGAACGGCTTTGCTTGCGATTGGCGACACCCACGGAGTCCAGGGTGCCGCGCACCACGTGATAACGAACGCCCGGCAGGTCCTTCACGCGGCCGCCGCGAATTAGCACAATCGAGTGCTCCTGCAAGTTGTGGCCGACGCCGGGAATGTAGGTCGTGACCTCGATGCCATTGGTCAGCCGCACGCGCGCGACCTTGCGCAGGGCAGAATTCGGCTTTTTCGGTGTCTGGGTATAGACGCGGGTGCAGACACCGCGCTTCTGCGGACAGGACTGCAGCGCCGGACTGGCCGTCTTGTAATTCGGCGCCGTGCGGCCTTTGCGCACCAGTTGGTTAAATGTAGGCACTCTTTGCAGCTCCTTCGTTCTTCAAGGCCAGCCTTCGGGCTGGCACAGTTCAGCAAACTTTTGGCGCGCACTCGGCCGCGCAACTTGCGCCGGCCACAGACTGACCCAGCCCTGCGCAAAATTCATCCCACTAGGGGCTGGGCAAATATTCCATGCCCATACTTCCCCGCACGACACACCGGGGAATATCGGTTTCCGATCAGGTTAGGCGTACGACGGTGGCGCCGTGGTCGTTCCGCAGACTGGCACGACGCCAGCGCGGAGTTTCAGAACGAGGGCACTCCGTTTCGTTGCCTCGGCCTGCATACCCACCGGAAAGATCCAGCGGAAGCGCAGGCACGTTTCAGCGAGGACATCCTAAAATACAGGATGGGTTAGATCACTGCAGCACAGCCACACATTACAAGCAGGCCGAACATAACTCGCAGAACTTTTCAACTATAGCAACTCCGGCCCGCTCACGTCAATCACTCGCGCTGCTGGCGCGGGACGCCACTTGGGCTTGGGCGCGCCCGTCGGCTAAATAGATCGCCTGGGCGTCGGCCTTGACCTGGTCGTAATCGCACTTCCGCACCTTCTCCAGAATATTGCGCATCTTGTGCACCCAGCAGCGCTGATGCGGCACCCGCGGATAGACGGTCTGGATCGCCGCCGCCAGTCCCGCACAACCGTCGGTGACGATCAGTTGCAGGTGCCGGCCCTCCAGCCCCCGCCGATACAGGTCCTGCAACAGCGCTTCCCAGTCCGCCTGGCTCTCGCCCCGGGTGCGCAGAAAGGCCAGCAGTTGGCGGCTGCCGTCGCGCCGCACCCCGTAGGCCACCAGCATGTGCACCCGCTGCCGCCCCGCCGGCCGTCGCACTCGCAGGCTCACCCCATCCAAAAACAGATACGCCCAATCGTCCTCCAGCCGCGCCTGATGAAACTGCCGCACCGCCGCGTCCAGATCGCGGATCAGGTTGGAAACCGTCTGCGCGCTTACCACTTCGCCCGTCGACAGCGAAGGTTGCACTTAACTGTAGATGCTAAACCGCGCAGAACAATAAAAACTCGACCGCGAAGCCCGGGTTTGAATGCCTGTCGGAGAGCGCCACGTGGAGCGTTGGCCCGATAGCGGGCGATCAGCCGCGTCACCTGGGCCCGGCTCAGGCCGGTCATCTTTTCCAAATAGCGCCGCAACAAGCCGCGGGCTTTGCGGGATTGTTTGGGATATTGCTGTTGGCGCAGAACCTGCTCCACCCAGCCGTAAACCTGCTGGCGATTTTCGCCTTCGAACCGGATCTCTTGGCTGGCGTTTAGAAAAGCCTCGATCTGATCCAGGCTTAGTTTCTCTGCTTCGTGCACGCTGGTTGTCAATCCTCAGCATGCCACGCGCCCCAGGCTCATCTTGTATTGGAAGAGACTGCTGCTTGCCGAAAGCGTTAACAACTTCTACACTGAGGGCTTTCCGCAAGGAATTATTTCTGCATTCATAGATCCGCCGGTTTCCGTCCGGCGGGGAGGGTACATGCGGCGGTTCCCCGTGGTTTCTGTTCTGGCTGCACTCCTGACAGCTCTTTCTCTCGCCCTTTTGACGGGTTGCGGCGGAGGCAGCAACCCGTCGGCCAACCTGGTGGCCACCATCACTCTTACGCCGACGACGATCTCATTGAACGAAGGGGGTGTGGCGACGCTTTCCGCAGTGGCCCTGAACTCGCTTGGAACCATAGTGGCGGCCGACATAACCTTTAGCAGCAGCAATCCAAATATCGCAACGATCTCCAGCGGCGGCCTGATCTGCGGCGGTGTGTGGGACGCCAACATCGTCAATTGCCAGGCTACCGCCGGGCAGGGCGGTGTTGGACAGGCAACGATTACGGCGACTTCAGGCACCGCAACCGCCACGGCAACCGTCTATGTTCATCTTCAGGTTGACCGCGTGGTCATTAACCCATTGAGTAGCTGCGTCAGCATGGGCCAAACGATCCCTGCGACGGCCTCTGCCTACAGCACGTCGGCACCCGGATGCTCGCTGAGTGCTCCCTGTGACATTACCAGCACTGTGGGACCGATCGCCCTCAATTCCAACGATCCGACGATTGCTGCCATCTCATCCGGCATCAATCCGACATACTCTTCGACTACCGATAGTCCAACCTACAACTCGGGCGGGTCGATTACCGGATCAGCAGGCCAAACCTGCAATCTATCTAACTTCGGCGTCGCGGGCTCATCCGGCATCGATCCGACTTACTCTTCGGCTACGAATAGCCCAACGTACACTTCCGGGGGAACGATTACTGGTTCAGCAGGCCAAACCTGCACTCTAGCCGGCTTCAACGGTGTTAATGGCGCTACTGCAGTCGTAGTACTGACGGGCACCGATGTGATCGCCAGCGGAACCCATCTGCTGGTTACAGCCGAAGGATCGGGCGCGACCGTAGCACCGACGACGGCCACGCTAGGCAACGGCACCGCGACTTGCAGCGGTACAGCAACTGTCATCACTGAGCTAGTCAGCGTTGCGGGTAACGGTTTTGGTGTCATTGGCGCTACTGCAAATGTGGCCTTAACAAGCAAGAATACGATTGCCGTGGGAACCCATCTGAACGTGACGGCGTCGGGCTATGGGGCCACTACAGTACCGACCACAGCTATGTTGACCAACGGCAGCGCGACGTGCAGCGGTACGGCGAACGTGGTGACCTCTCTCATCGGAAGTGGTGTTTTCACGGCGCAAAACCCGGGTTCCACCAGCATCTTCGGCAGCGTCTCGGGCGTAAACGGCGTCAGTACTCCTTACGTGACCTGCCCCGTAGTTAACATTTCGGTGCATGATGCCAATTCCTCCAATACATCGTTTTCGCTCGGCACCGGCGGGACGCAAGCACTGACCGCCGACGTTTACGACAGCCTGGGACAATACGTCAAACCCAACCTCACGTGGGCCTCGTCCTCCACCGCAAGCGCCACTGTCGCTGCCGGGACCACCGGAAACAATCCTGCTACCATCACCGCCGTAGCACCGGGAACGGCCTCGATTACCGCATCTTGCAGCTCTCCCGATTGCAATCGGAATCTTCCCGCTCAATACAGCACTAATGTAGTGACTGCGGCGGTTTCCGGCGGCACGGCAACCACCGTTTATGCGGCGAGCACGAATTCCACCTCTCTCGTCCCCATCAGCACTTCGACCAACGTGGCCGGTACGGCGCTCACTCTGCCCAACCTGCCGAACTCGATGCTCTTCGATCCCGCCGGGAACAACCTCTATTTGGGATCGAGTTCCGGCTTCATGGCGATTAACCTGACCACGAACGTAATCACGACCTCTTCCATAGCGGGGCGCGTGGTCGCGATTTCCCCGAATGGCAATTACCTACTGCTTTCCAATGCCGCCGGAAATGTTGTCTATTACGTGACGCCCGCCAGTGAGACCATTACGTATACCGCTGGAGGATTCAGTACCACTTCCAGCGCTTATACGCCCGATAGCAAATACAACGAGTGGGTGAGCGGGATGGACCTGGCGTTCGGTTTCCAGACCAACGTCTCGGGCATGACAACTTTGCCCTACACCGCGAATGCTCTCGCCATCAGCGCACAAGGGGGATTGACGTATGTCACCGGAAGCAATCCCAATGAGATCGACGTCCGTTCCACCTGCAATCAGGCTGAAGTGCCGCCGACGTTGTCCGCCAATAATCCGACGCTGATTCAGGCGATTCCGAACGGCACCGGCGCGGTCGCGACCGATTCGCCCTCTGTCGACGTGGTGTTCACATCGTCGCCAGTCACTACAAACTGCCCCATAACGACCCAGAGTACGATCACCTCCTTTGACTTGGGTGTCGGGAGCTTCAACGCAACGCAACTGTTTATGAGCCCCGACAGTTCGCGGGCCTGGATTATCAGCGATCTTCCCGAGATGCTGGGGTTCAACCTGCAGTCCTCCACGCCGATCGTAATTCCGTACGCTGCCGGGGACGTGGCTTACAGCGGTGGCATCACTCTCGATGGAGCGCAGGTCTATGTCGGCGGCAGCGACGGCACCGTGCACCGGATTGATGTCGCCGCCAACAGCGACGTGCAAGAGATCGGCGTCAACCTGTTGGACGCCAACGGGAACCTGACTGTGCCGAACCTGGTCGGAGTGAGGCCTTAGATTTCCACACACGCGCGGCCGGACGCTCACGAGCCAGGAGACTTGATCCACGGAGTGTTTTCACCGGTCGCACTGCCCAATTTCCGAGGCGGTTCTAATGTCATTCGTGGTTCGCATCGCCGAATCGCGAGTTTGTCCACAATCACGCACAAAACTTCTGCGATATACTGCGCTCATCACAACAAATCTCTTCGAGGTCGATTTTTTATCATGACGGCGAATGCAGTTGAAACCGTTGTTCCATCCAAAGCCGATTTCAAGTCCCTGGAAGAAAAAGTCCTGCGCACGATTGAGCTCCTGAAGTCGGCGCGCGAGGCCAAAGCCGCGGCGGAACGCGATGCCGCGCGTCTGCGCGAGCAGCTCAATGAGCGCGAAGAAGAAGTGGACAGCTTGCGCCAGGAGCTGGTGGGTTTGCGCCGCGACCGCGAAGAGGTACGTACCCGAGTAGAAAAGATGCTCGACCAAATTGAGACTTTGACGTCGGAAGAATCGGCGTGATAATCGCAACACGCGGGTTTTAACCCCGAATCGCGGCGCGCAAGGGAGTCGCGAGGGAGGCTAGCTTGAATCAGTCCAACGGCAACGGCAGCGTCCGTGTCGAGATTTACGACCAAACCTATCATCTGCGGGGCTCCGACCCGGAATACATTGCCCAGTTGGCGGCCTACGTTGACGCCAAGATGCGCTTGATCGCGCAGCAGGCGGCCACCGTCGATTCCTTGCGAGTGGCGGTGCTGGCGGCGCTCAACATCGCCGACGAGTTTCACACCCTCAAGCGCAAGCAGGACGGCATCGCCAGCGATTACAACGCGCGGGCCGAGCAGTTGGCCGGTGCGCTGGATGAGGTGCTGTCCGAAACGCGCCGCGCCGGATAGGCAGGCGAGCGAGCGCGCGAACTTGGCTGTCGCTGTCACCACTTTTGTGCTCCCGGAGGAGATGTTCAAACGCCGCGTCCCCGGACGTTAGATTCATCCGCCATTCTGCACGTCAATTTCCATCTATTTGTGTCATTTCTCTTGCCTTCCTCGCGGGTTTTCCATAGCATCTGACCCAATAAGCCGGCCTGCAAAGTTGGTGTTGGTGGTAACCGTTTTTTGAACCAATGCTCAATGAACAGGGAGCTTGACTCGCATTCGGTTCGGTGTGCGATGCTCCGCCATGCGGAGATGCCTAAAGAGCCGCGGCAGGTTCCCACCGTATAGGACGGGTTCATTGACGGCCCACTGTTCACGGCCCCGCGGGTCGGCTTTCTTCTGCCTTTGGTTCCTGACTGTCTCCACGTTGTGCAAGCCCATATCGATAGAACTTTAGTGGCTGCTTTGGCCCCGTTTCTCCGGAGCCTCTAGCGTCCAGGTGGTTATCTCTGTTTTCTCGGTTCTTTGTAATCATACGATTACGGACTTTTTCCCTGCAAATTATTGAACGCCAAAGGCTTACAGGCAACTTCTTTATTTGCGTCACTTACGAGCCGAGATCGGCGATTCTCACGTAGCACCATGAGACGGTCAGCCTGACAACTGACAACCGACAACTGTTTTTCAAAGAGCTTTCAGATCCCGCACACTGGGTGCAGCCGCCGAGGACACAACAACCCCGTCCTCCTCATTCTGTCATAGCGGCGGCGTCGCGGTTATCGCAAGGGCGCAGGTCACGTTGTCGTGTGACGCGGGGTGGCAAAGACCGTGCCCTAGCAGGCTTTGGGAAAACGAGTTTTCAGAATCCCGCTCAGACGAGTCCTGGAAAGCCGATATCCACAAAAGTTCTGATACCGCGTAACACTTACCGTGCTATCCAAAAGGTTTATTCCTATCCGATCGGATAGGGTTTTTTGGCCTCAAGCTTGGCGAGTTTTCTGGAGCTGGCGTAGCGGATGCGACCTAACAATCCTAAAGTTAGAGGCTTGGCCATTAGCAGCAGTGGTGGAGCGTTAGTTGCTACTGCCACAGTCGATGGAACTCGGACAGGCACAGGGGCCGGCCGCTAGGCATGGGCTCGCCCTCAAAGATTATTCTGCTCAGCACCCGTATGCTTCCGTATCCCGGGGTAAAATCTCAGCCCGACCTCAGAAGGAGAGCTAATGCGAGTCAACCGTCGTACCCTGATACACCTGCTGCTATTGAGTTTTCTTGCCCTGTCGGCGCCAGCGAGCATCACCGCCCAGAGCGGCAACTACACATTCGTGAACCTCGACGTTCCGGGCGCTCCAGTGGGTTCCACGGCTCCCTATGGGGTTAACGACGACGCTCAGATCGTGGGAGGCTACAACGATAGCGATGGTACTGGCCACGGATTCCGTTGTGACGGGTGTCAAAACAAGGATAAGGGTCAATACGTCACCGTCGACTATCCCGGCGACTTCACGTTCTCGACTGGAGCGGCGGGTATTAACAATATCGGCATGATTTCGGGCTCTTACACGGGTGGGGAAGGCGATAATTACGGCCTACACGGATTCGTAGAGAGCAATGGAAGCTACACCTCATTCGACTGCTCTTCGCTGAAGGTAACGGATGGCTACGGAATCAACAATAAGGGGGACATCGTAGGGTTTTACTTTGACGTTTCCGGCCAGCACGGTTTTCTATTCAGCAGTGGTGTATGCAGCCGGATCGATTACCCTGGCGCATATGGGACAAGTGCCGTCGGCATTAACGACAACGGCCAGATCGTCGGCTACTACGGAGATGCAAATGGCAACGCTCATGGATTCTTTTACGACGGCCACGGGGATTTCACTAAGATCGACCATCCTAACGGCGAGTTTGAAACAGTTCCCAATGGCATAAACAATGCAGGCCTGGTAGCCGGCTACTATTGCAACGACATGAATTGCACCATCTCCGGTAGCTTCCTCTGGAAGAATGGCCAGTTTACCGACATCAACTACTCCGGAGTCATTGCAGTTTTCGGCATTAACAATAACGAGCAGATTGTGGGAGTTTATACTGACGCTTCCGGAACTCCGCATGGTTTTCTCGGTACTCCTGTCGGCTCCAGCTACACGCTGACAGTGGCGATAACCGGATCGGGTTCCGTCACCAGCACAGATGGGCTGATCAACTGTCCCGGCACCTGTTCGCATTCCTATCCTGCCAACACCCAGGTCACGCTAAACGCGACTCCGGCGCAAGGCGATATTTTTGCCGGCTGGAATGGCGCCTGCGAAGGCACCGCCCCCTGCACCTTGACCATGACGCAGCCGTTGTCCGCGACCGCCATCTTTTCCGGGGCGTTGCAGTTTGTTGCCGTGACTCCGTGCCGCCTTGTGGACACGCGTAACACAAACGGCGAGTTCGGCGGGCCTCCGCTCCAAGGCAATAACGTTCGCAGCTTCCCTATTCCCGACAATCAGGACTGCAAGATTCCGTCCAGTGCCGCCGCCTATTCCTTAAATGTGACGGTAGTACCAAAGGGTCCCCTCGGATACCTGACCGTATGGCCAACAGGAGAAGACCAGCCCCTTGTGTCCACCTTAAACTCTGATGGGCGGGTAAAGGCAAATGCGGCCATCGTCCCAGCCGGGACGAACGGCGCAGTCAGCTTTTACGTGACCGACACTACCAACCTGGTGCTGGACATTGACGGCTACTTTGCGCCCGTCAGCCAAACTACGCTCGCGTTTTATCCTCTGCCGCCATGCCGCGCGGCCGATACGCGCGGCAAGAACGGAGACCTGGGAGGACCTTATCTGAAAGGCGGGATACCGCGCGATTTTCCGGTATTGGAGGCGACCTCCTGCAACATACCCAGCAGTGCGGTGGCCTATTCGATGAACTTCACTGCCGTGCCCCGCGGGCCGCTGCAATATCTGACCGTATGGCCAGCTGGTCAAAAACAGCCCAACGTTTCGACGTTGAACGCGCCGACGGGAACGGTCACGGCAAACGCAGCCATTGTGCCCGCCGGCACAGGCGGAGCGATCAGCACCTTTGCCTATAACGATACCGACCTGATCATTGACATTGACGGCTACTTCGCGCCGCCGGGGCAGAACGGTCTATCGCTCTATCCCGTAGTACCGTGCCGGGTGCTCGACACACGCAACGGAAACGGAGCGTTCAACGGAACGCTGACCCCTCCGGTGGATGTTTTAGGCAGCGCGTGCGCGCCGTCTTCGGCGTCGAAGGCCTACGTGTTCAACGCAACCGTAGTGCCGAAAGGCCCGATGGGCTACCTGACGTTGTGGCCTGACGGCATTGACCAACCGGTGGTCTCCACGCTCAACGCGTACGACGGGGCGATTACCTCGAACATGGCGATTGTGCCGGCGGGCACAGGCGGCAAAATCGATGCCTACGCCGACGGGCTGACGCAGTTGATCCTGGACATATCGAGCTACTTCGCGCCCTAGCAGTCATTCGTCACCATTGTGCCAACTACGGCCCAGAGGGCGGGCACCCAAGGGCACAAGGCAGGTTTGGTCGTGACGGAGCCGAACTTGAGCGGGGACGCACACGCATTGATAGATGGTCACAGGGGATATTTTCTGACCTGCGAATTGGTATGCGCTGCATTTAGAATCTGGCCTTGATGGCTTCCGATTCGGAAAAGAAGGAAAAGGACATTCTGAAGCTGCTGCCTCCGCCCAAGCGGCCTCCCAAGCTCACGACGCGGAGGATCGGCATTCACACCTCGACTGCCGGTGGAGTGGCCAATGCCGCCGAGCGCGCTTATCGGCTGGGCTGCAACGCCTTGCAGATTTTTTCTTCCAGCCCGCGGCAGTGGGCGCCTTACGAGCTGGCGCATTCGCAGTGCGAAGAGATGTCACGTTTGCGCAGACTCTACGGGCTGGCGCCGCTGGTCATTCATGCCAACTATCTGGTGAACCTCGCAGGCGGCAATCCTGGGTTCCACGCAAAATCGATCGCGGCGTTTCGAGGTGAGGTGGAGCGAGCGCTCGCGCTCGGCGCGGAGTTTCTGGTGCTGCATCCCGGTTCGTTCCGCGGCAGCAGCCGGGAAGAAGGTTTGCAGCGGGCCGCGCTGGCCATCGAGCAGGCCGTGGACGGGCTGGATCTGAAAGCCGGCAACTTGCGCGTCCTCATCGAGAACACGGCGGGGTCGGAGTTCTCGCTGGGGGGCAACTTCGAGCAGGTCGCGGAATTGCTCTATCTGCTGGGCGGGTACGTGCCGTCCGGCGCGTGCATCGACACCTGCCATACCCATGTCTCCGGATACGACATGGTGAGCGACGCGGGCTTCGCCGACACGCTCGACCAGCTCGAGCGCACGGTCGAGCTGAAGAACGTTTACGTCTGGCATTGCAACGATGCCAAGGCCGAGCGCGGCTCGAAGCTCGACCGCCATCAGCACATCGGCAAGGGAAGTATTGGCCTGAAGCCGTTTCGCCGCCTGCTTAACGATCCGCGGCTGGCGCACGCAGCGTTCATCGCCGAGACGCCAATCGACGAGCCTCTGGATGATCTGATGAACGTGAATGCGCTGAAGGGGCTGGTGAGAGGCGGTGAGCTCGTTGCGTTCGTGATTCCGCATTGTAGAATCGAGGCTTATCCCAACTCATCCAGAAAGCATCGAATAGCCCTTATGTCCGAGTCCAAAATTCAGCAGGCGAACGGCGCGCCGCAAACCGAAGTCGGTACCCGTCGCCGATCGCTACGAACCGCAGGCCGTCGAGCAGAAGTGGTTTGAGCGCTGGGCGCAGAACCCCGACCTGTATCGCGCCGAGCCCGCCACCACCAAGCGCAAGAAGTACTACGTCCTGGAGATGCTGCCGTATCCCTCGGGCGCGCTGCACATGGGGCACGTGCGCAACTACTCCATCGGCGACGCGCTGGCGCGCTACATGTGGATGCAGGGCCACAACGTGCTTCATCCCATGGGGTGGGATTCGTTTGGGCTGCCGGCGGAGAACGCGGCCATTCAGAACCAGACGCCGCCGCGGGAGTGGACGCTGGGCAACATCGCGAAGATGAAGGCGCAGATGAAGCGCCTCGGCTTCGCCTATGACTGGTCAACCGAAGTCACCACCTGCCTGCCGGAGTACTACCGCTGGAACCAGTGGTTCTTCCTGAAGTTTCTGGAGCGCGGGCTGGCGTATCGCAAGAAGAGCCGAGTGAACTGGTGCCCGCAGTGCGCCACCGTGCTGGCCAACGAGCAGGTGCTGCCTAACGGCTGCTGCTGGCGGCACGAGATCCACGCTGGTGGAGCAGCGCGAGCTGGAGCAGTGGTTCCTGCGCATTACCGATTACGCCGACGAGCTGGTGCAAGGCTTGGACAAGCTGCCGGGGTGGCCGGAAAAGGTGCGCACCATGCAGCGCAACTGGATTGGCCGCAGCGCAGGCACGCTGGTGGATTTCAAACTGGATGGCGCGGCCGGCGAGACGGGCGACAAAATCACGGTCTTCACCACGCGGGTGGACACCATCTTCGGCGCGACGTCGCTGCAGCTCGCGCCGGAGCATCCGATGGTGGCAGATTTGACGGCCAGCAATCCGGACTTGCTGGCCAAGGTTGACGATCTGAAGACCGAGCAGCGCGTGGCGAAGGAGGAGGGCGACATCGGCGCCATCGAGAAGCACGGCGTCTCCACCGAGCGCTTCGCCATCAATCCCTTCAACGGCGAACAGGTGCCCATCTGGGTAGCGAACTACGTTCTGCTCGACTACGGCACGGGCGCCATCATGTCGGTGCCGGCGCACGACGAGCGCGATTACGAGTTCGCTAAGAAGTACGATCTCGACATTCGCGTGGTCATCCTGCCGCGGCGCGAAGGCGACGCTCCCGATGGCGCGCCCAACGAACCGGTGCTGCCCTTTACAGAGAGCAACAGCCTGGTAATCAACTCCGGCGAGTGGAACGGAATGCCTTGCCAGGAAGCAATGACGAAGATGTCAAAGTATGCGGAAGAGCATGGCTTTGGCAAGGCAACCGTCACCTATCGTTTGAAGGATTGGGGAATCAGCCGCCAGCGCTATTGGGGCACGCCCATCCCGGTCATTTACTGTCCGAAGTGCGGCATTGTGCCGGTCCCGGAGAAGGACTTGCCGGTGCTGCTGCCGGAGAACGTGGACATCACTTTGACCGGCGGCTCGCCGCTGGGGCGAGTGCCGGAGTTCGTCAACGTGAGCTGCCCCAAGTGCGGCGGCGCAGCGCGGCGCGAGACCGACACCATGGACACCTTCGTCGATTCCTCCTGGTACTTCTATCGCTACACCGGCCCGTCGCTCGACACCAAGCCGCTCGACTCTGACACTGTGGGATATTGGTTTCCCATCGACCAGTACATCGGCGGAGTGGAGCACGCCATCCTGCACCTCATCTACTCGCGCTTCTGGACCAAGGTGATGCGCGACCTGGGCATCGTGAAGAACGACGAACCGGTGGAGCGGCTGTTCACCTTGGGAATGGTGATCAAGGGCGGCGCCAAAATGTCGAAGAGCCTGGGCAACGTAGTCTCGCCCGACGACATCGTGGCGCGCTACGGCGCCGACGCGGCGCGCATGTACACCCTGTTCGCCGCGCCGACCGACCGCGATCTCGACTGGCAGGATGCCGGGGTCGAAGGCATCAGCCGGTTCCTGTCGCGGGCTTATCGGTTCGTGGCGCGCAACGCTAAGCCGGAGCATCCCGAGTGGAACGGCAATGGCGGCGGTGGCACGCTCTCACCAGCGGCGCGGCGCATGCAGCGTAAGTTGCACCAGACCATCCGGCGCGTGACCGAGGACTTCGGCGGCCGCTGGCACTTCAATACTTCAATCTCGGCGATCATGGAGCTGGTAAACGAGCTATACGCTTACGAAGACGGCATGCATCGCGGCGAGCCAGCGGCGCCGCTCGCGTTAGTGGCCGATGCCCAGCGCAAACTGGTGCTCATGCTCGCGCCCTTCGCGCCCTATCTGGCGCACGAGTTGTGGGAGATGCTGGGCGAGAGTGACGATCTGTTGCGGGCAGCGTGGCCGCTGTACGATCCCGAGCTGGCGAAGGAAGAGCAAGTCGAGATCGCAATCCAGGTGAACGGCAAGATTCGCAGCCGTATCGTTGTTCCGGCTGACGCGACCGAGGAGCAGGTGCGCGAATTGGCCCTTGGCGACGAAAAGGTGAAGGCCGCCATCGGGGAGAAGGAGATCGTGAAGGTGCTGGTGGTGAAGGGCCGGCTGGTGAATGTGGCGGTGAAATGATGCGAACAGAATTACCACCATTGTCACGACAGTCGGGACGCTCCTTGTCGCGGTTGCAGGAGCGGCATGGACGTATTGGCTAACCAAAAAGAAAGAGCGCGAAGCCGAGATACGAAAAGAGAAGCTGGAGCACTACAAAGCATTCGCAGCGAGCCTGAATGGAATACTCGAAGGAGAGGATTCCCCAGAAGGGCAGAAGGCGTTTGCATTGGCATGCAATAGACTGCTGCTGTTCGCTCCGCAGCCTGTACTCGAAGCTTTGCGCAAATACCAAGAGGAAAGCCGTGCAAGCAACACCGTTCGTGATAAGAAGTATCATGACAAGTTGCTCTCGGCACTGTTCTTTGAGATTCGACGGGATGTAATGGTTACGCCGAGAGACAACCGTGAGACCTTCGCCGTGTGGCTTTGGGCATCAGGGGTAAAACCCAATCATTCCGAAACCGATTGGCGTTCTTAACTAAAGCGCCGTCGCGCGCCTCCGGCGCTCGCGTTCCGGTTGATTGGCAGCGGCGTGCTGACCGGGGATTACTCAAGTCGTCGCAGCGCGGATGATAGCCAAGCACTCTTCTCTGCTTTTCGTACACTGCACCATCGCGACAAAGTTGGCGCTGGTTCCAAGCTTAAACTGACGGGCCATTTTCGCGATGAGCACCTCGCCGATGGTGTGCTTTGGTCCGTGCGAGACTTTCGTGCGACAGAGAATTCTGTCGCCATCCATCAGCACATATCGAATGTGGTCATGCTCACGCTCTTCTACACAGCCCATTTTCTGCTTCAGGGCGCCTTTCACTTTGTCGGAGTCGAGCGATGCCATTGCGCCTACACTGGCTCTAGATATTGCTGAAAGCGTTCGAACTCCTCGCGTAGTGGAGCGGACAAGCTGGGTTGATGGTTGCGGAGAAACTCAAACTCATTTACCAACACACGGAGAAAACCAGTAAGGGCCATGCCGAAATCGGGATCGTAGTGGAACACGCCAGTGCCCGGCTCCGAGACCACAAAGGCCCCGGAGTCGTCTCTCTCGATCTCAACTAGCAGCGGCTTCTTCAGCCTGTACGGGGCATTCGGGATCTGATAAATGGCCATGGAAGCCGTCGGTTCTGCGGGTATCGGCTGAGCAATCATTTCGGCTTCACTTCCCGGGACGAGCACGGTAAACACACGATAACATATCAGAGCTGCGTGTCTCCCGCTATTCGCTCCGTCCATCCTTTCGCCGCCTAGACGCCCTCGCAGTGCGGAATCCTCAATACGCCACGTACGGGCCCGGTCCTCCCGGGGTGCTCATGTTCTCGATGGCGGTGAACACCGTCCTGCCGTAGAAGAAACTCAATCCCCAATCGAACGAACCGGGCAGCGGGCCGCCCAGAGTGCTGAACGCCGTATGGCCGGTCTGGAACAGCGCGTCGGCATTCTCGATGCTGAAGTTCACCAGACCTTGATTGCCGTTGGCACCTTGGACGGTCGCTGAAAGCTTGTCCGGCGATGGGTTCGGGCAATAGAACGACGAATTATCGCCGCAGGTTGGTATGAGGGTGGTGGCGTTGTCGAGAAAGAAAATGGCGCTGGAGCCGCTATCGAAGAAGCCCGGATAACCGACCCCGTTGAACGTGGTGGTGAGGTCGCCGGCAGCGGCGCCGCTGTCGGCCACGGTGTAGACGGTCGCGCTCTGCAAAGCGTTATTGGGCTGCGTGCCAATGCCGAGAATCAGCGTGCCGTTGACCGTGGGTGCTCCTCCGGTAGGTATGGCCGGCAGATAGATCATGACGCCATTGTTGTCGAGGGAGAGCATAGTCACCGGGTTCGGCAATTGTTGGGCGAGGGTGACGTAGGTCGGATTGCAGCCCGACGCCGGGCAGTCGTAATACACCGCCGGGATGCTTCCGTTCGCGGAGGTACAGGCAACGCCACAATCATGTTGGAACACGCCCACGCCGAGGATGCCGTTGGCGCCGAGAGCGCTGACGCTGTTGCCTTGGTTTGGTCCCATGGTCTGGCTGGAACAGCTACTGGGAACGGCGGGAGAGGCGGTGTCAGGGATCATGACCTGCACCGGAGCCGAAGCAGCGGTTTCGCCGGCCAGCGAGATGTTGGCCAGGGAGACCGCTCCCCAAGCATAGCCGTCGAGGAAGACTGGCACTCGTCGAGAGGGTTCCCGCTCGAGTCATTTTGCTGCGGCAGCGGGATGGTCAACACCGACGACAACAGGCGCAGGCCGGAGGAGCCGGTATCGACCAGCACGTGATCGATTACCTGGCAGGCATTGGCATTGGGAACGCAAACCGTAACGCTGGTGAAGGCCTCGTTTATGGTGGTGAACGATTGCGGCTGCGGTCCGGCGTCGACGGCGAGGGCCTGAAGGTTTACGGGGTTGATGACCACCGTCGCGGTTGACGACTCCTTCGTGTTCTGCGTCGACGTTGCGGTGATGGTTGCTGTCATAGGCGCGGAGACGACCGGAGCAGTGAAGGTCCCGTTGGAGTTGATGGAACCTGCGCTCGCCGTCCAGGTGACGGTGGTAGCGAAGCCCGTGCCGGTGCCGGTTACCGTCGCGTAACAACCAATCTGCTGGCCGGATTGGACGGGTGTCGGCAAACAGGTAGCAGTCACGCCAGTAATGGTGGTTACGTTGTTGGAGCCGCAGGCAGCCAGCCACATCACACTTGCCACTGCACATAAGAGCTTGAATCTGAGCATTCTGCGGTCTCCCTAATGGATGTCGCTGGACGTTACCCCTGGCGGTATCAACTGCGGAATGTAAGCCTGGCCGTGAAAGCTGCGTGGATGTCCGGTTTGCCGGACTACCAGGCCTGGCGTGTCAATGGCGATGGGTGCGCGACCGTGCCGCTCCGGTGGTGAGGCCGCCTGCTTCGCCTGCTGGTAGTACGGGCCCAGCAACTGCTGCAAGTCAGGCGGGAATTGCCCTTCCCACGTCACCCCGAAGACCGCCCCAGCGGGAGAGACGTATTCGCGCACGATGGCTCCGTCGGGTGTGTCGATCTCATGCATGACATAGGCTTTCATGTCCACGCTGCGCAAGGTCCCTTTCATGCGTGCCTGGTCGTTCAGCACCGATGCGGCGCTGTCGCCCAGGACTGCCCATGCGGGGTAGGACAGAATTGCGAGCCAACAGAGCAGCAGTAGGGGCAGGCATCGCCGGAAATTGACGTGTCGGTTCATCTCGGATCTTTCATGCTTGCATTTTCTCACGAACGGGGTCAGCGGCCGGTGGTTGCCAAAGGGACAAACTCCGGCGCGGCGAAATTGTTTCGAGTAACCCGCGCGTTTCGAACTCCGCCTACTCGAACTCCTTCAGTTCCTGCGGATGGCGCTTCAACTGCCATCGCCAGAAAAAATAGAACGGCGCACCCAGAAAGACGATCACAATTCCGATCAGCGTTTCTTTGGGCCGCGTGACCACCGAGTTCAGCGCCCAGGCTCCCGCCATCAAGACGTAGAGCGCGGGCAGGTAGGGATATCCCGTGCAGCGATAGGGGCGGGGAGCATCGGGGCGGGTGCGGCGCAGCACGAATAGCGCCACCACGGCCCCCAGGTAGGACAGCACCATCATGAACATCACGTAGGTGTAGAGCTGGTCGAAGCTGCCGCTGAGCGCCAGCACGGCTGCCCACGCACTCAGTGCGACCAGGCTGAAGGCCGGGGTGCGATAGCGGGGATGCACGCGGCCCATCGCGTGGAAAAACGCTCCATCGCGGGCCATGGCAAACGACACGCGTGCGCTGCTCAGGATGGCGCAGGACATGGCCCCGAAACATGAGAGCGCGATGGTAGCGCTCAGCCAGCGCGCCGCGCTCGCCGAGAACAGCGTGACCGCAGCGGCGTGTGCGATGGTTTCTTCCTGCGCCACGCGCGTGATGGGCAGCGCGTAAAGGTACACGGCGTTGACCGCCAGATAAATGACGCCGACCAGCAGCACGCCCATCACCATGGCGCGTGGCAGTACGCGCTGCGGATTCTTGACCTCGCCCGCCACCCACGTGATGTACACCCAGCCATCGAATGCCCAGAAGACGCCGATGAGCGCGACGCCGAAGCCGGAGATGACGTGGCCAATCGTGACCGGCCGGTCGGCTGGGATGCTGACCGCGTAATTCGACCAATGGCCGTGGCCGATGGCCAGTCCCAACAGAATGAAGGTCCCGATGGCTGCGAACTTGGCCCAGGTTGCGACATTGATCAGCGCCGCGCCGCGCTTCAGTCCGAGCACATTGATGGTGGTCAGCAGAATGATGGAGCAGATGGAGACGATGTGCCCGCGCGTCAGCGTCCATCCCAGGACGGTTGCAACTGGAAGGTGTGCGGAGGCGAAGGGAAGCACCGCTCCGAAGTACTCGGCGAAACCGACGGCGAGGGCAGCGATGGTCCCGCTCTGGCCGACGGTAAAGATCATCCATCCGTAGAGGAACGCGGGAAACTCGCCGTAAGCCTCGCGCAGGAAGACGTATTGTCCGCCCGCCTCGGGAAACATTGCGGCCATCTCGGCGAAGGCGAAGCAGGCCAGCAGGCTGATGATGCCGCCAACCAGCCAGATCCCGAGGAAGAACCACGGCTTGTGTACGGCGGAAGCAATCGGCGCTGCAGTAAGGAAGATGCCCGAGCCGATGATGCCGCCGACCAGCAACATCACCGAATCCATCAGCGAGAGACCGCGAACCAGAGAGGGCCCGTGGTGAGTAGCCGGCGCTTCCTGCGATGTCGTCGGATGCGCCATGGATCAGCCGATACCGAGGTCCTCAGGCATTTCCAGCGGTGTGCCGCAGACACGGCAGATCACGGCGGAGCAGTCGCCGCAGGTGAGCGGATCGTCCACCTCACGCGCACAGTTGGGGCAATACATGCCGGAGTGATGTTGGCCGTTCGTTGGGGTTGCGGGAGGTTGAGCCATGAGTTCCGGAGACTGTAGCATAGACATTCAAAATCCGCGAGGACACAATGATCGACAATAAGACCGCCGCAGCCGACGAGCGCCTGCGCCAGGAGTTCAATCAATGGGCCGAGCAAGGCCGCGGCGAAGAGATGGAGCACCACCACATCAGCATCACCGACCAGACTCTGGCGCTGATGGGCCTGAAGCCGGGCGAGCGCGTGCTCGATCTCGGCTGTGGCGCAGGTTGGGCGACCCGGCTGATGGCCCGGAAGGTCGCCGGTGGCGAGCGGTCGGGACAGGTCATCGGTCTCGACGTGTCGGATGAGATGGTGCGACGTGCGCGCGCAAACTCAAAAGATCATGACAACGTGATGTTCGTGGTCGGCTCAGTCCAGCGAATTCCGTGGGACGAGAATTTCTTCGACAAGGTGCTCTCGGTCGAATCTTTCTACTACTACGCCGATCAGGAGCGTGCGCTGGCCGAATTGTTTCGGGTGATGGCGCCTCTGGGTGAGTTGTTCATCCTCATCAATCTCTACCGGGACAACGCGTACTCGCTGCGTTGGGTGGAAGAGCTCAAGGTGCCGGTGCAGGTGCGCTCCGAGCAGGAATACGTCGATCTGCTGAAGGCGCATACTTTCGAAGATGTGCGGGCGGTGCGCATCCCGGACCTGACGCCGACGCCGGAAGAGTACAGCGGAAAGTGGTTCAAGAACGCCGAGGAGTTGCGCGAGTTCAAACGCATTGGGGCGTTGCTGCTGGTGGCGCGCAAGCCGGACTTTCGCTCCCCGCCGCCGGGGTATGAGGTGTATTAATACGCGTCCGTGGTTTGTTGTATCCGTCGGGGTAGAGCGGGCCTTAAGGCCCGCGTAAGCGACACCTACAAAAATGCGAGTGCCGTAGGCACGACACAGCCTCGGCTGCTTGTGTCGCCCCTTCGGGGCTCAATCTTTGAAAATGAGCTTTGACGCAGGCCTGAAAGGCCTGCTCTACCCGGCTACAGCCAGTTTGAAGCTCGTCTATTGCCGCCTCATTTCTTCTCAATCAGCCGCGCCGTGAGCACCGCCCCGTCGCGATCGTCGTGCAGCTTGATGGGGAACATGAGCACATTCCAATTCCAGTACGGGCTCTCCGTTGGGAGATGGGATGCTCCGCGAAGGCCGCGGCGATCGATGTAGGTTTCGCGGGTGTCGGCGACGGTACGGACGATCTCGCGCCATTCCTCGCCTAGTTGCGGAAACTGTTCGAACAGGTTCTTGCCGACGAACCAGGCGCGCTTATGCCCGTTCATGGCGGCGAAGTAGTCGTTCACGTATTGCCAGTTGCCGTCGCGGTCTACGATCTCCAGCACAACATCGTCGGCCATGGCCAGCGAGATACGCGAGTAGTAGAAATCGCGTGCGTCCACCACCACCGGACGCCCGCGCTTCTTGGCTTCGAAGGAGCGCAGCGCCGCCACCAGGTCGTCGACGGAACTGTATCCCTTCAGCAGATGCATGTCGGCGATGCCGCCGAACTTGCGCTCCAGGGTGGCCGACAGAATGATGATGGGGACCTGCGGACGCTTGCGGCGTAGCGTCTGGGCGACGTCCGTGCCGAACTTGCCCGCGCCCAGATGATAGTCGAGGACCGCGATGTCGATGAGGTGCAGTTTGGCTTCGGCTTCTTCGATCGAGCTGGAGCTGACGACCTGATATCCCTTCTGGCGCAGAATGGCGGCGCGCAAGACGAGGTTCTCTTCACGGTCGTCGAGCAGCAGGACGCGAATCGGCGCGACCGTAACCGGCTGCGGCCCGGCGGGCGGATTGGCGGGATTGGAGGTGTCTTCGCTCATCGCTACGCAGTTCGAGATGGCTCCCCAGTTGCTCTATCGCAGAATTGTTTGGGTAGAGTGGCGCTTCAGCGCCACGTCCAGACGGACCCAAATGGCTTCCGTGGCTTCAGCCGGTAGGAACGGGCTGAAGCCACGGGGCAAACTAGCAAGCGCGCAACGCAGGCCTAAAGGCCTGCTCTACCCGGAATACAGTGAGTCTGAATCTGCTTGAGACGAGTGCGCACGGAATACAGCTACTACGGTTCGTTTTTTCGTTGATCATTGTCGCCGTGGCGGCCAGCCATCAGACTGCGAACCGTTTTTGCAAGCTCTGGCAGTCTAGTGAAGATGCCGACCGCCCGCAACCATTGTTTGTGGTCGAAGGCGGGAGAGCCGCTGACCATCGAGCCAGCCGGAATGTCCCCGTGAGTGCCGCTCTGGGCGGTCACGACGACGCCATCGCCGATGTTGCAGTGTCCCGCAACCCCGACCTGCCCGGCCAGGATGACATTCTTGCCCACAACCGTCGATCCGGCGAGACCAACCTGCGAGCAGAGTAGCGTATGCTCTCCCACCACTGATCCATGTCCCACCTGAACGAGGTTATCGACTTTGACGCCGCGGCCGACCCGGGTTTCGCCGACGCTGGCGCGATCGATGCAGGAGTTCGCCTGCACCTCGACGTCACTCTCCAAGACCGTTGGGCCGGATTGCGTGATCTTCTCCCAGCGCGCTCCGTCGCGGGCAAATCCAAATCCGTCGCATCCCACCACAGCGCCGTTCTGGAGGATAACGTTGTCGCCCAGCGTGCAATGCTCACGCACCACGGCATGAGCGTGAGCGAAGAAGTTGTCGCCGATGCGAGCGCCGCGATAGATGACAACATGCGGCAGCAGGACAGCGTTTTCTCCGATTTCGACATTATCGTCCACCACTACGTACGCTCCCACGTGTGCGTTCGCACCCAGCTTCGCCGTTGGCGCGATCACCGCGGTGGGATGCACACCTGCACCGTACTGTGGGGCTTTGTAGAACAGGTCGATCGCTCTGGCAAACGCCAGATACGGGTTCTTGCTGCGCAGCATGCCGGTGGAGATTGCCGGGAAGTCTTCCGACACGATCACCGCCGAGGCGGCGGTGGTTTTGGCGGCGGCGGCATATTTCGGGTTGGCGACAAAGGTAATGTGCCCGGCGGAGGCCTCCTCGATCCCAGCCACCCCGGTGATCTCGGTTTCGGGATCGCCGTTCTCCAGCGTTGCGCCCAGCGCCGATGCGATTTCGGAAAGTTTCATAGTCGATCTGTTCAACCGCGAACGTCACGGTGCAGGAACGCTCAGCTGAACATCGGCACCTGGCGAGTGTCCTCGGGACGCCGGCCGCGGCCCCGCGACTTCTTGTCGCCGATGACGGCCAGCACGGTCATCTCCGCCAGCGCCGAACGCGGCACAAAAATGCGCTGGGTGTTGGAGCGCGCATCCGGCGGGATGATGGAAAACCCTTCCACCCCTTCCTGTAGCAAGGCATTCGGCATCATGCCTTCGATGGTCTCATTGTCACGAAACCGCAGCCGGACCCAGAGGCCTTCGGTGCGGGGCCGGGAAGTAAAGGTTTTACGAGTCAGCGATTCCGCTTCGCCGAATTCGCGAACAAAGTACACTCCCTTGACCTCGCGCAGCTCGATGGAAACCACGTTGCCGGCGGTATTCAGCAACTCCAGCTTGCCGTCCGAGATGAAGGAAGCGGCGACATAGCCGTTCAGGCTGTCGCGGTCCATCTTGCGAACGATCACTTTCTTGTGGGTGGTTGCCATGGCTGCCCGGCGAGCGTCGCCAGCCCCGATTGTCGCACTTTTGACCGCAAAGTGCCCTAAAGAAGCTGCTCTTGTAGCCAAATTGTCAACCTTGTGTTATTGTTCGCTGGGCGGCAGTCTGAGTGCAAAAATTATTTAACTCCTGCTGCCAGAGCGAGTTGCGCGTTTTGTGGCCAATGCCATAGCGCTTTTAGGCTATTCAAAACGCTCTAAGACAGTGGCAGAGAAAACGAATCTAATTCGCTGCAAGGGTCTCCGGTTCCGGTCCGTTCATCTACGGATATCTCCATTAGAGTCAAACATTTAGATGGCAGATTACATCTATAGCATGGAAACCCGGCTCACCCCGGATCAACAACGCGGTGTGAACCTGGTACAAGAAATTGCCCAGCATGTGGGCTTAAACCTCTACCTCACCGGCGGCACCATTCGCGATCTGGTCACCGGATTTCCCATCCGTGATGTGGACCTCAGCATTCAGGGCAACCCGCTCAAGCTGCAGAAGGAATTGGAGAAGGCGGGCATTTCGGTGCAGGGCCTCGACGAGGAGCTGCGGACTCTCCACCTGCTGATGCCGGGTAACGTCCGAGCTGAGCTGAACATGACGCGCGCCGAGAGCCACGACAAGCCCGGCAAGCCCAGCATTACCCCTGCGACCATCAACGAGGACCTGCGGCGCCGTGACTTCACGGTGAACGCCATGGCGCTGTCGCTGAATCCCGGCTCCCGCGGACTATTGCTGGATCCATTCAACGGCATCGCCGACATCGATGCCAAGGTGTTGCGGGTGCTGCACAATTACGCCTTTCTCGAAGAGCCAGTCCGGCTGATCCGGGCGACCCGGTTGAGCGCACGCTTCCACTGGCCGCTGGAGGAGCGCACCCAGGCGCGTTACGACAACGCCAAAGAGGGCAACTACATCGAGAACATTGGGAAGCGGGCGATCGGCTACGAGGTGGAACAGTTGGCCCACGAGGACGATCCGCTGCACATCATGCGCGCCCTGGACAAGGAAGGCTGGCTGAAGGTCCTGCATCCCCATTGGACCATGGCCAAGATTGACTCCAGCGAGCTGGGGCAGGCGGTCAAGACCCGCCAGATGATGAGCGACCTCGGCTACTCCATCGAGACCGGCCCAATCATGATGCACTTCCTCACCCGCAAGATGGGCGACAAGGACATTTCCGAAATTCAGCGCATGATCCCGCGGCGCGATTTTGTGGACAAATGGAAGCATTTGGACCATGGCGCGCACGAGCTGGCCAAGAAACTGACCAGCAAGGAAGCGGGAACGCCGTCGGGGTCGTGGAAGATCCTCACCAAGGCTTCTGCGGAAGACATTCTGTTTCTGAGCTTGACCGTAAGACAGCAGGCGGTGGACCAGAAGCTGAAGAACTTCTTTACCAAGTGGCGGCAGGTGAAGGAGAAGTTGCCGTTCCCGGAGATGGCGGAACTGCGAATCACCGCTCAGCTTCCGGAATACCAGCAGATATTGGACGAGGCGTTTTTGCTTCTGCTGGATGGCAAGCTGCGATCGCACACGGAAATCATGAATTTCCTGAAGCCGTATGAGCCACCACCTCCGCCTCCGCCTCCGCCGGTCAAGCGCGGACGAGGTAAGGCGGCAGCCGCATCGGCTGCTCCTGGCGCTGCGGTCGCGCCACCGGCCAAGCGTGGACGCAAGCCCAAGGGCGGAGCGGCGGCACCGCCAGCAGCACCACCTCCAGCCGTTGCCGTTCCCGAAGCGAAGCCTGTTATGGTTGCGGCCGAGCCGAAGAAAGCAGTTCAAGCTCCGGTGGTGAAAGTGGCTGCAAAGAAAGCCCCGCCGGCGAAGCCGGCGAAAAAGAAGCAAGCCAGGCCGGCAGCGAAGAAGGCTGCTCCCAGTAAGAAGTCCGCCCCGAAGAAGCCAGTGGCCAAGAAGGCTGTCGCAAAGAAAGCTCCAGTGAAGAAAGCAGTGGCCAAGAAAGTTGTAGCGAAGAAGGCGCCGGCCAAGACGCCGCCAAGAAATCGGCGAAGAAGCGATAGGCTTCGCGATTTCCAGAAACTGCAGCTTGGTTGTCCCAACAGCGGGGCCATGCTGGCGTGACACGGCCTACTCTGTCCAGTTTTCCAACAATAGCCCAGGAATTCGCTTGAACTCGCGCTCATTGTTCGTGGCTAAGGTGAGATTTAGAGCCAATGCGTGGGCGCCAATCCAGAGGTCGTTGTTGCCGATAAGCCGGCCTTGCTTTTCCAGGGTCGCGCGGATTTCCCCGTAGGCTTCCGCCGCTCGCGAATCAAGCTCCTGAACTGGGACGTCCTGGACCAATTCCTCCAACTGGGCGAGGGCCTGGGCTCGTTGATTACTCTTGCTTACCCCGTAAGAGAGTTCTCCATAGGTTATGGCCGACATGATCAGTTGTCCCGGCTTCAGCCGCTCGAAATGGGCCTTGACCTCCGGTGGCCGGTGTTTTGCGATGTAGATACAAATATTCGTGTCGAGCATGTAGCGCGCCTTCATAAATCGTCCCGCTCTTGCGGAGCCAGATCCTGCCGCCCGCCGGACATAAAGTCCTTCGGCATACCCGCAAGCGCTGCAAACGCGCAGCCCAAATTGCGCTTGGGTTCTCGCAGCACAATCTCGTGTCCACGGCGGAGGATTTCCACTTCGTTGACCTGAAAGCGAAATTGCTTCGGTAAACGTACAGCTTGGCTGTTGCCAGACTTGAAGACGCGGGCTTTGGTTGTCACGGTGGCCCTCCTCTATAAAGTATATACGATCCGTATATACACAACCAGGAGGGGATAGGAAATGGGGCGCCGCCTCAGGCCAGATACGGCTGGAGCTTCTGCTCGATCGTGCTTTCGTCCACCGGCTCCCCGCTGTTCAGCCGGTCCAGGATTTCGTCCACGATCTGTTTGGCCTGGTTGCGTTCGCGATGCAGCAGAAAGCCGTCGAATACATGCTGGCCGCGCATCGCGCCCTCGATCTCGGTTTCCTTGTCGTGCTCCCCGAGTTCGGTGAAATACACGACTCGGTAGCGGCCGCCGAAATCGGCCTCGCGGTAGATTTCGAACATTACCTTCTTGCTGTCGGTGGTCACTGGCATAGGCTCGGTCCCAATTCAGACAATCTGAACCGCTCTCGCTAATCGTCTCCCGACGCGGTCGCTGCCTGCGGTTCAGTCTCGGTCTGCGGGAACGGAATCACAACATCATCCCGCTGCATCGACTTTTTCGTCAACTGCATTCGCAGCGAGCGCTCATAGTCGGCAAGCTGGCGTTCCAGTTCCTTCGCGGTGCCCGCCTTCTTCAGCAGGTCTTCGCGATAGCGCTTCAGGAAGTAGTCGATGGTCTCGACGCGGATCCTGATGGAGCCGGTCGGCTTGTTCTCGTCCAGGTCTTTGAAGGCGAAGTACGGCGTGCCCGAGTTCTCGATGATGTCTTCGATCACGCTGTAGATGGGCGCGTCGTGCCCGCACTTGAAGTTGCTGATCTCCAGCGCCACCAGGTTGGGATGCCGCGCGGTAAACTTTGCCGCCCAGATCTTCTGGTTGGTGCTGGCGGAGTAGGCGTTCTTCCACACGTCGCGGATGTCGAGCGCGTGCGTAATCGAGCCGGAGCGTACCTCCTCTCCGAACAGGCGGTCCAGCATGTCTTCGTCGTTCGGCAGGAAGCTCTGTGAGAGCACCGGGTAGCCGAGCTTCTGGAATTCCTCCATGATCTCGTGATTGAGGCCGGGATCATGGTGATAGACGCGGCCCAGCATCACGATGCCCAGGCGGTTCTCGCGCTCCAGGGTATCGAGCACTTCGCGGGTGCGCTGGCGCATGCTGCGGTCGAAATCCGCAAAGGCCTTGTCGCCTGCATCGACGGCGCGCTGGTTCTCTTCTTCCGACAGCCCAAGGATCGGACCCCAGGTCTGGAACATCTGCAAGGCGAACATCTTCGGGTCGTGGATGTTGAGAATGGGATCGAGATAGGCGATGCCATTGTCCTTGAAGATATCGCTCTCTTTGGTGAAGGCGGCCTTCACCGCGTTGGGCGTGGCAGTGACGGTGGGACACGCGTTGCTGCCGCTGCAATTTTTCAGCGGCTGATGCAGCGTGTCGATCATGGGGAAGAAAATCGCGTCCAGCGGCTTCTTCTGGTGCTTCTGGAAGATCAGGTTGTACACGTGCGGGATGCCGATCTTCGATGGGAAGCAGGGATCGATGGCCCCGCGGCCAGCGCCGGCGCGATACATGTCCTGGCCGGTGAACTCCGAGTACACCAGGTTCTCCGGCTCGACCCCGAGGCTCTCGAGATAGGCGCTGAACATCGGCGCGTACATGTACATATTGAGTACGCGCGGCATGCCGATGCGCAGCGTCGCACGCTTCTTCATTAAGGCGATTCGCTGCTTGGCCGCCGATGTCCAGGCGCGCGTGGGCAGCGGGTCGGCCACCTTCTGCGGATTGCGCGAGCGCCACACTTCATGGGCGGCGATGTCCACAAAGTTCGGATTGGCGGTCTTGATCGCGTCCAGGCCGGCTTTGATGCCGCGCATGGCGCCGACGTCCTCGACCTGGCCCTTTTCGCAAGTGGAGATAATCAAGCGCCGTTCGCCCGCCTGCAACGGCACCTTCGACTTGAAGACCGGCAGCGGCGACGGAGCTTCTTCCGACCTCGCCGACCGTGACGTCGATGAAGGTGCGCAGGCAGTTGTTCTTGCAGAAGTAGCAGCGGGTTTCTTCGTTGCGGGTGGTGCGGTAGCCGATCTTCTCTACCGCCTCGATGCCGATGAACGTGGTGCGATGGCCATTCTTGTAGATGCGGGCCGATTCCACCGCCGCGCCGATCGCGCCCGATTCGCCGCAGTGCTCGTGCACGATGACTTCAGGGTCATGCCCAACCCCGTGGAAGTGCGAGCGAATGAAATCGACTTCCGACTTCACCGCCGCCAGGTTTTTCTGCGTGCCACCCTGGAGGATGAAGCGCGAGCCCAGCTTCGCCAGGTTCGGAATCCCGGCGACATAGAGGAAGATGTTCTTCGGCAGAACGTTCGCCAGTCCGGCGAGAATTTCTTCGCCGCGCCAGCCTTGCCGCTGGAAGTTCACGATGTCGGACTGCATGAACACCGCGCAGCCGTATCCGAAGATCGGCATGGTCTTCGCCGCGAAAGCGATGTCGGCGTATTCGTCAACCTTGTAGCCGAGTGACTCTGCTGTTCCTTGCAGGAAGTATCCGTTGCCCGCCGAGCACTGCGTGTTCAGCTTGAAGTCCTTGACCCGCCCGTCTTTCAGGACGATCAGCTTGATGTCCTGGCCGCCAACGTCCACGATGACGTGCGGATTCTTGTAGAACTTCATGGCCGACTCGGTGTGGGCCACGGTTTCGACCAGCGCCACGTCAGCCTTGAGCACGTCCTTCAGAACGTCCTTGGCATAACCGGTGGTGCCAACGCCAAGAACTTCCAGCGTCGCTCCCTGCGACTCCACCTGCTGGCGCAGAGCGACGAACATGTCGATGGTGTCCTGGATGGGGTTGCCGCCGGAAAGCTGGTACGCCTTGCAGAGCACGTCGCCCTGTTCGGACAGCAGGACCGCCTTGGTCGAGGTCGAACCGCCGTCCAGACCGACGAATCCGCGCACGGTTTCGCCAGCGACGAACTTCGCGCCAATGAATTTCGGGATGGTGTACTGCTTCTTGAACTCGGCGAGCTCCTCGTCGGAGGTGCTGAGGCCGGCGGCGCCGGATTTCGCCTTCTCAGCCTGGCGGCCCACGGTGATGTAGTCCTCGAGGCATTCGGTGCCCATGTAGATACCGACCTCGGGCTCTTCATCCTTGCCAAACTCGACGGCGCCCAGCGCCGCGAAATACTGGGCGTTTTCCGGAACCTTGATCAGATCTTCCGGCTTGACGCCTTCCGGAAGCTGGACCTTGCGCTCCTCCCAGGTGCGAGGA
Source organism: uncultured Acidobacteriaceae bacterium (assembly GCA_963798005.1). Taxonomy (GTDB): domain Bacteria; phylum Acidobacteriota; class Terriglobia; order Terriglobales; family Acidobacteriaceae; genus Bog-257. The sequence continues at coordinate 110,199 of CAWCRZ010000018.1, read as the reverse complement.
ATGTTCTGCTGCCATGCCTCTTTCATGCCGCGAATGAAGCTGTTCGGACCTCCGAGCAGCAACACGTGCGGGCGAAGTGTGTGTCCACGGGTGAGTACGGTGAGGTTCTGGAGGACGATGGCGTCGAACAGCGACGCCATCAACTGGTCAGGCGGGATGCCCTGCTTCTGAAGGCCGTTGATGTCGGTTTCGGCGAAGACTCCACACTTGCCCGCAACGGGATGCAGTTTGATGCCGGTATAACCCTGGTCGCACAGCTCTTGGGCTGGAATCTTCAGCTTGGCATTGATCTTGTCGATGACCGCGCCGGTACCGCCGGCGCACTTGTCGTTCATCGAAGGAATTTTCTTCTTGCGGCCGGTATTCTCGTCTTCCTTGAATACGATGATCTTCGCATCCTGCCCGCCGAGCTCGATGACCGAATTCACTTCGGGATGCATCTTCTCGACGGCGAGCGAGACCGCGGTCACTTCCTGCACGAACTTTGCACCGACCAGGTTGGCCAGAGCGCCTCCGCCGGAACCGGTGATGAAGATCCGGGCGTTGTGCGGGGCAATGCCGACTTCGTCCTGCATGCGCTTAAGGAATTCCAACAGCTTTTCCGGCTGTTTGGTTTCGTGGCGCTGGTAGTCCTGCCAGATCATCTCGTCGGTTTCGGCATTGACGACCACGGCTTTGACGGTAGTCGAGCCAACATCCATGCCGACGGTATAGACCGACTTGAAGCCCGACTGCGCGCTGACTTCGCGCGAACGGGCCAGGACCCTTGCGGGAAGCGACTCTTCGACAGGCGCCGAATTCAGCAGAGCATCGAGTTGAACGTCAACCTTCTGCTCGCCAGTGCTGCACGAACCGTGATGGTGAGGATGCGAATCCACAGAACCTCCCAGCTTGCATGTGAGGGGCTGAAGCCCCTTCTCGTTCTTAACAGCCCATTACGCGGCGCTAAAGCGCCGCTCTGCCGTTCCGTGTTCGGCGCTAAAACGCCGTTCTACCATGAGTCGCCGAAGTTGCCCTGGACTCCCTGGAACCCGTTTTTCGCTTGCCTGAACAGCCAGTTGATGACTCGCCGGTCGTTATAGCAAAACGCGAGAATGTGGTTCAAGGTCGAGAAGCAATTCTTCTGGCACTCTTTCTTCATGTCTTTCAACTGTTTCGTTTCAAACTTTTGGTTCTCGATGGTGCCCCAATCGTATCCCGCGGAGTACATGGGGAAGCAGGGAGCAAGGGTGCCGTCCACGCGAACGACGACCGAGTTGTGGCCGGCGCGGCAGTTCCAGTCCTCCAGTTCGCCCTGGACGAATTGTTTCATCTGCGCCAGGCGCTCCACCGAGTTCACCATGTGGTAGCCCGCCTTCTGCTTTGCGATGAGCCAGTCCACCAGTTCCGCAACCAGCGGATGGTCTTCCTCGCGGATGAACGTCGGGTTCGTATACAGGTGCTTGAAATGGGGCTGCTCAGTCATCGGCGATTCGCAGATGTGATAGTCGGTGGCGATACCGCTGTCGTGGGCCAATTCCGTCAACTGGCGCACGTCGTCCATGTTGTTGTGGCAGATGTTGATGTTGAGGAACACCGAGTAACCGTACTTGTATTGTTTCTTGATCAGGTAATCGAAGTACGAGCGGATGGGCACCATGGCCTTCGGAAGGCCGGGTTTCACATCCCACGCGTCAACCGCGATATTGAAGGTGGCGACGCCGGCGTCGGCCAACTTGTCGATCACCTCCGGGCGCATCAGGCGAGCGTTCGTCGGCAGGTAGATCCAAAAATCATTTTTCGCCGCGTAGTAACAGATCTTGTGGGCGAAGTCGGGGCGGAGAAGCGGTTCGCCGCCCATCAGCGCCAGCACGCGGCATCCGGTGTCGTGCAGCCAATCGATGGAGCGCTTGGCCACGTCCTCCGTCATGCCGCGCACACTGTTGTCGAACGCCCAGCAGTAGTGGCAATCCAGGTTGCACTTCCACTCGTTGAACAGATAAGCGATGATCGGGTGGAACTCTCCCGGCATGGTCCGCGAGCGCAAGAATGGGAACGCCCACCCTTTCGCCGCGCGGTAGATGTACTTCGCTTCGTATTTGCGACGCCCATTCTGCGGAAAGAAGTCTTCGTCCCGTGCGGTCATCAGCTCGGGATACTGCGGGAAGACCGGCGTCGGTAGTTTCTGCTCCTGGCCGTTCGGAGGCGGCGGCAGCAAACGCGGCGATTCCGGCGGCTTCATCAGCAGCTCATGTAACTGCACATCAAGGCGATACGTCGGAGCAGCTTGCGTACCTTCAGGTACCTGCACTTCCGGCATAGGATGAAAACCCTTCCTTCCCTGAGAACTCTCTATTGTAAAAACCTGCTCGCCCTTAATCGCCGAATGCGGCGGCCACCGCCAGCTCTCGCGGCTGCGTCACCGGCACTCGCGCCAGACGTTTCTTGCCGTTCATCAGATCGTTGACGTGCAGCACAAAATTGGCTGCCACGCCCGCGTATCCGTGAACATGCGGCACCGGGTAGAACAGATTGCGCAGCTCGGGATGCTCGGCGACATACTCTTTGATGTCTTCCAGCCGTTTGCCGGTTGATTTCAGGGCCTGGTCGAACTCCATCCGGGCTTTGACCTTGGCTTCGCCCAAAGCCATCTGGACGCGGCTGTGAGCGTTGATCTCGCCTTCGCCAGAGGTCTCGATGGGCAGGAAGATCATCTCCTTAAAGTGATTGGCCACCGCCGACTGCACGCCATCCGATTGCGAAGAAGGCATGCACCCGAACGGCTTCAGCGCCAGCACCATGTGGCACAGGTGGTTCTTGGTGTAATAGACGTTCTTGCCGACTTCCAGGTGGCCTTCGCCGCCACGCGCGAACTCGTTGTAGAAGGGGTTGGCCATCTCGGCCATTTCCTTCTGGTCGATCAGATGGTGCGCAATGTTGCCCAGCCGTTCTACCACCCGGTGGTACTGGCGGGCGTAGAAACGTTCGCCGATGCCAAACAGCCACTGCTTCTGACGGAACTTCAGTTCGTTGGCCGCCCTCTTATGCAGTTCGTACCACTGCACTTTCTTATATGGTGCGTCGAGCGAACGGCGAGCGGCGGCGCGGGCCTTGGCCTGGTACATCATGTACATCACCCAGGTGCCGATAGGCTCCACCAGTACCTGTGCGCCTTCGCGCTCCAGGAACTCGAACATGTGGAAGTTGCCGTCGCCTTCGGTGGTCTGCGCCCAGAACTCCCCGATGATCTTCACCACCGGTTTGACGCGCAGCCGATCGACTTCGATAGTGGCCAATTGGGCACGAACTGCCGCCAGCGCTTCCTTGTAGGGATCGCCGTAAAGCTGCTCCCGGACCTTGGCCAGCGAGTTGACCCAGACCTCCCACTTCTTGCCTTTGTTGGCGCGGATTTTCTTCGCCATCCACTCCGGTAGATCTTCGTGGTCTTCGAAGGGCTTGCGCTCGCGCAGCATGGTGCACAGCGTGTCCACCGATTCCTTGAAGACGCGGTCGGTCGTGCCCTTCTCCACCTCGTACGGACGGACCCGGAAGATCATCTCGTTCATGATGTCGCCGAGATTGAGGGCGTTGAACATGCCCATGCCGAAATCCACCGTGAACTTCAGGCCGGCTTCACCCGAGGCCGCCTTCACGCCGTCATTCTGTTGGAACAGCAGCACGCGGAAGCCATCAAAACCGGCGTTCTGTAGGGCCAGGCGATACTCGGACTCATACATGCCGAAGCGGCACGGTCCGCAGGAGCCGGCGGTGAAGAAAACGTGGTTGTCGATGATCTCCTTCTTCGTCATGCCCCGCGCTTCCAGGCTCTGGAGATACTGCACCAGGTTGCCCACCGTGAAATACGTCGGATTGCATTGCCCGTTGTTGCCGTACTCCTTGCCGAGTTGAAACGCATTGACGTCCGCGTCCGGCAGGATGTCGCAGTGATAGCCGCAGCTTTCGAAGACGGCCTGGATGACCTTCTCATGCTTCCAGGTCAGGCCGCCGAAGAGGATGGTCACCTTCCCGCGCTCCTCCGCGCTGAAAGGGCGCTCGACGGGGCGCTTGAAGTGCCGCACCGGGCCGCTATCCAGGCCCATCATGCTGGCCAGGCGGGCGCGTTCCTGCGCCAGTTTCCGTTGAATCTCTTCCTCGGTTTGCGGACTGGTCAATTTGTCCAGCGGGAAATCGATGTGAGTCACAGGCATGGTAACGTCCTTTTCTGATTTGATTTGTTTTTCTGTTGCCTGGGTCTAACGGGCCAATGAGCAAAAATCAGGGAGGGTACAGACGGACGGGGAGCGAAGAAATTGCAGTGAATTCCGAAGCGGGTGAAATCTCTCACAGCAAGAACTTTTTTCGCAGCAAAAGACGTAAGGCCACTTACAGAATCATTGGAGACAAAAAGACCTTCGCCTTCCTCTCCCCAATGAGGTGAAAGTATAAAAGCGATTGCGGGAAGCTTCAAGAGGCGCAGCAAAATTAGTGGCAGTTTATTTGCACGCTGCGCGACGCTCCTTCCGCGACATTTCTGTGAATCTTTTCTTCCTGTCCGACATCTATACATGTTCGCGCCACGGGCGTATGTGTTGTATCGGACAGTAGCAAGAACCTCATCGCCGCCCATGCTTCCAGTTTATGCCCTCTATAATCCTTGTGACATCGAATCTGATGCTGGCTGCGGCGTTGTCTGCCATTAAAGCGAGGCTGAGTTGGCCTACTACGATCTGAGGGAATGGATCTCCGCCCTGGACAAGGCGGGAGAACTGAAGCGCATCAAGGCGGAAGCCGATCCGCTGCTGGAAATCGCCGAGATCACCGACCGCGTCTCCAAATGGGGCCCGCGCGGCAAACATGGTCCCGGCGGTCCGGCGCTGCTGTTTGAAAACGTGAAGGGCCATCCCGGCGCGAAGGTGCTGATTAACCAGTTCGGTTCCGAGCGCCGCATGACGATGGCGCTCGACGTCGACTCGCTCGACGAAATCGCCGACCGCATCAAGTACTTCATGGACGTGAAGTCGCCGCAGGGCTTCCTGGACAAGATCAAGATGCTGCCCATGCTGGCCGAAATGGGTAAGTTCTTTCCCAAGGAAGTTTCCACCGGGCCGTGCAAGGAAGTCATCAAGCGCGACAACTTCTCGCTGCTCGATTTTCCCATCCTGCAATGCTGGCCGCTGGACGGCGGACGCTTCATCACCCTGCCGTCGGTCATCACCAAGGACCCGAAAACCGGCAAGCGCAACGTCGGCGTCTATCGCATGCAGGTGTACGACGCCACTACCGCAGGCATGCACTGGCAGCGCCAGAAGCACGGCGCCGAGCACTATCGCGAGCAGATGCGCAAGGCCGCGGCCGCGGGCGAAGCGCATCCCGTTACCGCGGCGCTCGACATGATGGCGCGCTCGGGCGGCGGCTCGCGCGTGGCGGAAGGCAAGCAGGTAGCGGGAAGAATGGAGGTCGCGGTCGCCATAGGCACCGAGCCGGCTGGAATGTTTTCGAGCATAGTTCCTGCGCCGCCGGACATCGAGGAGTACATGATCGCGGGCTTCCTGCGGCAGAAGCCGGTCGAGCTGGTGAAGTGCGAAACGGTTGACCTGGAAGTTCCGGCAACCTCGGAAATCGTTCTCGAAGGCTACGTGCAGCTCGACGAGCTGCGCATGGAAGGCCCCTTCGGCGACCACACTGGTTTCTACACGCCGCAGGATCTGTACCCGGTATTCCACGTCACCTGCATCACCCACCGCAAGGACCCGATCTACTCCACCACCATCGTTGGCAAGCCGCCGATGGAAGATGCCTGGATGGGCAAAGCCGTGGAGCGAATCTTCCTTCCGCTGATGCGGCTCACCATTCCGGAAATCGTGGACGTCAACCTGCCGGTCGAGGGCATCTTCCACAACCTGATGATCGTCTCCATCAGGAAGTCGTATCCCGGCCAGGCGCGCAAGGTGATGAACGGCATCTGGGCGCTGGGGCAGGCGATGTCCACCAAGTGCATCCTCGTGGTGGACGAAGACGTGAACGTGCAGGACCTCGGCGACGTGACGCTCAAGGTGTTGAACAACATCGATCCGGAACGCGACATTCAGTTCACGCTTGGGCCCGTGGACTCGCTGGACCACGCCTCGCGGCTGCCGGATTACGGCTCCAAGATGGGCGTGGACGCCACGCGCAAATGGCCGACGCGAAGGCTTCACCCGCCCCTGGCCGGACGAGATCCGCATGGACGAAAAGACCAAAGAGCAGGTGACGAAGCGGTGGAAAGAGTTTGGGCTGGAGTGACGAAGCAGTGGCTAGTGGGCCAGTTTATGAAACGCCTGTTCACCACGGTGAGGCCGGAACAAGAAATGTTCATCGCAGCCAGGCGTGATCTGCGCATACTCGCTCCGTGAAATCGCGTAGGCGTACCCCCTGCGCAGTCGTACAGTGTTCGCAAAACTGCGGAAGTCTTGATTCACCAGCTTGGAACTGCGGAACGTGTATTGCTAAAGTTGTCATGCCCTCTCCGACACCAATTCTAATATTTTGTAAGAAGCCCAGTGAGTCATGGGGTGTTCTCCATGATCTTCAGCCCTTTTTGGCCTTCTAGTACCTCGTTGCGCAAGTTCGCGTTCGATCAAACCCGTTCATGACTCGCGCTTTAGCTCTTGCAATTCTGTACGCGAATTAATGCAACCAGGTACTAGTTCGTAGACGCTGATATTGTCGAGGCTGGCCTGAGTTCGTCAAGTTTCACAATGTTCCGATGTGTTACGACCATCACCTTATTCTTGCTGGTGGACTCCCTATGTGCATTTTCCCAGACAACTGCGGACTTCTCTCCTTGAACATGCATCGCTACACGCATTAGCGGACTGCCACCGTCCTCGAAATCGAAATGGCCAAATGGATACGTCAGAAACGAATTCGGGTCGATGCCAGGATTGACGCGCGACTTTTGAGCGGGGCCGCAGTAATCCAGTATTTTTGCTCTGTCGAGGTTGGAAAGTAGATCGTCGGCCTCTCTGGGCGACATGCCTTGGCGCTGCTCGCTCCCCTGATGCTGGCATCCCGAAAGCACAACAGCAACGATCACGCTGATTACCCGCAGAATGTACATCGTTGCTTCCCTCCGGCAGCGGTAGGATACGCCAATCCTAAGGCCTTGGCACTCGCGTTTGCTGTAAGAATCTTCAGTGCTTCTCGCTTAGTCCATCTCACTCAACTTGCCTCCCGGGCCGGGTGGCCCGGGTCTCGCGTTGTTCGAGACCCGGGACTTGGCGCTGATAACCCGACTCCCGCGCCCTCCGTCACAGCGCGAAGCAGCTTCCTGTTTTCTACCCTGCGGCCATGTTGGGTTAACAGAAGTCGGCAGCCGTCAATAATGCCAGAAGGGAGTTGAGATATATGCACAGATGATGCATATTGATACATATGAGAACGACTTTAAATCTCGACGATACCCTGTTCAAAGAAGCGGCTCGGCTTAGCGGCATTGCCGAAAAGACTGCGGTCGTCCGTGCGGGGCTGGAAGCCTTGATAGCCCGGGAAAGCGCCAGGCGGTTGGCTGCCTTAGGGGGCAGCAACCCAGACCTGCGCGGAGTTCGCCGCCGTCGCGCGCGCCCACGCGCGGTCCGTGGCCATGCTGATTGATACCTCGGTTTGGGTGGAGCATCTGCGGCGGGGCGACCCTACGCTCAGCGCACTCCTCGACCGGGACGAAGTCGAGTGCCACCCCTTCATAATCGGCGAATTGGCCTGCGGTTCTCTGCGGCGCCGCTCTGAAGTGCTGGGACTGCTGCGGAGGCTGCCAAACGTAGCGGTCGTCGGCCATGATGAGATGCTGGCGTTTATTGAACGCCGCCGCCTGATGGGCCGCGGCATCGGTTGGATTGATGCCCATCTGCTTGCTTCGGCAGCCCTCAGCAATACGTTGCTCTGGAGCCGGGATCGGCGTCTTTCGCAAGTGGCTCGAGAGCTGCATCTTTGCGCTGAACCATAGTTCGCCCCGTCTGAGGCTTGCGCAAGGGATCTGGCGTGCGGAAGTCCACTGGCCGGGGTGTCCCGCGCCTCGCGCTGTTCGAGACCCGAGCCGCTCGTCCGTTCAACCCAACTTGCGTCCGCGGTTTCGTCCGTGTCACAGTTGTCCTCATGCTTATCCGTCCCGAAGCAAACGAGTACGCCGACTTCTACGCCAACTACATCGCCCGCGTTCCTGATGGAGATGTGATTGCATTCCTTTCTGCGCAGCCCGGCGCGTATCGCAAGCTGCTAGGCTCGCTCTCCGGTGAGGCAGCATCTGCACGTCCGCAGCCGGGGAAGTGGAATGTGAAAGAGATAATCGGGCATCTGTGCGACACGGAGCGCGTCCAGAGCTATCGCGCGCTGCGTTTCGCTCGCGGCGACCAGCAGGAACTGCATGGGTTCGAGCAGGACGACTATGTCCGTGAAGCCCACTCCGATTCGCGCAGCTTGAGCGATCTTTTGGATGAGTTGGAAGCGGTTCGCAACTCGACCCTGGCGCTGCTTAAATCCTTTCCGCCGGACGTAGAGCAGCGCTCAGGCATGGCCAACGGTGCGCCAGTGACGGTCCGCGCCATGGCGTACATCATCGCCGGGCACACCCAGCATCATTACGAACTGCTGAAAGCCCGAGGCTAGGTCGCGCTGTCGATCACCGGAGTTGCTCAATCCGGGAGCAGCCAACGAATTGGTATACTGAGCAAACCCATGGGAATCGTGAAAAACATCGCCGCCATCGCCAAGGGCATGAGCGTCACCTTCATGGAGATGTTCCAGCCCACCACCGTCGAAAACTATCCCGACGGTCCCGGCCCCACGCGCGGCGCAATGTTTCAGGACCGTTTCCGCGGCATGCACGTGCTGCAGCGCGACGAAAACGGGCTGGAGAAATGCGTCGCCTGTTTCCTTTGCGCGGCCGCTTGTCCCTCGAACTGCATCTACATCGAAGCCGCCGAGAATACCGCCGAGAAGCGCGTGAGCGGCGCCGAGCGCTACGCCAAGGTTTACAACATCGATTACAACCGCTGCATTTTCTGTGGCTACTGCGTGGAAGCCTGCCCCACCGACGCCATCACGCACGGCCACGGCTTCGAGCTGGCCACCTACAACGCCAGCAATCTGGTCTACCGCAAGGAGCAATTGCTCTCCGGTACTCCGGCGCACGAAGGCGCGAACGCGGTTTTCAGCCAATACGAAAAAGCGCGGCTGGTCCCCAACAAATAAATCCGTCAGGCTAAAACGTCCTTTCTGAGGTGGAAGCGCCGGGCTTTAGCCCTGGTGGCCGCGGAATCGGACATCGGGGGCTTTCACTCCGAGACAGTTCGCCGACCGGCCCCTATCTCTCAAATTAATTCTCCAAAGTATTGACACACAGCCGTGAAAGCATTAATATGCATGTAGACGTATATTTATACGATGTCGAAACTCTCACGCCATGCCGCCGTTCGCGATGTCATTTCCACCCGGGAGGTGTCCAGCCAGGAGGAACTCCGCCGGCTGCTCTTCCGGCGCGGCCATCGCGTGACGCAGGCCACGCTTTCCCGCGACATTCACGACCTCGGGCTGGTGAAGACGGCTGAGGGCTACAAGGTTCCCCAGAGTGAGGAAGCAGGGGCTCATCTTCCCTCGATTGAACGGCTGATCCAGGAATTCGTGTACGACGTGAAGACGGCGCAGAACCTGGTCGTGGTGAAGACCAGTCCCGGCAGCGCGCAGCCGGTTTCGGCAGCCATCGACGCGGAAGAGTGGGACGAGGTCGTCGGGACCATCGGCGGGGACGACACCATCCTGGCGATCGCGCCCAGTGCCAGCCTGGCCGGAAAACTCGCACAACGCATTCGGGAATATTTTGCATAAAAATGAATAAACATCTACAACCCGCTGTTTTTGGCGCCACCGGCTATTCGGGGTTTGAATTGGTGCGCCTGCTCGCGCGCCACGGCGGCGTCAAGAAGCCGCTGTTGCGTCCGGCGCAATGGCGAGAGCGGTGCGTACAGTGACCTGGCGGAAGCCTATCCCCAGTTGGCCGGCAACGGCGGCTTTCCGTTTGAGAGCTTTTCCTGGCAGCGGATGAAAGACGCCGGAGTTGACGTTGTCTTCTTCGCCACGCCGCACGAGTTTTCGCGCGAACTGGTGCCCCAGGCCATCAGCCAGGGTTTTCGCGTGGTTGACCTCAGCGGCGCCTGGCGGTTGAAGCAGGCGGAGAACCGCAAGGTGTACGGATTTGCCGACGGCGCGTCGCAACTGGACGATTCGGCAGTTTACGGCCTGCCCGAACTGCACGCGGATGCCATCAAGCAGGCCGCGCTGCTGGCCAATCCAGGATGCTATTCGACGTCCATCATTCTCGCTCTGGCGCCCTGGGTCCGCGCCGGGTTCGTGGATTTGCAGCATGGGATCGTCTGCGATGCGAAGTCAGGCGTCTCCGGGGCAGGGAAGCAGGCGGCACCGAAGACCCACTTCGTGGAAGTTGACGGCGACTTTTCCGCCTACAGCGTTTTTGGACATCGGCATACCGGCGAGATGCTGGAGCAGCTCGGACTCGATGGCGGCGCGCTGCAATTCACGCCGCACCTGCTACCCATACCGCGCGGCATCCTGTCCACCATCTACGTCAAGCTGGCGAAGCCGGCAACCTCGCAGGAGCTCGAACAATCGCTGCGCGAGTTCTATCTGGGCCAACCCTGGGTACGCGTCTTCGGCGCTGCCCGTCTGCCGCAGATCAAGTTTTCCGTGAACACCAACTACTGCGACATCGGTTTTGCGCTTTCGCCCGACGGCCAGCGTGCGGTGCTGGTCTCGTGCCTTGACAACCTTCTGAAGGGCGCCGCCGGACAGGCCGTACAGAACACGAACCTGATGTTCGGCTTCGATCAGAAAGAGGGACTGCAATGAAGCTGGTGGTGAAAATCGGCGGAGCCGCGCTCGACGACAAAGAGCTGGTGAGCAAGTTCGCCCGCACCATTCCGAACCTGTGCCGTGAAGGCCATAAGCTGGTGATCGTGCACGGCGGCGGCGCCGCTCTGAGCCGCACTCTGACACAACTAGGCTGCCAGAGCACCTTCATCGACGGACTGCGGGTCACCGACGCGCAGACCCGCGACGTCGCCATGATGGTGCTGGGAGGACGGCTCAACAAGCAGCTAGTGGCTGCCGTTGGCGACGCCGGACAGCCGTCGATCGGCATCTGCGGCGGCGATCTGCGCATCTTCCGCGCCAAGAAAAAGACGCAGCCCGATCTTGGCTACGTGGGCGAGATCTGCGCGGTTGATTTTCAGTGGATTGAGCGCTTGTGGAGCGCTGGAGTTGTCCCGGTTGTTGCCAGTCTGGCGCTGGGCTTCGACGGCGAGTACTACAACGTGAACGCCGACCAGATGGCCTCGGCTTGCGCCGTCGCTTGCGGCGCCGACGCACTCATATATCTCACCGACGTTGCCGGCGTGAAGGATGCCGGGGGCACAATCATTCGCTGGCTCGAAGTGAACGACATCGCAGCCATGGTGCAGCAAGCCACCGTCAGCGGAGGCATGTTGCCCAAGCTGGAAGCCTGCACCCAGGCGCTGAAGAAGGGCGTTACGCGCGTACGCATCCTGCCTGCCGCCCGCGCCGAAGTGTTGCCTGGATTTTTCACGCATCCCATCGACTGCGGCACCGAGGTGATCGCCTCATGACACAGCCCAGGTTTGATCGTGCCCTCGAGCGACGCCAGTAAACGGCGCACATTCCCGGACATTTTGTTTTTTCTGCCCTCGTTTAGAAGGAGGTTCTATTTTGATTGCTACAACGATTCCCCCCGGTGTAAGGCCCTATGTTCAACCCGGCGCGACCGGCCGCGACCTGATTTCCATCCAGGATTTCATGCCTGACGAGCTCGCTGGCGCTCTGGAACTCGCGGCGGCGATGAAGGCGGGTCCCGCCGACTATCGGGGCGTTCTGGCCGGCAAGCAGATCGTGCTGTTCTTCGAGAAGCCATCGCTACGCACCCGCCTCACCTTCGAGGCCGGCATCAACAGCCTGGGCGGCGTGTCGTTCTTCGTGGACCAGACCCAGTCGCGCTTAGGCGCGCGCGAGAGCCTTAGCGACGTGGCGCACAATCTGGAGCGGTGGGTGGACGGCATCGTGCTGCGCACCTTCGCGCACCAGACGGTCACCGACATGGCAATGTATGCATCCATCCCGGTCATCAATGCCCTCAGCGAGTTGGAGCATCCCTGCCAGGCGATGGCCGATATGCTCACGTTGCAGGAGCACTTTGGAGACTTGCGCAATGTGCATCTCGCTTATGTAGGCGACGGCAACAACGTTGCCCATTCGCTCATGCTCGCCGCCGCCAGCCTCGGGGCAACCATCTCGGTCGCCACGCCGAAAGGATATGAGCCCAGCGCAGAGATCACCAATCAGGCCCAACGGCTCGCTGCCATCTCCGGCGGTGGCGTCGAAGTGGTAAACGATCCCGTGGAAGCCGTAGCCGGCGCCGACGCGGTGTACACCGACGTGTGGGCCAGCATGGGGCAGGAGTCGGAAGCGGGGGACCGCCGCAAGATTTTCGCTCCCTATCAGGTGAATCAGAATCTCTTCTCCTATGCGGCGAAGCATGCGGTGTTTATGCACTGCCTGCCGGCGCACCGCGGCGATGAAGTGACCGAAGCGGTAATCGATTCGCCGCGTTCGGTGGTTTTCGATCAGGCGGAGAACCGCCTGCACGTTCAGAAATCGATTCTCGTTTTGTTGCTGGAAGGCGGTCTTTATCGCTTCCCGCCGAGGAGTTCCAATGCGTGAAAAAGTCGTACTCGCTTATTCCGGAGGTCTCGACACCTCTATCATCATTCCCTGGCTGAAAGAGAACTATGACTGCGACGTCATCGCTTACGTCGCTGATGTTGGCCAGGGCGACGACATCGAAGCGGTGGTAGAAAAAGCCTACGCCACCGGCGCCAGCAAGGTGATCGTCGAGGACCTGCGCGAGGAGTTCCTCACCGACTACGTTTTCCCGGCGATCCAGGCGGGCGCGGTGTATGAGCACAAGTACCTGCTGGGCACCTCGCTGGCGCGTCCCATCATTGCCAAGTATCAAGTGGAGGCGGCGCGGCGCGAAGGCGCGACCGCGGTCGCGCACGGCTGTACCGGCAAGGGCAACGACCAGGTCCGCTTCGAGCATGCCTATCAGGCGCTGGCGCCGGAGCTGAAGGTCATCGCGCCCTGGCGCGAGTGGACGTTGCAATCGCGCGAAGACTGCCTCGACTACGCCGAGGCGCACGGGATCGCAGTGGCGCAGAGCCGCCAGAAAATCCACAGCCGGGATCGCAACCTGCTGCACGTGAGCCATGAAGGCGGCGAGCTGGAAGATCCCAACAACGCCCCGTTGCCGACAACCTGGACGTGGACCAAGTCCCCGCAGGAGGCGCCCGACGCCGTCGAGCAGGTGACGATTGAGTTTCGTCAGGGACTGCCGGCTGCGGTCAACGGCGTCGCGCTCGATCCGGTGGCCATCGTCGAGGTGCTGAACGAAATCGGCGCGCGCAACGCTATCGGCCGCATCGATCTGGTGGAGAACCGCTTCGTCGGTATCAAGTCGCGCGGCTGTTACGAGACGCCGGGCGGGACCTTGCTGCTCTCCGCTCATCGCGAACTCGAAGCGCTGTGTCTCGATCGCGACCTGATGCACTTCAAGCAGCATGTCGGGCTCAAGTACGCCGAGGTTGTGTACTTCGGCTTGTGGTTCACGCCGCTGCGCGAATCGTTGCAGGTTTTCGTAAGCAGCTCGCAGGCCGATGTGAACGGCACGGTCACGCTGGCGCTCTACAAGGGCAACATTGACGTAGCCGGACGCAAGTCGGACAGCTCGCTCTATCGTCCCGACATTGCCAGCTTCACCATGGGCACCGATTACAACCAGAAGGATGCAGAGGGCTTCATTCGCATTCTGGGCCTGCCCGCGCGGTCGCGCGCCCTGGTCCACGCGGGGACCGTGAGATGAAGATGTGGTCGGGCCGCTTCGGGCGGCCGCAGAATACCGACTTTGAACAGTGGCAGCGCTCGTTTCCCTTCGATTGCGTATTGCTGCCTTTCGAGGTGGCGGCCAGCCAGGCGCATGCCGGCGCGCTTGCCAAGGCGGGCGTGTTGAGTTCGGAGGAACTAGCCCGTACGGTCCTCGCTCTCGAGCAAATCGCGCGCGAAGAACTCCCCCCGATGGACGATACCTCGATCGAGGATGTGCACCATTACGTCGAACGGCGCCTGATTGAACTGGCGGGCGACGCCGGTTACAAGCTGCACTCGGGACGCAGCCGCAACGAGCAGGTCGCAACCGATCTGCGGCTCTACGTTCGCAAGCAGATCGATGTGGTCTGCAACCTGCTCGTGGATTTCGCCGGCAAGTTCGTCCATCAGGCCTACGCCGCCGGCGAAAATGTCATGCCTGCTTATACCCACTTGCAACGCGCCGAGCCCGTGCTGGTAGCGCATTGGCTGCTGGCTTACGTCGAGATGTTTACTCGCGATCTGGGCCGGCTGGCCGATTGCCGCCAGCGGCTGAACGAGTGCCCGCTGGGTTCGGGGGCGGTGGCGGGAACGATCCTGCCTCTGGACCGCGAAGCCATGGCGAGGCAGTTGGATTTCGAAGCCCCCAGTGGGAACTCCATCGATGCCACCAGCGACCGCGATTTCGCCATCGAGTTCGTGCAGGCCCTGTCGTTCGTGGCACTGCACCTGAGCCGCTGGGCGGAGGAATTGATTCTGTTCTCCACCACGGAATTTGGTTTCGTGAAGCTGCCCGAGGAATTTTCCACCGGCAGCAGCGCCATGCCGCAAAAGAAAAATCCTGACGCGCTGGAGCTGATCCGCGGCAAGGCAGGAACGGTTTGGGCCAGCGCAACCTCGCTGGTCATGAGCGTGAAGGGCTTGCCCCTGGCCTACAACAAGGACATGCAAGAGACACAGCAACCTGTCTTTGCGGCTGCCGCGCAGGTGTCGGGCATGCTGCGGGTGGCGGCCGGCTTCATGACATCCGTGGAGTTCGACTACCCTCGCATGCAGCGGGCCGCGACCCGAGGCTTCATGAACGCCATGGCCGCTGCCGCTTACCTGGTGCGCCAGGACGTGCCCTTCCGCCGCGCCCACGAATTGGTCGGCAAGGCGGTCCGGGTTTGCCTGGAGAAAGGTTGCGAACTCGAGCAACTGTCGCCGGAGGATTTTGCGCTTTGCGGAATTCAGGCTGATCCGCAGTTTTATGACGCTCTCACCCTGGTCAACGTATTGGCCATTCATGACGTCGAAGGAGGCACGGCTCCTGTGCGCGTGCGCCAGGCCTTGCACGCTGCCAAAGAAAAATTATCCATGTATTCAGGAGCGGCCCATGCGAGCGCGTAACGCCAAGCTTCCCGACGCCATTGCCATCGAGCAGTTGATCCAGGTCCACGTCGGCGATGGGACCCTGCTGCCTCGCTCGCTGCGGGACATCTGTGAGAACATCCGCGACTTTATCGTGGTGGAGAACGAGGGCGAAATCGTCGGCTGCGGCGCGCTCCATCTTTATGGCATGCACCTGGCCGAGATCCGTTCCATCACCGTGACCTCGAAGTCGAATGGCAAAGGGGCAGGACGAGTGCTGATCGACGCCTTGCTGAAGGAAGCGGAGCACCAGTGCGTGACTTGCGTGTGCCTGTTCACCCGCATTCCCGATTTCTTCGGACGCATGGGTTTTCGCGTGGTGGAGAAGCAGGCTCTTCCCGACAAGGCGCTGAAAGACTGCCAGCTTTGCCCGCGTCAGAATGCCTGTGACGAAATTGCGATGTACCTGGGCACGCTGCCTAAGAGCGTTGCCAATCCGCGCCAGCCGCGCCGTCCTCAACCTGTCGTGCAGATTGCGTCCAGCCAGATGTGAGCTGCTCTGCCTGATTGATATAGGCGAGGCTTGACCTTGCATACCTCGCTGTCGGATGACGTCTGGCACCCATGTGGATAACCCCAGGGTTGCCCGTGAGCACTAGAGCAATTCCAGAGTTGGTGTAGCCGGCTGGCACGGGTAGAGCGGGCCTTCAGGCCCGCGTCTCCAGGGTTGGTACAATTCCTGGCTTCCGCCGCTGAGGTGAACGACCTCAGCGGCGGAAGCATTGTTCTTCCCGGCACGCGAACGCAGCGCTAAAGCGCCGCTCTACCCGTGCTCGGAGGATACAGTTACTTTGGGACAGCACTAACGTTACTCGGGAACAATCCTCCGAACGGCCAAGCTGGTTAGCCGACGATCCAGGAGTTATCGCGGGGTGCTTCGGATCGAAACGTCGAGTACGGCCACTTCTGAGGGTACGCATCGCGCCTGCAATTTTTGCTTCGACCTTCCAAAGGCAATCTGTTGAGGTATGCTCTTCTCGGACATTCCCCAGAGATGAGTGAAAATGGCCAGATGACAAGCGGAAGTTGGTGGAGAACGCCGCGGTTATATCTTGTAGCCAAGTTGCAGCAGCGTGAAGACCAGGTGTTTCTGGTTCTGGCGCTGGTCATCGGCGCGTTGACAGGCTTGGCGGTCGTCGCTTTCATCCTGCTGACGGAACGAGAGGGGATGCGGCTGTATCCGCCAGGTAGTGATCGGTGGCGACGGGTACTCTTTCCGGTAGTGGGCTCGCTGGGTATCGGCTACCTGCTATTTCGTTATTTTCCCTACGCGCGCGGCAGCGGAGTGCCGCAGACTAAGGCTGCGCTTTTCGCTGGCGGAGGACGCATCACCCTGCGCACCGTCATCGGAAAGTTCTTTTGCACATCGGCAACGCTGGCCAGCGGAATCCCGCTGGGGCGCGAGGGGCCTTCCGTCCAAGTTGGCGCGGGTATTGCTTCCGTGCTCGGGCGCTTCCTGGGACTGCGTGCCGAAAAGGTGAAGGCGCTACTGCCAGTCGGTGCTGCAGCGGCAATTGCGGCCGCGTTTAATACGCCGCTGGCGGCAGTACTGTTTGCGCTCGAGGAAATTGTGGGCGACCTAAACGCGCCGATGATTGGTTCGGTGGTGTTGGCCTCCGCTACGTCTTGGATGGTACTCCGTCTCTTGCTCGGCAATAACCCTCTATTCAAGGTTCCGCAATACCAACTGGTGCATCCGCTGGAACTTGCCATCTACGCGGTGCTTGGCGTGGCCGGTGGTCTGGTGTCCGTGACCTTCACCAAACTTCTGCTGGGCATGCGGGAGCGCTTTCTGCGCTTCCCCCAAAAGACAGTCTGGTTCCAGCCTGTAGCGGGCGGCTTGTTGGTGGGGTTGATGGGATGGTTTGTGCCACAGGTCTTGGGCGTGGGCTACGGTTACGTCGGCGATGTCTTGAATGGACGGATGGCCGTCAACTTGATGGTCCTGTTGGTGGTGCTGAAGCTTCTAGCCGTGACCACGAGCTATGCTTCGGGTAACGCGGGTGGTATTTTCGGCCCCGCCCTCTTCATCGGCGCCATGTTGGGAGGTGCGGTGGGCACCATGGCACATCATTTGTTGCCCGCTCATACAGCGACGCCGGGTGCTTATGCATTGGTGGGAATGGGAGCCGTCTTCGCGGGTATTGTGCGCGCTCCTATGACTTCAGTAGTGATGATCTTCGAGATGACGCAGGACTATGCGGTCATCGTCCCGCTGATGATTGCGAATCTGGTGAGCCTTTTCATTTCCTCACGATTGCAACGGCAGCCCATCTATGAAGCCCTGGCAGTACAGGATGGAATACACCTGCCGACGGCTGAGACGCGCCACCGGCGCGGTCAGCGCCAGGTAACTCGAATCATGCACGCTGCCACCGAGTTGCTGCCCAGCGAGATCACGGTTCGAGAAGCCCTGGAACGGGTCCGTGCGAGTGAATTCCCAACATGCCTGGTGACGGATCGACGAGGTGTGATTGGGGTGGTCAACCTCCCGACGCTCGAAAGAGAGGCAGCAGATAGTGCTGCCAAGCATCTGGATGAGCTCGTGGGTGAGCTTGTTTTTCCGCACGTCCACCCCGACCAAGGACTTGACTTGGCGCTCGAGCGCATGGGCGCAAATCAGATCGAAGTCCTGCCGGTAGTGAGCCGTGCTGATGTGCATAAGCTGGAAGGCATCGTGACCCTGCGCGATATTCTGGACTCCTATGGGGTCAACCTGTCTGGCCGGGCTTAGGCTTACCGGTGGAATTCTTCAAGTATCACGAGCAATCCTGAACTTGAGTATCAATTGGCGAAAACAGGGCTTCTCACTTATCGAAAGTTCAGGCTGATCTGTCATCGAATTGGCCAACTCCTGGATGGTTGGCAAACCGGAAGCTGAGAGCTCTGACCCGCAATGCTGCTCGTTGTCCGACAACTGGCGACTTGTCTGCGATGCCGGTAAGGTCGATTCCAAACTATTACTACTTGATGTACGGCAACAACTCCTTGAACTGCGGCGTTCCGGAGCAGCGCAGCAGCTCATACATCATCATCTCGGTGGAGGAGATGACAGCGCCGGCGGATGCGCATGCGGTCGAGTCCGACCTTCCAGTTCCACTCCGAGCGGGAGCCGACGGCGTCGGAGGCCACGTGCACCAGGTAGCCATCGTTGAGCGCGCCCAGGGCCGTCTGGGTCACGCAAATGTGGGCTTCCATGCCGCACAGCAACACCGTGTTGCGATTGCCCGGCAGCCGTTTCAAACCGGAGCGGAATTCGTCGCTACCAAAGCAACTGAACTCCAGCTTGTCAACGCTTTTCACCTCGGTCAATAACGAGGCGATTTCCGGCACGGTGCCGCCCAGCCCTTTGCTGTATTGCGTGGTCACCATGGCGGGAATGGAAAGGATCCTTGCCAGCCGGATGAGCAGTTGCGAGTTGCGGACCATGGCGTCTTTGTTGAAGATAGGCGGCAGCAGCTTTTCCTGGATGTCCACCACGATCAGCGCGCACTGCGCGGGGTCAAGCAGTTGGCGAGCGGCTTCCGTGGTGTCGGGTGCGACGGTGCTCATCGGCGATGACATAGTTCCTCTTCCGCGGCGGGAATTTCCTGCTCATTGTAGCGCTTGCCGGAGGCTGCGAACGAGCCCGAGTTTACACCTTGTATCCCTATCACCAGAAAGCGGTAAGCCGAAGTTCAGAACCTTATTGACTTGCGATTCACGGTGTGTAAACCTTCTGCCGCGACCAGTTCCCGATTCGGAGGGCGCGTTTGGGCTTGCGCCCTCATCCCTATTCCCGTCAGGTTTACGCCTGGTGTCACCGGGACTACGGGGAACGCGCCCTTGGAATTGGGAACGTGGGAGACGTTTTGCGCCAGTGGTGTGATTCATTTTTCTGCCGTTATTCATGTAGCGCCCGCACGGCTGGCGAGTAAGGTCCCATGTAATTGAAAAACCAAAAAAGAAAGTGCCTGCCCGAAATCTCCGGCAGAGATGGGTGATCAACACATGAGCACAGCAACGCCCCCAGCCAAGCACGCTCCGCCGTCGGAGAACATGCTGCTTCCCGCAATTCTTACCGTCGTCGTGATAATTGTTGCCATTTTCATCCTCAAGATTCCTCCTCTCTCTCAGCCCTGGGCGCAAGGTTACGACCCCACCGGATTGTGGTGGCTCTCCACTCTGATCGCTTCGGTGCCTGTGATTGTGCTGTTGGGAGCGCTGGCCTTGCACATGAAGGCGCATTATGCAGCGCTGCTCGGTCTGGCCACAGCCCTGCTCGTTGCCATCTTCGGCTTCCACATGCCGGCACGTATGGCGGGGGCAACCGCCGTGCTGGGCGCTGGGTATGGGCTCTTTCCCATCGGCTGGATCGTGCTGAACGTCATCTTCATGTACCAGCTCACGGTGGAGTGCGGCCGCTTCGATGTGCTGAAGCATAGCTTGACGGGCATCACACAGGACCGCCGTCTGCAACTGCTGCTCATCGCCTTCAGCTTTGGCGCTTTTTTTGAGGGCGCGGCCGGCTTCGGCACGCCCGTGGCCGTGACCGCCGCGCTGCTCATCGGGTTGGGCTTCCGTCCGCTACAGGCTTCGGGCCTGTCGCTTATCGCCAACACCGCGCCGGTGGCCTACGGCGCGCTGGGCACGCCGATCATCGCCTTGGCCGGGAGTTACCGGTTTCAGCGAAATAACCCTGGGAGCCATGGCCGGACGTATCCTGCCCGTCTTCTCCCTCATCGTGCCGTTCTGGCTGATCTGGGCCTTTGTCGGATTCGCCGAAATGATTGAGATCTGGCCGGCCATTCTGGTCGCCGGCGCTTCCTTCGCGGTCACCCAATATTTCATCTCCAACCATCATGGGCCCTGGCTGGTAGATGTGGGCGCAGCCCTGGTCTCAATGGCGTGCCTGGTTGGTTTCCTGATGATCTGGCATCCCAAGCGCGTCTGGACCTTCGAGGGCGAGGAGACCAAGACCGAGCACCGCGCCGCCCACGGTTACAGCCGCGGCGAAGTCGCGCGCGCCTGGGTCCCGTGGATCATTCTCAGCGTCATCGTCTTTTGCTGGGGCACGCAGACCGGCAAGAAGATCATGAACACGCCGGAAAAGGTCTTCACCTCGATGGCAAGCTGGCACACGCCGCCCAGCAAAATCACCAATCCGCAGTTCCCGGTGACAGATCTGGACAAACTGTCCATGCGCATGCCGCCCGTGGTTGCCAAGCCCACCAAAGAGGGCGCGGTCTTCGGCTTGAACTGGTTGAGCGCTACCGGTACCGGCATTCTCATCTCCGGGCTCATCTCCGGCCTGGTGATGGGCTTCGGCATTCGGCAGGATCTTCAAGGTTTACCTGCAAACCATCATGAAGGTCCGGTTCTCGCTGCTCACCATCGCGGCCATGCTGGCCATTGGCTTCATGACGCGATACTCCGGGCTGGACGCCACCATGGGCCTGGCATTTGCTCGAACCGGGCACTTGTATCCGTTCTTTGGGACAATGCTCGGCTGGCTGGGCGTGGCGCTAACCGGCTCGGACACGTCGTCCAACGTGCTCTTCGGCAGCTTGCAGAAGATTTCGGCGCAGGCGGTGGGCGTCTCACGCCATCCTGATGGCGGCGGCCAACAGTTGCGGCGGCGTCATGGGCAAGATGATCGACGCGCAGAGCATCGTCGTCGCCAGCACCGCGACCAACTGGTACGGACACGAGGGAGACATCCTGCGCTACGTCTTCTTCCACAGTCTCGCGCTGGCTGCCTTAGTCGGAATATACGTTTACCTCCTGGCGTACGTCCCGCCGTTTACGCACCTCGTGCTGCAGTGACGCGAGGTGGATCTGAATTAACGGGCACCCCCACTTTCGGCCTCTAAGCCGCGAGTGGGGTCTCCCGTCCCGCCAGGAAATAGGCCCTCGAGATCGCCGCTCACCTTCCACGACGTGAGTTTTGCTGTGTTTGAGATTGTTGGCAAGCGAAATCCGCCTCGGTGCTCTCTGTCTGCGCCTCACAACCACCTGTGATTGCAGTCACAGAACTGTGGGGTGAAGGTCTGGCATAACTGCTGCATGAAACGTGCGGGTGGCAAGACCAATATCCTGAAAGCGTCGGAGACGTTAATCAACAGTCTGGAAACAGCAGGCCGCAAGGAGCAATATCCACCGGCCTATGTATTGTTTCAGGAGGACGACAACTGCGAGGGTATCTTCCTTGTACGTAAGGGAAAAGTGCGCATGAGCGTAAACAACCTGCCCAGCCTGGACCGGGACTTCGGGCCGGGTTCTCTGCTGGGGCTGCCCTCCACCTTCACCGGACACCGGTACAGCCTGAGTGCGGTAACCCTTGCCGAGTCTGAAGTGGTCCATGTACAACGTGAACCATTTCTTGACTTAATGCGCGAGCAACCGGATCTCTGCCGGGAAGCTACCGACATGTTGGGACGCGAAGTGACGTTTATCCAGGCAGCGCTTACGAAGCGCCGTCGCCAGCTCGCGATCGTCGTCTGACGTCCTTGGGTTGTGTGGCCTAGTCCTTTCAGCCCCTCCGAATCGTCATTTCCACACCGACGCCCCCAGCGACTATGATGGTGCCCCAAGGTTGGCACGAGCGCTTCGTTCGCGTCGATAGCGCTGGACGCATTGCCATCCGGGACCGGGGCCCAAGGAAACGAACCATCTATGCGAACGTCAATGCTGCCGGTAAAGTGGTCAACCTTAGTCGTCGTGC
This sequence comes from uncultured Acidobacteriaceae bacterium, assembly GCA_963798005.1. GTDB lineage: Bacteria > Acidobacteriota > Terriglobia > Terriglobales > Acidobacteriaceae > Bog-257. Next base: position 88,127 of record CAWCRZ010000018.1, on the reverse strand, counting down.
TGGTGCTCAGTTTTGGATGGCCGTCACTGGTCCGGGGCCAGCAGCCTTCCGCAGTCAGCAAAGCGACCAGTCAATCGTCGCGCCCCATCGAGATCGGAGGAGAACCCGTGGTGGTCCTCCAGCGGCCTCGTTCCGGAGATCCGCGCAAGCCGCAGTTCCTCGAAGCTACGGTGGTTCCCGGCCGCGGCATGGCCGTGCTCCAGATCAAGGCATACATTCCAGGGAAGGGCGAGATCAATCTGCTGAACACACCGCCGTTGCCTGAAGCCGCGCAGATGCTGGATAAGAGCGATGACGAGTTCGGCAACCAGGTCTTCAAGTTTGGCGGCGCCATTCTTCTGCCGTTTGCTAATCGCATTCGCGGCAAGGTCTCGCCCGACGGAAAGACCATCACCGCGACGGTTGCGGGGAAACCCGTCACGTTGCCCGCCAACTGGAGCGGCAACAATCCGGGCGCTGAGAAGCACGCCATCCATGGTTTACTGCTGAACTCGAAATTCGGCAGCGTCGTCGCCGACAACGGTCCTCATGAGTCGAGCGTGGTCGCAACCTTGCGAGCGGGCGACTTCGGAGGACACTGGTTTTCCGCCAGCGACATCCGAGTCGAGATCAAATTGAAGGATGACGCGTTCAACATGTTGGTGACCGTGAGGAATGCGGGTCATGCGCCTCTGCCGATGGGCATTGGCTGGCATCCGTATTTTGTGCTGCCCAGCGGCGAACGTCAGCAGGTCCGGTTGCACCTGCCGAGCCAAACTCGGGCCATCATGAACAACTACGACGATTCGTTTGTGACCGGCAAGCGGGTCTCTGTCAAAGACACTCCGTATGACTTCTCCGCCGCTGGCGGCCGGGCTTTGGGCACACAATACCTCGACGACAATTTCTCCGATCTCATCCGCAACGCCGACGGCAGCACGGTTTCCGAGATCGTTGACCCCGCCGCAAAATACGGTCTGAAGCTGACAACCCTGTCCCCCAGCATCAAGTCCATACAAGTCTATGCGCCGCCAAATAAGAATTTTGTCGCTATCGAGCCGCAGTTCAATCTGCCCGATCCCTACAGCAAGGACTGGGGAAACGTCGATACTGGAATGGTCCTTCTGGATCCCGGGCAGTCCGTCGATTGGCGCGTGCGCTTGGAATTGGTTACACCAGGCGAGTGATTGAGCCATGCATCGTCTAACCATCAAGACCCACAAGAAGCGCGAGATTCTGGACATCACCGAACAGCTCGAGCAGTTGCTGTGGAAGCAGTATCCTGAGAAGACCGGCATCTGCCAGTTAAATTTGCTGCACACCACCGCCGCGCTGGCCACGGCCGACCTCGATCCCGGCACCGACCTCGACATGCTCGACGCCTTCGAGCACATGGTTCCCAAGCTTTCCTACCGGCATCCGCATAACCCGATGCATGTGCCCGACCACATCCTGTCAACCCTCATCGGGACCGCGGTCAGCATGCAGGTCGAACGCGGCCTGCTCCTGCTGGGTACGTGGCAGCGAGTCGTGCTGGTTGAGCTCGACGGGCCACGCGAGAGAGAAGTGGTGGTGGGATTTGTCGAAACCACGTAATCAGTGCTCCGACGGGTACCGGATTTCACGCCTATCTGTGGCCAACCGTGATCCGGAAAAAAGCCTCGGTGCCCCAGGTTCGCGTCCGGCTTTTGGACGCTAACCTGGGCAGAGGAGACCAGGCGACGACCAACAGCCAGCAGGGATAGTCGCCGCTCCAGTCGCGCCCGCGCGACGCAAAGTGATAGCCCCGGCCTTCAGGCCGGGGTGGGCAGGTTATGAAAGCCCGAGTGCCCCGGGCACGGCACACCGGAGGCGTCTTTGGCAGAGGAAGATTCGGGCCGGCCCACCGGACACTTTCAACTCACGATCTCGGGCAGTCCACTCCGACTCGATCTCCACCACTCCGTTCTCCCGCAAAGCATAATGCCGGAAACTACTCCCCTTCCAGTCTTCGGGGTTCTCCACCAGTCCCCGTTTCACCGGATTGCGGTGCAGGTACCTTAACTTCACCGCGAACTCCCGCGCATCCCTTACGTTGCGATGGTAGTAGCGTTTTTGCCAGAACGAACCCAGTTGCCGGTGCAGACTGCTGGTGCTGGTGCCCCAGGTTCGCGTCCTTCTTTTGGACGCTAACCTGGGCGCTGCGCAGCCTTTTTGCGAACGACAACTTCAAGAAATGAATCGCCCCAGCCAGCGTGCCGTGCGGAGCCTGCCCTGAGCGCAGCCGAAGGGGCTCGCTGAGCAGCAGGTGAACGTGTTCGGGCATCACCACGTATCCGTAGACGCGCAGGTCGAAACGGCGCCGCATCTCCTCGAGGCAAAGCGGGAACAGGTCGTAAACTGTGGCACTGACGAAATTGGGCTGGCGGCGATAACAACTGAAGGTGATGAAGTGCGACTGTCCGGATTGGTGAAAGCGCCGCAGACCGCGTGGCATGAGCCCAATCTACACCCTTACGGCTGCCGAGTGCAGTGCCCCCAGGTTAGCCCAAAAGAAGGGCGAACCTGGGGCACCAGGCTCCGTTCATTTTCCGATCCGCTGGCCGCTGCTGGAATCGACTCTGCTCATCGCGTGTCCAGAAGCTCCGTGGACGACACCGCCACCTGAACGACTGCCACCCTGACTCCCGGCAGCCCTCACAAAGGCTGCTGCGGGCCCAGAGACACAACAAGGCGCTCCTCCTGAACCACGGATAGCGCATCGAGGCCCGAGGCGACAAGGAGACCGGTCACATGGCGGTGTGATATCGAATCATTCGGGACAGGCCAGACGTGAGCTTGCACCTTGCCTTCCGATCACGTCAGGCGGGTCAGATGGGCTGCCCATGCTCATAGCTTCCGGCTTGCCCGTCACACTGGTGGAACGAGTGTTTCGCCTTCTGCCAAGCCACAGAGATCCAGTTTCGTGCTTGAAGTGTTTGCCTATTTCCCGGAGTCCGGTTGGGCACAGAGCGCGACCAGTGTCATGTCATCGTTCTGCTTGGCCCCGGCAACGAAAGCGTCGGCGGTTCGCATGATGCGGGCAATGATCTCAGCCGGGCTTATGCCGACGCAGCCTTGGATGGTCTCGATCAGCCGTTCCTCGCCGCATTCTTCTTCGGCGTCATTCATGGCCTCGCTAACGCCGTCCGTAAAAGCGATAAGAATGTCTCCCGGTGCGATCGTCAAAGTCCGCTTGCTGATAGGCATAGTTTTCTAACAAACCCACGACCGTGCCCCCGCTTCCAACCGGGAAACGCGCCTTTCGCCGTTGGAACAATGGAACAACATTGGGGGATTGTGGCCGGCGTTCACATAGGTGAGCTGGCATGAGACCGGATCGTATTGACCGTAAAAGAACGTCGCATACCGATTGGACGACGAAGCTTCATAGAGCAACTGGCTTACGCTGCCCATCATCCCCGCGAGGTTGTCGGGCGCGCGGGTAGCTTCGCTGCGCAAAGAGGCTTGCAAGCTGGCCATCATCAGCGCTGCGGCAATGCCCTTGCCGGAAACATCGCCAATGGCAATCCCGAGTTTTCCTGCGGGCAAGGCCAGAAAATCGTAGTAGTCGCCGCCCACACCGAGCGCCGGACGGCAGGCGCCCGCATAGCTCATGCCGGCGATGGGAGGCAGCGTCTGGGGAAAGAGGCGCTCCTGCACCTCGCGCGCGATTTCCACTTCGCTGTTCAAGCGTTCCCGCTGGGCCACCTCGTCGGCAATCGCCGAGATCAGCTGGGCATTCTCCAGCGCCAGCCCGGTCTGCGTCGCAACTGACTTGAGCAGGCGCAGGTCCGCGCGCGAATAGGGCTCCTCGGAACGCTTTGGCCCGAGACTGATGAATCCCAGCAATTTGTCCCGTGTACTGAGAGGAAGCAGCAGTTCCGCGTCGAGTTGCGTCAGCCGGGAGCGATCTTCTTCCGTCACCTCCGGTTCGCGGTACAACCAGGAATTGGGATCATCGAAGTACACCCGGGCCGGCTCTTTCTGTCTCTGTAGCACTTTGAGCGTACCGGCACCCGGCGGAAACGCGATGTCTGGAGCCGCGCCATAACCAAGAGCGTAGGCCGGGCGGTAAGGCCCGGCGCCTCCCAGCAACACTGCCACCCGGGGAATGTGCAGTGTCTCCGAGATGCGCTCGGCGACGGTCTCAATCAAGGAGCGTGCCTCCACCATGCCGCGGACCCCATCGCTGAGTTCACCCAACACCTGTTCCGCGTCATAGGCTTCCCGGAAAAATCGCCGGTCGGTCCAAGCGCCAAGCCTTTTGGCCAAGCGGCTGATGGTGAAAACCGCAACTACTTCGATCACGATCACCATGATCGCCTTCGAAGGGGCCCGGTTTTGTCGCAGCATCAAGCCAGTCAGAACTGCACAAATGAGGATGGCGACCACTTGCAGGGTGCGAATGCCGTTCTTCGCCAATCCGTACTGCAGTCCCTGCCGCACAACAACCCTGACATCCATGGCCCGCTGCACCACGATGACGTAGGCTAGGGTCAGCGGGAAGATCAGGAACATCAGGGCCGCAATCGAGAGTACCCAGTCAGGAAATTCAACGTTCTCCTTCAGCCAGAGCGTCATAGCGACCAGAAGGAGGGGAGTCAAGCCAATCGTGGCGCCCCAGTAGAGAAGACGAAGCCGTCGTTTCGCGTCTGGGAGATGGCCATTGCGGACTTGGCGAAAATAAAGCCGAAAAAGCACCCACCAGGCAGTACGCGTACAAATTGATCGCACCCTCAAGCGGACGAAGAACGCGATAGAGCGGCTCGACCGAGGCAGTAATTGGTCCACTGTCCGACCGCGTGACGACAATCCCGAGTGCACAAATGGCATAGGGAGCAACCACAATCCATGGCGCCCACTTTCGCCACCCGCCTGGCCGCCGTGAAGAAAGGGAGTGGCTCCGGGAAGAAGAAGCCGAACAAAAACATGAAAGCGGTCCAAGCTAAGCCTAGTGTCTCGGCATAGAGCATGGCGAGCTCGAATGATTCCCGGCCCCCAGCTCTCCACTGGTGGCGTCCCTGACATGACTTGTGTAAAGCTCAGGAACAATCCCAACAGAAGCCATGCCGATAGATCGTTGGGCCGCACCAGCACCACCCAGAATCCAAGCGCGATCCAGAAGGCAGGCATCACCACGGCGAGCCCGAATCACGACCATCTTGGCGCGGATCCAACGATTGTCCAGAGTGACCGGAAGCCGTACCGTGTGCTCCTGGAGGTCTCCTCCGGGTGATCGCACAGTCACAGCCAAGGTACCTCCGGGGGTGGCTTTCGACTTTCTTCCCAGAACACTACCGTTCCTGTATAGGGACGACCATTGATGGCCACCAGGATGTCGCCCCTGTGGAGCCCGGCTGCTGTGGATTTGGAATCCAGATACTCAATCGCCGCACTGGCAGGGGCAGGCGCAAAGCGCGGGATTCGAGCTGGAGTCCGATGAAGAGTGGCTCTGCTCGCCCCAACCTGAAAGAAAACCACGATGGCGAACAGGCACGCGAGCAGGACATAGCGGAAAACGGTAGCTGTGGAGAACACAGATGCCCGAACTCCGCGGCGGCTGATCGGATCTGATGCCATGCGCGGATGATTGTAACTCGCGCTCCCCTACGATCTGCGGCAAAAGATATAGGATTTGTCAGATGACGAGGCGCTCCCGTCTGGCGCCAGGCACCTTCGACGAGGGGCTAAAGCCCCCGGATCTTAAGAAGGTCTCTTGACGCGGGCCTGAAGGCCCGCTCTACCCGACTGTCTTGATTTCATAACAACGACGGCTCCTAACCAGTGCCGAGTAGACTTGAGTTTGCAAAAGACCAAGACTCGGACGAAAGGAGCCGTCATGCAGATTATAGGCTGTGATTTTCATCCGAGTTTCCAACAAATTGCGATGGTCGACACGGAAACCGGGGAGTACGCGGAACGCAAGCTGAAGGCAGTCGAGGCGCAGCCGTTTTACGCCGGACTGAAGGGGAAAGTGATGGTCGGCATGGAGGCCTGCGGCAATACCTTGTGGTTCGAGCGCCGGCTGGCCGAACTGGGCCATGAGCTGCGGCTGGGCGATGCCGGCAAGATCCGGGCCCTGAAGTCTGGGAGTTCGAAAACAAGAATCATGGTCGGAGCAACCGACCGAATAGATGGTTGGTGGAGCGGAAACGCTGCCACCCCCTGATTCACGAAGAGCGCGAGTCTTGGTCTTATGCAGAGTTTTCGATCTCAACGAGAGCGAAATGGCGCTACTTTAAAACCGTGGGCGCCGCCGCCCTCGTTCGCCCTTGACACCGCCGTCGTTGTTATAGACGGGATGACAATTCAGGGGTTGAAGGCCGAACGCTAAGTGCTAAGCGCTGCCTCTCACAACATCTGCGTTTCCCACAGATCGTGCAGGTGCAACAGGCCGAGCAAGGTTCCCGCTTCGTCCACCACGGGAAGCGAAGTGATTTTCTTTTGCTCCATGATGTCGAGCGCCGCAATGGCAAAGACATCAGGCCCGACGACCTTGGGCGAGCGTGTCATGCACTCGCCAGCGGTGAGATCGAGCACATGTTTGCCGTGACGCTCCAGCAGGCGTCGCAAGTCACCATCGCTGACGAGTCCGACGAGTCTCTTCTCTTCGACGACGGTTGTCATGCCGAGGCCTTTTCGCGACATCTCGTAGATGACCTCAGTCATAGGAGTCGAGGGAATCACGCTCGGGACAGCATCTCCTGTGTGCATGAGCGACGCAACTCGCGCGAAGCGCTTGCCCAGCTTGCCTCCGGGATGCAGATTGGCGAAGTCCTCTTCCTTGAAGCCACGACGCTCGGAGAGTGCGACCGCCAGAGCGTCGCCGAGGGCGAGCATGGTGGTTGTCGAGGCAGTTGGAGCTAGTCCAAGCGAGCAAGCCTCATGCGCAACCGAGCAGTCGAGTGCGACGTCCGCGGCTTGCGCCAAGGTTGAGCGAACGCTGCGCGACTCCTCCGAGATCGACTGAAGATCGTCGCAGGTCAAGGTGATGAGCGGCACACCCAAGCGCTTCACCGTCGCAAGCAGTTGCAGAATTTCAACGGTCTCTCCACTGGCGGAGAGAGCGAGAACGACATCGCCGCGAACCACCATTCCGAGATCGCCATGCAGCGCCTCCGCAGGATGCAGAAACAGAGCAGGACTGCCGGTTGAAGTGAGAGTTGCAGCGATTTTGCGGGCGATCAGGCCGCTCTTGCCCATCCCAGTTACGATCACTCGTCCGGCGCAGTCATAGAGCAATTCGATGGCGTGATCGAAGTCTGCCGCCATCGGTCCGGCGAGCCGGTCAGCCAAAGCCCGCAGCGCGTCGGCCTCGATGCGCACAACCTTTTCGCCGATATTTTTTACCATGAGTTGGGCAGCGGATTTGCCCCGCGAGCGGTTCATTGAGTCGCCAGCCGCGGCAGCAGTCCGCGTGGAGTAAGGACAACCACTTGCTCGTCGTTCTCGCCGCTGTCCAGCGGAACGTTCTTGCCGTTGAAGGAAAGCTCAACTTCGCCGGCGTTGGCTGTCCAAAACACCACCTTATTTGTGGCGTGAATGGTCTTGACTTCGGCGGGATTCATCACGCCCTTAACCAGAATTTTCCCGTCGGACTTAATCTCGACTCGCGCATGCTCCTTAGCGCGGACGGTTACTTCAAACTGGGTTCCGCTTTTTGAGGCGGATGTGTTTGCTGTGACGTCAGCATTCGCGCCGGAGAGATTTGGCGAACTCTCCGCCGCTTCCACAGTCTGCACAGCCGCGTGGCCTGATGACATCGAATTCGCTGGCGTTCCAGCGGAAACCTCTGGCGCGGATTCTGAGGAAGTAGACGGAGCTGGCTGCGCAGCAAAATTGCCGTTGGAATTGGAGTTGGTCGATTGACCCGCCGAAACAGGCTGTCCCACCGTTACATCGAGCGTTTTCTTCGCCTGAACACGCTCTCGCTGCCGCTGCCGATAGAGCTGCCAGCCTCCCGCTGCTCCGGCGATGACCAGCAGAAGAATGATGGCTGGAATCAAAGGAAAGGCACTCCGATAACGAACACTGCTGGAGTGGGAGCGAATAGGATCGGTGCGAACGGCGGTGTTTTGCTGGGCGATCAGACGGACGTCGGGAGAGACCTCGTCAACTGCATGCAGATATTCGGCCACCGCCTGTTCTTCGTCGATGCCGACATACTTTGCATAAGCGCGCACATAGCCCTTATTGAAGATGCCGCCTGGAAGCAAGTCGAAATGCTCCTCTTCGAGCGCGCGCAGCAGGCGCGTACCAATCTTGGTGGCCGCAGCAATGTCGTCGAGCGAGATGCCCCGCATCTCGCGCTCCCGCCGCAGGCGTTCTCCGAAGCTGCCTGCGCCAGTCCCGGTCTGTTCAAATGACTTGCTCACTTCAAGTTAGCCCGGATTCTTGTCGAATCATATGAAGTACAGATGGCAGTGTCAAACCAGTGTGGGATTGGCTATCCCGCGGAGCCAGCTTGCAATCTCTTTGAGGCGATATGGCAACCCCTAGAGCTGCGCCCGTTGACCCGGTAGGAACCGGAGTGATTTTCGGGTAGGATTAGGTCAGGTTCCGTATACGGCTGTCTAACCAAGCGTACTACCGTTGGGTTTGTCGGGGCCATTTCGCTTTGGTGGACAGCAGAATGACATCCGTTCAGGGTCTGGCATGTCATTTCCAGCAGCGGACAAAGGCTACCAATCCGGCGAGTTGAGTATATTCCACGATGTGGCCAAAGCGCTCACGTCGGCGCTCGACCTCGACACCATCCTGCAAACCATCATGGAAAAAATGGCCGCCCACTTTGAGCCGGCGACCTGGTCCCTCTTGATGCTCGATGAAGCCAGCGGGGAGTTCTATTACGCAGCCGTGGTGGGCAGCGGCTGCGAGAGTGTCAATGCTTTAACGCTGAAGTCTGGCGAAACTCTGGCCCGATGGGTAATCGAAAAGGAGGAACCGCTTGTCATCTCTGACGTGAACCAGGACCCTCGTATTCAGCGTCCGAGCGACGACGCGTTCCTGGCCGATGGTTGCTCCGTAGTATGTGTGCCCGTCCGCACGGGCGGCAAGATGCTGGGCATCATGCAGTTGATCAATGTCGATATGCAGGTTTATGCACGCAACCAAATGCTGCTGCAGACCCTCGCCGATTATGCGGCGATCGCGATCGAAAACGCCCGCGCCATCAGCCGCGTTCAAGAGCTCAGCATTACCGACGACTGTACGGGTCTGTACAACGCGCGTCACCTTTTTACCGTGCTTGGCGAAGAAGTTCAGCGTTCCAGGCGATTCGGTTACGAATTCGGCCTGCTGTTTTTGGATCTTGACCACTTCAAAAGCATCAACGATGAGCACGGACATCTGATTGGCAGCAAACTGTTGGGGCAGGTTGGGCGGTCACTTCGCGAACACCTCCGATTAGTGGACTCAGCTTTTCGTTATGGAGGCGACGAATTTGCCATTCTTCTGCCGCAGACCCCAAAGCAGGCAGCGCTGTTTGTCGCAAGACGATTGATGGCGGTCTTTCACGCTGGCCGGTTCCTCGCAGAGGAGACCTCTCGCGTGACCGTGCGTGCCAGCATCGGCATTGCCTGTTATCCGGCGGATGGCGAAACTCCGCAGGCCATTGTCCAGCGCGCCGACGAGATGATGTATCAAGTGAAGCAGGCGGGACGAGACAATATCGCCGTCGCTGGGTTGGGAATCGTGGGACGGGAGAAAGAAGACAGTTAGCCAGTGAGAACCATCAGCCAAGCACCTAACCGCTAATCGTGGGTTGCCGATTTTTCTGCCGGCTTCCAGGTGTTGGGATTTGCCGGGGCGTTAGGATTCACGCCGAAGTCCCACACGTATAGATTCATCTCATTCGTGTCCAGCATTTCGACAACGGCATACTCGCCGGGAGTTAGATCTCCCGTGGGAGTAAGTCTCACCCATTCACCTTTTCCCAGTTTTTCCACCTTGGCAGGGACCACAGCGCTCTGCTCGCTGGTTTTGCCGGTGACGCTGATTTTGAGGTTGCCGACCACGCGGACTCCATTCTTCGGAACTGCCCGCACAATTCGGAAGCGGTCATTGACGGCAACATCGTTCGCTGGCCCTTCGTCAATATCGAGGTAGATGGTAGGCCGCGGCACATGAGATTGAATCTGCGCGTGGGCCCCTTTGAGTTCGAAGGTTTGTTTTGAGCTCGCCAGCGGGTTCAGGGTTGTGCGAATGGTGTTCTTGGTCGCGCCCTTATTTAACTCACTGCCGTTCTGCAAGATTTCCGACAGTTCGGGTTTACCCTGATATTGATCGAACAGGAAGACGCCACCGCTTCCCGGAAGGCGAAGACCTGGGGCGACCTCCAGCGAATTAGCTTCTTCCTTCTCGCGCTCCTCCTTCTCTTCTGGTGTCTCTTCTGGCTTGGTGGCTTGCTTGCCACCCGCCAGGTCAGCTTCGTACTTTTTGGTGGCATCCCAGTCGATCAAAGTGCTGGGCATGTCTTCCCACTCATAACGCTCCGCGCTGAGATAGTGCACGCGATTACCCTGGACTTCGTATTTCAGCACCGATTGGTATGACCCGTCTTTCAGGATGAGACGCTTTGTTTTTTGCTGGGCTTGGACACCCATGTGCAGGACCACGAAGGTTGCCGCAGCGAGCAATGCCAGCCAGACAAGCGTGTTGAAAGAAGGCCTACGCATCTCTTGCCAGTCTAGACCAGAAAGGGCGAGCGATGCCTCGGTTTTTACCCCTGGCAAAATCAAGCGCTGTTGCTGTGTGACACCGGTCACACCTGGATATGAGCTGATTGCGAGACAATAGAGACACGTTACTTGCCGCGCGTCACGCCGCTAGCAAGCGCGCTGGTAACCGGTCTTACTGAGGTCTATGCATGGATAGCGCGCTCTTGATTCACCGCCTCCAATTCGCGTTCACGGTGACCTATCACTATCTTTTCCCGCAGTTGACCATGGGATTGGCGCCGCTGATCGTAATCTTGAAGACCCTTGCCCTCAAGACCAATGACGAGCGTTACGACAATGCCGCCCGGTTCTGGGCGAAGATCTTCGGGATCAATTTCGTTATCGGTGTGGTGACGGGAATTCCGATGGAATTTCAGTTTGGCACCAACTGGTCGCATTTTTCACGCTTCGCCGGTGGCGTAATCGGTCAAACGCTTGCCATGGAAGGCTGTTTCGCTTTTTTCTGGAATCCGCGTTCCTAGGACTCTTCCTCTACGGCGAAAAGCGGCTAAGCAAGGGCATGCACTGGTTTGCCGCGCTTATGGTTTTTCTGGGTTCGTGGCTATCGGGCTACTTTATTGTTGCTACGGATGCCTGGATGCAGAACCCGGTCGGCTACGAGCGTACCGCGAACGGTTCGTTCCAGTTGACCAGTTTCTGGCAACTGGTGCTGAATCCGTGGGCGGGGTTGCAGTACGCGCACAACATGAGCGGCGCGGTCATTACGGGCGCGTTCGTCATGAGTGCGGTCGGCGCCTTCTATCTGCTCGGCAAGCAACACGAGGAGCAGGGCCGTATCTTCGTTCGTCTTGGGGTGATTGCCGGTCTGATTGTTAGCGTGTTGCAGTTGTTTCCAACCGGAGACTGGGCGGGCCGCATGGTTGCCGAGAAACAGCCGGTCACGCTGGCTGCCATGGAGGCGCTATGGGAGACACAGCCTGGGGCGCCACTGGTCATCCTCGGCCAGCCTAATGTTTCCGAAAAGAAAATTGACAATGCGATCGTCGTTCCCAAAGCGCTGAGCTTCCTGACGTGGCGCAGATGGAATGCCGAGGTGAAAGGCCTCGATCAGGTCCCGAAGGAAGACTGGCCCGACAACATTCCGCTGCTCTACTACGCCTATCACATCATGGTCGGCCTGGGGACGATGTTCATCGCAATTTCAGGGATTGCGGCCCTACTGCTTTGGCGCAACAAGTTGTATAACGCCCGTTGGATGCTGTGGATCCTGCTCTTGCTGGCGCCTTTCCCGTACATCGCCAACACCGCGGGCTGGATGACAGCCGAACTCGGCCGTCAGCCCTGGCTTATCTACGGACTACTCCGGACCGTGGATGGCTACTCGAAGATGGTCTCCGCGGGAAATGGCTGGTTCAGCTTCCTCGGCTTTCTGGGGATGTACACCGTGCTTTCCATGCTCTTTCTTTTTCTGGTGGCGCGCGAAATCCAACACGGACCCGATTCATCGCAAAAAGACGTCGGTGTTCTTCCACCAACTCTGGCGGAGGTGCGATAGCCATGACAACGGTTTGGTTCATGATCGTGGCAGTAATGGTTGCCGTCTATGTGTTGCTCGACGGTTTTGACCTTGGGGCCGGCGCGGTTCATTTATTCATCGCCAAGAGCGACGCAGAACGCAGCACCATCGTGCGCGCCATTGGCCCCGTTTGGGATGGGAATGAAGTGTGGCTGCTGGCCGCTGGCGGAACGCTCTACTTTGCCTTTCCGCTGCTGTATGCGTCCAGCTTCAGCGGCTTTTATCTGCCACTCATGATGGTTTTGTGGCTGCTGATGCTGCGCGCTATCGGCATTGAGTTCCGCACCCATCTTCAGGACAAGCTGTGGAAGGGCTTCTTCGACGTTATTTTTGGGGTGGCAAGTATTCTGCTAGCCATTTTCTTCGGAGCGGCGCTGGGCAACGTCGTACGTGGTGTGCCCCTCCACGCGGACGGCTACTTCTTCGAGCCTCTGTGGACCAACTGGCGAGTGGGCGAACAGAACGGAATTCTCGACTGGTACACCGTTATCTGTGGCGTGATTGCGCTGGTTACACTCACCATGCACGGGTCTCTCTATCTCGCGACAAAGACGGAAGGCGAGTTGAACCTTAAGGCGCGTAAGGTCGCGTCAACTCTGTGGCCAGTGCAGGTGCTGCTCACCATCGTCAGCCTGATCGCGACCGTGTTCGTCGTTCCGCATGTGCTTGACAACTATAGCAAATGGCCCATCGGATACCTGGTGCCCCTCATCGTGGTTGGCAGCTTGGCCTACCTTTACTTTGCCCATTCCCGCGGAAACGAGAAAGGCGCATTCCTGGCATCGTGCGCATACATCATCGGCATGTTGGTGGGAGCTGCGTTTGCGGTGTATCCCAACGTACTACCGGCGAGCACCGGCGCACAGTACAGCCTGACGATTTATAACACTGCGGCTGGAGCGCACGGATTGGCCGTGGGCTTGGTGTGGTGGACTCCCGCCATGATTATCGCCATCGGATATTTCGTGTTCGTCTACAGGATGTTCCGGGGCAAGGTAAGGCTGGACGAAGGCGGTGGACACGGATACTGAACCCGGTCTGCTGGGGCGGATCACGTTAGGAAGCGTACGGTCGATTACGCTCCGACTGCAACTCCACTGACCCCAGGAAGCTTGGTTTCCTGCCAGGCGTCGAAGCCGCCGATCACATTGATGACGTTGTTGTAGCCTGCCCGTTGCAGAAGGCTGCACGCGATGACGCTGCGATATCCTCCCTTGCAGTGCACGGCGACAGGTGCATTTCGATCGATTTCCGGCAGGGCTGCCTTGAAACGATCCAGCGGATACCAGTCCGCGCCTTCGATGCGGCCGGCTTCCCATTCGCTCTCCCGGCGCACGTCGAGCACGTGTACCGCGCTCGTCTGCAGCCGAAAGTTAAGTTCCCCGGCCGTAATCTGAGGCAACTGGTGCAAGGCGAAGCCTGCCTGCTCCCATCCTCTTGGTCCGCCTTCAAGAAAACCTGCTAGCTCTTCAATCCCTACCCGAGCTAGGCGAAGGCGTGCTTCGCTCAACTGTTCCGGTGTATCGGCAATGAGTACCGGGCGCGATGAGAGTCCGAGAACAGCTCCCGCCCACGAAGCGAACTGGCCGGATAGAGCGATGTTTATTGATCCGGGCACATGGCCGGATGCGAAGTGATCATTGGGACGAACATCGAGAGCGATTGCACCACGCTCCTGCATGTTCTTCAGTTCTACCGCCGAAATCGGGTTCAGCGCCGGCAATTCGGCGAGCGCCGTGGCGCCTTCGCGATTGATCGCGGCGTCCTCAAGAAAATAGTCAGGACGGGCTGGCAGGTTCGTCGTCATCTGCTGGATAAACTCGTCCCGGTTCTTGATCTGCAAGGCGTAGTTGGTGAGGCGCTCTGTGCCGATGGTGGACGAGCGCTCGGACCGCATGTTGCGGCCACACAGAGAGCCGGCGCCATGTGCGGGATACACGAAGACCTCATCCGGCAGCTTCAACAACTTGTTGTGCAGGGAATCGTACATCAATCCTGCGAGCTGCTGCGGCGTGTGCGTCTTAGACAGATCGGGCCTGCCCACATCACCGATGAAAAGCGTGTCTCCGGTAAGTACTGCCCAGGGCTGCCGCGACTTCTCTTCGTCCGTGACTACCAGACAGATACTCTCCGGCGTGTGTCCGGGAGTTTCGCAGGCCTTGACGCCCAGCTTGCCAACCTGCAGCTGGAATCCGTCCGTCACATCGACGTGAGGAAACGTCGCGCCTGCCGCCTTGCCGATGTAGATAGTTGCACCGGTACGGGCTGCCAGCTCTTTGTGCCCAGAGACAAAGTCGGCGTGCAGATGTGTTTCGAATATGCAGCGGATCTGGAGGTTATGCTTTTTCGCCGCCTCCAGATAGATCTCAACATCGCGCTGCGGGTCAACGACAATGGCCTCGCCGTCCGATCCCAGCATGTATGAAGCGTGGGCCAGGCATCCCAGGTAGAACTGTTCAAAGTACATAGCTTTCTCCGCGCGGTACATGATACCGTCTCGGCGCATGAATCGCCGAGACCTTTGTTTATCGCTCGTAAGTTTCAGCGAGCTTCTTCAAGCGGGTACTGATCTCAGGCACCAGCGCGTCAGATCGAAAGCGCCAGCGCCAGTTTCCCGAGGAGCTTCCGGGCAGGTTCATGCGCCCATCGCTGCCGACCCCCAGCACGTCCTGCAAGGGGAACAGCACAGTGTCGGCAACCGACGCCACCACGGCGCGAATCATCACCCAGTTGATCTCGCTTCCGTCCGTGTTCAGGTAGCGCTTTGCATATTCCATTTCTTTCTCGACATCGGTGACGGTACGAGTGCTGGCGGATCCTGCTTTGCTTGTCCACCAACCGACCACCGTGTCATTGTCGTGCGTGCCGGTATACGCCGCAAGATGGTGCGTATAGTTGTGCGGCTTGAAGTCGGGAGCTTGAGGATCGTTGCCAAATGCGAACTGCAAAATCGCCATTCCGGGGAATCCGAATCGCTGTCGTAGTTCCTCGACCTCTGGAGTGATCACACCGAGGTTCTCGGCGACGATGGGGAGTTGGCCCAGCGCGTGCTCCAGCGCCTCAAAGAGCGGCGCTCCCGGACCTTTCACCCACTTGCCATTGATCGCGGTCGTTTCAGCGGCCGGAATCTCGTAGTAGCCCGCGAATCCACGGAAATGGTCGAGGCGGATCATGTCGAGCACGTCCAGGGCACGACGGAATCGAGCAATCCACCACGCATATCCGGTCTTCGCGTGTGCGTCCCAGCGATATATGGGGTTACCCCAAAGTTGTCCGGTGGCGCTGAAATAGTCCGGTGGCACGCCCGCTACCACCCTCGGTTGTCCGTCCTCGTTCAACTCGAATAGTCCGCGATCCGCCCACACATCGGCGCTATCCAAGGCGACGTAGATGGGCATGTCGCCCAGAATGCGGACATTGTTGCGTCCGCAGTGGGCTTTCAGTTCGCGCCATTGGCGCTCGAACTCGAACTGGATGAACTTGTTGCCTTCGATCTCGTCGCGCAGAGCATTGCGCGCCTGTTGCAGCGCGCTTGGCTCGCGCAACGCCAGTTCGCGGTCCCAGAGCGTCCACATCACATTGTTGTGGGCTTCCTTCAGCGCCATGAATAAGGCGAATTCATCGAGCCACGCGGAGTGCTTCTGGCAGAACCCATCGAAGGCTGCACGCTCTGCCATAGCGCTTTGCTGAAATGCGCGAAATGCTTTGCGCAGCAGGGGCAACTTCCACGCTATGACCGCGCCAAAATCCACGTTGTCAGTGAGAAAACCCAGCGGTTCGTTCAGATCTCGAGAGTTGAGATATCCGCGCTCGACGAGACTGTCGAGGCTGATCAAAAGGGGGTTGCCGGCGAACGCCGAGAAACACTGATACGGAGAATCTGCGTATCCCGTCGGACCAAGCGGCAGGACCTGCCAGATTCGTTGCCCTGATTCGCACAGGAAGTCTGCAAAGCGATGGGCTTCGGCACCGAGTTCCCCAATACCGTAAGGTCCCGGAAGGGAAGTGGGATGGAGGAGGATGCCGCCGGATCGTGGGAATCTCATGCGCTGCGCTTAACCTGTTGTGATCTTAGACTGCAACCTCGTTCTCACGCACTGCCGCCGATTTCAATACGCTCGGCCCCAGGGTCAACGACGCGTTGCATCAGCGCGGCCGCGATCGCCATGAAGACCCCTCCCGCAATTACCGCGGCGAGCCGGTTGTTATGCAGCAGGTGATTCATGATCCAGCCGAATCCCAGAGACGCGATGATCTCGGGAAGAACAATGAAGAAGTTGAAGATGCCCATATATACGCCTGTCTTATCGGCGGGCAGCGATCCGGCGAGAACTGAGTACGGCATCGCGAGTGTACTTGCCCAGGCTATTCCAACACCAACCATCGCCAGCAAGAGAAAATTCTTATCGTGAATCATGGCCACGGACGCCAACCCGATTGCGCCACATAATAGGCACAAACTGTGCGCCTGCTTGCGTCCGACCATCCTCGCGAGGGTTGGCAAGAAGAAAGAAAACCCAAAACACACGGCAGAATACATGCCAAAACAGACGCCCGCCCACTCCACGCCAGCGGTGTAAACAGCCGAACCCTGATCGGCGGCGCCGAACACATTACGCGCAACCGCGACCGGGAAGTACAACCACATACAGAAGAGTCCGAGCCACGTGAGCAACTGGACTGGCGCGAGTTGGCGCATGGTGAGCGGCATCTCGCGGATGGCGGCGAAAATCTCCGCGGCATTACTGGCGATGCTATGACGCTCCGCTTTTCGGCGGTCGAAGGCATCGATGTCTTCCGGCGGATATTCCTTTGTCGTCACAATCGTCCACAGCACCGCGCCGAAAAATGCCGCAGCGCCGATATAGAACGACAACCGTACCGTCAGCGGGATTGCGTGTTTGGAGATTTCCGCCGCGAGATGAAACACGTTAGTCAGCAACCACGGCAATGCGGAAGCCACCACCGCACCTAGGCCGATAAAAAGGCTCTGCATTGCGAAGCCTTGAGTGCGCTGCTCCTCCGGCAGCAGGTCGGCAACAAACGCGCGAAATGGCTCCATGCTGATGTTGATGGAGCTGTCGAGTATCCACAGCAACCCCGCAGCCATCCACAATGCGGAACACCGCGGCATAAGAATGAGGGCGCACGAACTAAGGACCGCACCGGCCAGAAAATACGGACGCCGGCGACCCAGGCGAGTCCAGGTATGGTCGCTGGCGTGGCCGATGATCGGTTGAACGATCAAGCCGGTCAGCGGGGCCGCCAGCCACAAGATGGGAATCTGGTCGGCGCGCGCGCCCAGGTACTCGTAGATGGCGCTCATGTTGGCCATCTGGAGCCCCCAACCAAACTGGATGCCGAGAAAGCCGAAGCTCATGTTCCAGATTTGCCAGAAGCTCCTACGAGGCTTTTGCATGTTGAGTTCTGCGCCTCCCGAGCGCGCCGCCTGCCAATACTAGTGCAAAAGCGCCATCTTGCGAATAAAGAAACGAAGCGTAGGATAGCTCGCATGCCAATCGTGCGTCCAACTCGTGCACCAGCCGGCCTCTCATTTCTTGCTGTGGCTTTGCTGCTGCTTTCGTCCTTGGCTGGCGCTCTCCCCGGAGACGCTCCACGTGTCGCCAAAGTTGATCCTCCAAATTGGTGGACGGGTTTCCAGCCGACCCTGATGGTTTTGCTCTATGGCGAAAATCTGGCTGGCGCGCGTATCTCCGTCGATTATCCGGGGGTGTCCGTCACCAAGGTTGAGGCTCAACCGGACGGCAAGCACGCATTTGTCTGGCTGAATTTCAAGCGCACCACACAACCGGGCAACCTGAAGATCAGCGTTAAGGCGGGTTCCGGTGAGACGAGTGCCATCCTGCCCTTGCTGCAACGTGGGTCTCCGGATGGCAAGTTTCAAGGAATCACGGGCGACGACGTCATCTACTTGATCATGCCCGACCGGTTCGCGGACGGCGATCCCAGCAACAATCAGCCGAGAGGCGCTGCGCCAGGAACCTATGATCGAGCCCGTCCCAAGACCTATCACGGGGGCGATCTGAAAGGGGTACAGGAGCACCTGCCGTACCTGAAGGAACTGGGCGTGACCGCGTTGTGGCTGACACCGCTGTACGACAATGACGATGCCACCTCCGACTATCACGGCTACGGTGCCGTCGATGAGTACGTGGTCGAAGACCATTTTGGAAGCATGAAGGATTATCAGGAGTTGGTTGCAGCCGCCCACCAGCTGGGCTTGAAGGTCTTGCTCGACATGGTTCCGAACCACGTCGGTCCCAAGCATCCGTGGGCGACAGCGCAGCCCGCACCCGGCTGGTTGCATGGAACCACCGAACATCATCTCGACACCGACTATTTCTACCCGCCCATCACCGATCCACACGCCGTGAAAGCCAACTACGTAAGCGCGCTCGATGGATGGTTTGCCAATGTCTTGCCCGACCTGGCGCAGGAGAATCCTCTGGTCGCCCAGTATCTGCTCCAGAACGCTCTGTGGTGGACAGAGAGCGGCGGAATCGACGGCTTCCGCATCGATACCTTCCCCTACGTCCCGCGCTCCTTTTGGGCGTACTACCATGCGGGCCTTTTCTCGACCTACCCGCATTTCTTCACGGTGGGCGAGGTGTACAACTCCGATCCCACGGTCACTTCCTACTGGGCGGGCGGTCAGACTGGCTTTGATGGCATTGATACTCGCTTGACCACTCCCTTCGATTTCCCGATGAACTCCGCCATTCGTGAGACGGTAGCTCACGGAGCGTCTGCCAAGAAGATTGTGGAGGTGCTGCGGCAGGACCGGCTGTATCCTCATCCGGAGTTGCTGGTTACCTTTATCGGTAACCACGACATGAAACGCTTCCTGACCGACGCCAATGGCTCGCCGCAGAAGCTGAAGCTCGCCTTCTCCTTACTGGCAACCCTGCGCGGGATCCCTCAGCTTTATTACGGCGATGAAATCGGGATGACTGGAGGCGACGACCCAGACAATCGGCACGATTTCCCCGGTGGTTTTCCTGGCGACCAGCACAGTGCCTTCACCCAGGCGGGACGCACCCCCGAGGAGCAGGAGATTTACGCTCACGTGCAGAGTTTGCTGAAGCTGCGTAAGGAGCATGCTGCTCTGCGCACGGGCGGGCAGAAGCATGTGGCTGTAGCGGACACCTATTACGCTTTCACTCGGGAAACCGGAGACGAGCGTTTACTTATCGTATTTCACAATAAAGACGCTACTGAGAGCATCGCGCTCGATTTTTCGGAGACCTCCCTGGCCAATGCGAAGGCCTTGACCACAATTTTCGGAGACTCATCTGCGCCGCGGCTGGAAAGCAACTCGGTACGGCTGCGGCTTCAACCCAATAGCTTGGCGATATACAAGGTGGAGTGATGAAGCGTACGCTTGATCGCCGCTAGTAGCGAGGGAATACGCGATTCATTTGGGCGCCAGAGCTTCGGCCTTGCGAATAGCCGCTTCGTGCAGATCGTAAGCCTCTAAGGCTTTGCGGGCTGCATCGCGTGCCATGCTGGTGCTCATTCGTTTCTCGGCTTCGGCGAAAAGATCTTCCGCGTCCTCGTGCGCGTTGTAGGCTTCGTCATCCGCCTCCTTCACTCGCTTAATGGCGGCCATGATCGGAGGATCGATCTGTTGGGTTTCCTCGGTGTTTCCGTGCTTTTTATTCTGCCGCGCCTTTTTCACGTTGCCGTTCTGCGATACCAGTTGATTGTATGCAATCTTCAGATCGTCGTTCCACGTGGCCTTGACTTTAATATCCAATTTGTCGAGGGCGACTCTGGCTTCATCGGCTATCTCCCGCACTCGCTTCTTTTCCAGCAGCCACTTCCAGACACCCCACTCCATCCCTTGCGTCATGATTGCTCTGGCATCTTCCACAGCCGCAAGCTTTCGCATGTTCCGACCTCGTCTACCAGAATCGATTCGAGCAACATTCAGGCAAGCCTCGTCAATGCAGCGGAGGGAAGAGGAACTCCTTACTGCGACTGCACACGGAGTTCCTCCACGGCCCGCAGGGGTCAAACCAGACAAAATATGGCTGCCAGCCAAGCATCAACCGGCTACTTCCCCAAAATGTTCTTTCCAAACGAGAACTTCGTTCCCACCACGACCCGCACGCTGTTACGACCGCCATTCAGTATGTTCGAGAAAAAATTATAGTGAACAAAATCGGAGGCTACACGAAGACCAAAGTTCGGGGTGATCTCCCAGGTGACCCCACCGCCGAAACCGTAAAACACTACCGTGTCAGAACTGGTCGTCTTCCCGTTCAGAAGGCCGCTGACAATCGCTGCGGTGATTGGGTCGTTCGGCTTGGCTGTGAAACTCGCGTGCAGCGCCCCCAGCGCCGGACGCGCGAAGAGGGTAACCTTTTTCATTCTGCGGTAATTGAATTGCGGTCCGGCCTCATAGGTATAGGTTGAAGAGTTGTACGGGACCGCCAATACGTACCCCGGTGGAAGTAACGGCAGAAACGGCGCCAATTTTGCCTGGGTTGCCGAATTAAGATAGCTCGGCAGCAGCGAACTGTGGCCACCGTTGTAGCTGAAATCGAAGCCCAGCGTCAGCCAGCTTTTATAGTTGTAGCCAAAGTCACCATCGAATCCGCGCTGGGTCAGGTTTAATGACGGCGTGCTGAGGTAGGAAAACGCGCCAAAAGTGCTGAACTGGCGGATGTCGGTTTGTTGTGAGAAACAGGTGAGAGCGGTAAGTAGAAGGAGTAAAGCGAAGACGCAGAAAAATGAGCGTCGCATAGAAAATCTCCTCGCGATTCGCCCTGATTGGGGCAATTCGGCAGTGGTAGGTTTTGACCGGGCTCGAATCGGGCGTTTTTATCTGCTTGTAACGTGCCACGATGTTCGAGCATGGTCACGACTCCCAGTTTGAACCTCAAAATGCCTATTTGCAGCAACAAAATGGGAATATTTGCGCGAGAATTCCTGTTTTGGACCTGTACCGCCGTCACAACACTCGTGTGACGGCGCTCGTTGCCGAATCGGGACGGATGTGCTTCATGAAGCCGACGAGTTGACGTACCGAATGGTGCCAACAATCTTTAGCACGCGCTGCTCGGAGATTGCTGGCTATTCGTCCGAATGCGCCTTGGCCAGACGGTCGGCGATGATCGTATAAACCGAAGAGTTGAAGGCCAGCCCGATGTGAGTTCCGGGGACCTCGAAATCGTTCTCCACGTTGCCGGTCACGCAGTAGTGCCAATCGACAACGCCATCGTTGCGTGTGTAGATCGCCGTCTCCAACACGGAGTTCGGTATCTTGCGGCGCAGAGAATCGATAAAGTTGCACGTGCAGCGGCCGGTATAACAAGTGGGCAATACACCCGGTCCATGTTCCGCCAGTATCTGCATGCGAACGTGCTCGGCAGCGCGCAGCACGGTGCGATGCGCGACCGTACCGCGAAACGGCGAGGCCAGCGTGATCACCGACGCAACGTCACCGGGTCGCTGGTTGGCGACCGAGCGCGCGATGATACCACCCAGGCTGTGACCGATAAGGTGGATCTTGCGCTCGGTTTCCAGCAGCGCCTTCTGGATGTTCTCGCTCAGGCGGCGCTGGATCAGGATATTCGGGCAATCTGCGTTGAGGCCAATGCCGGAGAAGTACGCGCGATAGCCGATTCGTTCCAGCCATGAGCGCAATTGCGAGAGATACGAATCAGTGCCGAGAAACCCGGGCACCAGCACCACAGCGGAGCCGTCGCCATGTGGGATACCGAGGCCGTAGTAAACGGGTGAGGCATGGAGTAGGAGAAGATCGGCGCCGAAGAGCGCTTCCTTCCAGATGGTGACGTGTGCTTCTGCCTGGTCTTGCTGAAACCCATTCCGCGACGGAGCCATAGACGGTTCGGAACTCTCCCGTTACCTCTGTGTACAGCTTGCGGCCCAAGAACACCAAAGCGGAATGCAGGCTCCAACAGTTACACGCGGACTCAAACGTGCGCTACCCATGCATAACTGCTGTCGCTTGCGAGGTGCCAAAGAGCATCGCTCCTCGTGGGCGATGGCTGGATGCGTCTCTCTCGGTGCCCGAGCCTCCGGGAGTTTACACCCCTGACGCGAATTTTGCCTACAAGAATTACGACAAGTGGCTCCCGCATGGCTCGCCGGCCGAAAACGCGCCGGGAACACAGCGCACCTGCGGCGACGCTCTTTCCGGTCTTACCTCCCTCTCACAGCCTCTCGATCTGCACCGAGTTCAACACCACGTCCTGATTCGGCTTGTCCTGACGGCCCCGCGGGACCTTCGAGATCTTATCGACCACATCCTGGCCTTCCACTACTTCGCCGAAGATGGTGTGATTGCCCGTCAACCACGGCGTTGGCGCGACCGTGATGAAGAACTGCGAGCCGTTAGTATTGGGGCCGGAATTCGCCATGGCCAGCTTGCCGGCCGCGTCGAACTTGTGAGGCGAGCCCTTAGTCTCATCCTGGAACTGATAGCCGGGGCCGCCCATGCCGGTGCCGGCGGGATCGCCACCCTGGATCATGAAGTCGGGAATGACCCGATGAAAGATGGTGCCGTGGTACAGCGGCGACTTGCTCTTGCCGCGGGTGCGCGGGTCGGTCCATTCGCGCGTACCTTCGGCGAGTTCGATGAAATTCTTTACGGTGAGGGGCGCGTCGTTTTCGAAGAGACGGCACACGATAATTCCTTCGCTGGTATCCAGGTTTGCGTAAACGCCGGGCTGGCGGGGCATGATATTTCCTTTCGAATAGATGATGAAGCATTAGATTACAACACAGGCTGCCCTTGGAACCCGGCCGAGATGGGGTTTTGCTGTTGCTCAGGGTCCAGCGGCCCGAGTGCCTGCCAGTACAATGGATTCTGCAACGGTCATGCCCTCCAACTGGATCTTCTGGCTGATCTTCAATTTGTTCGTGCTGGCGATGCTGGCACTCGATCTGGGCCTGTTCCATCGCGAGAGACATGTGGTGCACTTCCGCGAGGCGATCGGCTGGACTGCGGTTTGGATCGCGCTGGCAGCCTGTTTCGCAGTGCTCATCTACCTTTTCGGGCATACCATGGTTGGCCATGCCCGGCCGAATTCCCTGCTCTCCCTGGAATTCGTTACCGGTTACCTCATCGAACTATCGCTCAGCGTCGATAACCTGTTTGTCTTCCTCCTCCTTTTTCGTTACTTTCGCGTGCCAGCGTCGCTGCAGCACCAGGTGTTGTTCTGGGGAGTGATCGGGGCACTGGCGATGCGCGTCGTCTTCATCTTTGCGGGCATTGCACTGCTGAACCGATTTCACTGGTTCATCTACATCTTTGGCGCGGTCCTCGTTTACAGCGGGATCAAGCTCCTGCGGCAGAAGGAAAATGACATCCATCCCGAAGCGAATCCCTTGCTGCGCGTCTTTCGCAAGCTGTTCCGCGTGACCAAAGACTACGAGGGAGACAAATTCTTCGTGCGACGCGGACTTGCACGATACGCCACGCCGCTCGCGGTCGTCCTGGTTATCGTAGAAACCACCGACCTGCTCTTCGCCACCGATTCCATTCCCGCTGTGCTGGCAGTGACCCGCGAGCCCTTCATTGTTTTCACCTCCAACGTATTCGCGATCCTCGGCTTGCGCTCGTTGTATTTCGCGCTGGCGGGAGTGATCGAGAAGTTTCATTTCCTGCACTACGGATTGTCGATCATCCTTATCTTCATCGGAGTGAAGATGCTGGCCTCGGGCTACATCGAAATTCCGATAGCTGTGGCGCTTGGGGTGGTCGCAGGAGTGCTGGCGGTTTCGATTGTGCTGTCGATGCTGGTTCCGGACAAAAAGGCGGCAAGATGAGTCAGAACGTGTGATCGCCACCCTTAGCCTCCAAGACAATCCCGGCCGTTGCGCTACGACCCAACATACCTCGCATAAAGGCTGCGCGCGATGGCGGTATCGGTGGTGCCTTTTATGATGGCGCGCCCGTCAGGGAAAAGGGTCAACTCGTAGGGATCGCGCCAGAACTTGAGGACGAACTCGTTATGGCGCACCGGGCCGTGGGGAGTGAGGCGGCGAGTGACTTCCTCGAAGTCGATGGGCCGCTGGCGCTCGTGAATCTGCACCGAATTGCGGCCGCACAGAGTGATGTGCGGGCGTCCTTCGCCGGCAAGATGCACGAAGTCATGTTTGCCGCAGGCGCGGCATCCAGCGCGTGGCTTGGCGACACCGATCTCAGCAAAATCGTTGCTCCACACGTCATACGATAGCAGCGTGCGCCGCAGCCGATTGCGAGCGCCTGCCAGTAGTTTGATGGCTTCGGTGGCAGCAACGGAGGCGATGAAGTTCACCGCCGAATTGAGAATGCCCGAGGTATCGCAGGTCTCGACGATGCCGCGGGGGGAATCCGGAAAGATACATGCCAAGCAAGCGGTCTCGCCGGGCAGCACGGTCATGCTAACTGCGTAGCTGGCAACCGCCGCCGAGTATATCCAGGGCAGTCCCTTTGCTGACCGCGAAATCGTTGATCAGATAGCGGGTTTCAAAATTGTCGGTGCCGTCTAGAAGAAGATCGACGCCGCTCAGCAACTGCTCGGCATTTTCCGGTTTTACGTCGTTAACATGCGGATCGACAGCAATGTCGGAGTTGAAACTCCTGATTTTGCGCGCCGCTGCAACGGCTTTGGGCAGGGATTCGGCGGCGTCGGACTCATCGAACAGCACTTGCCGCTGCAGGTTGCTGGGCTCCACATAATCGCGATCGATGATGCGCAGATACCCAACGCCCGCCCTGGCGAGCAACGATGACAACGCCGAACCCGTGGCGCCGCATCCTACAATCACGACCCGTCCTGCGGCGAGTCGTTGCTGTCCTTCAGCCCCAATCGGAGCAAATAGAATTTGACGGGAGTATCGCTCGGCAAAATCCAACGGCTATACCTGCTCTGGGGACGGCTTCCTTGTTTATTATAGGTACTCCACATCAATCTCGCCGTCTGGGTCAGGCGAAGTGGGTCGCCGCAAGTGCGCGGCGGACGCAAGTGCGTGGGCAAGGAAGCCCGGCTAGCCTCGCAGCAGAGGCCTGCGGGCGGGTAGCCAGGTTGAAGGTCAAAGCTTGAGGAAGCCAATCACGCCATCGCTGTACAAGCTTGCGTCGCTGATCGTGCTGGGGATGGTGAGCGTGTCTTTGGCGTGGCCGCAAACTTACCCGCCGCCCGAACCTGGCAAGGATGATCAGAGCTCCTCCGAGAGCGGCGCGGCGAACGGTATTGGCGCTCTGGCCAAATACCAGGGCCAGATCGTCCGCCGCATCGAATTTCGCGGTATCGCGGGCACCAATCCCGAGGTGCTACGCAAGCTGCTGGTTCAACCGACAGGCGAGCCTCTGGACCGCGGCAAGCTGCGCAGCAGTCTGGAAGCACTGTACGCGACGGGTCGATTTGCCAGCCTGCAAGTGGAAGCGGAACCCTCCCAGCCCAGTGGCCTATTCCTGGTGGTGGTGGCCACGGAGAACTACTTCTATGGCGACATCAACGTTGCTGGAACGCCAAAGAAGGGAAATCCCAAACCGCATCAGTTGGTTGATGCCAGTAAGCTCGACCTCGGGACCACGTTCTCGCGCGAGGAAGTGGACCGCGCCGTCGAACGCATGAAGAAGGTGCTGGCGGACAACGGGTATTACAAATCCACGATCGCTTACGAGTTCAAACCCAACGATCAGACGCGACAGATGGCAGTCGACTTCCACGTTGTGCCCGGCCCGCTGGCTCACGTCGGCGAGGTCAAGCTGCAAGGCGACACCGGTATTCCACCGGACAAAATTCGCAGCCTCACCAAATTAAAGAGCGGCGCTGCGGTAAAGCAAGAAAACGTCACCCGAGCGCTGGAGCGCCTGCGCAAGAACTATCAGAAGAACAATCATCTGGAGGCGCAGGTTTCCCTGATCGAACGCCAGTACCAGCCCGATACCAACAGGCTTAATTACATCTTCAAGGTGGAGGAGGGCCCGACCGTCGCCATCAAGACGGAAGGCGCAAAGGTGAGCAAGGCAGAGTTGAAGAAGCTGGTGCCCGTGTACCAGGAAAATTCCGTGGACGACGATCTGCTGAACGAGGGGCGCCGCAATCTTCGTGATTACCTGCAAATCAAGGGATACTTCGACGTGAATGTTGACGTTGAAAGGCACCCGGTGCCAGCGCAGAACCATCTCAACATCCTTTACGTCATCGATCCTGGCGACCAGCACAAGCTGGCGGCGATCAAGGTACAAGGCAACCGGTACTTCGATGCGGACACAATTACCGAACGAATGGCGATCCAGCCCGCCAGTTTACTGCTGAAGAACGGCCGCTTCAGCCAAAGACTTCTGACTGAGGACCTGGCGTCCATCAAATATCTCTACCAATCGAACGGGTTTCTCGGGGTCAAAGTGAACTCCGACTTACAGGAAAATTATGAGGGCAAGCAGGACCAGATCGCGGTCGTACTCAACATCGAGGAAGGTCCGCAAACGCTGGTGAATTCACTGCAAATCGTGGGGAATAAAAGCTATACACCGGATCGATTGGACCATTTGGTGAGCAGTCTTCCCAATCAACCGTACAGCGATGCGAATATCGCCGGCGACCGCGACAATGTCACTCTCTTCTATTTCAATCACGGCTTTCCGAATGTCCAGTTCGAAGCGGCGGCCACCCCGGCTCCAGACCAGCCGCAGCGCATGAACGTGGTCTATAAGATAACCGAGGGGCAGCAGGTTTTCGTGGACCGGGTCGTCGTGAGCGGCCTGGAGTTCACGCGCCCTTACATTGTCGATCGCCAAATGCGCATCGCGGACGGCGATCCCGCTGAGCCAGAGCCGCGATGGTCGACTCGCAGCGGCGGCTGTACAACCTGGGCCTCTTCAACCAGGTCGACATGGCGGTACAGAACCCCGATGGGCAGGAGCCGTCCAAAGACGTGCTTTTCGATCTACAGCGAAGCCAAGCGCTGGACGTTCCGCTACGGCGGCGGCATCGAGTTCGCGACCGGCAATCTTCCCAGCACCAGCAATCCGCAGGGCAAGACGGGCGTCAGCCCCAATGGCGTGCTGGAAATCACGCGCCTGAACATGTTCGGCAAAGATCAGACGCTCACCATGCCGGGCCCGGCTTGGGCTTGCTCACGCGCCGCGGACTGGTCAGCTACGACGCGCCGCGGCTGTTCCGTCGCGAAAACTGGCGCGTCGACGTTCAGCGCCTTCTACGACAACACGGCCGACGTGAACACCTTCGCCTCCGAGCGGCTGGAAGGCCGCGTCCAGGCCGAACAGCGGTACAGCCGCTTCACCACGCTGCTGTACCGCATGAGCTACCAGCGAGTGCGGGTCGATCCCAACAGCCTGGTGATCGATCCCACCCTGATTCCGCTGTATTCGCAGCCGGTGCGGATCGCGATGCCGAGTTTCACCTACATTCGCGACACGCCGCGACAATCCGATTGATTCGCACAAGGGAAGCTACACCGTTGCCGACCTTGGCCTGGCCACCAGCGCGTTGGGCTCCCAAGCGAACTTTGGAAACGCGTGCTGCTCGACAATTCCACCTACTACACCTTTAAGAAGAAATGGGTACTGGCGCGGCACACCCAGATCGGAATCGTGCATGCCTACGGCACCAACAACTTCCTACGCTACCGGCGACTGGAACTCCGCTCCGCGAGACGTCGATTCCGTTGCCGGAATTGTTCTTCGCCGGAGGCAGCAATTCGCTGCGCGGCTTCTCCATCAACCAGGCCGGCCCGCGCGATCCCGAGAGCGGATACCCCATCGGCGGACAGGGACTGTTCGTGAACAACCTGGAGATGCGTACTCCGCCGGTGCCGCTTCCGTTTGTGGGCGACAACCTGGGCTTCGTCTTCTTCCACGACATGGGCAACGTCTTTGCTAGTGCGAACCAAATCGCCAGCGGGATGCTGCGACTTCATCAGCCGTCGATCGCGGACTGCGCCTCCCCGAACAGCAAGGTGCCGTGCAACTTCAGCTATAACCCGCAGGCCATCGGGATGGGAGTGCGCTACAAGACGCCCAGTCGGACCTGTACGTCTGGACCTTGGTTACAACTTCAACCCGACGCGCTATCCCATTCGGAGCAGGACAGGGTGACGTCGCTGCGGCACATCAACTTCTTTTTCAGTATTGGACAGACTTTCTGATGAGACGAACTTTTCCTTTCGCGGCGAGTATCTTTTCCTGCTGGCACTGGTGCGCTTTCCGCCGTTGCCGGGCGAAGTCATCGATGGCGTGGTTGCCACCGTGAATCGTAAGCCGATCTTGCGCAGCGACTGGGACGAAGCCGTCGCTTATGAAGTTTTCATGCAGCAGCAAACCGGTTGCGCAGGTGACGGAAGCCGATCGCGCAACCGCCTTGCAGCGGCTGATCGACCGCCAGTTGCTGAGGGCGCAGATGAGTGACGAGCACTTGTTACAACCGCCGAAAGAAGATTTGCAGAGCGACGTTGCGAAGTTGCGGGCCCAGTTTTCCGAAGGCAAGAGCGACGATTCGTGGAACAGGCTACTCGCCGGCTATGGCCTGAATGAAGAAATGCTGAGGTCGCACCTGCGGACCGAATTGCAGACCATGAACTTCGTCGAAGTCCGTCTGCGTCCCAACGTGCATGTGCAGCCGGAGGAAGTCGAGGCTTATTACAAGAACCAATTGCTGCCCGATCTGGAACAGGCCGGCAGCAAGGCCATTCCGTTCGAGGACGTCGAGCCGCGGATTCGCGAGCTACTCACGCAGCAGCACATGGATGAACTGCTGGATGTATGGCTGCACAATCTGCGGCAGCAAGCGGAGATTCGAAGCAGCGTGCCGATTCCCGCACTCCACATTTCTGCCGAGCCGCCAAGGGCTTCCGGCTCTAACTGACGATGCCTGACCAGACCAAGACTCGACGCCCGCACACCCGCCTCTGGATCGAGGCGGCGATCGGAGTCGTCGTGCTGGCGATTGTCGTCGCCCTCGCGTGGTATCTGCGGAGCCCGCGATTCGAGGACTTTGTCCGGCGCAAGGTAATCGTGGCCATCGAGGAGGCGACTGGTGGGCAGGTTGATCTCGGGGCCTTCCAATGGAACCTCGGAAAGCTTGAATTTGAAGCCCGCGGCCTGACCATCCACGGTCGCGAAGGGCCGGACCAACTTCCTTACGTGCACGCCGATCGCGCGCACGTGCGACTGCATATCGTCTCGTTTCTTCAGACGCGGGTACACCTGGAGTATGTCGGACTTGACCGGCCGTTGATCCACATTATTGTCTATCCCGATGGGACTACCAATGCGCCCGAGCCAAAGGTGAAGCGAGGCAATGCGAAGCCCGTGCAGCAACTGTTCGACCTGGCCATCGGGCGCATGGACCTTCGCAATGGCATGCTGCTGCTGAACGACCGTGAACTGCCGCTGGACTTCAGTGCCGACGATGTTGGCGCATCGATGACCTATGACCGCGGCGATCACCGTTACGATGGCGCCCTGCACATCGGCAAAATTGATGCCAGGTATCAAGACTTCCGCGATGTGGCGGCACGGTTGGATGCGGAGTTCAGTCTGGTGCACGACACGTTGCAGTTCAAGTGGTTGAAGCTGACGTCCGAGGGATCGGCACTGGAAGCACGGGGAAAGCTGACCAACTTCGACCACCCCCGAGTCGAGCTCACCTACAACGCCACGGTGGACATTGGACAACTCGGTGCGATAACGCGAGATTACCAGTTGCGCGGAGGAACACTCATGGCCAGCGGCTCGGGCAAATATTCGCAGACCAGCCACAGTTCTCTGGGCAAACTGTCCATTCGCGCTCTGGATTATCTTCAGGAAGGGGTCGTTCTGCGTAACGCAAATGCCAGCGCGGAGTTTTCCCTCGATAACGACCGTCTCTCGCTCACTCATATAGCGGGACGTTTGCTGGGCGGGGAAATCACCGGCGAGGCCATTATCGATAACCTCATGGCGTCGAATTCAACCGTGGCCATATTGCCGCCGCCGGCAAAGGGCAGTTCGCGAGCACGCGCTCCCAGTGCCGGGAAGACCGCCAAAGTTGAGTCTCTCGATGCGACAACCGCGCAGCTCCGAGGTCCGGGTCCACAGCAGGGAACGGCACGGCTACAGGTAAGAGGGGTGTCGCTCGCCGAACTGGCCCACGCCGTCTCGACCAGGTCGTTGCCCATCGATGCGCTAAGACCGGCCGGCAGCGTCGGAGGAACCGTTTCTCTTGTATGGACGCGGTCGCTGGCCGATGCCCAGGGCGAGTTGGCGCTTGAGGTCGTTCCTCGCTTGCAGCCTGGGGATGGCGAGTTACCGTTGAGCGGAAGCCTGCACAGCCACTACAGGCTCCGGCCGCAGGTCATGGATATTGCGTCGCTGAATCTGATGACACCGCACACTCAACTGACGGCGTCGGGAACATTGGGGGCCACGGCGGAAGACTTGAAAGTCATCTTCGCTGCGACCAGCCTGAAGGAGTTGGAGCCCTTCGTTGTGGCCCTGGGCTATGGTCCTTCGCCGGTAGAACTGGAGGGTGAAGCCAGATTTAGCGGGACAATCAACGGCAAGCTCAGGGACTCCCAGGTTGCCGGCCGCGTCGAAGCCTCGAACTTCACCTACACCTATACGCCGCTTCAGGAGGCGCCACAGCCACAGGTCCACCCGCGGTCAAAGCGAGCATCCTTCTTCCATGCCGCATCGCCGGCGCCGCCCGCAGCACCGCAGCCGCTCCTGCAGCCGAGACGCATTCACATCGACCAGTTCTCGGCCGACGTGCAGTACGCGCCGTCGAAGGTCGCCCTCCACAACGCGATCATCCAGGAGGGAAGCGCGCATCTCAAGCTGGATTGGACGGCGGCATTGGTGAAGGGTAGCTTCACGGAAGATTCCCTCTTCCAACTTCAGGCCGCGGTGCACAACGCCGATGTGACGGACCTGCAGCACGCCGCCGGCTTCAACTATCCGGTGACCGGCACGCTGAATGCCACGCTGCAAGCTGCGGGAACCGAGGGAAATCCTCACGGGCAGGGACAGTTTACGTTGACGGCGGCGCAGGTCCATGGCCGTCCCATCAAGTCTGCGAGCTCCAACCTGATGTTCGCCAATCATGAGGCGCAGCTCAACCACATCCGGTTGTTGGCCGCGCGTGGCGTGGTTGCCGGGTCCGCCTCCTACAACTTCAACACCAAGGACATCACCTTTGATCTGAATGGCGCGAGTCTCGATCTGGCAGACATCCCGGAGTTGCAGTCTGCGCGCCTGCAAACCGCAGGCTCTGTCAGTTTCGCGGCGGCAGGTTCCGGCACCCTCGAGGAACCCGTCATCAACGGAAATGTGCAAGTGACCGACCTGGTTTTGAACGGCGAGCGGGTCGGTGGCTTTACCGCCAACGCTGTGACCCGCGGCAGGCAGCTTAAACTCACGGCGCGCTCCAACTTTCCCCGAGCTAGCCTCTCGCTCGACGGCACTGTCGAACTGCGCGGCGACATGCCCGGCACCATCACCATGCAATTTTCCAGTCTCGACATCAATCCTTTGCTCCGGGCAGAAATCAAAGGAAAGATCACCGGACACTCTTCGATGGCGGGGCAAGCCATCCTGTCTGGGCCCCTGAAGCAACCGAAACTTCTGAACGGGGATTTCAAGATCAACGACTTCAAAGTTGAAGTGGACAAAGTGCCCATTGCCAGCGACGGGCCGGTCGAGTTGCGGCTGGCCAACGGAGTGGTCTCCGTCCAACGTTGCATGCTGGTCAGCGAAGAGTCGCGTCTTGCCCTTGAGCGGCAGCGTTGATTCGCAGGATGATCGTCGCCTCGATTTGCGGGCCGATGGCAACGTCAACCTGAAGCTGGTGCACACGCTCGATCCCGATATCACTTCTTACGGCACCGCAACCCTTGGCGTCACGGTGACCGGCGACGCAGCGAAACCGCTGATGAAGGGCCGCATTGAGATTATCCACGCCGGCTTGTCCATGATCGACCTGCCTGCTGGGCTCGGCGACATCAACGGAAGCTTCGTCTTTAACTTGGACAGGCTCGAAGTAGAGCACCTTACCGCTCGCACTGGCGGTGGACTGGTTACGTTTAGCGGTTTCGTGACCTATGGCCGGACCATCGGATTTGACCTGACCGCAACCGGAAACGATATCCGCTTTCGTTACGCGGGCATCAGCGTTACTTCCGATCAGTCGCTGCACCTGGCGGGCAACCTGCAGAATGCCTCTCTGAAAGGCGACGTGACGGTCACACGCTTCGCGCAGATTCCCTCGACCGACCTGCGGTACGCGCTGGCCCAGGCGAGTCCGTCGGCGGTGCCCAACCCGAACTCCCCGCTCAACGCATTGCACCTCGATGTTCGCATCCTCTCCGCGCCGGAATTGACGGTACAAACTTCGCTCGCCAAGTTGTCCGGCGGCGTGGACTTGCGGCTGCGTGGCACTGCGGCCCGTCCGGTACTGCTGGGCCGCATCAACATTGCCGAGGGCGATCTCAAGATCGAAGGCACGAAGTATCATTTAGAACGGGGTGACATCACCTTTCTCGACCCGGTGAGGATTGACCCTATTCTCGATGTTGAGGCCACCACTCGCGTTCGCGACTACGACATCACCGTCGGACTGCACGGAACGCTGGAGCGGCTCACCACCACCTATCGTTCCGATCCTCCGCTGTCCAACGAGGACATCGTCGCTTTGCTTGCCTTTGGACGCACCCAAGGTGACACCACTGCGGCGGCAACTCCACAGTTTGGGTTCGCCGAGAGCGCTTCCAATGCCGTGCTCGGACAGGCCATCAATCAAACCGTCACGAACCGGATGTCCAAGCTGTTTGGGGTGAGCTCGATCCGAATCAATCCCTCGGTGTCAGGGACGGAAAACAACCCCAATGCGCGCCTCACCGTGGAACAGCAGGTCTCGAACAACGTGACGCTCACTTACATCACGAACCTGACCCGTTCGGCGCAGCAGGTCATCCAATTCGAATACAACATCAACAGTGAATACACGTTTCAAGCCATCCGCGATGAGAATGGCGTGGTCAGCTTCGATCTGCTGGTCCGGAAACGAAAGCGATAAACCTCTCTGTTCGACTGGCTACACTCGCGCCTGCGCAATTTAGTAGCATGGCAGGTGCTGGTTGCGGAATGCTAATCGCTCCCTCCGACAACGTCCGCCTCGCAGAGCTTCGCGCCCGCATGGTCGAGGAGCAGCTACGTTCGCGTGGCATTCGCGACCCTCGCGTGCTGGCCGCCATGGGAAAAGTTCCCCGCGAAGCGTTCATCGCCAGCGAAGACCTCAAGGCCGCATATGGCGACCATCCGCTGCCCATCGGCGCAGGGCAAACCGTGTCGCAGCCTTACATTGTGGCTGCGATGGTCGGGGCGCTCGCGCTGCTACCGACGGATCGCGTGCTGGAAGTGGGAACAGGCACCGGATACGAAGCGGCTGTCCTGGGCGAGCTGGTGGCCGAGGTATGGACCATCGAGCGCCACTACGAGCTGGCCAACCGAGCGCGGGAGATCTTGGCTCGGCTCGGCTATGCGAACGTCCACGTCGTTCACGGCGATGGCAGTCTTGGTCTGCCCGAGCAGGCGCCGTTCCACAAGATTCTGGTGGCCGCCGCTGCGCCGCGCATTCCCCAAAGCCTGGTCGCGCAACTTGCGGATGGAGGCAGGCTTGTCGTGCCAGTCGGCGACCGCTACGAACAGCAGGTACACATCGTGCGCAAAGAAGGCAACGAACTCGTGGTCACGACTCATGATCTTTGCCGCTTCGTGCCGCTGGTAGGAGCGCAGGGATGGGAACCGTAGTCAAGTTACACGCCGTCGATCGACATGCGATTGCTGCTCAACGGAGGAACACGGAGCTGCTCGCCGCGAGCAGTCCAACCACGGCCAGACATATCCCGAAGTACCAATACCGCCGATTGTCCGTCAGCAAGGTGATGGACGTGACTACCAGCGCGATCTCCAGAAAGACTTCGCCCAGGTCGAAGCGGTCGGCGCGCCTGCTCACGCGTTGCACTTCTGCTTCCAGCGTTCGCGCCTCAGCCTCAATGTCTTTCTGCTGATCGCGATACTTGTCAATCTCTTCGTGGAAGTGTTTCTGCACTTCCTGGGCGCGATCGGCCTTGGTGTTCTCCAGCGCCGTCATCACCTCGTCCAACGCCTCCAGAGTATTGCGGCGCATGTTCTTGGCCTGGTAGTAAGCCCATTGATCGGTGGCGCGCGTTTGCAGCAGGATCTCTTCGGTGTGCGCGCGATGTCCCAGCAGCGACACGATGGCCACGAACACGGCCAGCGCGGCGATGGTGATGCTGACCGGCGCCAAATGCTTCCTTTCCTTGGCTTCCGCCGCCGCTTCTTTCGCCTTGTCCATCGCTTCCAGTTCCGAGCTCATGGGACCTCCGAGGAGTCAGCACTTGGCACTTAGCCGTTTCGCCAAGAGCGTTTCGCCGCTACAGACTAAATGAGAAGCTGGGAACAAAGCCATCAGCTTTCAGCCGTCAGCTTACGCGGCATTTCTAACCACGGTCCGCTGAACTGTCGTCCCGAGCGACGAGCGCGCGAGGAGTCGAGAACTTGCCCTGAGCGCAGTCGAAAGGAAGCTGCCGGGTTCTATAAAAGGGGATGTCAAGAGAAAACACTTCTCCCTTCGCTGGAGGAATGGGTAGTTCTCTGACATCCAGCCCCTTTGGTCGTGCCTGGTGGCGGAGATCCGCAGTTCTCTGATCGTTTTCACGTCCACGCTACAACGTCGTTCGGTTTCTGAAGCTACACCAGCCTGGCGGTGGCCAAGTGCCAACCATGGTTCTATCTGAGACTCGCGCCGAAGCGCGGCACTATGGCTTTGTTGGGTTGTCCGAGGGAGCATACGGTGCCCCGTGAGACTTGGGGGTGGTTCACCCCTCTTAGCCTAACCCGGCCAGGATACTTACCCTCGAACCCGAGCGCTCAGAACCTATCGACAGTCGCGGAGGTGGCTCCGACTTGCCCTTCGGCCTCTGCGCGCTCAAGCGGCTTGTGACTTCAGATATTCGGCGTCGAAGGCTTCTCCTTTCTTCCAAACATGCAACGTGATGGCGGCGATCTTGCGCGCCAGCGTCAGGCGTGCGAGCTCCGGCTTCATCCCCTTTAGTAGAAGGTTTTCGTAGAACGGGCGAAAAGGTCCGTCACGGTTACTGGCGCCGGTAGCCGCGCTCTTAAACAGGTTCTTCAGATCGTGATTGTGGTTCAGGTTCAGTCCGCGGATGAACACCGGCTTCTTCTTGCGCTCCAGTTGCCCGTTGACGAAGCCATAGTCGGCGCTGCTGCGGGTCTCCAGCGCCAGACCGCAGTAGGCCCAGAACTGCCGCTTCGTTCGGAAGCGATGCGGCGTCTGCACCCGCCCGATCAGCAGAGCCACGCGGATCGGGCCGAGCCACGGAATCGAGCGCAGCAGCTTGCTCTCCGGATGCTGGCGACACTCCAGCATCAGATCGTGACGGGCTTCGCGGCGCAACTGTTGTAGGAGGTCGAATTCCTGGTAGAGTCGTCCGGCGCGGCGTTGCAGTCCGCGGTCGACTAACTGCGCTAACCATTCTTGCCGATGCCGTGCCCCATACGGCTTCTTGCCGCACAGGCAATCGCCTGGCTGCGATACAGCGCCTTGATACGACCCATGGTGCGGGTGGTATCTTCGGTGAGCGCGGCGTAACTGCGTCCCAGATGCTTCACCGCCGCCGTGCTGTTCTGGCCGTGGTAAACCGGCGACAGCAGCCCGGCGCGCAGCAAGTCGGCGAGCTTGCGGGCATCGACGGTGTCGCTCTTGTTGCCCGTCTTCAGCAGCGCGTTCTTGCGGGGATTGCACACCACCAGCTTGGCCACGCGTCGCACCAGCAGATCGTAGAGCCAGGCTGAATGCGTGCCTTCTTCGAAGGTCACATGCAAGGTGCCGCGCAACCCGTGAAGAAAATCGAGAATCGTAGCGGCGTGCGTGGCGATCACCGACTGCATCGCCAGCTTGCCGTCAGCGTCGAGCACGGCTACCGAGATGGTGCTCTGGTGGACATCGAGACCGATATACTTGATGCTATCCATCGGGTGTTCCTTTCGTCAGGTTTGGTTACTGCTTAAGCACTGCAACCAAATCCTACTTCGAAAGGGGCGCCCTTTTATAATGCGTGCCCCACTCTAGCCCGGTTTTGGCTAGGGCGGGGCAGTTGCAACCTCCCCACTCTAGCCCGAATTTCTCACCAGTAGTAAACAGCCACGAGTAATTGACAGTAGAAAAAGGCCGTCTTTTCAGGCATAACTGCGGTGTTGAAACGAAGTCGATGCCCGAAGAAAAGACAGCCTTTCTCATGACAGAGTGTACCCAAGAATGCTTCGCGTTTGCAGATCATTTTTCGCGGCGGGTGGTGGCCAACTTCGATGGCGCCCGCATGACCAGCGACGGCGGCGGCCTGCTGTTGCGCCGCACCGAGCGCAAGATCCGCTTGCTGGCGCGGGCGGCGGCCTGCTTTAGGGATGGGCGCGACCCGGCACGGGTCGAGCACCCCGTGGGCGAGATGCTGGCGCAGCGCATCTACGGGCTGGCGCTGGGCTATGAAGATCTCAACGATCATGAGCAACTGCGCCACGATCCCCTGCTGGCGGTGCTGGCCGGCAAGCGCGAACTGGAAGCAACCGCTGGCCGGCAAAAGCACGCTCAACCGCATGGAGTTGACGCCGCCGGCTGCCCCGGCGGCGGCCGCCGATCGCTATCACAAGATCAGCTACTCGGCGGAGCAGTTGGACGCCCTGCTGGTGGATATTTTCCTGGAAGCGCACGCGACCGCGCCGGCCGAGATCGTGCTCGATCTGGATGTCACCGACACCCCGTTGCACGGCGAGCAGGAAGCGCGCTTCTTCCACGGCTACTACGGCGAGTACTGTTACTTGCCGCTGTACATCTTCTGCGGCGAGCATCTACTGTGCGCCCGCCAGCGGGCTTCGAATCAAGACGCCAGCGCGGGCGCGCTGGCAGAAGTGCAGCGCATCGTGGGCCAGATTCGGCAGCGCTGGTCCCAGGTGAAGATCATTCTGCGCGCCGACTCCGGCTTCTGCCGCGAGCTGCTGATGGCTTGGTGCGAAGCCCAGCACGTGGACTATGTCTTCGGGCTGGCGCGCAATGAACGGCTGGAGAAGGAAATCGCCGCCCTCATGGCCGCGGCCCGAAGCGAACACCAGCAGACGGGGCAAGCGGCCCGCGTCTTCGGCGAGTTCGCTTATCAGACGCGCAGCAGTTGGTCGTGCGCCCGTCGCGTGGTGGCCAAGGCCGAGTATCTCGACAAGGGCCCCAACCCGCGCTTCGTGGTCACCTCGCTGAGTCCCACAGAGTGGGAGGCGCGCGCCCTCTACGAACAGCTCTACTGCGCCCGCGGCGAGATGGAAAACCGCATCAAGGAACAGCTCACTCTGTTCGCCGATCGTATGAGCACCGCGACCCTGCGCGCCAACCAGTTGCGGCTGTACCTGTCCTCGCTGGCCTATGTGCTGGTGCACGCGCTGCGGCGGCTGGCCTTGGCGGGCACCGCCTGGGCGCGCGCCCAGGTGAACACTATCCGACTGCGGCTGCTCAAGATCGCCGCCGAGGTGCGCCTCAGCGCCCGCCGTATCTGTCTGCGTTATCCTCGCGCTTATCCCTGGAAAGCGCTGTTCGCCGCCGCCTGGTGGGCGCTGCGCTGCTGAGCCCGCTTCGGCGTCACCTGCAACCCGATTCTGCCGGGCCGTCGCGGCCCCCGCACGCCCGCCATCGCCCACCTCCCTCCGCGACCTTCGCTCGGGCCGCTGCTCCATCCCAGAAAAACGCGACCCCGCCTCTCCGGACCGCGATCCCTCGCCCCATCTCGACCTCCCCGTCATTCGTCGACCACGTGGTGAGAAATTCGGGCTAGCCCGGTTTTGGCTAGGGCGGGGCAGTTGCAACCGTGACCTGTGCACTTGCAAGTGAGTGACTCGGACGCGAGACCCGGGTCTCGAAAACCACGAGACCGGGGCACCCGCGAAAAGCGAAGAGCGAATGGCGAAAAGCGGAATCCCGCTACTGCTGGACGATTTGGATGGCCTTGGGATGGACCTGTTCGTTCTGGATCTGCGATGCGTCCCAGCCTCCGCCGAGAGCTTTGACCAGATAGACGGACGTGACCATCTGCTGGCCGAGAAGCTGCGTCGCCAGCCGCTGGTTGGTGAGCAGCGCCGATTGCGCGGTGATGACGTCGAGATAGCTGGTGACGCCGCCGACGTAGCGATTGTTGGCCAGCTCCAGCGCGCGCCGCGCGTCGGAAACAGCCGCGTTCTGCGTAGCGTCAGCTTGCGAAAGCGCGTTCAGTCCCGAGAGCCCGTCCTCCACCTGCTGGAACGCGGTGAGCACCGACTCGCGATAGTTCGCCACCGACTCGTCATAGGCGGACTTTGCGGCCGCCAGATTGGCGCGGTTGCGTCCGCCCTCGAAGATGGGCTGCAACAGGTCGCCTCCGAGCGCCCAGATCGCGCTGGGAGCGGTGAACAGATTGGTGATGTCGGTGCTTTGCAATCCGCCGCCACCGGAGATCGTAAGCTGCGGATAGAAAGCTGCTGTCGCGACTCCGACCAGCGCGTTCTCGTAGGCCATTTGCCGCTCCGCGGTAGCGACGTCGGGACGGCGCTCCAGCAGGTCGGACGGCACGCCCAGCGGAACCGGCGGCGGAGTTGCATCCAGTGGTCGTGCGGGCACGCTGAAGGTCGAAGCGGGATTTCCGGTGAGCACGGCGATAGCGTGCTCGTATTGCGCGCGCTGCTGTTGCACCAGGTAAAGCTGGGTCTGGGTGGAGTCGAGCAGAGTTTTTTGCTGGGCCAGATCAAGTCCCGAGGCGACTCCGCCCGCGTGACGGTCCTCGACCAGATGCAAGCCCTTCTGCTGGATCGTGACCGATTCCTGGACGACTTGCGTCTCGGCGTCCAGTTCGCGCAGGGAGAAATAGTCGGCGGCGAGCTCGGCCGTCAGCACCAGGTTGACGTTGTAAAGATCGGCGGCGGTGCCCTGCAGCGACGCGTTGGAGGCTTCGAGATTACGACGCACTTTGCCGAACAGGTCTGGCTCATAGTTCAGCAGAAACGGGACTGCGTAGTTGTTCTGGGTGAGCGGATTACCGAGGGTGACGACTAGCGGACGATGACCGGAATACCTGGTCCGCGCAGCGTTGGGATCGGCGCTCATGGTGGGAAAGTATCCCGCCGACGCGACTCGGGCCAGCGAACGCGCTTCACTCAGGCGATCTTTGGCCGCGGCCAGAGACTGGTTTGCGTTGAGCAGTTGCTGCTCGTAGTTGTTGAGCTCGGCGTCGTTGAAGATCTCCCACCACGCGCCCTTGGGAATCGAGTCTTTGGGCGCCGCAACGCGCCACGGACCTTCGGTCTTGTAGGCCGTCGGCGCCTGCACCGGAGGTCGATGATAGTTCGGTCCGACAACGCATCCCGCCAGCAAGCCGCTGGCGAGAATGCCGGTCGCCAGAGTCAGCCGCTTCATGACTGCGGACCTCCCTGGTTTTCGGGCGCGACGTTCACCTGCTGGCCCTCCTCGAGAGAATCGGCAGGATTGACAACGATGCGGTCTTCCAGTTCGACGCCGCCCAAAACTTCCAGCGTCGTGCCGTAGTCGCGGCCAATGGTGATCGGCCGCAGATGGATTTTGCCATCGCTGCCCACCACCGCTACCTGCGGGCCTTCCTGGCGGAAGAGCATCGCATTGACTGGAATGGTGACTTTCTGCGCGTTGATGCCGACGCGGAAATGGACCTCGCCGAAGGAACCGGGCAGCAGGCGCTCGTCCTTGTTGGGTACGTCAACTTCGGTCAGCAAGGTGCGCGTCACCGGATCGATGGATCCCGCGGTACGCACCACGGTGCCGGTGAATTTCTGTCCGGGAAATTCCTGCAAGATTACGGTGGCCTCCATCCCATTCTTGATTGCGGGTGCGTAGTTTTGCGGAACGCTGACATAGACGCGCAACGGATCAACGCGGGCCATATCAAATAGCTCCTTGCCGGCTGCCCCTCCGATCGAGCCGGCGTTGATCAAAGCTCCGGGATCGACGTTGCGCTTGGTCAGCACACCCGTGAAGGGCGCATAGACATGCTTGAACGACTCCAGTTGCTGCAGACGCCGAACATTCGCGTCGGCTGCGTCGAGATTCGCCTTGGCTTGCTCATATCCGCTGGCTTGTTGATCGGCTTCCTGTTGTGAAACCGAATCGGTTTTCCGCAGGCTGACATAGCGATCGGCATTGATCTTGGCCAGGTCCAGTTGAGCCAGTATCTGCTGCCGGGTGGCACGAGTCTGCATCAACTCCTGGTCCACCTCGGGGGTATCGATATCGGCCAACAGGTCGCCTTTCGTGACCCGGCTGCCGATGTCCTTGTACCAGCGCAGCAGATAGCCGTTGGTGCGGGCGAAAATCGGTGACTCCTCGTAGGCCTGCAGTGTTCCCGGCAATACCAGTTCCTCGTTGGGATTTTCCGCCGTGGGATGGACTACGGCGACCGTGGGAATGGATTCGCGCTGGGTCTCATTGGCCAGCACATGGCTATCGTGGATTCGCACGAACATGGAAATCAGGCCGCCAATTACCAGCAGCAGCAGCACCAGGCCGATCAGCAGGAGCGCCTTGCGAGGCGGCGCCGGCGGAAGTTTCGGCGGGGGCGTTATCTCCGGCGCCTGGCGTTCGTATTCCAAAGTCTCGGGATTTGAGTGCGAATCCATAAAGGCCGCTTCTTGCTCAGTTTCCAGCATTTTATGACTGTTTCAGCTCAGCTTGTCTTGCCTCTCTGCGGCCGTGAATCATGGCGAAGATGGACGGCACGAAAAACAAGGTCGCCACGGTCGCAAAAATCAGACCGCCGATTACCGCGCGTCCCAGCGGGGCATTCTGTTCGCCCCCTTCGCCGAGGCCGATCGCCATCGGCAACATGCCGATAATCATTGCCAACGCCGTCATCAGTACCGGACGAATACGCGTGTAGCCCGCTTCCAGCGCCGATTGCATGGCCGGAATCCCTGCGTGCATCCGGTCGCGTGCAAAAGAAATCATCAGGATGGAATTAGCGGTAGCGACGCCCATGCACATGACTGCTCCGGTCAGGGACGGAACGCTCAATCGAGTATGTGTCAACAGCAGAATCCAGCAGATTCCTGCCAGCGCCCCCGGCAGCGCCGTGATGATGATGAACGGATCGAGCCATGACTGGAAGTTCACGACGATCAGGAAGTATACGAGCACAATCGCCATCACCAGTCCGATTGCCAAACCGAAGAACGACGACTGCATGGTGTCTACCTGTCCGCGAACGACGATGCGTGTTCCGCGGGGCAAACGCTGCTGAAAGGGCTGCAGGACCTTCATCGTGTCCTTGGCCACTGCACCCAGATCGCGATCCTGGGTGCTGACGTAGACGTCCATTACCGGTTGGACATTGTAATGAGAAACCACTACCGGCCTGGCTACCGGAGTCAACTGCACCAAGTTGCTCAGTACCTGTGGGTTCTGCACCGCAGAATTGTTGACTGGCATTTCCATTACGTCCTGGAGCGAAGTGACGTGGTATTGCGGAGACTGCACCGCAATTTGGTAGGTAACGCCATTCTTGGGATTCAGCCAGAAATTGGGTGCGGTCTGGAAGCTGCCGCTTAGTGAGACCAACACAGTTTGAGCTACGTCACGGGCGTTCATCCCAACCTGCGTGACCTTGGTGCGGTCGATATCCAGATGAAGTGTCGGCAGACTCATCATCTGCTGGACATGGACATCGACAGCACCGGGAACAAGTCTCAGCCGGTTCGCGATCTGCTGCGCGATGACGTAGCTCCCCTGCATGTCCGCCCCAGTTACCTGGATATCGATGGGCGCCGGAAGGCCGAAGTTCAGGATCTGGGTAACGATGTCCGCCGGCTGGAAGAAAAACTCCACTCCCGGGAAACGGCGCGGCAGCTCCTCGCGCAGAGTGCGAATATAGCCGGCGGTGGGGTGGTGATGTTCGGGATTCAATCCCACCAGAATTTCAGCGTCGCTCGTTCCGATGACACCGGAATTGCTGTACGACAGGTTGATGCCGGAATAGGGCAGCCCAATATTATCGAGGATGGTCACCAGTTCTTCCTTGGGGACCTGTTGGCGCAGATAATGCTCGATCTCATCGCAAAGCCGGGCGGTTTCTTCGACCCGCAGCCCGGGACGGGCCCGTACATGAAGCCGCATGAGACCGGCGTCAACGGACGGGAAGAAATCCTCACCCAGAAAAAACACAAGGCCCATTGAGAGGATACAGAACGCCAGAAAACAGGCAGCGAAAACCTTGCGATGTTCCAGGGTGGTCTCCAGAAGCTGATAGTAGCCACCGCGGAACTTATCGAACCCACGCTCGAAGGCCCGCTGATAGCGGCCGAATATCGTCTTTGGTCCGTCCGCCCGGTGCTCATGCCCTCGCATGATGTACATGACCAGCGTGGGGATCAGGGTGCGGGACAGGAAATAGGATGCCAGCATGGCGAACACCACCGCTTCCGCCAGCGGCACGAACAGGTAGCGGGCGACGCCGGTGAGAAAGAACATCGGCACAAACACGATGCAGATACAAAGGGTGGAGACAAATGCCGGCACTGCAATCTGGGCCGCGCCATCGAGAATCGCCTGTTTCATCTCCTTGCCCTGGGCAAGATTGCGCTCAATGTTCTCGATCTCCACGGTCGCGTCGTCCACCAGGATGCCGACGGCCAGCGCCAGACCGCCAAGGGTCATAATGTTGATGGTCTCGCCCAGCGCACTAAGCAGGATCACCGACACGAAAATCGAGAGTGGGATGGAGATGGAGATCACGATCGTGGGACGCCAATCGCCGAGAAACAACAGGATCATCATCGCGGTGAGCGCGGCCGCGATCAGGGCTTCGCGGATGACGCCGTTGATGGAAGCGCGCACGAACAGCGACTGATCGAACAACGGCTTAATGGTGATGTCTCGGGGCAGCGACTGCGCGGCAATCGGCAATATGCTCTTCACTGCGCCCACGATGGTGAGCGTGGATGCACTACCGATCTTGTAAACGGACATCAAGGCGCCGCGAACGCCATCCTGGCGCACAATGTTGGTTTGAGGCGTAAATCCGTCGCGGACGTGGGCAACGTCGCGCAAGTAAATAGTAGAACCGTTTACGGTCTTGACCGGCAGGTCATTCAGTTCCGCGATGGTACGCGGAGCGCTGTTCATCTCGACCTGATACTCCAGTGGTCCAATCTTGGCCGAACCTGACGGTGTAATCAGGTTCTGAGCGTTCATGGCGTTGACAATGTCGTTGGGCGAGAGCCCGTTGGCCTGCAACCTGGGCACGTCCAGGTCCACTTGGACCTGGCGTATCTTGCCCCCGTAGGGATAGGGCATGGCCGCGCCGTGCACGGTTGCCAACTGGTTGCGAAGGAAATTCTGCCCGAGGTCAAACAATTGCTGCTCCGGCAGGGTCTTGCTGCTCAAGCCGAGTTGCACGATTGGAGTCGAAGACGCCGAGTAGGTAATGACCAGAGGCGGGGTGGTGCCCGGTGGCAGGCCGCGGACCGTGGTCTGCACGATCGCCGTCACTTGGGAAAGCGCCAACTGGATGTTGGCTTGGGGACGGAAAAAGATCTTGATCACACCCACGCCGTTCACCGACTGGGATTCAATGTGCTCGATGTCGTTGACCGTGATGTTAATGCCGCGCTCGGAGTTGGTGACGATTCGGTCGGCCATCTCGCTGGGCGCGAAGCCGGCGTAGTTCCATACCACACTGATAACCGGGATGTTGATGTCGGGAAAGATGTCAACGGGCGTGCGCAGAATGACGATCGGCGTGAGGATGATGAGCACCAACGCCATCACGACGAAGGTATACGGACGCCGAAGCGCGAGTGCAACAATCCACATCGGTTGGGTGCAACTCCAATCACAGCCAGATCAGCAGTTCGCTCGCACGTTCTCTGGCATGGTAAAAACCCTTAAGATTCGATACGGTACGTATTGGATTCAATATATGCTATGGTGAGTTATGCGGCAAATCGTGTCCGGGACAAAGCAGGTGCAAGCGCATAACAATGGCGTCAAACGGCCGCCCGGCCGGCCGCGCAGCGAACAAGCCCGTCAGGCGATTCTTCGAAGCACCTTGCATCTGCTGCAGCGAACCTGTTTTCCTGAGCTTACCATCGAAGCCATCGCCGCCCATGCCGGAGTTGGTAAGGCCACGGTCTATCGCTGGTGGCCCGACAAGGGTGCATTGGTGGTGGACGCCTTTGCCTCGGTTACCGAAGGGAAGCTTCATTTTCCCGACACTGGTTCGGTGTACCGGGACATGAGCCTGCAGATGAACCAGTTCCTGGAAATTCTGCGGACCCGCCGAGGACGCATTGTGGCCGCGCTGCTGGGCGCTGGGCAATCCGATCCTGGATTGCTGGAGGCGTTCCGCGAACGATTCCTCAGGCCGCGAAGGCAGGAGGCGTACAAAACCCTGCGCCGCGGAATCGATCGCGGCGAACTCCCCGCCGAGCCTGGACCTCGATGTCCTGCTGGATACTCTTTACGGAGCAATCTACATGCGCCTTCTCATTCGCCACGATGAACTCAGCGAGA
The DNA here is from genome assembly GCA_963798005.1 of uncultured Acidobacteriaceae bacterium. Taxonomy (GTDB): domain Bacteria; phylum Acidobacteriota; class Terriglobia; order Terriglobales; family Acidobacteriaceae; genus Bog-257. The sequence continues at coordinate 43,245 of CAWCRZ010000018.1, read as the reverse complement.
GTTATGTGAAGGAAGTCTGCCGGGTAGTGCTGGGCAGTGCAGCCGGGAAATCAGCATCAGCGCGCGGAAGATGAGCTTCCCAGCACTCAAGGATGCCTTCTTTTCCGGAGCCATGCGCTTTGCGGCTACTCTAACGATGGAGAATGGCCGCGCCGCTACCGTTATGGAATTGACACCCCTTTCCGCGGTCGTTAGCATTCGTGCACCATCCCATGTCCAAGACAATCTCCTTCCTCAGGTGCCTTAACGTGTCGAGATCGGATGCACCTCGAATTCGCCGCAGTGCCCTGGCTGCAATTTTGGCCTTCTCGCTGCTGGCGATGGCAACGCCCACTTCGGTTGGCCCTGCTAATGCCGAACTCTACCTCAACCACATCAAGACGCTCGCCGCTCCCAGTATGGAAGGCCGTGGCGCCGGGACAAAGGGGTTGGCCAAAGCCTCGAAATATCTCGAACACCGATACAAGTCGCTGGGACTGCGGCCGGCAGGCACGAACGGATACTTGCAGCCCTTCACGGTCACCACGGGCGCGAAGTTGAAATCAGACAACAGCCTGACCGAGGAAATCGATGGCAAGAAGAACACGTTGACGCTGAATCAGGATTTCGTGCCTGCGAGCTTTTCGTCTTCCGGAAGGTTTTCGGGTCCTGTCGTGTTCGTAGGCTATGGCGCTACGGCCGACGAGTTTCAGTACGACGATTATTCCGGTGTGGACGTGAAGGACAAGATCGTGGTGGCGCTCCGCTATGAGCCTGAGATCTTTGGAGAAAAAAGCGGGCACCAAGGTCTGACGCAACATTCGCAACTGATCACGAAAGCCATCAACGCGCGCAACCACGGGGCCAAGGCCGTGATCTTTGTCAATGGAAAGCTGGGCGACGGGGAAGAAGATTTGCTCATGCGCTTTGGCAGCGTGAGCGGCCCGCAGGACGTCGGCATAATATTGCTGCAGGTGAAGAACGCAGTCGCCGAAAGCTGGTTCCAGGCGGCGGGAAAGTCTCTGGTCGAGGTCCAGCAGCAGATCAACCACATGGGCAAACCGGCATCGTTTGCCTTTCCGCAGACAATGCAACTCTCGCTTAAGGTTGACATCGAGGCGACACACGCGCAGGTGGAGAACGTTCTGGCGTATCTGCCCGGCAAGACCGATGAGTACATCATCATTGGGGCGCATTACGACCACTTGGGGCGCGGCGATTCCAATTCGCTGGCGCCTTCGCAGATCGGGCAAATCCATCCGGGCGCTGACGACAACGCTTCGGGGACCGCGGGCGTTCTCGAACTTGCACGTCTGTTCGCGCCGATGAAGAGGCAGCTCGATCGAGGAATTCTGTTTGCGTCGTTCTCGGGCGAAGAACTCGGGCTGCTGGGTTCGGCGGAATGGGTGAAGGAGCCGACCCTCCCGCTCGACCATTGCGTGGCCATGCTCAACATGGACATGATCGGCCGGATCAAGGACGGCAAAGTTTATATCGGCGGAGTGGGCACGGGGTCAACCTTCAAGTCGATTCTCGAGCAGGCCCAAAAGCAATCCAAGTCGAATTTCAAGATCGAATATTCCGCCGGCGGGTACTCGGCCAGCGACCACACCTCGTTCGTGGCCAAGAAGATTCCGGTCCTGTTTTTCTTCTCCGGACTGCACTCGGATTATCACAAGCCGTCCGATACCTGGGACAAGATCAATGCGCGGTCGGCGGTACAGTTGCTCGACATGGTTGCCGACGTGATATTGCAGTTGGCGTCAGCGCCGACCCCGCCGGCGTTCGTTACCGTGGTTGAGGACAAGCCGATGGGTGGCGTGTCCGGCGGCGGCGGTTATGGTCCTTACTTCGGCTCGATACCCGATTTCGGCGAAGTCAAAGACGGAGTGCGCTTCTCTGACGTTCGTCCCGGTTCTCCCGCAGCAAAGGCTGGGCTGCGAGGTGGAGACATCCTGGTGCAGTTTGGCGACAAGCCCATCCACAATCTGTACGACTTCACCGACGCGCTCCGCCGCAGCAAGGTAGGCGAAGTGGTTGAGGTGAAGGTGTTGCGCGATGGCAAGCCAATTACAGCCAGCGTAAAGCTGGAGCAGAGGAAATAGTCACCCGTGCCACGTGCCCAGCGCACGGCGAACCAGCACCAACTGTCCCAGGTGATACGCATTGTGGTCGGCAACCAAGAGCGCTTCGCGTAACAACGTCTGGCCGGTTCCATGCGGCAGCGGCGCAAACAGGTCCCGGGAGGGATCGGTCACCAACTTCCGCATCGCGTCAACATGCTCCACCACGGCCTTCACGCTCTCGTCCCAGGCGTCAGCGGTGGGAGGCGCCGCACTCTTAGGCCAGTAACCGTCCGGCCATGCCGGCGACTTGTGACGGGCATTGCGGCTGAATTCAAGGATGTCCCACAGCGCCAGTCGAATGTGCTCGAGCAACTGCCACGCCGAATGCGGAAACCCTTCCGGTACGTGCCCACGCAGTTCTGAAGGGAAGTCGTCAACGGCTGCGTGAAAGTCCGCGTGCGCGTCGTTCCAGTCGATCACCTTGGCCAGTTGTTCGCGCAGGATTTTATCGTGGCTCATGGATTTCCTCGCTGTTTTCAGGTGCTAGATGTGTGATGTGTCGGGCGGGCCTGCCGACGTTAATTCTGGAGCGGGAAGATGGGAAAATGATCTACGTTAGCCGCGCCGGCGGCGGATCTGTTGCAGCGTGGCAGTCGCGGCCGGGTTTACCAACACGGTGAATCCGTTGCGCCTCCGGTCGGGATCCGCTTCTACCAAAGCGGCCCTCTGGCCTTCTATATTGCCCCCGAGGACGCGTCCCAAGCTCAGCAAGGAGCGGCTGCCGCATATCGCGCAGCAGTCGCCTGAGCTATTACTGATGATTTCGCAGTCGGCGCACAGCACTGCTTCCAGCAGAGAAACGGAACTGAGTTCGGTGCCCCACTTGTAGATGCTATTCATGGGAATGTCTCTACCCTCACGGTAGCTGGCGGGAGTCGCGCAGGGAAGTATCTTCTGGGGCAGGAAACTCCAGAGTAAATGGTGGTGGGCTGAATGCCGGAGAGTGAAATCACTGTCCCGGCGAGTTGGTCGTCTCGGGAGGAAGAAGATTGTGGTTCAGGGCAAACAGCGCCAGCTCCAACCGGTTGCCAACACCCAATTTATTGAAAATGTTGGTCAAGTGGCGTTTGACGGTTTCTTCGCTGATGCCAAAAGTCTGCGCGATGTGCTTGTTGGTGCTCCCTTCTGTGATCAGGCTAACCACCTCAAGCTCGCGCGGGGTCAGACCGAAAGTCTTGCGCGGCGGCGGTGCGGTTTGCGCCGCCAAGTCCCTTAGGACCTGGACCAGGTTCTGCACCGGGCGTCCGTCCAGCCAGTATTGTCCCTGCATTACTGCGCGAACACAGGCAGAGAGGTGATCGACAACGGCATCTTTAAGGACGACGCCGCGGGCGCCGAGTTGCAACGCCTCCAGAATCTGCCGCTTGTCGATGAGACCGGTCAAGACGATGATGCGGGTTGTGGTAGGCGCAGTTTCGCTGGTTAGCTGGCGCAAGGCCTCCATGCCCGGCATCTTGGGCATGGCAAGATCGAGAAGCATGATATCGGGCCGCAGAGTGCGCACCATGTTCAGCGCTTCAATTCCGTCTTTGGCTTCGGCGATGACCTTCATCTGGCCGTTGGCCTGCAACATGTTGCGCAGCCCGACCCGGACCACAGGATGGTCATCGGCAATCAGTACCTTAATGGGCGCTACCAAGTATGATTCCCCCGGGTCCACGAAGTGGACTTGCTAGGCTGCCGAACCCTCAGCCGGAATAACCGCCGGACCGAGCCTTCTGGCCAACTCGGTTGCTATCGCTTCCAGTGCTGCCGAGGTCTGATCCAGCAAGCGCGCTGCATCACGAAACTCGGAGTTGCGGCCCATCAGCTCCAGGTTTGCGCAACAGCGAGCGATGACGCTCGCCCCTACTACCATGCTGCTTCCTCGCAAGTAGTGGGCCCGCTCGCGGAATTGCTCGGCATTCTTCCGAGCGAGTGCGACGCGCAACTGAGCCAGCGCCTGACGGCCTTCTGCGAGATAGTCCCGGTACAATCCTGCGAGCTCTGCGGGATTGGAGGCGGTCGCCTTCTGCAGATGATGGAAGATGTCCGGAGCTATGGATTCGTCGGTCACAAGCGTCAGGTTGCCCTTTCGGCAGAGGTTGTTAACACATAGGTAACCCTTGGGTGCCATCCTCGTCAAGAAGAGAATGTATCAGGAGCGCGGTTCCTGTCGGGAGACCTGCGACGGTCAACGAGTTTCGCAACCACACGAAAAGACCTTACTCACGGCTTCGCACGATGCGCGCCAGAGCGACGCCTGCGGCGGTCAAGGCGCCCAGCGTTGCGATGGTCGCCAACTTGGAACTGCGTAAGGCGCGCTCTCTTTCCCGCACCAGTGCAGCCTCTGGCAGATTGCCCTCGACGGGGCCTTGATGCAGGGCCAACTGCAGCACTTCTGCCGTGTGGAGCGCGCGGCGGTTGGTGAGTTGCGATATCTGTTCCCGGCAACTGAAGCCATCGGCGATAATCACCTCGTGCCGCCGAGCCTGGCGCACCGCCGGCAGGAGACCGTGTTCGCCAATCTTGACCGAAATGTCGTACTTGTCCGCCTCGAACCCGAACCCTCCGGCCATGCCGCAGCAGCCGTCGCTAAGTGAGCGAACGTTCAGTTGCATCCGTTCCCACAGTCTTCGTTCGTGCTCCGCGTCGCGAGCGATTGCCTTGTGATGGCAATGCCCGTGAGAGATCGCGTCCATACGTAACGTAGGAGGATGATAGTCGGCCTTGTCCAGGAGGAATTCGCTGAACAGGAAAGTGTTTTCCACGATTTGTCGCGTTTCTTCTCGTTCGGGAAAGAGGCCGTGAATCTCGTCGCGCAATACCGACCAGCAACTGGGCTCGAGCAATACGATCGGGATTCCCCGCTCGACGTAGGGCACGAGCACGCGCATCGCTCGCCGCAGGTATCGCTTTGCCTCGTCGAGAAATCCGTGGTCGTACAAAGGACGACCGCAGCAGACGTGTTCCGAGGGGACCAACACCTGGTATCCGGCGTGTTCGAGGACCTCGACTGCCGCGCGCGCCGTTTGCGGCAGAAAATAGTTGTTGAACGTGTCCGCGAACAGTAACACCTGGGGGCGCCCGTCGTTTTTTCTGGGTCTCTTGCCGAACCATGTCTTGAAGGTCTCAGGAGCGAATTGCGGAATGGCGCGGTCCGGTGCTATTCCCGCGGTCGCCTTTATCAGCTCGCGGGTCCCCGGGGCGGAGGCCAGCAAGTTCACCAGCCCGGGCCAGAGGGACGCGACTCGCGACCACTTATCGATGTGGCCGAAGGCGTAGGACTGGCGAGGCCGGATGCGTCCCTCCCAGTAGTGGGAGAGAAACTCTGATTTATACGTTGCTATGTCCACACTGACCGGGCAATCGCCTTTGCAGCCCTTACAAGAGAGGCAAAGATCCAGGGCCTGCTTCACATTCTCATCGCGCCAGCGGTTGGTGATGGGCGAGCCCTGCAACATCTCCCAAAGCAGATGAGCGCGGCCACGCGTGCTATGGATCTCCTCGCGCGTGGCCATGTAGCTGGGACACATGGTTTGATTGTCGACTGCGTCTGAGTTCTCGCGGCGGCACTTTCCAACGCCGACACACCGCAGGGTCGCGTGCGCAAAACTCCCGTTATCGTCGGGAAACTTGAAGTGGGTCTCCGGTTCCCAGGGACGATAGTCAGCCCCCAGCCGCAGGTCGGAGTCGAGCGGGTTCGCGTCGATGACCTTACCGGGGTTCATCTTCCCTTCCGGGTCCCAGATGCTCTTGAACTCCCGGAACGCGTTCATGATCTCGTTGCCGAACATGACGGGCAGCAACTCGCCGCGGGACTGGCCGTCGCCATGCTCGCCGGAGAGCGACCCGCCATAGCTGGTAACCAGTTCAGCCGCCTGCTCGGCGAACAAACGGTAGTTTCTGATCCCCTGCTTGCTGACTAGATCGAAGGTGATGCGGCAATGAATGCAACCTTGCCCAAAGTGGCCGTAGAGCGCGCAGTCGAGTTCGTGCTGCTCCAGTAGCCGGCTGAAATCGCGCAGATAATGGCCGACGCGGGCGGGCGGGACCGCAGCGTCCTCCCAACCCGACCAAGCCGGTGGCTGGCCGGGAACAAAGGACGTTGCGCCCACGCTTGTCTCGCGCAGCACCCAAAGGGCTTTCTCGTCGTTCTTGTCGTCGTAGAAGCGAATACTGGGAGGCGTAAGGTTGCGTTTCAATTTTGCAATCAGGTCACGGGCGCGGCTGTCCGCCTCTTCCTGCGATTCGCCGGCGAATTGCACCAGTAGCCAGCCCTTGCCCGCAGGCAACTGCTTCCAAGCCCTGGTGTGCATGCCCTTGGTCGCCATCCTTTCGATCAGCTTGTGATCGATGCCTTCCAGTCCGATCGGCTCGAACTCGACGATGGCGGCGACGTCATCTCCAGCCTGATAAATGTCCGGATAACCCAGCACAACCAGCGTCTGGTACGGAGGGTTGTGAACCAAATTCAGGCTCGCTTCCAGGATCGTGACCAATGTGCCTTCGGATCCGACGAGCGCCCGTCCAAGATTGAAGCGACCCTCCTGGTCGGGGATAAGCTGGTCGAGGTTATAGCCGGAGATGCGGCGAGGAATGTTTGGGAAACGTGCGCGAATTTCATTTTCGTAATGCACACGCAGCGCCTTTATCCGGGACAGGATCTCGCCGGTCCGTCCTCCGCGATCGATCGTCGCGTCCATTTCCGGCTCGGTCATCCAGCCTGCGGCCATGCGGGTGCCGTCGTAAGTCAGGATGTCAAGCGACTCCACGTTGTGCGATACGGGTCCTGCCATCTGGGCGTGAATGCCGCAGGAGTTGTTGCCGATCATTCCGCCCAAGGTGCAGTACTTGTGGGTTGCCGGATCGGGCCCAAAGGTAAGCCCAAATTCGCCGTGCCGCGTCACGAAGATTGTCGAGAACGCAGCCCGGACGCACACGGGCAATCTTGCGGACAGGGTCAAGCTCAAGTATTTCGTTGAGGTACTTGCTCCAGTCCAGTATGACGGCGACGTTGCAGCATTGTCCCGCCAGGCTGGTGCCGGCGCCGCGGGAGAGAATCGGCGCCCCGAACTGGCGCGAGATCCGAACCGCCTGTACCACGTCCTCGATACTTCTGGGCGCCACCACCGCGATTGGCACCTGGCGATAGTTGGAAGAATCCGTGGAATAGGCGGCCCGGCTTCCCGCGTCGAAGCGGACTTCGCCCTCGATATGGGAGCTGAGTTCCGACTCCAGTCCGGGCAAATCAATATTGGTATGGCCACTCTGCCGTCCTCGCGAGGACGAAGACGAGCTGGAATCGAGAATTCTGAACGGGCTCATGCGAGTTCTCTTCTAACCGGAAGGGTACTTGGTAACGTAAAGGGCTAAGTCTCTCTCCCTGACTCCGCAATGTTACGTGAAACGGGGCGAGAAGTATCGTCTTAACTCCTTCGGACTACCTCTCCCACTTAGAATCTAAAGAGAGTGAAATCAACCTCTTGGGCGGAACAAGCGACGACGGATTCGGGCAGCCGAAAATCGCATGCAAAGCAGGCAGCGATGGGGCACGAAAGTCCCCAAAGGAAATGCACTTACCCATTAGTATGCAAGTAGTTGCACACATTGATTGACGGAAAGGGGCATCACCTCTGATAACAAACCGATTAGATAGCCTCTTTCTGGAATGTAAATTGCTTCTATATATCTGCTTAGGTGTGGCTTGCAAATCGCCGCAAAGGGGTCGGTATCCATGAAAGTGCCACTTTCTCTCGCTGTTCTCGCGGTTGTCCTTGGGCTCGCTATTTGCGCGTCCGCCGATCTTAACGAGCCGGGTCTTGGTACACCTCCGGCTGGTAGCCAGTTCGAAGTGCTGTACTTGGGAACACCGTATTGTGTGTCACAGACCGGATCTTATTGTCCCGATTTTGCTACGTGGGGCGGTACGGCTGGGGGATACCTGGAATTTAAGGACCCGGGCGGTGCGATTGATGCCTATCTGTGGGTCGACGGCACGGGAGAGTTGAGCTTTGCCTCTGGTAGTGCACTCGTCGCCCCTCCTCCTGGCCTTCCGCTGCTCGGCATCATTACCGAGGATGGAACCTTGCAGCAGGTCAACCAGCTTTACCCGGGAGGCTTGACGCGACCCCTGTATGTGGAAAGCCCCATTGTGCCCGAACCTTCCACGCTGTTGCTGTTCGGTCCGGCGGCCCTGTTCCTTTTCGGCGGAGCCCGGCGTTTTTGGCGGAGATAGATTTTGTAAGCTTCGACTCTCTTTCTGAGTAAAATTGAAGGGGCCCGGCATATGTCGGGCCCCTTTTCCGTGCTGATCATTCGTCGCTATTCCGCACCCCCAACATCGCAGAGCAATAGCGGAAGTTCCCCCCACGGAGGCTAAGTGAGCTTTCCATCCCGTCGTTTTGTCTCCAAACCACCGAAGATCTCAACTAAGGTGTGACCTCTACAACAACTCCGTCACCATGCGCGCCACCGTAAGTCGTGGTCCCGTACATGTTGCCTTTGCTGTCGAAGACCAGGCTACTGATGGGAAGTTCACCGTCGTTATCCCCAGTGAAGTCATGCAGCGAGGTGTACGTCCAACCTCGGATTGAAGGCGTCAACTCGAAGATGGAGCCGACAAGCGAGAGGCCATCCTGGTAGGTTGTACCGTAGAGGTTACCGGTTGCGTCCATAAACAGATTGCCGAAGGGGCCTGCGCTCCCCACCAGGCCGTAGAGGGTATTAAATGTCCAGTTGCCACCCGACGGTGTGAGCTCGAAAACCGTACCACCCAGACCGGTGCCGTTAAAGACGGTTGAGCCATAAAGATTCCCGGAGCCGTCGAAAACCACCCCGGCATTGGGCTGCGATCCGTCGGTCAAGCCTTGAAAATTGTAGAGAATATTCTCCTCCCAGCCCGATCCCGAAGGCGTCAACTGAAACACCGTGCCCATACCGCCCAATCCGCCCGAGCCACCACCAAAGGTGGTCCCGTAGAGATTTCCAGATTGATCGAACACGACACCGCCGTTGGGGAACGATCCATCGCCGCTACCGCCGTTAAAGGTATGTACGACTGATTGCGTCCAACTTCCGCTGGAGCGGGCCAGTTCGAATACAACACCGCAACCAGGGCCGCCGCACCCGTGTGTAAGGCCGCCCACTGAGGCCGTGCCGTAGATGTTACCCGCTTTATCGAAAATGAGGTCGCCAAGGGGCTCGCCCCCATCTGTGCCTCCCGCAAACCGATAAAGGATGGTTTCCTTCCACGGGCAGAGTGCGGATTTGCAGGCAAACGCCGGGGGCCTGAGATTGAAGACCGTGCCGCAGCCCTGTGCGTTACAGGCTGCTCCTCCTGCTCCGCCGCCGTGAAACGTCGTGCCGTACAGACCCCCGTCCGGGCCGACAACCACCCTGGCCCGTGGTCCTGCCCCGTCATTGCCTCCCGTAAAGCTGTAGAGCGGAGATATGATCCAGCTTGAGCCCGTGCGCTTTAGTTTGAAGACCGTGCCGTTACCGTACTCCCCCCCGACGTTGGTCGTGCCGTAGAGATTTCCGGCCTTGTCTATATTTACCCCGGCATAAGGATTTGCGCCGTCCTTTTGGCCGGTAAAGGTGTAAATTACGTTAAATGACTGCGCCTGTGCCGCCGGAATAGCTACAGCGATCAGCATAAATGCGACTGCCAACCACGCCGAGGTTACGAACCAGCGGTTTTGCGCTGGCTGGGGCGGCAGCCCGAGAGTTGCCGTCCGTCTGTTGGTTTTTAGGATCTGCTTCGGATTAAGCCCTAGAATCGCCAAGTTACTTCTCCTTCTACGGTGTGAGAATTCCTACCGCGCGCCACTCGCGCATATCTAAACCTGGAAAACGGTACTTCGGCCAGATCCCAATCGGGGTGCAATGTCAGCCCTCTCCCCGGCGTGCCAGTGCCGCAGGACAGTTGGTCTGCGCCTCCGGCGGTGTCATCTTCCGCGTGAGATTAAGAACTTTGAGCACTCCCGACATGTTGCGCCGCAAGCTGAACGTGTCCCCTCGTGTCTGTCCGGCTGGCCAGCCAATCCAGATGCGGTGAATAGGTTTTCCCTTGGAGAGATCCGTTCCCGGCCAGAGTACTGGAATGGTACCTCCCGATCGCGGAACTGCGCGCGCAGGATGGCACATTCTCTTTGGGTATCTAAAAGACCTTACACCATATACTAAGGTCGCATAAGCGCAAAGCCCAAAATCGAAAATTCTAACCGGAATTGAACTCGTTTTTTCTGTAAGGAAAGCGATCCTTCGTCCGGTCCTTATAGCCCAAGCCTGGCATTCGAGGGAATTCCTCGGGTAGAACCCCTCCCCTCGCTTATTTGTAAAATATTCAAAACAAAGGGTAAGAACAAATAATTCCCTGCAAAATCCTGCATCCCAAGGACTTATACGTAAAATATTCTCAAATAAGGAGTTATATCGAAATCCGCGGGGTAAGGAGTTTGCATCGGACCGGGCAGTCCTTTCAATCCGCCTCGAACTCGACGTACAAAACAGGTGTCGAGACATCAGGTTCCGGAGAAGCGCGAACCTTGGGAGGCGGTACCACTGCGCTCTCGTTCCTTCTTATTAGCGCGAGTCTACGGAAATCCTATTCGGGGAAAAAGGACACCTGTCACAGTGCCGTGTGACGAGGGGACAACCGAGACAACCGCAAGCCACAAAGCCCAGCCCTGCCAGGATGGCAAGTCCGTTTGCGATGCATCATGGCTCCGGCCGTCTGACGTTCAAGTCGCGACTGCACCGAACGAGAACGCGGCAACAGGAGCGAGACTCAATGCCCTTGGCCCAGCAACTGCGCCAGCATCGCCTTGGCATTGGGATCGTCGGGCGTCAGTTGCACCAACTGCTGGGCGTAGGCGATGGCGGACGGCAGGTCGCCTTTATCCCTCTCAAAGGCAATCAAGCCCTCCAGCACCTCGCGGTTGGCGGGGCGTCGTTGATGAGCTTGCCGCAGGATCGCGATCGCCTGGTCTGGCTGTCCAGTTGAGTTCAAGGCTACCGCGTAAACATAGCTGTAACGGACGTTGGACGGTTGCAGCATGGCCGCCTTGGCCAGGAGGCTGAGCGCCTCCTGATACTGTTTTTGTCTGACCTTGAGCAGACCAAGGGCATGGATGGGCTCCGCCGCATCAGGCGCGGTGGCCATTGCCTTCTCCAGCCACCGTTGACCTTCCTCGTCGCGATTCTGAACGCGGTAAAGATCCGCAAGGTTCACCATTGCGGGGACGTACTTGGGATCCAGCCGAAGCGCGGTCTGTAGTTCGCTTTCCGCTTCGCTCGTGCGCCCCATCTGAGCGTAGAGCAGCGCCAGGTTCACATGGCTCTCCGGACGCTCAGCGGCGGCCATCTCGCTGGCGATCAACTCGGAGACGGCGCGGTCGAGCGCCGTTTTCTGGCTCTCCTGCAAATGGTCAGGCGCCGTCCCGGCCAAAAGGCGCGCCGCCTCAATGCGGACGGAACGAATGGGATCCGTCAGCAGCGGCGCAGCCAGCCGCAGCCGATCGGGTGGCGCTAGCGGCGCCAAGGCCCGGACGGCTTCGCGGCGCACCAGTGCATCGTCGTCTCCCAGCGCCGCTTGCAAGGTTGATACTGCGGAGGGAGTGAGGTATTCGGGCAGCAGGTTGAGTGCGGTCGCGCGTGCAATGCCGGGCTTCGCGTGGTCCGCGATCAAGGCGGTCAGGGATTTCTCTGCGTTGGGCAGTCCACGGCGACCGGCATCCAGAGCTTCCACGAAGTGCGTTTCCTGTCTGCGGTTTGGACCGTACCACTTCGCCACTGCCGCGGCGGCCCACGCGTTCGACTTGTCCTTGTGGCACTGGTTGCAGGCGTTTGGCGTTCCGTAAGCAATGGAGAAATCGGGACGCGGCACGCGGAAGCTGTGGTCGCGCCGGACATCAACGACCATGTAGGTGTGCGTTGGCATGTGGCAGTTGACGCACAGCGCGCCAGCGCTGTCGGCCTTGTGATGATGATGCTGCTCGGCGCCGAACTTCGCCAGCGAGTGACATTTGCCACAGACCGAATTCAAGCTGACTTGCGGCAGCTTTGCGCTGTGCGGGTCGTGACAGTCGGAGCAGGTTACGCCGTTGCCGTACATCTTGCTCTGAAAGAACGAGCCCCACTCGTAGTCTTCTTCCAGAATCTGGCCGTCCGCGTAGTAAACGTCTTCTTCCAAGAGGCTTGGAATGTAGTCATCCAGATAAGGCTGGCCTGGTTGGGCGTCAACCGTAATACTGTGGCGGCGCGAATGACAGGGTGCGCAAGTGTTGATCTCGTTGTGCGAACGCGTCTGTCCCTTCCAGTGCATGGTTCCGGCGTCCGGCTCGGAGACGGCCCATGATCCGCTGGCAGGCTTCAGGTCGACGGTCAGCCCGTTCGCACGGTCGCCTGCATTGTAGGACCCTTTTTTGTGAGTTCGCGCCCAGGCCACATGATTGGAACCCGGCCCATGACACGATTCGCAGGAGACATCGATGTCTGACCATGTGGTCCCGTAGCTGTCCTTGGCGAGATCGTAATTCTTGCGCAGGTTGGTCGAGTGGCAATCGGCGCACATGTAGTTCCAGGTCTGATTACGCCCGGTCCAGTGCAGCGGATCGGACGGCCTGATCTTCTGGTCGGGATAGAGGCCGAACCAGCGCTGGCCGCCCTGTTCCTTCGGCCGCGAATCCCAGGCGACGCCGAAGGCCTGCATTCGGCCGTTTGGGAAGGGGACCAGATACTGTTGCAGGGGAGCAACCCCGAAGGTGTAAGCCAGGTCGAAGTCCTGCGGCTTTCCGTCCGGGCCTTCAGTGTTGACGTGGAACTTGGCATCCTTCTTGAAGAAGCGGGAAGTAACGCCGTCCTTGGCAAAATGCGTATCGTTGAAATTTCCCAGGACGGTTGAGTCGTTGGCCACCTGCATCGCCTGGGCGTGGTGCGAAGTGCGCCACAGTTTCGTTTCCTCTGCGTGACAGGAAGCGCAGCGCTCGGCGCCGACGTAGGTTGCACTTTGAGCTGGGGCTGCATGGGTGGTGTTGGTTCGAGCGGACGAGCGCCACAGAACAACGCCGACAACTACGGCCACGACGAGAGAGGCTAGAGTGACTCTCCATAGCATCGGTCCGCCGAAAGCCGATTTGGGGAGCTTAGGGTTGTTGCGCAATCACGTCTCCGGCGGAAGTCGAGCACAGTCGCATGGTGATTCTACGGCGGTGCCGAGGAAGGCACAAATGCATAAGGTAACCTTTCTGTAGGATTGACATCTTCAGTTCCGCTAAACATACTGGCGCGACGCTTGAGGGCTCGAACTGAATCCTATCGCAGGCCCGGACGGATCGAATGGCGACAGAACCGATGGCGGAACCAGAACCGAAGGACGACGGCAACGTGGCAGGCTCGCAAGCTCCCGCCGCCGGAACCAAGATCCGCATCACCGAGGATGCTGACGCCGCGGGAGAGACGGCCGCCGCCTACGACTTCTGGCGGGCCACTTCCGGCCGGAAGCAAATGCCGGGAATCATCAAGTGTTTCGGCGCGCGGCCTGATTTCCTGCGGCAGGTCGTCGAATTCTCCAACACCATCCATTTTTCCCAAGGCCATCTCGATCGTCGCCACAAGGAGATGATCGCCAGCTATGTTTCCTATCTGAACCGGTGTCCGTATTGACTGGACAGCCATGCCTACTTCCTGCGGGTTCAGGGAGCCGATGATCAATGCGTAAATGCCATCCTGCAAGGTAAGCTTGAGGAAGCGGGCTTGTCTGCGGCCGAGTCTGCCCTGATGCAGTACGTGCAGCTCATAACCGAGGCGGCGTACCGCTCGACCGCGGAAGATGTCCAACGGCTGCGCGACCAAGGCTGGACCGAAGAGCAGATTTCCGAAGCGGTTTACATTACGGCACTGTTCGCCTTCTTCAACCGCGTCGCCGATGCCTTCGGGGTGCCACCGCAGAATTATCTGACCTTGGGTCGGATGACGCCGTAGTGACCGGCAGTACTATTTTCAGACTATGGACACGGACGGCACTCGATGTAACCCTGTGTCAACTCTGTGGGACACGACAAGAACTGAACATCTGAAGGAAGGCGATGTCCACTCCAACCACGCCGACTGCGCTGGGCAAGGAAAACTCGCGTAATGCGCGCTCAAGACTGAGTCCTCGCGCTCGTAGAGTGCTGGCCTGGGTGTTGGGCGGATTGCTGGTCGCCTACTGCGCCTTCGCCGGTGTTGTCTTGTGGTCCATGCGGCAACCGCCGGAAACCTTCGGCAGGGTCATGTCCAAGATGCCGGGACCGGTTCCGTTTCTGCTGTTTCCCTTTGAGACGGCTTGGATGCGGGCTCGCGCCGGCACTCTTCAGGTGGGAGACCCTGCGCCGGATTTCTCGTTGCTGAAACTGCACGAGAGCGAACGAGTCAAGCTTTCCGACCTCAACAAGACGCAGCCGGTCGTCCTCGTCTTCGGCAGCTACACTTGACCGCCGTTTCGGCGGGAGGTTCCCGCCCTGAACAAGCTGTATGAGCAGTATCGCGACCGGGTCGCGTTTCTGGTGGTGTACATCGTCGAGGCACATCCCAGCGACGTCTGGCAGATGCGGAGCAACATTCGCGACAGCGTCGTCTTTGCCAGTCCTACGAACGAGGATGAGCGCGCTGACGTCGCTGGCGCCTGCGTGCGCAAGCTGGGCATCAAGTTTCCCGCGGTGCTGGATGACTTCGGCAACTCGACCGAGCGCGCTTACACGGGCTGGCCAGACCGCATTTACCTGATTGACTCGCAGGGCCGCATCGCCTTCAAGACCAAGCCCGGACCGTTCGGCTTTAAGCCGGAACTGTTGGCCGAGGCGCTGGCCAAGGTTGCACCGCCGCAACAGGCGGAAGAGTAGGGAAGCGCAGTCAGCGCTTTTCTTGACTCCGTTGCGGTCGCAACCTAGTATCCGAATCAGCATGTTCCCGGTTCCTGGCGTCTATTCTGTCCGGCATCTCATTGCCGCAACGGCCGTTCTTGTCCTCATCCTTTCCGTGACGAATCCCGTGCTGGCGCAGTCCGCCGCGCCACGAGCGCCTTCGCCAACGCAGCCAATCGCCAACTTCGTGGACATTGCCGAGAAAGCCGGACTCACGATGTCGGAGATCTTCGGCGGCGTCGACAGCAAGAAGTACATCATCGAGACCACAGGCACCGGCGTCGCCATCTTCGACTACGACAACGATGGCTGGCCTGACATCTTCATCGTGAACGGCACGACGCTGGAAGCGGCCAAGAGCGGCAAAGGACCGACGAACCATCTCTATCGCAACAATCACGACGGCACCTTCACCGACGTGACCGCAAAAGGCGGGCCTCGCCGCGCGACCGGCTGGGGACAAGGCGTCTGCGTCGGTGACTACGACAACGACGGCTGGGACGATCTCTACATCACCTACTACGGCAAGAACCGTCTCTACCACAACGATCACGGCGTCTTCACCGATGTCACCGACAAAGCCGGCGTCGGAGGCTCGGGCAAAGCCTGGGGCAGCGGCTGCGCCTTCGTGGACTACGATCGTGACGGCAAGCTCGATCTCATCGTTGCGAATTACGTTGACTTCGATCTCTCGACCGCGCCCGCGCCGGGAGATCGTCCCTCGTGCATCTGGAAGGGCGCGCCGGTGATGTGCGGCCCGCGCGGACTGACCCCGGCGAAAAACATTCTCTACCACAATCGCGGCGACGGCACCTTCGAGGACGTCACCACCAAAGCCCACATCGACCAGACCAACGGCCACTACGCGCTTCAGCATCTCCACGCTCGACTACGACGACGACGGCTGGCCCGACATTTTCGTCGCCTGCGACAGCACGCCGAGCATTCTGTATCACAACAATCGCGACGGCACATTCACCGACGTCGCCGTCATCTCCGGCGCTGCCTTCAACGAAGACGGCCGCGCGCAAGCCGGAATGGGCTCGACCGTGGCCGACTACGACGGCGACGGACGGCTCGACATCTTCAAGACCAACTTCTCCGACGACACTTCCACCTTGCTGCACAACGACAAGTCCGGAACGTTCACCGATGCCACGACTGCCGCCGGTCTCGGCCTGAACACCAAGTATCTCGGCTGGGGCACCATGTTCTTCGACTTCGACAACGATGGCTGGCCCGACCTGCTGCTGGTGAACGGCCACGTTTATCCCGAAGTGGACAAGTTTCACCTGGGCAGCGATTTCCAGGAGCCGCGACTGCTGTACCACAACAATGGTAACGGCACGTTCACCGACATCTCGGCTTCGGCCGGAAGCGGCATCACAACGCCTGCGTCGTCACGCGGGCTCGCCGTCGGCGATCTGTGGAACGACGGCCGCATGTCGGCGGTCATCAGCAACATGAACGCGCGTCCCAGCCTGCTGGTGAACCAGGTCAAGTACGCGAACCACTGGATCGCCTTCAAGACCATCGGCACCAATTCCAATCGCGACGGCATCGGCGCGCGCATCACGGTGCGCGCGGGCAAACGGCTCTTCGTGGACGAAGTGCGCAGCGGCTCGAGCTACGTCTCCAACAACGACATGCGCGTGCACTTTGGTCTCGGCAACGCGACCAAGCTTGACTCCGTCGAAGTGCGCTGGCCGAGCGGACTGACCGAGCGCTTCGACAATGTCTCGGTCGATCAGATCAACCCCGTGAAAGAGGGAAGCGGTGTCGCGGTGAAGAACGAGCCTCCGAAGAAGCCGTAATTCTCCGCTCAAACCTCCCCTCCCGCGATTTACGTAGAATCAACAACTTAGACGACGAATCACTCGCATCCATTTGAGCCCGTTAGACTTACACGTATTCATCTGTCGAATAAGGACTTAGCTGGCAAAAACGGCGATTTTGATGGAGCAATTGGAGCAATTGGACTAATTGAAGCACAATACATACGAGTCACACATGCCAGGCAGGCAAACCCTCTTCCGGGATCTGCTAGCTGACAACTGACAACTGGCTACTGGCAACTGTTTCCGCACACTGGGTGCGGCCTGCGAAGACACAAAAACGCCGTCCTCGCACTTCGGTAATACCGCGCCGAGTGGTTCGCACACAAGTGCGCAGGTCACGGCTGCATGTGATCCGCGAAAATCCCCACCCAAGCAAAAGAACAAAAGAACCTTGGGCGGGGCACCTTCGGAGTGTTAGGCTGGGCCACCCACTCCGTTGGATTGTTTTCGGGTGTCCGGTTCCAGCATCATCCCACCCAAGCAAAAAGAAGCTTGGGTAGGTCACCCGGCGAAACTAGGGTAAAGATTTCCATGCGCGCCATATTCATCAGCTATCGAAGAAAAGATGCCGAAGGCGAGGCAAGTCATTTGTTTGGCGATCTCAGGGCCCAGTTCGGCCCGGACAGGGTTTTCATCGACGTGACCGGTGTCGAGCTGGGAAAGGACTTTCGCAAGGGCATCGACGAGAATGTCGCCGCTTGCGGTGTACTCCTGGCAGTGATCGGTCCGGGCTGGATCGACGCCAGGGATGAGGCGGGGCACCGCCGCCTTGATGACCCATTGGATTTCGTTCGTCTGGAAATTGCTTCGGCGTTGAAGCGGGATATCCCGGTCATACCTGTGCTGGTGCGCGGTGCTGCCATTCCGCGCGCCGACCAGCTGCCTGAAGATCTGAGTAATCTGTCCTATCGCAACGGGAGTGAGCTCAGCCATACCCGATGGGACTCCGATGTTCGTGTTTTGATCGAGGCGCTAAATCCACATGTAGGTAAAGCGACGAAGGTGCCCGCTCGCCGCTTCTCTCTGACTGTCCGGCTCTGGGTGGGAGTGGCGGCGATGGTACTCGCGGCTGTTGGCATCGGTGTATATGAGCGCAACAAAGGTAAAAGCATCCAACCCGATTTGGCAGGTCAGATAGCGGCAGCGGACAAAGCAGCAGCGGACAAAGCGACGGCGGACAAGGCGGCGACGGATACGGCAGCAGCGGACAGAGCAGCGGCGGACAAAGCAGCGGCGGACAGAGCGGCGGCGGACAGAGCAGCGGCGGACAAAGCAGCGGCGGACAGAGCGGCGGCGGACAGAGCGGCGGCGGACAGAGCAGCAGCGGACAAAGCGACGGCGGACAAGGCGGCGACGGATAAGGCAGCAGCGGACAAAGCAGCAGCAGCTCCACAAACCTGTTCGCTTACTGTTTATTCCGATCCTTCAGGAGCTGGTGTCACCGTTGACGGCGTGACGCGTGGACAAACTCCTACCCCCGTCCAGCTCAGTCAAGGAAAGACTTACCTCCTTAATCTGAAGATGGATGGCTATAAGCCCCATCAAGAGCGGATTGATTGCAGTACAGCCCGAGTTGATGTGACCTTGGAGCAGAGACTAGCAAGAATCATCATCGCTTATTCCGGTGATTTGGAGGGTGGTTGCAATCTCGGTGTGGGGATGGAGATTGGAGGCAAGTCCTTTAGACCAACGGGAAATCCGTTCAGCGCGAATGGCATTCCTTTGGGCGACCAGCGCTATAGAATCTCGGGTACAATCTTCTGCCCGGCAGCGGGTGGGTGCGATGCTTCGGGTTCAGGTTCAATCGAGGTGCAAGATGGTGGAACCTATTATGTAGCATGGGTGAACGTGGCACCAGGAAGATGCAGGGTGGAACTGAGCGGTCCGTAGGCGGGTGGCCCGGCCAAGCATTTCGTGTCGTTGAAATAATTCTTAACAATGGTGCCCGGTTCTAGCCCGGTTTTGGCTAGGGCGGGGCCGTTAACCACCCCAACTGGCAGGTTTAGTGACCTTCACTCGTGGTGTCGTTCCCATCTGCTCGCGTTTTCGGCCCGTCCACAGAGATTCGATCTCCACCACGCTCTCTTCTCCGGTGAGGCAGTGGCGATAGCTGCTCCGCCGCAGTGCCACCGTCAAGCGTTCGGTCTTTCGATAGCTCATACACGAATCGTTACTCTTTGTATCAGGGCACGACGTTTAGTCGTGCCGAGTAGAGCGCAGAAAAGAGGCGGGGCTTCAGCCCCTGCTGCCCGTGAGAGTAGTTCAGTCAGGGGCTGAAGCCCAAGTCATTAATTGACTGTGATCGGCACGGCTGAAGCCGTGCCCTGACACAACGCGGCTCTTGAGAGGGGCTCTCGCAACAGAATTCTTGAAGCGAGAGCGTTTGGCAGTTACGGATGATACGTGCCGATGTGACGGCCCCGCCCTAGCCAAAACCGGGCTAGAACGTGGCACCCAGCCTCCGGGTAACTGGTCATGATACGGACAGCGGAGGGCAGGTGGTAAGCACACGACGAACAGCAGGTCCCTCCGCTCGGAGAACGTGTGCCGCCGCTACGCGGCTCGGAGCAATTAACCGCGCTACTCCGGGCTTACGCCCGGGGCTAACACCAGTTTCGCCCCTCCTCCACCCCAGCGAGGCAAAAACGGCGCTCGCCGGGGACCCCGGCTGCGGGGCTGGTTTTCCGTTGCTTCGCACCATCATCGCAACTGGAACCTAGTTCTTACGCCCACAAGGAAGTCCTCGGTCGGAGGACAGCGTCGAAAGGGATGCCCTCGTCGGAGAACAATTACAGGAGCGGGATTCCTCGGTTGGGATGACAGTCACGACGGCGGGACGGGGAATCATGAATCGGGTTAGTGTCGTGTTAGGCTTACGCGTGCAATGACAATTCCGCACGAGAGGTGGGAGAGATCGTCATGAGCGGGCCCGTCGAATCCCTGGATCCGCACGCTGCACTGAAGAAGGAAGCAGCAGAATATGCGGTGCGCTACGTGAAGTCGGGAATGGCGGTCGGGCTGGGCACCGGTTCGACCGCCATCTTTGCCGTCCGGTCTATCGGAGAAATGCTGCGCGACGGCACGCTCAAGGACATTGTGGCCTTCGCGACCTCCCGGGTCACCTACGACGCAGCGGTGAAGCTGAACATACCGATGATGCCCGACGATCTGCCGCGATCGCTCGACGTGACCATCGACGGAGCCGATGAGGTCGATCCTGCACTCAACATGATCAAAGGCGGCGGCGGCGCTTTGCTGCGCGAGAAGCTGGTGGCCCAGGCCAGCGCGCAGGAGATCATCGTGGTGGACGAAAGCAAGTTGTCGCCACGGCTGGGCACGCGGCACGTGTTGCCGGTGGAGGTGTTGCCGTTTGGCTGGCAGTCGCAGGCGCGCTATCTGGAGTCGTTGGGAGCCAAGTATGTGGTGCGCCAGGCCGCAAGCGGGCAAGAGTATCGCACCGACCAGGGCAACATGATCCTCGACTGTGACTTTGGCCCGATCGCCGATGCGGCGGAACTTGCGCTCAAACTCGAAGCACGGGCCGGAATCATGGAGCACGGGCTGTTCCTGGGATTGGCGGACGCAGTGTCGTGAGCAGCCCGAATGGAGTCCGTGAACTGCTACGCGATCAGCCGCGGATCGAAGAGCAGCGTTCCTGTAGAATAAGCCGTGTCGACCTACAGTTCTTCACGGCCCTGGCGCTGCCTATCCTCGTGATGCTGATCGGTTTCTACACGCAGAACACGAGCATCCGAGATTTTCGCGCCGAGATGCACGCTGACCTGAACCAGTTTCGCAGTGAAGTGAACGCCCGCTTTCTCGGCATGGACCAGAAGTTCGCGGATCTGACCGGGAAAGTGGTGGACATCGACAACCGGCTCACGCGAGTAGAAGAGCGCTTGAAACTGTAACGGCGTGGTTCGGGTGCACTACAAGTTCTATTTTCCTTTCTTTGCCGCCTGAACGTCTGCGTTTTGACGATCCCTTTGCCTTCCTCCACCACGATCAACTGATTCGCTTTGACGTCCTTCAACGTGTCCACCTGACCGCTGGGCCAGCGGATCTCCAGCAGCTCAACCTTGTCGGCTTTGCCAATGCCGAAGTGGACCCGCAGATCGTTCTGCGAGATGTAGCTGCCGCCGCTGCGCACTTCGTCGATCTGCGGATGCGGCTTCGGCTCGTCGGGAGGATGGGTGACGCACTTGATGCGCGCGCCGATTCCGCTGCGGTTCGACTTCGTGCCGATGCACTTGACCTTGATCCAGTTGTTGTCGAGCTTGGAGTCGCAGCGCAGGAGCTGCGGATAGCCGTTGACGGTGTTGACCACGACGTCGATGTCGCCGTCGTTGTCGAAGTCGCCGAAAGCCGCGCCCCGTGAGGCATTGGGGACATTGATGCCCGGCCCCGCATTGGATACTTCTTCGAAGCGCCCGTTGCGCAGGTTCTTGTACAGGATCTTGCGCTGCGGATATCCCGCCTCGGTCTTCAACTGCTCGACCTCGGGATAGACGTGGCCGTTGCACAGCAGAATGTCGGGCCAGCCGTCGTTGTCGTAGTCGATGAAGCCGCAGCCCCATCCCAGATACTGGGTGTGCGCGCCGAGTCCGGCCTGGAAGGTGGTGTCCTCGAAGTTCCACTTGCCAAGGTTGTGATACAGCGACGGCGTGTCGCCGGCGAAGTTGGTCTTCACGATGTCGAGATTGCCGTCGAGGTCGTAGTCGGCGGCGGAGACGCCCATGCCCGCCTGCGGCTTGCCGTCGGCGGAGAGCACGCATCCGGCCTCCATGCCGACATCCACGAAGCGGCCGTCGTGCAGGTTCTTGTACAGGGCGCTGGCGGTGGAGTCGTCGGCCACATAGATGTCGGGCCAGCCATCGTTGTCGAAGTCGGCGGTGAGCACGCCGAGGCCGAACGTGCCGGTGGCTTTGCGGATGCCCGACTTTTCGCTGACGTCGGTGAAGGTCCCGTCGCCGTTGTTGTGGTAGAGAATGTTGGTGTCGCCGTTCAGGCCGGGCGGGCCGCAGGCGACCATCACGCCCTTGTAGAGACACGGCCCGCTCTCCGGCACCGGCGCGGTCTTGAGGTCCAGGTCGATGTAGTTGGCGACGAAGAGATCGAGCTTGCCGTCGCGATCGTAGTCCACGAAGGCGCAGCCCGTGCCCCAGCGCGTTTTCTTGCCTGCGATGCCGGCCTTCTCGCTCACGTCGGAGAAGGTGCCGTCGCCGTTGTTGTGGTAGAGAACGTTCTTGCCGTAGTAGGTGACGAACAGGTCATCCCAGCCATCGTTGTCGTAGTCGCCGACGCAGACGCCCTGTCCCCAGCCGCTATGGTTGAGTCCGGCTTTCAGCGTGACGTCGGTGAAGGTGCCATCGCGATTGTTCTTGAACAGGTGCGAGTAGGGTTCCTCGCCTTTGGGGAAGCCTTCCAGCCGCCATCCGTTCACCAGAAAGATGTCGAGCCAGCCATCGTTGTCGTAATCGTAGAAAGCGACGCCGCAGCCGGTGGTCTCCAGCAGGTATTTGTTCTTGTGCTCGCCGCCGAAGATGGTCTTGGCGTTCAGGCCGGCTTCGCGCGCGATGTCGATGAAAGTGACGGCGCTATCGGGCTCGGATTTCGCATGCGCAGGTTGGGCAGACTGGCCGAAGAGCGGCCGGGACAGAGAAAGCACGTCGGAGAAAGTCAGCACCAGCGCGGAACGGCAAAGCGAGCGCAGGAATGTTCGGCGTGACGATGACAAAGAGTATCCGTTGCTGCTGGGAGTGAGCTTTATTCTCAGGCACGGTGGAGTTATTTTGCAAGCCGCCATCACTCCGAATGCATTGGGGTAGCTTCGTTTGCCGCCGATGGGCTAGACTCGTAGCCTTTGAAGCGGTTCGATCTTTCTTCAGGGGGATCTCCGATGGTCAGGATTGCAGCACGACTGCTGGTACTCTTCGCCGTTCTTAGTCTCGCTCTTCCACTCACCCATGCACAGAACAATGCCGCGGCCGGTGGCGCGGAGCCTTGGTGGAAGCACGCGGTGTTCTACGAGATCTATCCGCGCAGTTTCATGGACAGCAATGGCGACGGCTACGGCGACCTGAACGGCATCGCCGCAAAGCTGGACTATCTGCATGCACTCGGGGTGGACGCCATCTGGATTGCGCCCTGCTTCCCCTCGCCGCAAGTGGACTTCGGTTACGACGTCTCCGACTACGAGAACATCGACCCGAAATACGGCACGCTGGCGGACTTCGACCAACTGGTGAAGCTCGGCGAGGAGCACGGCGTCAGGATCATCCTTGATTTCGTCGTCAACCACACCTCTGACCAGCACCCGTGGTTCGTCGATTCGCGTTCCTCGAAGACGGCCGCGAAGCGCGACTGGTACATCTGGCGCGACGGCAAAGGCCCGAACCAGCCGCCGAACAACTGGATCTCGACCTTTGGCGGCTCGGCGTGGCAGTGGGACGGCAAGACCAACCAGTACTATTACCACTTCTTCTATCCGCAGCAGCCTGACCTGAACTGGCGCAATCCGGCGGTAGCCTCCGCGATGTACGGCACCTCGGTGTGGTGGTACAAGCGCGGGGTTGCCGGCTTTCGTCTGGATGCGGTGAGCACTCTGTTCGAAGACCCGAACCTCAAGGACAATGCGATCCTGCCGGGGAAGAACAAGCAGGGCGATCCCAACATGAACAACGAGAACAACGATAAGTTGCCCGAGGTGCATGATGCGCTGAAAGGATTGCGCAAGGCCGCGGAACCCTACGGGGCGGTGCTGATCGGCGAGACGTGGACGGACAGCATCCCCGAGCTGAAGCAGTACTACGGCGCGAACCATGATGAGTTGCAGATGCCGATGGACCTGATGCTGACCAAACTCAAGTTTTCGGCGCCGGTCTTCCGCGAGCACATCGCGGCGGTCGATGGCTCAGGCGAGTGGCCGACCTATGTGATTGGCAACCATGACATCGTCCGTTCCTGGAACCGATACGGCGACGGCACGCACAACGACCAGATCGCGAAGGACATGGCGGCGATGTATCTCACGCTGCGCGGTACGCCCATCATGTATTACGGCGAAGAGATTGGGATGCAGAACAACGATCCCAAGCGCAGGGAGGACGTGAAAGACCCGATCGGCCGCACGGGTTGGCCGAAGGAGATAGGCCGCGACGGCGAACGCACGCCCATGCAGTGGGATAAAACGCCCAACGCCGGCTTTACGACGGGCATCCCCTGGCTGCCGATTCCGGTTCCCTACAAAGCCTACAACGTGGCCTCCGAGTTGAAAGATCCGAACTCGATCCTGAACTGGTACAAGGGACTGTTGGCGTTGCGGCATCAAGACCAGGCGCTACTCAACGGCGATTACGTCGCTTTGAACCAGAACGATCCCAACGTGCTGTCGTACCTGCGGCGCGCCGGGGATGATGCGGTAATTGTGGTCATCAACATGTCGGCTGGGTCGCAGAAGGTGAAATTCGATCTGTCCCAGCAGGGCCTTAGCTCGGGATCGGCGAAGACGTTGATGACCACGCAGTCCTCACTGAAGAACGCCTCGTCGGTGAAGCAACTGTCGCTGGAGCCATTCGCGGTGTACATCGGTGAGCTTAGCAAGTAAGTTGGCATTTTGAAGGGGCACGGCTTCAGCCGCGCCAGAAGACGCTCCTATGAAGGTGGCTTTAGCCACTGAGGGACTTCGGGGTTCAAGCGAAGTGCGAGCTCCCTCAGGGGCTAAAGCCCAACCCCACGCACACGTAACGGCACGGCTGAAGCCGTGCCCCTTCAAAGAGCCGTGTGGACAATTCAGAGATTCCTCCAGCGGACCCAACCATGAAGCGTTCGATAATCGCCTCGAGTCCTGCTTGGCATGCTCGCTGATCGCGTCGGTTGGTCCTGCAAGCCAGCCGCCTGCACCCATTAAAGCTGACGCAAACGGCTACGTTGGCAACGAGGCTTGCGCTCGCTGTCACGCCTCGATCTATGAGTCGTACCAGCGCACGGCCATGGCGCAGGCCAGCGGTCCGGCCACCGACAATCTGCTGACGGGCGAGTTCCTGCACAAAAAGTCGGGCGTGAGCTATCGCATCTACGCCGAAGACGGCAAGGCATGGCTGAGCTTCGAGCGCCCGGGCGATCCGTCGATGCGCGGGAAACGCGAGCTGCTGTATTACATCGGGCAGGGACGCCGCGGCCGGACCTATCTGTATTCTGTGGATGGATTCCTGTTCGAGTCGCCGGTGAACTGGTACACCGACAAGCACATGTGGGACATGGCGCCCGCCTACGGCAATGTGCGCGAAGCGCCGATGAATCTGCCTGTGCTGACATCCTGCCTGGACTGCCACGTGAGCGGCATCCAGCCGCCCATCCAAGGCACCGAGAACCGGTACAAGATGCCGGTGTTCGCGTATTCCGGCGTTACCTGCGAACGCTGCCACGGGCCGGGAGCGGCGCACGTGAACGGCGGCGCCATCGTCAATCCGTCCAAGCTTTCCGCCGATCGGCGCGACGACATCTGCATGCAGTGCCACCTGGAAGGCAACGCTGCGATTGAGCGCCCGGGCAAGCATCTGTATCAGTTTCGGCCGGGTGACGACCTTTCCGACTACGTCCGCTATTACGTGCAGGTCAGCGATCAGCCCGGCGGGTTGCGCGCGGCGAGCCAGTTCGAGGCGCTGGCGCAAAGCATGTGCAAGAAAAAGTCGGGCGCGGCGATGTCGTGCACCAGTTGCCACGATCCGCATCGCGCGGTGCCGGCGGCGGAGCGAGTTTCGTTTTATAGCGAGAAGTGCCTGGCGTGTCACGCAGGGCTGAGCACAAAGCATCACGCCAATCAGCCTGATTGCACCTCGTGTCACATGCCCGCCAACTTGAGTACTGATGTTGCGCATACCGCAGTCACCGATCACCGCATTCAACGCCGGCCGAGTATCGGGCCTGCTCTGGAGGATGCGTCAAAGCAGCCTTCGTCAACCTTGCCCCGTCTGGCGCCGTTTCCCGATTCGCCACATGCGGAGCGCGATGATCGCGGCATGGCCCTGGCCTGGGCCTCGATGGCGGAGAACGGTAACGAAGCCATTCTGAAGCAGGCTGAGCAGTTGCTGCGCAAGGCGGTGCAGGAATCGCCGAAGGATGCCGCGCTGTTGTCGTCGCTGGCCTACGTGGAGCAGAGGCGCGGCGCCCTTAGCGATGCCCTCGAGACCTACCAGAGAGCGCTGGCCCAAGATCCCAACCTGCTCGACGCGGCCACCAACCTCGGCGTGCTGGAGGCGAACAGCGGTCACCTGCGCGAGGCGGTAACGCTGTGGGAAGGGGCCTTTCAGCGTGCGCCGGGACGAAGCAGCATCGGTATGAACATTGCGCGCGCGTTTTGCGCGTCGGGACAACTAGACCACGCACGCGACTTCACGCTTCGCGTGCTGCAATTCAATCCGGACCTCAACTCGGCGAAGAGGTTGCTGACCGGACTCAATGCGACTCCGCCAAAATGCGGGATGTAGGGTAGTGCGGGCCTTCAGGCCCGCGTTAAGGATCACCCATGAAATTCCTAGCTTCAGCCGCTGGGGTCGTCAACCTCAGCGGCTGAAGCCTTTTTCTTTCCGCCGCTGGACGCGGGCCTAAAGGCCCGCACTATCCGTGCAAGCGGATGCATCTGGAAGCTCTCGAACCCGCACGCTCAATGCGCGCTGCCCGCTTTGCCCTTCCCCGGAATCATGCCCAGCTCATACGCAAATTCCAGCACCGACGCGTTCGTCCAGCCAAAGCCGACGACGTTCTCTTTGTACCCTGCGGTGACATTGAACTCTTTCGTACTGGAAACCACATCGTACTTCTCTCGAATGGTGTTGTCCTTGCGGAAATTGGTAGCCACAGTATCGATCCACTCGCGTGCGACGCGATCGGCGTCCTGCTTGAATCCATAACGCCGCATGCCTTCGACATCGATGAAGTTCACCGGCGCCCAGCCATAGGGGAGGTCCCACTGCACGCCGGTTTCGTAGGGGCTCATGGCGATGCCGCCCTTGTGTTCAAAGTTCTTCAGGTTGGCCATGACCGCCTTGGCCTGCTCTGGCGAGGCCGCGCCCGCCCACAGCGGATAAAACATGGTCGCGTACTGATACTTCGACTGCTCGCCCTGGGTGAAGTCATAGTCGAAATACATTCCCGCCTGCGCGTTCCAAAGATAGTGGTCGATCAGCTCCTTTGCGCTGTTGGGCGCGCTTGGTCCATTGCGCTGACTCCGGCGGTCTTGCCGAGCAGTTTGCTGATGGACGCCATGTCCGTTTCCTCTTTGTACAAAAGGCTGTTGAGGCACACTGGAGCGTAGTGGTGGGTGCTGCCGCTGAAATCGCCGAAGCGGAAGGAAATGTCGAAGCCGGACTCGCGCATGGCGCGGTCGCCTTTGTAGTAGTCGGCGGTGAACTGATTGACCGGCGACTTCTCGCAGGAAGCCTTCTCGCCGGGGTCCTGTTCGCAAGCCTCGAAGGTGAACGTGGGTCCAATCAGTTTGGCCGAGGACTTGCCCGGCTCGCCGAGATATTGCCTGGCTTGCATAGAGGCCTGGAGATAGCGAAATACATCACGGTAGTACGGGTCGTGCATGGTCGCAATTTCAGGCACCGGCCCGTCACCATAGTCGTAAAAGCGTGACAGGCCGGTATTGCCGGCGAGTTTCTCGCCATGTGTCCACATGTCGTAATCGCGCTGGATGAACGGGTACGATTTCTCCAGCCACAGGCGCTTAGTCACGGGGTCGGGCAGCGCATCGTAGATCGCCATCACCATGGTAGCTGAGGAACGGCGGCTGGGAACGGGTCAGGAAGTAGGTGCGGTTGGCGTTCAGAATGCCGCCGTAGTGCTCGATCTCGAAGAAAAAGTTTTCCACCATGCCACGCGCCAGGTCGAGGCGTCTCGCACGCAACAGGCCCACCATGATGAAGTAGCTGTCCCAGCCGTACATCTCGTTAAGGAAGCCACCGGGCACAACGTACGCATTCGGCAGATAGAGCACACCCTGTTGCGGGGAGTTGTCCATGTTCAGGCTGCCCAGGGAGTCGATGACCTTGGGAAGGTGCTCGATCGTGATCTTGCACTTCACTGCCAGCTCTTTTACCGACGTGGGCTCGGGATAGTGGTCCGGTAGGTAAAGCGTCGAGTGTTCAGGCACGCGAACATCCATGACGGTCTTGCAATCCAGCGGAGATCGGGTGAGCGCGTCCCAGCTTTTGTCGATGTAGGCGAGCACGTCTGAGATGTTGTTTGCCTTTTGCGCTTGTGCCGGAGCGACGCCGGACAGGCCGAACAGCAGAGTCAGAACTAATCCGATGGCGTTTGCGTAGGACAAAATCGCTCCCCTGACCGAAGATGAATCCCGGCGGTCGAGATTATAAGGTAAGTTGGATCGACGCAACTCCGCACGAAAACCGACAGACGATGAGTGGTGGCGCGGAATCAAAACGCCGAGTGTGGTCCTTCCTTACTTCGCGGTGTTGCTGGCGGCAGGTGCAGGGTCCGGGAGTGGCCATATCACGGACACGAACCACCCGGCCACCAGGCCGATAACGCAGCCAAACAGCACCTCAGCCATTCGACCGCCCCCTGCCTGGAGACCTTTGATTCTGGAGTGATGCTCGATACCGGCAGATATGACGAAGGCGGCGCTAATCGGCGCCTGCCTCCACATGGTCGGAATGCGGACGACATAGGAGGAAACCAGTACCGTCACTGCCATTGCAACGGGCAGAGCGATGACCCTGCTGCCGCCAATGGCAATGAACAGAAGCCCAATGGCACAGCCCACCAAGGTATTGATGATGCGGGAGCGGAAGGTCATAACCGCCTGCTTCATCAGTGGATCGCTGGTGGCGACCATCGAGCTGATGGCCCAGATCGGATTGCTCGCGGCCATTTCGTGCACCACAATCCAGAGCACTGCGGTTGCAATAAAGATGCTCACGGCATAGTGGATTCCGTGGGTATCGCCTTTGACGAACCGCTCTATGACGTTCATGGTTCAGCCCGCCCTCCGTTCCGCCTGATCCTGGTCATCGATACTGAGTGATTCTAGTCGCCCCTGAAGACTGTACGCGGAACAATGTACTTTGATCTGCATCCTGTTTAGAATTTGATCGCGTGAGAGTGGGGGCTATGTACCGCGATCGACAACGCGTTTCCGGAATCTGGAGACTGGTCCTTATCGTCACGGCAGTGGCTGTCGGCGCCAGTGCAGCCCAGCCGACACCTTCCGGAATCGATCTCGCAGGCAAATCGGTGGATCCCCTGCGCGCTGGTTCCGGCAAGCCGACGGTGCTGATTTTCATCCGGACTGATTGTCCAATCTCCAACCGCTACGCTCCCACCATTCAAAAGCTCAGCGTCGAATATAACGGCAAAGCCGCGTTCTGGCTGATCTATCCGGACAAGGGAGAATCAAGCGCGGCAATCGAGCAACACCTTCATCAATATGGTTACAAGCTTCCCGCGTTGCACGACCCGCAACACTCGCTGGTCAAGCTTGGCCAGGCGCAAGTGACGCCGGAAGCGGCCGTGTTCGATGCCAGCGGCCAGCTCATTTATCACGGGCGGATCGATAACTGGTACCAGGACTTCGGCCATGCGCGCAGCGCTCCCACGACGCATGAACTGGACGATGCCATTCAGGCGGTTCTAAAAGGCAACAAGCCACAGGTGGCCTCGGCGAGTGGAGTGGGCTGCTACATCTCGGACCTCGAATGACCGGGTCGCCTCACAGACTAGAGTGGTTCTTACTGGCGGTCAGTTTGGCCCTAATAGTTGCTTCGGCCGTGGCAGCACAAACGCCGGCTGCCGTTGCCGACAACAAGGTCACTTTCAACCGCGACATCGCTCCCATCATGTATCACTACTGCGCGTCCTGCCATCGGCCGGGCGAGGCCGGTCCTTTTCCACTGCTTTCGTACGACGAGGTCAAGAAGCACGGACACCAGATCGTTGCGGTCACGCAGACCCGCTTCATGCCGCCCTGGCTGCCGGAGCCGCAGTCGCTGAAGTTCGCTGACGAGCGCCGCCTCAGCCCCGAGCAGATCGCGATCGTCAAGAAGTGGGTTGACCAGGGCATGTTGCAAGGCAGTCCGGCCGACTTGCCGCCGCAGCCGCAGTTCGTGCAGGGATGGCAGTTGGGTAAGCCTGACCTGATCGTCAAGGCGGCGAAACCCTTCACGCTGCCGGCGACAGGGATCGACACTTATTGGAATTTCATTCTGCCGATCCCCATCGACCAGACACGCTGGGTGAAGGCGGTCGAAATCCGGCCGGGCGACAAGCGCCTAGTGCATCACGCCAACATTCTGGTTGACCGGCTGGAACTGTCGCGGAAGCTGGAGACCGAGCCGGGCGCGGGCTTTGGCGGAATGGAGATCAGGATCGAGTCAGAGCTATTCGATCCCGACAGCCATTTCCTCTTCTGGAAGCCCGGCACGGTGCCGTACAGCGAGCCGGACGGCATGGCGCTTCGGATCGATAAAGGCACCGACCTGGTCCTCAACACGCATCTTCAGCCTTCGGGCAAGCCGGAGACAATCGAGCCCAGCATCGGGATCTATTTCACCGACAAACCGGCCACCGAGCATCCCATGCTGGTGCAACTGGAATGCGACGCGCAGCTCGATATTCCGCCGGGTAACGACAACTTCGTGGTGCATGATGAATTCACGTTGCCGCTCGATGTTGACCTGCTGGCGATTTATCCGCACGCGCACTATCTCGGCAAGGAACTGGAAGCGACCGCGACGCTGCCCGATGGAACGAAGGAAACCTTGATTCATATTGCGCACTGGGACCTGAACTGGCAGGCGGTTTACCGCTACGAGCGGCCGGTGCCGCTGCCGAGAGGCACCGTCATCTCGATGCGCTACGTCTACGACAACTCCGACGACAACATCGCCAACCCGAACCATCCGCCCCAGCGCGTGAAGGGCGGGAACCGTTCCAGCGACGAGATGGCGCACCTGTGGCTCCAAGTCCTGCCCAAGGGCCTTCCGGATTCGACGCGCGATCCGCGCATGGTGCTTCAGGAGGCGCTGGCGCGGCACCATGTGGAACGCGATCCAACCGATTTCGAAGCGCGCTACAACCTCGGAGCCATGCTGCAGGCCGCGGGCGATGTGCCGGGGGCGGAGGCGCAGTATCAGGCCGCATTGCAGCTTCGCCCCGGAGATGCCGTCGCCAACAATGCGCTCGGTGGAGCGCTGCTCGCCGCAGGTCAAGTGGATGAAGCAGTCACCCATCTCACGGCTTCGCTCAAAGCGCGTCCCGATTACTTCGACGCTCACTACAACCTGGGACACGCGCTGGCTGCGCAAGGGAATTTCAGCGGAGCAGCTGAACAATTTCGTGACGCCGTGCGCGAGAGCCCGCAGGATGCCGACGCCGAGGCCAACCTGGGCAGCTGCTTTAGCGCAGATGGGCGAGCTGAACGAAGCCAAGACGCATTTCGAACGGGCCTTGCAGCTCAATCCCAGTCATTCGCTGGCGAAGGAGAACTTGCAACTCGTCGAGCAGATGATGGCGGAACGGCATGGCAATTGAGAGGCGGTGGTTACCGAGACGATTGTCATCAGGAGCGCAGCGAGGGATCCGCTTTTGCGGCGATGACCGGATAGCACTCCTGGGGCCCAAGAACAGGATCCGCTCCGTAATGACAGTTCCGAATGACGCCCCGCGCTCAAATCGACGCTCTCGCACTTCGATGCAGCGCCTTACTGACTCGCGTCCTGCTTTTGCTGGAGTTGTTCTGCCAGTTTCAGCTCGCGTTCCGCGTCGTCGGTCTTGCCCAGATCGCGATAGGTCTGCCCCAGCAGATGGTGGGTGATCGGATTGTTGGGATCCATGGCCGCGGCGCGTTGCAAGGCTCGAACCGCCAGCGCGGCCTCTCCTTTTTTCTCCAGGACCTTGCCCATCAGGATGTACGGCCCGGTCGAAGTTGCGTCCAGCCAGATCGAGCGCTGCAACAGCCGCTCGGCCTCATCGTACTTCTGCACGCGTGAATAGGCATCCGCCAGCTTGTAATACGCCGCGGCGTAGCCGGGGTTGATGGCGATCTCCTGCTGCAGGTCGGCGATCGCCTCCGGAATTTTCGACTTGTACAGATGAAGTTCGCCCAGCAGAAAATGCGCCATCGGCAACTTGGGATCGAGCGCGACCGCCTTCTGGGCGTACTCTTCGGCGACGGGATCGAATTCCTGACGGAAGAGCATGCGCGCCGTGAACAGATAGCTGGCGGCCGAGTCGGGCTTTACATCGAACATTTCGGCGAACGCGGCGCGCGCCTGCGGATAGTTCTTGGACTGGATATAGCAGATGCCGAGGATGTAGGACGCATCCACGTTGGCGCGCGGATACCACGTCTGCACTTTCTCCAGATAGGGAATGGCTTCGCTCGGGCGCCTGGCGAGATAGTAGGAGAGGCCAAGCAACTGGACGGCTTCGTCGTCCTTGGGATTCGTCCGTCACCGCCTGCTTCAGATAGCTCAGCCGCTTTCAGGTAGTCGCTCTTCTTGTAGTACGCTACCCCAACTCGTGCGAAACCCCTGCGGGTGGCGGATTACGGCTCGCCAGCCCCTGGAGCGCAGCGATGGCGTCATCGTACTTGCCCTGCTCGGAGAGACGGCGGGCTTCCGCAAAGACCGTTTCCGGCGAGACAGATTTGTCGGATTGCGCTGCGTTGTCGGTAAGCACGGGGGCGGACGCGGCCTGCGCGTGCAACCGTACACCGTTAACTCCGATTGTGAGCAGGAGAATGAGCGCTAACTTGGAGTGTGGCATCGAGTAGGCCCTAGGAGATCGATGGAAAGATTAGAGCACAAACTGTGCCGTCCCTGAAGGGACTCGGATCCATTCTACCGCTACCCAGCACTCCGCCTGCGGCTCCGTGCTGGCTAGACTGAGCCGCGCCGACGGCGCTGGTTCGTCGTGCTGCAAATTCCAGATTCAAGTATCAAATTTCTTTCGCTAAACCGCTAATTGCTATTTGCCGCCGTTGCCGCTGCTTCCGCGACACCGATGTACTTGTCCGCTCCTCCGTAATAAAAGAGGAACCGATTGCCCTGCCGGACCATGCCCTCGACGAAGACCACGTTGGGCACCTGGCCGACCTTCTCCCAAGTCAAGTTCGGAGCGAAGAGTCGGTTCGTCACTCCGGTAAGCACCTTGCGCGGATCCTTGCGATCGAAGACGACGACACCGGTGCGATAGACGAGTTCGTCGTCGGCCCCGTTGTAGATGAGCACAA
Organism: uncultured Acidobacteriaceae bacterium; assembly: GCA_963798005.1. Classification (GTDB taxonomy): domain Bacteria; phylum Acidobacteriota; class Terriglobia; order Terriglobales; family Acidobacteriaceae; genus Bog-257. Next base: position 10,163 of record CAWCRZ010000018.1, on the reverse strand, counting down.
TGCCATTGGGCGTCAGGATCGGCGCGGGCCCCGGCCCATGATCCACATCATGGCCGCGCGCCTGGCCCGCCGCCAGGCCACGGCACCCCCGGCGCCAGCGCCGGCGTCACCCGTCCTACTACAGGCGGCATGAGGTTGTTAAACAGGCTCTAAGTCATGCGTACCCGCCGATGTCACCAGCCGTGCGCCGGCCGCGGTGGCACGCACGCCGATCGCCCCGGCGCCGGCCGGCCAGTCCTGGCGCGGCCCGTCCGCCAGCGGGAGAATCCCGCTCCCGCAGATCCGGTTGCTGTACGCCTCGACCGCCGCGTTCACGCCCGGGCCGACCGCACCTTCACCGTCGAACACCCAGGGGACGTGCACGAATGCGGTGCGCAGCCCGCGCGCTGGGCCCGCCGCCAGACCGGCGGCCGCGCCGGGAATCCCGGCCCGAACCCGGAGGTGCGAGTCCACCGGATCGTGCGGGCCGCCGGGCACGGTGAATCCCGTGACTGCGTGCTGCCGCGGCCAGCTGCCGGTGAAGAGCGTCGCCAGCGACGGAGGCGTCTGGCAGTTCGGCCGCGGCGGACGCGCGGCCGTGACGCCGGCCGCGCGCAGCCGGCGCACAGCGGGCAGGGCGCCCTCGCGATCGAGCCGGTCGACGATCCAGTGTGCCGCGTCATCCCAGACGACCCAGTAGACGGTCACGGCGCCATCCTGAGCACGCCAGGCAGGTCCGCGACCGAGTCCAGCGTCAGGTGCGCGCCGCCGGTCAGACCCTCGGCATCCTGATCGGCGAACTTGCCCGTGCGCACCTGGACGGTCACCGCGCCTGCCGCCCGGCCGCCGCGGATGTCGGTGGTCGCGTCGTCGCCCACGACCACGCACTCAGCCAGGCCGACCCCGAGGCCGGCGGCGGCCAGGGCGAAGAAGTCGGCCGACGGCTTGCCGAGCACCCTGGCCGTGGCGCCCGCCGCGTACTCCAGGCCGGCGACCACGGCACCGGTGTCCACATGATCGCCGTCGCCGCTCTTGAAGTACCGCCCGCGCTGCAGGGCGAGCAGCTGCGCGCCGTCGCGCAGCGCCCGGAAGGCAGCGTCCAGCCTGGGATAGTCGAGGACGTCCCGGCAGTCGCCCACGAGGACGTGCGTATATGGCGGTTCGGTGGCCAGCCGCGGGACAACCGGCCTTAGCGCCGCGGACAGCAGCCCGTAGACGCGGGCGCCGTCCGTGCCCCGGATCACCGCCGCGGCGGCGGAGACCGGCGTGAACAGGTCGCTGACGCTGACGGGCAGCCCGAGCCCCGACAGCTCGCCGGCGATCGCATCCGGAGTCCGCGAGTCGATGTTGGTCAGGAAGCGCAACGGCAGGCCCTTGGCGCGCAGCGCGGTGAGCGCCGCGGCGGCACCTTCGACGGGGCGGCCGCGGACGCAGACGGTGCCGTCCAGGTCCAGCAGCACGGCGCGGACCGGCGGCAGCCCGCCGGGCGCGGTGCGCGCGGCAGCGGCGTCGGCGGCGGCCCGGGCTGGATCGCCCATGTCAGCCCCCCGTCACTGCGAGCTCGGGGCGGCCCGCCACCGCGTCCAGCAGGAAACTGAGCTTGGAGTAGTAGCCGCGGTCGGCCGGCAGGCTGCGCGAAGGAACCCCTCCAGCCACTGCGCAATCTCCACGATCTCGGCAAGCACGGCGCCGGGGTCGGGCTCCACCACGGTGCGGCTGCGCAGGTACTCAAGCTCGCACTGCTGGAGCTGCACCTCGGGCGCGTCGAGCAGGCTCACCGTGTCGAAGAAGATGCCGTAGACGTGGCCGGTCCTTACCGACTCGAAGTTGACGTCGTACCTCGCCCTCCGGAAGGGGGGCAGGCGGACGGCCCGGACGCCGAGCTCCTCGCCGACGTACGCGTCGAATCCCCGCTCTGCCAGCACACCGTAGGTGTGGGTCTCACGCCGGTCGAACCCGTCCCTGGCGAACCACTTGCGCTTCACGAGGTTCGCGCCGTCGGTGGTCGGGATGAACGAGACGTAGCCGCGGTCGGCTTCCGGCTCGGTCACCTGGAACAGGTAGTTGGTGTAATCCCAGGCCTGGAACTCGTCGTGGTACTCGGGCAGGTAAACCGGCGAGCTGCCGGTCGGCAAGCCGCTGGTACAGCCGCGCGGTGAGGGTCCAGATGCCCGCCGTGGGGGGGTCGATCGTGTACTTGAACTCCAGCTCGCGGCCGGGGAAGCACTTGCGGTAGTAGCGCTGGTGGTTGTTGAGGAACAGGAAGTCTGCGCGGTGGCGCTCAACGGCCTCTGGCAGCCAGCCCAGCCCTTCGACGTCCGGGACCCGTATCGGGTCCGGCGTGAGGCGGATGAAGCAGGCGTCCTCCGCGAGGAAGCGGATCTGCGAGTACACGTGCACCTCGAGGGCCGTGCCCGCGGGCCGGGCGGCGAGGTAGAACAGCGGTACCAGCGGCGTCGCCCACGGGCGCGTGACCTCGCGGCCGGCGGTCACGGCGGCCGCGATGGCCGTCAGTTCCGGCCCCGGCAGCAGCCGGTCGAACAACCGCTCGCCGGTGGTCTGGCCAGCGGCCCGGCGCCTGCCGTCCGTGCTGCGGGCACGCAGCTCGATCGGCCCGAGGCCCCGCCAGCCCAGCTGCACCGTACAGCCCGGTTGAATGTGACGATGATCGATTCGCTGGCCCGGGCCGCGTCGTAGACTGCCGTCCATGCTGGCCAGGTCCGATCGTGGTGATGGCCGGAAAGCAGGACCGTGACTGACAGTTTCAGCGCCGAGTTGTGGCACGGCATCGCTGACATCTACGCTGCCATCCTCGCGCACCCGTTCATCGCCGGGCTCACCGACGGGAGCCTGCCGCACGACGCCTTCGCGTTCTACCTGGTTCAGGACGCCCTGTTCCTGCGGCGGTACGCGCAGGCGCTCGCGGCCGTGGCCGGCCGGGCGCCCGATACGGCCGGAACGGAAATGTTCGCCCGTCACGCCGCGGGCATTGTCGCCGCCGAGATGAGCCTGCACGAGTCACTCCTGGCCGACCTCGGCATGGACCCCGCCTCGGTGGCCGGGGCGCAGGAAGCACCCACGACGCTGGCCTACACCAGTTACCTGCTTGCCGCGGTCCGCGGCGGTTCGTACGGCGAGGGGGTCGGTGCCGTGCTGCCCTGCTACTGGATCTACTGGGAGGTCGGCAAGCAGCTGCGCGGTAGGGGATCACCCAACCCGGGCTATCAGCAGTGGATCGACGCCTATGGCGCGGCAGAGTTCGGCGCCGAGGCGCTCGAGGTGATCGCCGTCACCGACAAGCTGGGCCCCGCCCTTGCCCCCGCCGAGCGCGAGCGCGTCCGCCGCCACTTCCGCGCAACCAGCCGCTATGAGTGGATGTTCTGGGACATGGGCTACCGCCAGGAGAACTGGCCGCTGTAACCGCCGGGAACGAGATGGCGGGAAAGCGCATGGCTTCACCCTGGCCCCCGGACGCCGCAGAGATCAGCCAGCACCTGGCCGGCCGCGTGTACGGGCAGGGCCCATGTCTGCAGGCCGACCACGCCGTCGGCCTCGATGTGGCCCGACTTCTGCGTTCCCTTCACAGCCGAGGCGGTCTTCGGGCCGTAGCTGCCGTCAACGGCGAGCACCGGGTTGGAACTTGGCGCGAAGTCACCGCGTCCCTCGTTCAGCGCGGTCTGAAGCTTCTCGACTACCGTGCCGCGAGATCCTTCGGCGAGCGTTGGCGGTTGCGCGCCGTCACCGCCGAGCGCTGCCCAGGTGGCGGGGCCGACGACGCCGTCGACGGCGAGGTGGCTGTCGTGCTGGAATCGCTCCACGGCCGATTTGGTCACCGGCCCGAAAATACCGTCGATCTGCTGGTCGCTCAGCGTCCGGCGGACCAGGAGGTACTGCGCCCACCTGACGGTGGGTCCGGTCGCGCCTTCGGAGATGGTCTCGGGAGTGGTCATTGCTGGCTCCTATCGCGGATGGTCAGCGGGGCGGCGCCAGGCACGAAACACGTAACTAACGCGATCCTGTCATTCCCCATAACGTCATCATCTGCCGGCGAGCCAGCCAAGGCAAGGGCGGTATCGTCCAATGTGACGGCGTTAGCCAGAGGACCTGGGCACAGGGTCATCCGCGCTGAGCGGGAAAGCGCGGCGCCGGGGCAGCGCCCGACGGCGGAATTGGGTAAGGCGATGTCAGGCCGAATTGATTCATCTGACCTGGCAGCCGCAGGAGCATGGCCGGCGGCCGGGGCGCCATAGCCTGGCTCCGGGCTAGTCACCTTCGCGTACGTTGCGGCGGTGCCGGTGGCGTGACGTTGGCCCCGCTGGCCGTCACAGGCTGCGCGGCGGTCGCCGGGCTGGGGATATCGCGGGTGGCCTGGACCGCCCGGTACACCATGCGCGCGTAGACGACGGTCCCCGGCATCTCGGGGTGGACCTGGTCCGGCCATAGCAGGTAGGTCCGGTGCCTGATCGTGTCGAACCAGTCCGCGAGCACGATGCCCGGGTGCCGGCGGATAAAGGCCGCGATCGTGGCGTTAACGTCCTTGCTCCACCCGTCGGGCACATAAGTATTGATAAGCACCAGTTTGCGGTCTGGTCCGATCAGCTGCATCAGTTGCTGGAGCTCGCCAGTGGTGACGATGTAATTAGTGCCAAGGCCCACCATCACGATCGGGCGCAGCCGGCCGCTGTTCGCGAGATTGCGCACGATATCCAGGCCGGCCGGCATCTGCCGGTCGGGCTTGGCGTCGATGTAGATGCCCGGCAGCACGGATTCGAGCGCCATGGCGCCTGCCGACATGACCGAATCGCCGATCGCGGTGACCTCCCTGCCCGGGACCCTGCGCCGGGCGACGGAAAGTGCGGGCTTGCCCGCAGGCCCCGGCTCCGACCGCGACGCGTCCGCGCGGGTGGCGTCGCCAACCCTCTCACCCGTGATGATCTGCTTTTCCATGCCGGATGGCCCGGAGGACGCGGGGAAGGCGCTGCACCCGGCAGTGCCGGTGACAGTCAGGACAACGGCGAGCCCCGCAAGCGCGCGGACGCGGTCGAGACCGGCGGCCCTGCTCATATGCCTGGCCTGGTCGCCGGCATCAGCCGCGATCGCCGTTTCCGTCCGCGCCTGCCTGAGCTGCCTGGTCTCGTCACCAGGCATGACCATACGTTTCTTTACTAATTCCTTTGTTCTTCCGCTCACGCCAGTCTTTTTCGCCACGCAGCGGCGAATCCAAACGCCGTGTAGGTGAAATAGGGGGAAGATGCTGGTTACGTGCTCTCCAGGTGCCTTGCCTTAGGTGGTGGTTACCGGGCCCTGCCCCTGCTGGCCGGCTGCTGCGCTCTGCGGGCCCGGCAACGTGACCGGAGTTCCCTCCGGCGCGCCGCCGAGGTACGCCCAGATCTTGTTCAGCTCGGACTGGTAGTACAGCGCGTCCAGGCCGAAGACGAAGCTGCAGACCAGGCCGAGCACGCCGGTGCAGCTGGCCGCTAGGCCCGCCGCCGCCTGCATCTGGCCGATCCGCTCGCCGGTCTTGTAGATCGAGACGAACGGCGGCACGATGATGAACGCTCCGAGCGTTATGGCGAGCACCGCCAGGCCCGGGCTTACGATGATCCGCTGGTCCAGATCGCGCGCCTCACGGTTGATCTTGTACCACCAGACTATGCGGTAAATGCCTAGCGTGATCAACGGCCATACTAGCCAGACCAGGAAAATGTTCCTGGTCTTTCCCATGCGTCCAGTCATTCCCCGCCCGCCCTTCCGCCCGCCTAACTAAGGAAATCTGCCTTACCTGACATCCCAACCAACGCATCGTAGGTGTCATCCGGCCGGACGTCAGGCGGACCGGATGATTGGCGATCGGCGGCGGCCAGCAACCAGGTGCCCGCGCCATTGCCGCCTGCCCTCGACGTGCGCAGGGAAAGACTTGTCACCTGGCTGCCTGAGCTCAGTGTCCTAAGTGGTCGCGCCCATAAGTTCGTCGGGGGTAGAGATCACGCTGCGAGTTGCAGGGACCGCTTTGCCTCGTGAGCGTCGATGCGGTCTAGCAGGGCGTCGAGGTCGCTGCGGGTGAATTTCCAGCTGAACGGCTTGGCCACGGCGTTGTAGCGGGTCTGGAACGCGGCGAGGCGATCGCGGATCTGGCCGAGGTCGGTGAAGTCGTTGGGTGTGACGACTTTGCGTTGGACCACGGAGAAGTAGATTTCCGCCTGATCCAGCCAGGAGGCGTGGACCGGCAGGTGGATCAGGCGGGCGTTCGGCCATGCTTTGCGTATCCGCTTGATGGAGGCGGCGCCGCGGTGGGATGAGCCGTTGTCGACGATCCAAAACACCCGGCCGGCGCTGGCATAGGGCTCGGCGGTCATCACCTGCCCGACCAGCCGGGCGAACGGCGCGATCCCGGTGGTGGCCTCGCATCGTCCGGTCACCTGGCCTCGGTGGACGTCCCAGGCGGCCAGGTAGGCCAGCGCGCCGCCACGCTTGTATTCGTGTTCGACCCGCATGGCCCGGGCCTTGCCCGGGGGCAAGGTGGGGTGGCAGCGGCAGCGGGCCTGGATTGAGGTCTTCTCATCCGCGCAGATGACGAAGTCGCTGGCACCCAAGGGCTCGCCGTCCCAGATCCCGGCATACAGGTCCAGGACGCGGGCGGCCTTGACCGCGAAATCCGGGTCCCGGACCGAGATCCACGAGCGGTGCTGCCACGGTTTGAGCGCGTCGCCGGCCAGCCACCGGCGCACCGTCGACGCCGAGGCGGCCACCTGGCATCGCGCGGCCAGCTCGCGGGCCAGTTCCGGGCAGCTCCACCGCGACAGCGGCACCCCGGTCTCAGCCGGCAGCGCGCACGCCAGCGCGACGGCCTCGGCCCGCGCGGCGCCGGTGAACACCGGTGGCCGCCCACTACGCCGGGCGTCCTTCAGGCCGGCCAGCCGGTCGCCGGCGAACCGGCGGCGCCACTTGCGGACCGTGTCCGTGCACACCCCCATCTCGCCGGCGATCCTCGCGTTGGACCCGCCGGCGGCCGCCGCGAGCACAATCCGCGCACGCAGCCGGTCGCGATAGGCGCCGCGGCCCGACCGGGCCCTTGCGGACAACACTGCTTCCTCGGCATCGGACAGGACAATCACATACGGGCTGGACATCGGCATCTGATCTTTGTGCCGCATCCGCGTGCCGAAACCGCGACACGACACGCCGTCATAGCAAAGATGGTTCTCGTGGCGAAGTACCCCGACTCCACGAAGACTTCCCTGACCCAGCGCCTGACCGCCCGGGCCCGCGAACGCTGGCCAGACCTGGCCAGCATCGCCGTGCGCCACCGCGGCGTGTTCACCTACGTCGACGGCGTCCTGGCCGACGGCAGCACCCTGCGCCTGTGCCGGCTGCGTTACATCGGATCCGCCCACGACTGGCGCTTTGCGATATACCGCGCCAGCCACGAGGACTACGACGATTCCTTCTTCCCCACCGGCCTACCGGTCGGCACCTGCGAAGACGCCCTCGACGTCGCCTGCGGGCTCTATCTGGCCGACCCCACAGCCTGGACCTGACCCCCGACGAACTTACGGCCTAGACCACTAAGCTCAGCGCGAGGCCGGATTCAGCTCTGCGGGCCGAGCTGCAGTGATATCCCGAGACGCTGTGCCAGGTCCGCTGCCCGGCTGCGGTCAGCCGGGCTGAACGGTGCTCCGTCGCGGGCGAAGCGCAGGTGCCCGGGCCCGCCGCCGCTGCCCGGCCCCGCGCCTGCGGCGGCCGGGGTTGCGCGGACGAGCCGCAGCCGTGCGCCGTTTTCCCAGGTCAGCTCGGCGACTGATGCCTGCGCGGTGTCCTGCCGGCTGACGACCTCGCCGTCGAGTGCCTCCTCGAAGAGGCGGACCGCGCCGTCTATGTCAGCCACGTGCTGCTCGACCAGGGTGAAGGCCGACGACGGCCCGGGCGCCGGGAGCTGAGCGGGCGCCGCCAGCTCCGGCGGCGGGCCGGACTGCTCGGCAACCTGGATCACGATGCCGTAGGCGTCCTTGGGGTGCAGGAATGCTTCCTTCCAGGCCGCGTTCGACAGGCTGACCTGGACCGGTTCGATGCCAACCGCCCGGACCCGCGACAGCGCCGCGGTGATGTCAGGGGCGATGAAGGTGACGTGATGCGGACCGGCGCCGCGGGCGGCCAGGAAGCGCTCGAGAAAGGCAGCGTCGGGGCCCCCGGCCGGCGTGAGCAGCTCGATCTTCGGGCCAGCGCGGAACCGCAGCTGACCCCACCAGAAGCCGGGCGAATCACCGCCGTAGACCCAGGAACCGCCGAGCAGCCCGCCGAACAGATCCCAGCCATCGGTGAGCGCGCGCGTGCCAATCGCCAGGTGATCCAGAACGGTCTTCGCCACGGTCGCTCGCTATCTCGTTTGCTGCTGCCGTACGGGAGATGCTAGTTCAGCGGCGCCGCCAGCGTGCCGCTCCGGTGGCACGCCCTAGGAGCCTGCTGAAAAGGGTCGCGAGGTCACGGAGTGTTCGCCGGCTTCGTGTTCGATCATCTGGGATGATTCTCTCATGCAGGGTTTCGAGCGGGCAGACCGGCAGCTTCTGGACGCGGAGATGCTGGCCGGGCACCTGGTCCCGGCGGGCGGCATGTTCGCGTTCCTGGCCGCGCAGCGGGCCGGGGTGTTCCCGGATGCGGATTACGCGGACCTGTTCGCCCCGCCGGGGTTCGGCCGGCCGTCGCTGCCAGCCACGCGGATGGCGGCGATCCTGGCGCTGCAGGCCCTGCACGATTTTTCGGACCGGGAGACGGCCGAGGCGGTCCGCTTCGATGTGCGGTGGAAGGTCGCTTGCGGGCTGGCGGTGATCGATGCGGGGTTCGACCCCTCCTCGCTGGTGTACTGGCGGAACCGGATCGCGAAGTCGCAGCGTCCGCACCGGGTGAACGACGCGGTGCGCAAGATCGTCGAGGAGACGGGGATCGTGAAAGGGCCGGCGCCGCCGGGCGGTGGACTCCACGATCCTGGCGGATGGGGTGGCCACCCAGGACACCGTTACCCAGCTGGTGGCGGCGATCCGCAAGGTGGCCCGGGAGGTGCCCGGCGCGGCGGAGACGATCGCGGCGGTGTGCACCGGGCATGACTACTCCAGGCCAGGCAAGCCGAAGATCGACTGGGACGACCCGGCCGGCGAAAGCGCGCTGGTGTCCGCGCTGGTGAACGACGCGAACGCGCTGGTGGCGGCGCTGGAAGGCCGTGACCTTGATGAGCGCGCGGCTTCCGCGGTGGCGCTGCTGGCCCTCGTCGCCGGCCAGGACGTCGAGCCCGCCGAAGGGTCCGATGGCCGGGATGGGCGGTGGCGGATCGCCCGCAAAGTCGCCGGAGACCGGGTGGTCTTCCACCGTGGATCCCGACGCCCGGCACACCGCGCAAATCCCCCGAAGCACGCCGCGACGGCTACCGCGCCCATGTCGCCGCCGACCCCGGGACCGGGATCATCACCGATGAGCAGCTGACCAAGGCCGCCGGGCAGGAGAATTCCGACCCGGCCGTGGCGGAGGAGTTCCTGGCCGCCGGGGCCGCCGGTGATGGGACCGGTGCCGCTCGCGGGCCCGGGCACGCCGGCCAGGACGCCGCGGGCAGTGACAGCGGCAGCGGCGGTGACCCGCTCGCCTGGTACGGCGACTCCGCCTACGGCACCGGTGACCTGCGGGACGCGATCGAGAAGGCCGGGCACCAGGCGGTGATCAAGCCCAAGCCGCTGCGGGCGCCGGTGGAGGGCGGCCACCGTCGATGACTTTGCCGTGGACGAGCAGGCGGGCACGGGTGACCTGCCCGGCCGGGCACACCGTCGCCTTGAGCCGCACCCGGGTGGCCACCTTCGGCGCGCTGTGCCGGGACTGCCCGCTGCGCGAGCAGTGCACCACCTGCAAGACCGGGCGCAAGCTCGTCTTGCACCAGCGGGATGACCTGCTCCGGCAGGCCCGGGCCGGCTGGGCGTCCTCAGCCGGGCTGCGCGAGGACTACATGAAGCACCGGCCCAGCGTGGAGCGCGCCGTCGCCCAGGTGGCCACCTGGCGGGAACGCCAGGGCTCAAGCTCCGCTACCGCGGCACTGCCAAGAACCACGCCTGGCTCAAGCGCCGCACTGCGGCGCTGAACCTGCGCAACCTGACCGGCCGGGGCCTGGCCCGCCAGGGCGGCGCCTGGGTGCTGGTCACCTGACCAGG
>CAWCRZ010000017.1:0-130796 GCA_963798005.1 uncultured Acidobacteriaceae bacterium | reverse complement strand
GATTACCTCACGCTACCCGCGCAACCGACCACGCCAACAACCCGCGCAGCGTATCGAGATGGCCGAACAGAAAATCTGGGAAGAAGGACTGCAAAACTTGCCATGAACAGTACTGACCGGCGAGCCGGACATCATTCCAACCACGGTGAAAGCGGTGATTCCGGCGCGCTGGCTTCCGAACTCCGACTTCGATCACCAGGCCGATTCCATGCGGCGCATCCGCCGAGAGCAAGGTCACCTCAGACGCTGCCCGGAATCGATACTTGCCGCGTCGCCGGCACAAGGATGGCCGAGCCAAGGCTAGCGCCGCGGAAGGCCGTTGCTACGAGTGCCACAGCTACCACGACTGGCGGAAATCGACCTGAAGATGTCTACCTCGAAGAAGTAGGGTCCGATCATCAGGGTGCAACGCTGGGCAACCGATTTAGTGACACCGAGATTCAGGGGCGACAGACCAAACATGGACCGGTGATGTTCATCACGGCTCCTGCTCCATTCGGATTAAACTGCAAGCTGTGAGTCCCGCCTCGCGGGACGAAACTCATGCATGCCCAGCGCGGAAGCGCTGGGTACAAGATCTTCCAATTAAGATCAGAGCCCCTTCAACAACATGTCTCATAGTTAGATCAGTTCGTCTTCCACATCGTCTTCAGCACCAAACAACGCACGCAGCTCATTCGCCCCATCTAATCAATCACTGGTTGTGGAACTACCTCGCGGGTATTGCTCGCAATCACGGCATGCAGGCGCTTGCCGTGGGCGGCACACAAAACCACGTTCACTTGCTCGTGGTGCTCCCCGACATGGCGTTGTCCGGTGCGGTGCGAACCTTAAAGGCGAACTCCAGTCGATGGATGCGAGAAACCATCCCCGCCTGGCAGGAAGGCTACGGCGCATTCAGCGTCAGCCCATCGCAGCTCGAACGAGTCAAGACGTACATCAGCCGGCCCCTCATCGGACGCATTCGTTTGAACAGAATTCCTCGCGATGTTGCAGGCCGCAAACATCCGGGTCGAACAAAACTAGCCCAGGGCGGAAGCCCTGGGTAAAGGTTCATAATGAACCGGAGTCCCCGACGGGGACGGCACAGGGTTTTGTTTGGTGTCCTAGTAGTTCTTAGCCGTCGAAGGCGATAGTCGTCACGTGTCGCCCCTGAAGGGGCTCTGATCTAATTGGAGGATCGTTTACCCAGCGCTTCCGCGCTGGGCTAATCAGTTTCGCCCTTCGGGCTGGCCGTGCGTTATGAAACGCGGACTCGTGGACAAGCCGGAGGACTGGGTGTGGAGCAGTTATCGCCACTACCTCTCCGGAGAAGAGAGTGTGGTGGAGATCGAATCTCTCTGGAAGGCCCCGCAAACGCGAGCAGACGGGAACGGCACCGAGGGTGAAGATCGCTGGAACCTGCAAGTTGGGGCGGCTTAACCGCCCCGCCCTAGCCAAAAACCGGGCTAGAACGGGGCACCCCTATTCTTTCGTGAGGGTACAAGGTGGCGCTTGGCCGGGGCACCCGGCTGACCCTCGAAGAAAGTAGATGTCGACAGTCAGGGTGCCAATGCTGGCGTAACCCGATTTGACCTACACGGAGCCCACTTCAGGAGGGGCTCTGGTGTAAATAAGACCGGTTACCCACAGGTTTCTCGGTTTACCGCGTAGCCTTCGACGGCGATTTGAGTCACAATCTAACTTACGGAACATGCGACAAGCACAAAGAACTCTGTTTGAATCCGCCGCGGTTGCACCCTCACGTACGTTCTCAACGTTTGTGGACAATCTGCAGGCTCCCCGTGCACCGTTGGTTTAGGTACAGCGCGGGATTTTCGGCTGAGTGGGTTGAGGCTGTGATAGGCGACCAGGTGAGGGCGGGAAAGGATGTACGGGTCCTTGATCCATTCGCGGGTAGCGCAACTACCCTCATTGCGGCGGAACATATGTCAGTGCCAAGTTACGGCATTGAAGCGCACCCGTTTGTGTTCCGGGTGGCCAGGGCGAAACTCGCATGGCGGTCCGACCCGGATGCTTATAGCACAGCCGTGCAGGAATGGATGTCCGAAGCGGCAAGGATTGTGCCCGACACAACCGGCTACCCAGCACTGATACAGAGGTGCTTTTCGGAGAGTTCCTTGTGCGAGCTCGACAAGCTGAGACGCGCATACGAACGGCTCAAGGTCACTTCCGCAGCTTGGGAACTCGTTTGGCTGACTCTCGTTTCGATTCTACGCCCGGTATCGCAGGTTGGGACTGCACAATGGCAATATATTTTGCCCAACAAACAAAAACGCTCTCCCCTCGACGTACGGAGCGCGGTAGCCAAAACCTACGACATGATCCTAGCCGATATCAAACTGTCGCACGGATTGTCGGGACCTCAGGCAACGCTCCTGAATGCCGACGCGCGAAAATGTGAGGGCATCGACGACGAATGGGCTACTCTCGTCGTGACCTCTCCACCATACCCGAACAACTACGACTATGCCGACGCAACCCGACTAGAAATGTCATTCCTGGGAGAGGTCCAAGGGTGGGGCGACCTGCAAGACGTGGTGCGGAAGCATTTGGTCAGGTCGTGTTCGCAACACGTGCCGGAAAGTGCCGTCAACCTTGATGAGGTTCTTGCCGCATCTGAGCTTGATCCGATACGCCACGAGTTGTCTCGGGTCTGCGCCGACCTGTCAGACGTACGAGAGTCGCACGGCGGCAGGAAAACTTACCACCTGATGGTTGCGTGTTATTTCCGTGACCTTGCCCGAGTGTGGCAGGCATTACGCCGCGTGACAACCAGAGGAGCAAGTGTGTGCTTTGTCATCGGCGATTCGGCGCCGTACGGAGTGTATGTTCCTGTTGTGCCGTGGTGAGGTAAGCTTGCAGTGGCATCCGGTTTCGGATCGTTCAGTTTTGAAAAGACACGAGACAGAAACATCAAATGGAAAAACCGCAAACACCGTGTCCCTCTGAAAGAGGGGCGGTTGTGGGTTGAAGGGTAGCGAATGGGCATATCTCCATCGCACAGGTTCGGCCAGATCATTGGCGAAGTTCTAGAGACGGCGAGTCCTGCCGCTCTTGCAGAAATTTGCCGAAGAAAATAAGTTATTTTTGGATACGCAAAGCTCACGTCCGTGCCGCGACGGGAAAAAGTGCACTTGGACGGATGCTAAGGGAAACGCGCACGATCTTGATTTCGTGCTTGAGCGGGGCGGAACACCGGACAAGATCGGATCGCCCGTTGCTTTCATTGAAACCGCTTGGCGCCGCTATACGAAGCATTCTCGCAATAAGGCGCAAGAGATTCAGGGCGCAATTATCCCGTTGGCCGAGAGATACCACCATGTATTTCCCTTCAAGGGCGCGATTCTTGCAGGTGTCTTCACTGAGGGCGCGCTTACTCAGATGAGGTCGTTGGGGTTCACGATCCTATATTTCCCTTATGAAATGGTGGTCAGAGTATTCAACGGTTCGAAATCGTGCTGCGTTTGATGAGAAAACCCCGGACGAGGATTTCCAAAAGAAGGTCGAGGCGTATACCGGGTTGTCGGCAGCAAACAAAGCGAAACTCGCACGAGAGTTGCTCGGTGAAAACGACCAGCGGTCAAACGCTTTGTTGCGGATTTGAAACAGGCCGCCTCCCGAACCGTGGAGCGGGTCATCATCTTGCCGCTCCACGGAAAGGCGAAGGAGTTGGCGACGGTAGAGGACGCGATCAAGTTCATCACAGCTTATGACGAACGGCGCCCGCCGTCAGGTATTGAACGCTTTGAGATTCAGGTCCGCTACGGTAATGGTGATCTGATAGAGGGAAAATTCAAAGACAAACGGACGACGGTTGAGTTTCTTCGCGCCTATCAGGTAATACCGTAAGCCTCGGAGTGAATTTCGGGGCTCCCCTGACGATGCATCTCAAGGTGTCCTACCCAAGCCGCTTTTGCGTAGGCGGGAGTTTCTTCGTCCCTGCTCATCACAAGCAACCGTGACCTGCGTCCTTGTCCGTGAACCTGCCGACGGGTATCACCGAAGTGCGAGGAGGCGTTTTTGTGTCTACGCAGGCCGCACTCAATGTGCGGGCGGAAAAAGCAGGGAAGCAGGGGTTAGTGGCCAGGGGCAAGATGCAGAAGATCCGATATACTGGTTGGTACTGGGAGGTTCGCGACGATCCCCGTGGTCCGACGGGCAATTCATGCCGCGTAAGTGACGCAAATAAAGCAGTTGCTTGTAAACGATTGGCGCTCAATCGTTTGCCGGGAAAAAGTTTGTAATCGCATGATTCTAAAGAACAGGGAGGGGGGAGGGGGAGTTATCATCTGGATAATAGGTCGTCCCGGAATGGGAAAAGCAGGGATTAGAGGCTAGAGGTTAGGGGATAGTTAACACAGGAAGCCAGTAGCCAGTAGTCGGTAGTCAGTTGCCGAAAACAGGTTCCTTCGACCGGTTTCTAACGCGAATTATGTCTACTGGCCCGGTGCCGTTCTCAGCCTTGCTTTCAGGCCTTCGCGCCTTCCGCGGCGCTCTCCTGCTTGAGCGGCTCCGTGGCCGGACCGGGCGGATCGTTGGTCACGGTGAAGAGCTGGCCATTGCGCATGTACAGCTTCTTCATTTCCTCGTAGTTGAAGGGACGCGAGCCGCGGCGGCCGAAGACGGTGAGCTGATTACCCATCTCGTCCACGGCGCGATCGCGATCGATACCACGAGAGATGGCCAGCGCCGGTTCCTTCGTGTGATAGCTGGCGATCAGCTTGGGCACGGGCTTGGGAGCGAAGCCGTAGAAGTAGGGAGTGGTTTGCGGCGAGAACAACTGGACCACCTGCAGGCCATTGTGGCCGTCGGCCACAAACGCGAACTGGCTGGAGCTGACCATGCCGATCTTGATGTCGTTGGTGTCGTTCAGCTTGCCGCCGGCATTGAACATCTGCTCGAGCTGCGGGTGTTCCGGCGCTTCCACGTTGACGATGGCAATCCCGTCCTTACCGGCGGCGATGTAAGCGTAGGTGCGAGCGACGTAAATATTGCGAGCGTCGGACAGCGGCACCCACGCACCCTGCACCGGCACCGGATGCGAGGGATCGGTGATGTCCAGCACCTTCATCCCGGCGCTATCGACCACGAATGCATAGCGGAATTGAACGCCGATGGCGCGAGGTTCGAGCAGATAAGGAGCGCCGATCTGGGAGACGATCTTGGGCTGGAGCGGATTGTTCAGGTCAACCACCACCAGGCCGCGATCGCAAAGGATGTAGGCGTAGGTGCCGACGAACCCAATGCGGCGCGCGCCGTTCAAAGCCCCGTCAGGATTGAACGCCAGCGCGCGTTTCAGGAAGTTATTGGTGGGGTTGCCGTCCAGAAGCGTGCCCACACCGGGGCTCTTGTGCTTGAGATTAGGATCGCCCACGATGACCAGTCCTTCATATTTGTCGGCGACGTAAAGGAAGCCGTAGAACAAATGGATGGACTGTTCCTCATTCTCGGGGAAGTGAGTACGCAAAGGATCGACGCCGAGCGTGGTGGGCGAAGCTATCGACTGGGCGTACTTCGTCTTGAGGTAGAACTTCTGGCCCAGCGGCGAAACCGGAGCGGTGGTCATTCTCTCGGAGAAGTCCTTGTCGTCAAGGTTGGCAATGTCGAAGACGCGCAACGCCACCCGCTCCCATCGCGGCGTACAGGTACTCGCCACGCGCCTGCAGGTCGAGGACAGTTCCGTCGTGGTGATAGGCCTCTTTCAGTTCGCTGTTGTTCTTGAGGTGCTGCTCGTAATTGGAGGGATAGGCGACCTTCTGGAAGTCGCTGCCCAGAATGGCCGGCGGCTCGCTGTGCTCGGCAACGGCGACCGCGTGATAGCCCTCTTTTCCATTGGCGACGTAAATGTAGCGCCCCATGAAATTCATGAAGCCGGTGCCCTGGATCAGCACGTGCGCCAGCCACGCATTGTTGTCCTCTTTGGAGGAGACATGGCAATCGGTGCAGGTCTTAGTCTCCTTGGTGCGGACGGTGTGCGGTACGAACGGGCTGAATGCCTGGCCGCTGAAGCCTTCGGCGGAGATGGTCTGCTGCTGGTAATAGAGCCAGTCGCGGTCGGAGTTCTGCGAGCTGACCAGACACGGCGCAGGCCGAGCGCACTGGCGCCACACGATGTCCGGTGACGGTGCCGTCGATGCCCAGCATGTAAATGTCGTCGCGCAAAATCTGGAAGCTGTAGGAGGTCCAGTTGCGCGTGGTGATGCCTTCGTTGTGCAGCATGGGCATCTTGCGGTTGGCCGCCATTTCCAGATGGCAGCCGAAGCAGGTGGGAATCCATGCCGAGTGGCAGCTATAGCACGTCATGCTCTTGTTGCTGTGGGCCAGCGGATTGGCGGAGTCGTCGGCGGTGGTTCCCCAACTCTTGCCGTCGTTGCGCACCGTCTTGGCGATAGCGCGCTTTTTCGTTGTAGTTGGGATTGCCCGGCGTGATGCTGTCCAGCACCTGTTTTACTTCCCACTGCTTGTCCTGCTCCAGCATGGAGCGCTGATAGAGCCGGCCTTCGTTCCAGTAGAAGCGCCGGTCTCCAAAGGGAGTACGAAGCAACTGGAGATTGGTGCCGCCGGCGGGCGCAGCGGGGCCAGAGGTGCGTCAGGTTGGTGCGCGCCTGAATGCTGCCGTGACAGTCAATGCAGTCAACCTCCACGGCGTTGCGCGTCTCGCCGTAGAGACGCCCATTGCCGTGATTGTCCTGGGCGAAGTGACAATCGACGCAATGCATGCCTTTCTCCAGATGAATGTCCTGGAGATGCACCGCCTTCTTGAACTTGTCAGGATCGTCCGGCGAGATGGGCTGTCCGTCCTTGTCGAGCATCTCACCGTGGAGATCGCGCTTGTACACCGCGCGGTAGTTCCAGCCATGGCCATGAAAATCGGCGAACTGGGTTGACTTCAGCGTGCTGAGAAAATCCGGGCTGCCGAGTGTTCGACAGAAATGGCACGCTGGCCCATAGCCCTCGCGGGGCGGCTCCCTCGGGATTGCGGACGGCGACGTTCTGCGACTCTTGAGGAGTGGGGTTGTGCTGCTTGGTGGGATACATCTGCTCGCCATCTACTTCGTTGTCCCACCAGGTGTAGCCGAAGTAGGTTGTGACCATGTTCGTGCCGGGATGCATGTGGCAGACCATGCACTGGCTCGATGGCATCCCGCGAGTGAACTGGTGTTTGATGGGATGCCCGGACTGATCTTTTGGAATGGTAGGATCGACGGTGGCGCTAAATCCGGAATGGCCGTATTGCGCGTAGGGTCCGGAATGCACGGTCGAGCGATCGTTGGCAAACACCACGTGACAGGCGCTGCAGCCGCTGTTGCGATAATCGCCAGGCTGGTCATTCGTGCCGGGCATGTACAAAAGAGGATCGAGCAAGCGGGTTTTTTGCAGTCCGAGAAAGACCGGGTCGGTACGCAGTTTGGTTCCAAAGCCGCGGTCGCTCAGCTTGACGTCGGGTTTGCCGGGATCTTCGTCGAGAACGGGATTCCCAATCTCGGCCTTCTCGGTGCCACCGCGCTCGAAGACGCGCAGTACGTTGCCCGGTTCCGAAATCTCCCAACGCTCCAGGGGCTGGAGATAGGGAAGCACTCCTTTGGTGCGGGTTTCTTCCGGAGTTGGGGGAGGCACACTCACCAGGCGCTGCGGCTCTCCGTTCTCGGAGTAGCTTTCGCCGAAGTGAGGGTTCTTCAGGGGAAAGCCGCCGTTGTTGTATAAAGCCGCGCCCCACAGCATTGCGCCGTGCGCCATCATGCCGGTGCGCACTTTTTGTAGCTCGGAGAAATGGCATCCAGAGCGGCCGCAGGTCCTGGAGGCGATGCGAAGATCGCCGGGATTCACAAAGCGAATGTAGGTCGGGTCTTCCCGGAGCCATGCGGTGTAGGCGCGGACCGGCAGCGCTCCACCGGGAGTGTTGCCGAGCACGTGCGGCTGAGGATGGGCCTGGCTCTTGGCCGCGATGTATTCCGGCGACTGGGGCGAAGCTTGCGGCGGGGCGAAGATTTTTTCATTACCGCCATGACAGTCCGTGCAGCCCAGTCGGACGGCCGGAGAAGAATGCATGGTCGCGCTGTCGGACTTGGTGTGGCAGCTCTTGCAGCCGGCAGATTTCTGGTCGGCTTCTTCCTGGCTTTCCATCAACAGAAGCTGGGTGCGCTGGTCTGCCTTCTCGGGGGTGCTAGACGATTGCATGGCCGGTGCCTGTTGAGCGTTGGCAGGCCCAACCAAGCGACCCCACATGATGACTACGAACGCAAGGCCGGCTAGGGTTGCCGCCAGCTTGATTAGCGAAAGTCGCACCCGCATCCTTTCTTTCTCCGGCAAAGAGTCCCCTTAGAACTGGAATCGTAGACCAGCAAAACCTGACAACAGCGTCCGGGCGTTATAGACGTCGGTATAGCCCGCGCCCGGAACGAGCGCGGAAACACCCGTGGTCAGCACAATATTTTCCGAGAGAGGCGGGCGATAGTTGACCCCCACTCCGAAGTCCCATCCGATGGCGCGGTGAATGGAAGGCTGGAACAGCACCAACTGGAGGGGCTGTGTATGGTCGAACTGCAAGTAGCTGGCATTCACGAAGCCCCGCAACTTGGGAGTGAGGTCAGCATCCACGCCGAGGTTGTAGAGACGCAGCCCGGGATTGACGAAATTTGCCTGGCCTTCCTCTTTGCTGGAGCGCAGGTCAGGGAGGAAGCTGAACGGCGTGACCAAAGCGACGCCGGTGCTGCTGAGAGGGATTCCTTCGCGGTCGAAGAAACTGAAGGACGTGCCTGCGAAGTGCTGGTTATCGACGATGGAGTCGAAGCCAGTCGCGGTGCCCGTCCGCGAAGAGCCGAAGCGGGTCGAGCTATCGCCGGATGCGTAGATAACGGCGCCGCGAAAGCGCAGCCAGTCTTTGTCGACCGAAAGCTCCAGCGCGCCGAACTGGGCATTGATGTTGACCGGCCGGTCAGCGATGGTGTTGAAGCTGTCGG
Organism: uncultured Acidobacteriaceae bacterium; assembly: GCA_963798005.1. GTDB lineage: Bacteria > Acidobacteriota > Terriglobia > Terriglobales > Acidobacteriaceae > Bog-257. The sequence continues at coordinate 121,833 of CAWCRZ010000017.1, read as the reverse complement.
TTCCCAGCGCCTGGTAAAAGGCGTTGCTTATGTTGAGACGCTTGATGTGGCCGTTGCCCGTCCATCCCAGGTAGTAGGCGCGAATCTCGTGCGGCTTGGGAATTCCATTTTCAATGACCACGCTGCCGATGGGAGCGGGGCGCACCAGAAAGCCGTTGGTGTCGAAGTGGATGGAAGGATTGTCCTGGTTGGCGAGAAAGCTGAATTCGGTCGTGTAACCCTTGGTCAGGAAATCTTGGACGTACAAGTTGGCCACTTCCACCTGCTGCTCGCGCGGCTGGAAGGTATTGAGGCCGCTGTTGGTGTCTTTCTCCAGCATGTAGAAGTACGCCAGGTTGTAGTTGATGCGATTGGAGCGCAGATTCCCGAAGACGCGGACCCCGGGCTGCTCATCGACAAAGATGAAACCGCGGAAGTCGCTGTTGAACTCCTGAATTCCAGCGCGGATGGATACGAAGTCGAAGTTCGGGCTGAGATCGTGGAGTTTCAGCTCGAAAAAGCCTTCCTGCAAGCCGACGTGGGTGTCGAAGCGGTTGGTGCCTGCCTCGACGTTGACGTTAACCAGGCCGCGCTCCTGGGTCTGGAGGAAATTCAAGTTGACCGCGGGTGTGAAATGCACCTGGAAGTCGATGGGCTTGAAAGTGGTGTCACCGCGAAATAGATCGAAAGAGAAAAGCAATGTCTGACTCGAACGCCGACTCTTCGTCATGACCGAAGAACGGCGCGCTGTTCGGGCGCTCCGCTCCCAGACCGCTGGGCACGGGCAGGCGCCGCAGATCAAAGCCGGTGAGACTGGTGCCGGTGAACTTGAAGAACCAATCCTGACCGAAGGCGGGGTAGTCGCCTTTCCAGCGGTTGCGATTAAAAGGGTCGTACCAGTGTCCCTTGACGTACGGATAATCGCCTGGTTCGCGCGGGTACCGTTGCCAGGCGGGCATCTCCACCGTCCAGCGATAGGGCTCGACCATGAAGTTCTGTTCATCGGTCGGCACAACCTCGGGTGAAAGCATCGCCACCTCGGTCATTTGCGGGTTGCGCAAACCGGGATACACGCTGGACGAGTAAGGCGCTGGAATCGCCGGGCCGTGGGGAGGACCGGGCAATCCGCTGGGAGTATTCAGGCTACGGTAGGGATTGTCCGCCAGCACGACGCGGACGCTGACTGCCTGGAGCTGTCCGTCGGCGAGCGTCAACGATTGCGGCGTGGACTTCGCACCCACGGCCTCGATCAAGACCTGGTACTCGCCTGCGGGCAGGTCCATCAGGCGGAAGATGCCCTCACCGTTAGAGGTCGCGCTGAATTGCTGATTGTTGGCGAGGTTGGTAGCGCTCACCGTGGCGCCGAACACAGCATTTCCGTATTGGTCGCTGACGGTCCCCAGCAAAGCCGCGCCGCGAGGTCGCTGCCGGGGGATGCGCTGCGCTTCCTGTCCAATACCCAAGGCGCAGAGCGCAGACACAACAATGACCAGCAGACCTGGACAACGCAAAACGCGCGCTTGGCAGAAATGGCTTCGGACCACGGCTCGCCCTCAGCGCCAATACTCCTCTACGGGTGTGGCGCAGGCCCCGTTTCGCATCAGTTGTTGGAAAAATGCGGAAATGATCTTCTCATCAACCCAGCGAAAGCAAAACAAAAAAATCACGGGAACTTTTGGGTCTTCACACGCAAACACTACCGCGCCGTGGCGCAAGCTACAACGATATCTCCCATCCCTCCCGGGCCACGTCGGTGTTCTCGAAGCGCTTGCGCGCCTCGCGCTGTATGGTTTCCATGCACGCATCGTCATGGCGGGGGTCGAGGTGGAACAGGATGAGTCGGCCCACCTTGCAGTCGCGCGCAACATTCGTGGCCTCCAGCCATGTGCTATGGCCCCAGCCCTTCTGCGAGACATATTCTTCAGGTGTGAACTGCGCGTCATAAATCAGGATGTCGGCATTCTCGGCATACTCGCGCAGAGTCTTGTCGAGTTTGGCATGTCCGTGTTCCAGATCGCTAGCATGGGTAATGACCGCGCCTTCAGACTCGATCCGGTATCCGGTGGCGCCCTGGGGATGATTGAGAGGAAAGGGACGCGCGGTGATTCCGAAGTGCCGAAAGGGATCGCGTCCAATGTCCACAAACGCTTTCTTTGACGGCAGGTAATCGAGGGTGATCGGGTAGTACGGGTCTGACATCTGGCCTTCCAGAATCTTTCTCAGAAGCTTCGCAGGGTGGCCGGAATGAAACGTGATGTTCGCTCCCGGCGAGTGCAACGGAGCGAAGTAAGGCAGACCCTGAATGTGGTCCCAGTGAAAATGGGTCATCAGGAAGTGCAACTCCAGACTAGGATTGCCGAGCTCAGCCTGAAGGCACCTGCCCAGTTCGCGGGCCCCGGTGCCGGCGTCGATAATCACGACGCCTTCGGAGGAGCGCACCTCGAGACAAGTGGTATTCCCCCCAAAGCCCAGGTGGCTTGGTACTGGGGTCGATATGGAACCACGAACGCCCCAAAATTTCAGTTGCAAAGCTGGACTGCCCTCCATGATTCAACGTCGTGGCCGCCCGAGACCAAATACCACTTGGCAAACTACTGGCAAGGTTAGCCGCTATCGCGGTTGCAGCGCTGTCTCAGGAACCCGCCGCTGCCGGTTTCGAATGCAATACATCATGGCTGTTAATCCGCCACTTGCGGCCATCGCGAGCCAGCATCTCCTCCGCTTCCTTCGGTCCCCAGGTCCCGGCCGGGTAGTTGGGGAAGTTACGCGGGCGCAAAGCCTTCCACAAATCCAGGATGGGAGTGACCACACTCCATCCGGCCTCGACCATGTCGGCGCGTTGAAACAGAGTGGCGTCGCCGATCATGCAGTCGTGCAGCAGTCGCTCGTAGCCCGTGTTCGCGGTGCCCCCAAAGTAGTCGGAGTAGGCAAAGTTCATATCCACCGTCCCCAGCCGCATAATCGGTCCCGGCATTTTGGCGCCGAAGCTTAGCGAGATGCCTTCTTCGGGCTGAATGTTGAGGACCAGGAAGTTGGGCGCAAGGCGCTCCACTCCAGTATCGCGGAAGAGGACGAACGGGGCACGACGAAATTGGATGGCTACTTCCGTGTGCCGCGAGGGCAGCCGCTTGCCGGTACGCAGATAAAACGGCACATCCGCCCAGCGCCAATTGTCGATTTGAACTTTCATGGCGACAAACGTCTCGGTGGAGGAGTCGGGCGGGACCTTGAATTCGGAGCGGTAGGCCGGCATCACCTTTCCCTGCTCGTGGCCCTCTCCATACTGTCCACGCACAGCGCGGGTGAGCACCTCTTCCGAGCTAAGCGGCTGGATGGCGTGAAGGATCTTGGCCTGCTCGTCACGCACCGCGTCCGCCTGGAAGGAGATCGGCGGCTCCATCGCGGTCAGGGAAATCAATTGGAAGATGTGGTTGGGCACCATGTCCCGCAAGGTGCCCGACTGATCGTAGTAGTCGCCCCGCTGCTCCACGCCCACGGTTTCGCCGACGGTAATTTGCACATGGTCGATGTAACGGCGATTCCAAATCGGCTCGAAGATGCCGTTAGCGAAACGAAAAGCGAGGATGTTCTGGACCGTTTCCTTTCCCAGGTAATGATCGATGCGATAAATTTGGCTTTCATTCAGCACCTGGAGAAGCTGGCTATTGAGGGTGCAGGCCGACTCGAGATCGCGGCCGAATGGCTTTTCCACGACCACACGACGCCACTTGCTGTCTTCTTCGGCAACCAGATTTGCCGCCCCTAATTGCTGCACGATCGGGGCGAAGAATGTGGACGCGGTGGCCATGTAGTAGAAGTAGTTTCCTCGCGTACCGTGTTCTTTATCGGCTTGCAGCAATGCCTCTTTCAGCTTGGCATAAGCGTTGGCATCGCCAAACTCGCCCGACAAATAGTAGAGGCGCCGGACGAACCACTCGGTCAGATCGTCAGACAGCGCGCCGGTGGCAAACTGCTTGATGTCCTGCCTGAACTTGTCGCGGAATTGCTCCGTGCTCATGGGCTCGCGCGCTAATGCCACAATGGCAAACTCACGCGAGAGAAGGTTTTCCGTCGCGAGATTGTAGAGCGCAGGAAGCAGTTTTCGCTTCGTGAGGTCTCCCGCCCCACCGAAGATCGTCATGACGCAAGGGTCACCTGCTCTGCCCGCTCCAGTTTGTTCCACTGTGTCGAGCGCATTTGAACTCGTCATTGCGTTTTTCTCCTATGCAGGACATCCAGAAGCTGCAAGCTCGCTGGCAGTGCTCGCAGCCACTTGTCATCGTCTGTGTTCGGCCCCGAACTATTGCCCTAAAATACCCTGTCTCCTGGCGCTTCGGCGAACCGGTAGTGCCGAAGCCCTTCGCGAGGCTCCTTCGTTACATCGGTGAACGCCGATGCTCTCCAAGCCCGGAGTTCAGGACCGCGGCCAGCATCCTGAATTTATGAGCGGCCATTATGACTGTAATCGGGACAAAGTCAAGCAGTTCTTCCGGCTACGGGGCCGCCTTGCGATTGTCAGCCCGACTTTGCTCCTAAGCATCGCGATGGAATTTCCGTCACTACGTGGGGAGCGGGCAGAGTTGAATGGTGACCCTTGGCACGACTGGCCTTTTCAACTTCTGGGGGAGTTCCGGGGATTATCGCCAGTGCTTCGTCTGTTGGATTGGACACAAGAAGTTACTGCGGGATAATAATCGAGACCGCAAGACTTGCAATGCCTCCCTTTCACTCTCGTGGCGCTCACTTAGAGAGTGTGAAATCCGCTTTGCCCGTACCCGCAACATCGACCGGTTTCGACTGCTGCTTCGATCCCTCATGCCATGCTACGACGTTGTACTTGCCATCGGGGACGTTACCGATTTTGTAGTTTCCGCTGGCATCCGTTTGGGCAAAGTAGGGCGTGGGACTGACCACGAGATAGCCCGACATTTCCGGGTGAACATTACACAACAGCGGGACCGCACCGGTCTGGTCGAATTTGTAGGGGCGCTTCTCGCCTTTCGGCCACGTGCCCAGGTTATGGGCGAACTTCTTGTTGCCCCCCACGGACGGCCAGAACACGTTGTGCTGGACGTTGTCATCGTTCTCAAACTCAACGGTTGTGCCCTGTTGCACCACCAGCAGGTGCGGGTTGAACATCAGGCCTTTCTGGTTGATTACGGGTTTCTCCGTGGGAGCCGGAAAGGTCTTGCCGGGAATTGTGTCCACGTAAACCACCGAATTACCAGGCGAGACCTTCCCTTCGATGGTGCCGGCGGCAGCGGTGACTGCCACGGCGGCGATGAGCAAAAGCGTTAATAGAAAACTGCGGTTCATGAAGATTCCTTTCGTAGCTGGTGCATTCTCAACTTGAAATGGTTAGAGCATGTTTCAAAAAATGGTCTAACCGCAAGAAACTTGCTCCCTCAGGGGCTAAAGCCCGAGTTTTATAAGGCTCGGAACGGCGCGGCTGAAGCCGCGCCCCTTCAAAGAAACATTTTTGAAACACGCTCTAGTACACGAACTCCAATCCGACCACTGCTGTACCGGTGTGGAACGGATTTAGGGCGCCTGGCATGTGCTTACGAGACATGCCGCAACTGAGCCGTGGCATCCCTGGCCCTCCGGTTAGGTTTGGGGGTTACAGTCAGGCCGCGGTGCTGGCCATGGGCCGTCAGCCTCCGAAACTCGCGAATGGTGAATCCAACGCCCGCAGCCAGCAAACCGAACACAAACAGCGCTATCGCGGTCAGGGGGATGAGGGTTTTCGCGTCCACACCGTCGTCGGGCTGAACAGCTTCCGCCGGTCGATGGGTGGGAACAAACGGCTTGCTCCCGGTGGTTGCCGAGGAAGGCGGCCCGCCCGCCGGCGTCGGGGACTTCGAAGACAGCACAACCGTTGTCACCGGGCTGGGTGTATCGGAAGGCGGATATTGGGTGAGGTAGAGGTAAGCAGATGCAGCTTCCTCCTGGCTGAGATAGTGAAAAACTGGCATCCGGCCGCGGTAAAACATCGGCGGCGTCCCCATCAGGATCGGTGCACCTTGCGTCACCTTGCGAATGAAGTCGGCTTGGCTCTTGCGCGTGGTGAGAGTGCTCAGCGGCGGAATGGCGCCATCCCAAATCTGCTGTGGAGCAGGATCGGGCCCGGATCCACTGTGGCAAGTGTGACAAGTGGACTTCACAATGTGCTCGCCAACGCGGAGACGCGACTCGGTCACCACCCCTTGCGTCTTTTCTGCGCCGGGAAGACCGGCCAACTGGTCTAAGTAGGCGAGAAGCACGCGGATCTCCGCTTCGTGCAAGTGAGGGAAGGGCGGCATGTCTTGACCGCCCTGGTGAAGCCGTTGCAACAGGGAAACTCTGGCTTGTTGCGCCAGCTTCGCCGCGTCCCCGCGGCTGATGTCCATGGCTCGACTCTTCATCCGTTCCATCACCATCGCGACCGACGTCGCGCGCACTGGATTAATGACCGAGTTGATTTCGGGTGGAGCACCCTCGCCGGACTCCCCATGACATCCCTGGCAATTCAGGCGGTAGAGGTCTGAGCCGCGGAGCGTCACTGTCGGCGAGGTGAAGTCCGGCGACAACGCCGGTTGCAACGGCGGAGGTCCTTCTCCTGGTACTGGCGCGGGCGGGCCCAACCGTCCCGTTTTGCCCATGCTGGTTTCGCTGAAGGGCCGATTCAGGTGAATCAGCCAGCTTTCACCTTCGACAGCGGTCACCGAAAGGTCGCCGCGCGGAATTGCTTTTTGCTGTGGATTGGGGATGCCGCTGTTTTGACAGGAAGCGAAGTACGCCGCCAGCCACATCGTGGCGACAATCGCAAAGCCCCGTGAGTTCCTTACAAACCGCATGTGTCTCCTGCCCGGCCCGCGCGTTGCGAGCTCGATCTGGGGCAAGCGTAACGGAGCGCAATTGTCAGGTTGTCAGGGGTGGGTCAGCGTAATGTCAAAAGATAGCCATGATGTCACCGGTTGGTGTCGAGCCATTAAATGGCGCAGCATCTGCATCTGGGTGACGCACTCGGCAGCGGAAGAAGACGCGCGTATCATGGCGGTCTATGAAGCCAAAAGCATCAATGATCGCCACTCCCGGCAAACGCATCCGATTAAAGGATTTCGATCCAGCGTACAAAGGCGAATACAAATCGCCCGAGCAAGCCCAAACCAGGCTGCAACTGAGCAAGGAACGTCTGGCAAGTTATCAGGACCTGCTCTATTCCGCCCATGCGTATGCGTTGCTGATCATCCTGCAAGCCATGGATGCGGCCGGCAAGGACGGCACCATCAAGCACGTCATGTCCGGAGTCAATCCCGCGGGATGCGAGGTCTACAGCTTCAAGCAGCCGTCGCAAGAGGAACTGGACCACGACTTCCTTTGGAGAAACTATCGCGAGCTGCCCGAGCGCGGGCGCATTGGGATATTCAACCGCTCATATTATGAGGAGGCTCTCGTGGTGCGAGTGCATCCCGAGCTGCTCAACCAGCAGCATCTGCCGGCCTTCAAGCATCCGGACAAGAGATTCTGGGAACACCGGTTCGAATCGATCAACGAGGTCGAGCGTCACCTGGTGCGCAACGGAACCATCATCTTGAAATTCTTCCTCAACGTGTCGAAACAGGAGCAGGAGAAGCGCCTGCTCGAACGCCTTAACGACCCCCAAAAGAACTGGAAATTTTCTGAGGCCGATCTCCACGAGCGCGAGCTCTGGAGCGACTACATGCTGGCGTACGAGGACATGATCAACCACACCAGCACCAAGCACGCCCCGTGGTATATCGTTCCAGCGGACCACAAGTGGTTTACCCATCTGACGGTGTCGGGCATCGTTGTGGACACACTCAAGAGCCTCCACCTTAAGTATCCGTCGCTGACGCCGGAGCAGCGCGCGCAATTAGCGAAGGCGAGAGAGAGTTTGCAATCGAAGAACGGAGTTGGCACATAAGTATTTCGGAATTGAGAATGGGCTGGCTCACGCGCAGGCTGCAATTGCTATTGGGCCGGGCCCGCGATCGCCTATCGACCGGCGTTAACAAGAACCAGCAGATGGAATTTACTTTTGCGAGTCGGTAGTCTCTCTCACGAGCGCGCCGCCGATTGGTTCACGTCCTCAGTCGTTTGGTCGGGCTGGTGGGCCTTGTTCAGGTGATCCGCAAATGCCACACTCATAGACGGTTGCACGTCCGGCTGGAACGGGTATCCGCAAACTGAGCAGCGTTTAAGGTCGCCATCGGTAATCAAATGTGGCGCAGGGGACGCTTTCTTGCCAAGGCGAGCAAGCTTATCTTCCCTGACCTCGCGGGCATGATCAATGGCGTCTTGGGCTTTTTTATGCGGGTCGTACAATTGGTCGAACGGCTTCTTATACTCCATGCCCCCAATGCTGCGCCAAATCTCGGAGCGGCGCAAGGGCGGCCCAATTCAAACTGCACCACTACCGAATTCCGGGAGTATACCTCCCGCTGTTGCCTTCGTTTCGCCGAAGCCGATTGCCTCGCGAGCCTCGTGGCGGGTGGCCCACCCTTTCCACGCGGACTGTAAATCCACTACAAGGATGCCCCACCCTTCTCGCCCGCTTTTGGCGACAGGGTGGGATCCAGCTCCTGCCGGGTGCCCCGGGTCTCGTGGTTTTCGAGACCCGGGAGAGTTCGACCGATTAGCGTGGAAAGTTGTCGCGTCTCGAACTTCCGGACTCGGACACTCCACCGGTCCAGCCTCAGCTCAAAGGCAGACAGGGTAGAAGAAACGCTTGCCTCGGCTGTGACGCAGGGAACACTATCTACTTGATCGGGGAATGAAGTCCCCGGGTCTCGAACTGCGCGAGACCCGGGCCACCCGTCCTTCGGTCGGAGGATGATGGTTCCTTCGCTACCGCCGGGTGCCCCACACATTCGCGGGTTTCGAATGTGTGGGATAAAGAGTTGGTCGAGCTACTTGCACTCCCACTCATTCCAAAAGCAGGAATGAGTGGGGCACCCGAATGTTTATACGCTTCCGGTTGGGACTGCGCCTGCACGCTCGTAAGTTGGCGGGTGGCCCACCCTTTCCACGCGGAATTGTAAATCCACGCTCACAACATGGGTGCCCCACCCTTGTCGCCCGCTTTTGGCGACAGGGTGGGATTCAGCTTCTGCGCCACGATCTGCTTCAACATCTGGATCGCAACCGCCAGCGTGGTGCGCTCCGGTTCACCCACCAAGCAGATGCACATGTTCTGGCATCACTACGCAGCCGCTGACGGACAACCCATACCAGCGCTGCACCCGCCCCAAGGCTTGTTCGAACACGCAACGTGCTTGCGCGTTGCCCAACAACGGAGCGCGACGATGGCAACTGAAAGTAGTGAAATGCAGGTCACCGGCTTGCTGGTAACGCTTCAGTCCTCGCGGCACAGGGCCAACGTAATCCCTGGTTCAGGAATTGCGCTGTGACCCGGGTCACCGTCCTGTGCCCACCCTCTCGCCAAAAGCGGGCGAGAAGGGTGGGGCACCCAGCGAACTTTCCCTAGCCCTTGAAGGCGTGCTCCACCCGCAGGCACGATATCCTTGTCGCACTACATGCTGACCCTTACCCAGGCCGCCGAACAGATTCGCACCCGCAAACTCTCTCCCCTTGAACTCACCCGCGAATGTCTGGCTCGCATCGAGCGCCTGAATCTCACCCTCAACGCCTTCATCACCGTGACCGGCGAGAGCGCACTCGAAGAGGCGCGCCGGGCCGAAGCCGAAATCATGGCAGGGAACTGGCGCGGCCCGCTGCATGGCATTCCGATCGGGCTGAAAGACCTGCTCGATACCGCAGGCGTTCGCACCACCGCCGCCAGCAACCAGTATCGCGAGCGGGTTCCCGCCGAGGATGCTGAGTTGGTCAAGCAGCTCAAGCGCGCGGGTGCGGTGATCGTCGGAAAACTGAACCTGCACGAATTCGCCTTCGGCATGAGTGGCATCGTGAGTGCATTCGGTCCGGTGAAGAACCCCTGGAACCTCGAGCGCATTACCGGCGGCTCATCGTCGGGCTCGGCCGCGGCCGTGGCGATGGGAATGTGCGTGGCGTCGATCGGCACCGACACGGCGGGCTCCATCCGCTGCCCCTCGGCGCTGTGCGGAATTGTTGGGCATCGGCCCAGCGCGGGCTTACTGAGTGCAGTCGGCATGATTCCGCTGGCCCGTTCGTTCGACACCGCGGGGCCCATGGCGCGCACGGTGCGCGATGCGGTCGTCCTGCTTGAGATCTTGAGCGGCTCACCAATGACCGCATCGCTGCATGAGAGTGTGGCCGCGCTGAAAATCGGAGTCCCGCGCCAAGGTTTCTTCGACGATCTTCAGCCGGACGTCGCGTCGTGCATGGAAGCTGCGCTGGCCGTTGTCAAGAAACTGGTTGCCGAGGTTCGCGAGGTGCCGCTCGAAGTGGCGCGCCGCCGTACCATCTTCGACGCCGAAATCTACGAATATCACGAGCAAATGGTTACTAAAGTTCCGCAGCTTTACGGGCCGCACACCCTGGCTCGCGTCCGCAAATGCGCCGGTATCAGCGCCACCGATTACATCCGCGCGCGCCGCGAGTTACAGCAACAACGACAGGCGACGGAGGCTCTATTCCAACAGGTAGATGTAGTGATAACGCCGACTACCCCGGCCGTCGCTCCGAGAATGTCGGAGCTGCTGCCGCTGGGAGAGCCGGAGCTAAGGGACTTCGAGACTAAGTATCTCTTACGCAACACCTCACCGTTCAGCATTCTCTATTGGCCTAGCACTTCAGTGCCATGCGGATTTACTGGCGAAGGACTGCCCGTAGGCATGCAGATCTCCGGCAGGCCTGGAGCGGATGTCACCGTGCTACGTCTCGCTTACGCCTACGAGACAGCGACAGCGTGGCATAATAAGAGGATAGCGATGGAGTAGGTGTAAGTGGCAGATAGGATGAGGCTTCCCGACTTGGAGCCGAACGCCTTGGCGAAATTGATAGCGTCGATTTCGCGCACAGAGGCCCTTCTACGGCGATCTGAGGAGTGGATGACATCTTAGGTCATATTGTCGACTTCGCGCGCGCCTAGGGGCCTCCTAGGCACCGCAAGGGGCATTCTACGAGGTGGATGGAGTAGCCAAATGGTGGTTATCTATATGGCATCTAAGTTGACATCGAACCCGACGAACACTGGCTCCGGCAGCAACTCTATGCCGAACTCGTTGAGCACGCGCGCGCGAATCTCATCCTTCAGAGCGACGATCTCTGCGGCTGTCGCTTCACCGCGGTTGACGATGGCCAGCGCGTGTTTAGGGGAGATGCCGGCAGCGCCTTTGCTGTACCCCTTGGCGAAGCCGGCGTGCTCCACCAGCCACGCCGCCGGCAGCTTGCGGAATCCCTCAGCGACAGGATAGCTGGGCAAGGACAGCGCCCGCGATTCCAGACGCGCCGCCAGTTCTTCAAAGTACGCTTGCGGCACAACCGGGTTCTTGAAGAAGGAGCCGGCGCTGTGGGCATCGTCGTCGCCGGGAACGATCAGCATCGCCTTGCTGAGGCGTATCTCGCGCACTGCGGCACGCACCTCAGCCAGCGTCGGTTCCCCGTTGTACGGCGCGAAGAATTTTTGCAGCTCGGCGTAGCCAAGGCTGGGCTTTGAACCCTCACGCAGCGCGAAGCAGACCTCCAGAATGATGTAGCGATTGCGCTCCGTCCTATTGAAGACGCTGGCGCGATAAGCGAACCTGCAATCCGCATTCGACAGCGTACGAATCTCCATCGATGACAGATCGAGCGCGCGCACTTTGCTGATCGTCTCCGCCACCTCCTGCCCGTAAGCGCCGACGTTCTGTACCGGTGTACCCCCTACTGTCCCCGGGATTCCGCTCAGGCACTCCAACCCTGCGCAGTTCGCCTCGACGCTGCGCGCTACCAGTGTGTCCCAATCCACGCCGGCGCCGGCATTGAAGAGGACGATGCCGTGTGGCGTAGCCGAATACCACAAGTCGCCAATACCGATCTTGAGCACCAGGCCGGGGAAGCCGGCATCGGCGACGACCAGGTTACTGCCTCCACCCATTACGAACAGCGGCAACTGGCGCGCGCGCGCGAACTGCACCGCCTCCGTGACCTCAGCTTCGCTGCGCGCCTCGACGAAATAGCGTGCCGGTCCGCCGACACCGAGAGTTGTCAGTGGCGCCAGAGGAACTTGTTCCCTGATCAGCATGGGATGTACCGAGTTCACTTCGCGCCCACCTGGAACGCCTTGATGACAATGTCGTTGGGCTGATTGCCCACCGGTATCAGCGTCACCAGGGAGCGGTCGGCGCTGATCTTGGAGTTGTCGCGCGTCTTGACAGTGCGCACCACAGCAACATCGCCAGAGCGGGAGTTCACTACGAGTAGGTGTGCTTCATCCGGTGTCAATGCCAGGGCATCGGGATGACTCCCTACCTGTACTGCACCTATGACACGGCCTCCGTCGATGTCGTAGACGCTGACATTGTCGGAGCCGAAGTTGCTGACATACAGCAAGCTATTGTCCGACGTGACAATGCCTCGTACCGGGCTATTGCCGATGAGGTAAGTACCGCCGACCTCGTTGGTGGTGGTTTCGACGATGGAGAAACTGTTGCCCTCGAAGTTGCTGACGAACAGCTCACCGCCATCAGGCTTCAGCGCCATCTGTATCGGTAGCTTACCTACATCCAACAGCGTCAGTACGCGATCGGACTTCAGGTCGATGGAGGCAAGCTGGTTCGAGCCGGGGCAAGCTACAAAGACCTTACTGTTGTCAGGAAGGATGACGAGGTCCTGAGGCTGTTGGCATACGGCGATGGTGTCGCGTACCGCGAGCTTGTCAGCGTCAATGATGGAGACGGTATTGTCGGCGCGATTGCTGACGGCGACGACTTTGCCGTCTAGCGAAACTCTTGCCAGTCCGGGGGCGCCGCCAACCCGTATCGTCGCTGTCACCGTTCTCTTTGCAAGGTCAATGACAGAGACATTAGCGGAGCCGGAGTTGGCCACGTACGCGCGCGCGCCATCGGCGGAGACGGAGACGAAGTAGGGCCCGCTATGGACTCCTATCGCTCCGACGACTTCATTGCGTTCAGCGTCAATGATGCTGACATTGCTGGATTCAGAGTTGGCAACGTAGATCTCATTGCGCTTGGGATTGGCGGCGATGCCGGTGGGGCTGGAGCCTACGCTAATAGTCTTAACGTTCTTGAGCTGTAGGAGATCGATGACGCTGACAGAGTTGCTCTTGCCATTGGTGACGTAGGCGTACTCGTGGTATCCGGGATCGACATCCTGACGCTGGTGGCATGCCGTAGCGCACAGCGCCAGCAGTAGTGACAGCAGAGCGACGGCCTTCTGGCGAGTTACTTTAGTCATCAGCGAGGTACTTGGTCATTCTGTAGTTACTTTGGTAATCAACGGGCTACTCTTTGGGGAAACTCAGAACAACTTGATGTTCGGGTAGAGCCGGCCTTCAGTCCGGCGTCTAAGCCGCTGCAATACCGGTTTCAAAGACTGTCGCAAGTGGTGTCGCCGCTACGCGGCTGAGCACTTCTTACCCCGGGCTTACGCCCGAGCTAACACCAGTTCCGCCCCTGCGAGTGTGCGTGAGAACCCCTGCCGCCCCTACGGGGCTCAATCAATTTCCCACTTGACCCAGCATTCCGCCTGCGGCTCCATGCTGGGCTAAACTGGGCCGCCCCTGCGGGGCTGTTTTCTTGACACTTAGTTCCACGGCCGCAAACAAAACACTTTTCTCACGCACACTCTGCGGGGCTGGCGTTGCGGAGACTTGTCATCCGTACCCCACTCTCTTCGCGATTCGGCCAGGCGAGTTCTCCACGCTGCTTGTTGACGTCCTGCTCTGAGGGGCGATCTGCCGGCAGCAGGCGACGTTTGCGCCGAGCGGCAAGCCCGCGATGCTTTTCTCGACCTACCTCCCCGGCAATGGAACAGCAGATGGAGCCTGTTTCACCTGTTCAAGGGAAAAGCCGACTTTTTCGCTCCCGGGCCGCTCCGTCGTGCCCTGATCGCAAGCGAGCGGCGGCCGAGCCGGCGCCCGCCGGAACACGGCGTGCCTCGGGATTAGCGACCGGGTCGGCGACGGTGCGCTTCAATACCTTGGCGATCTCGCGCACCTCGGCCATCAGGGCCTCGAACTGGTCGGGGAAGAGCGACTGCTTGCCATCGCTAAGCGCGCGGTCGGGATCAGGATGCACTTCGATGATGAGGCCATCGGCGCCGACGGCGACGGCAGCCCGCGACAATGGTGTCACCTTGTTGCGTTTGCCGGTACCGTGGCTGGGATCGACGATGATGGGCAGGTGGCTCAGCCGTTGCACCGCAGGCACAATGCTGAGGTCGAGGGTATTGCGGGTGTGATCGGCGAAGGTGCGCACCCCGCGTTCGCACAGGATGACGTTGTAGTTGCCTTCGCTCATGATGTATTCGGCGGCCATCAAGAATTCTTCCAGCGTCGCCGACATGCCGCGCTTCAGCAGCACCGGCTTGCGCGCCCTTCCGGCGCGCTTCAACAGCGAGAAGTTCTGCATGTTGCGCGCGCCAATCTGAATGACGTCGGCGTACTTGTCCACCAGGTCGAGCGATTCGTTGTCGATGGCCTCGGTCACGATGAGCAGACCGAAGCGATCGCGGATCTCCGCCAGGATCTTCAGACCGTCTTCCGCCAGACCTTGAAAGCTATAGGGAGAAGTGCGCGGTTTGTACGCGCCGCCACGGAAGAACTTGGCGCCAGCGCGGGCGACGCATTCGGCCGTGGCCAGCGCCTGCTCACGCGACTCGATGGCGCAGGGGCCGGCGATGATCGCGACTTCCTGGCCGCCGAAGCTGGCATCGGTGCCGGGGAAGCGGATGACGGTGTCTTCCTCCTTGACGTCGCGGCTCACCAGCTTGTACGGCTTGCTGACGCGGATGACCTCCTGCACTCCGACCATGTAGTCGAAAATGCCGGGATCGAGATCGATCTCGTTGCCGGTGATGCCGATGGCGGTGCGCTGCGTTCCGGGAATGGAGTGGGCGCGCAGTCCCAGCGACTCGATCTTCTCGCAGACGCTCTTCACCTGTTCTTCGGTAGCGTGCGCCTTCATGACAATCAGCATGGGAAACCCCTTGTACAGTGCAGATTAGTGTATCGCGGAAGGCGCGAAAGGCGGGAGGAAAACAAAATCCGGCGGGTGCGGCAGGCGGATAACCGCCCTGCATACCGGATGCGAAAGTGCCCGTCGCGTACGCTCCAGCGGCGCGTGGAACACCATGTCGCGACAATACTGGGCTAGCCCGGAATCGGAGTCCGCGAAGCGGACGAAATAATCTAGCCCAGCGTAAAACGCTGGGTACGCGGTCAGGATCGTACCGGAGTGCCGTAGGCACGGCAGCCTTTCACAATCAAAGACTCTGGTCCGGCCTCCAAAGCTGCCGCCCCTACGGGGCTCCAATTTCGTAATGCCTGTTACCCAGCGCTTCGCGCTGGGCTAGATTATTTCGTCCGCTTCGCGGACTCGCGACATGGGATCGGGCGTACAACGTCGCGACATCGTGGTTGTTGGGATGCCGTGCCTACGGCACTCGGTCGCGACTTTGATCGATTACCCAGCGCTTCACGCTGGGCCAGACTATTTCGTCCGCTGCGCGGACTCGCGACATGTGCGATCGGGCGTACAACGTCGCGACATCGTGGTTGTTGGGATGCCGTGCCTACGGCACTCGGTCGCGACTTTGATCGATTACCCAGCGCTTCGCGCTGGGCTAGATTATTTCGTCCGCTTCGCGGACTCGCGACATGGGATCGGGCGTACAACGTCGCGACATCGTGGTTGTTGGGATGCCGTGCCTACGGCACTCGGTCGCGACTTTGATCGATTACCCAGCGCTTCGCGCTGGGCTAGATTATTTCGTCCGCTTCGCGGACTCGCGACATGGGATCGGGCGTACAACGTCGCGACATCGTGGTTGTTGGGATGCCGTGCCTACGGCACTCGGTCGCGACTTTGATCGATTACCCAGCGCTTCGCGCTGGGCCAGACTATTTCGTCCGCTTCGCGGACTCGCGACATGGGATCGGGCGTACAACGTCGCGACATCGTGGTTGTTGGGATGCCGTGCCTACGGCACTCGGTCGCGACTTTGATCGATTACCCAGCGTTTCACGCTGGGCTAGATTATTTCGTCCGCTTCGCGGACTCGCAGTGTAGGTTTGGGGCCCTACGGGGCTCGGGAATTCTATGAAACCTGTTACCCAGGTTGCACGCTGGGTAAGCGATTGGAATCGTACCCGAGTGCCGTAGGCACGGCAGGTTTGAACATCAGCACGTGCGCTCCGTCACTGCATTGTGCGCCAGAGATTTCTACTCTTGAGTTCATGTCGCACGCCTACTCCCACAACCTCTTGCACTGCGTGTTCAGCACCAAGGAACGCCAGAACCTAATTCGCAAGCCAGAAGACCTGTGGCACTACGTGGCTGCACTCGCCCACGCCAAGAACATCCACGTTCTCGCCGCAGGGGGTACCGAAAATCATCTCCATGTTCTCATTCTCCTGCCGCAGACCATCACGCTGGCGACGGCGATGCGGGAAATCAAGGCGAACAGCTCACGCTGGTTGCGCGAAACCTCGGCCAAGTTTCAGTGGCAGGAGGGGTACGGAGCCTTCAGCGTCAGCCAGTCGCAGAGGCAGGCGGTGACGGACTACATCGCAAGGCAGCCCACCCATCACCAGAAGCGCAGTTTCGAAGAAGAGTTTCTTGCCTTGTTGAAGAATTCTGGAGTGCAATATGACCCGCGATTCGTCTTCGGTTGAGAAGGGCTGCCGTGCCTACGGCGGGTGGCCCGGGTCTCGCGCAGTTCGAGACTCGGGTCTCGAAAACCACGAGACCCGGGGCACCCGGCTTTCCCCGGAGCGCAATGAGTCAATCTTGCGACTTGCCACCCGGCACCCGGCAAATACCACCCGAGAAGTGGGCTGCGGAGTTGGCACCATTGCCCCAATTGCTTTTGTGAGGTGTCCTATGCTAAGCTCCGCCAACCTTATAGGTTCTTCCCATAATATTTAATAACTGCACAGATGTCGCGTAGGCAGGCTGAAGCTGGGGTGGCTTCAGATCGGATGGCAGAAACAGCAGTCGCAGGGAAGTGCTGCGGTAACTGACGGATATGTTTCGCTACAACGCTACGTAACAGAAATCCTACAAAATCGTGACATATTGTTGACAACCCACTCATCCACCTAGGGTATGTTTGCTGGGGCGAGTGACGGACTAAATCTAAATTCGGGTGAGGGAGGAAAGCAATGAGGCTGAACGGAATGACATCGAAGGGAAGCGACACTGTGCGAGCGCGCAGGTGGGTTCTCGGCGTCGCGCTCGCAACCGCGGCCGTCTTCGCAACCGTAGCGGTAGCCCCACTAATGGCGAATGATAACGGCAACGGCAACGGTGATTGGCCGATGTTCGGGCAGAATCCGGCCAATACCGCCAATGGGGCGCAAACAAGCATCACAACCGGAAATGTACGCCGGCTGGCGCCGAAATGGACGTTCACCACCGGGGGAGACGTGTCGGCCCGAGCGGCCGTCGTGGATGGCGTGGTCTATTTCCCGGACTGGGGCGGAAATCTCTACGCGGTGAACGCCGATAGTGGCCAGCTGATCTGGTCGCACCAACTTTCGGATTATGGTTTGGCCGCAGGCACGGTCTCGCGAACTAGTCCAACGGTCGCGGATGGCGTTGCTGTACATCGGGACCCAGTACAACGCTTCCGGTCCGACCGGCTGGCTGCTGGCCATTAATGCGGCGGACCGGTAGCTTGGTGTGGAAGACACAGCCGGATACATCAAACGCCTTCCCAGTGATCACCAGCTCACCGGCAGTAGCCAACGGCAAGGTGTTCGTCGGTATGACCTCAAACGAGGAATTCGCGGCGGCCAACCCCTACTACCCGTGCTGCTCGGCACGAGGCAGCCTTGTAGCGGTGGATGCCTCCACCGGTGCGATACTATGGCAAACATTTACCGCTCCCACGGGGTACAGCGGCGCCGCCGTTTGGGGCAGCAACCCGGTTGTGGACGAGGACCGCAATACCGTGTTCATTGGAACCGGAGACAACTACAGCCATCCGACTGACCCGGCCTTTATCGCCTGTATTGCCGCAGGTGGCACGGAGACCTCTTGCCTGCCTGCCAACGACTATGTGGATTCGATTGTCGCGCTCGACATGCGTGACGGCCATGTAAAGTGGGCCACGCGGCTGGTGACCTGGACACAGCCGGGCGCCGCGAGCGGCAGCGACGACTGGAACGTTGCCTGCGCGTTCGGTGGCCCCAACTGTCCGGCTAACCTTCCTGCTACCCCCACCGGCCCCGACTTCGATTTCGGCTCTGCCCCGAATGAAATCTCTTTCAACGGCGCACACGGCTGGAAAACGATCATAGGCGCGGGACAAAAGAGCGGCATTTACTATGCGCTCGATCCGGATTCCGGTGCGCTTCTTTGGCAGACCCAAGTAGGACCGGGGTCGTCTCTGGGCGGGATTGAATGGGGTTCCGCGACTGACGGTAAACGCATCTACGTCGCAATCGCCAATTTGTATGGCATCCCGTACGCAGCCGGTTCCGCCGGTTCATGGGCCGCCTTGGATCCGGCCACCGGAGCTATCCTGTGGCAGGTAGCTGATCCCAACGGCGCCATCGATCTTGGTCCCGTTGCGGTGGCCAAGGGTGTTGTGTATGTCGACTCTATGGCAGGGCTCGGCTACGGCGCCGACCATGCTGGCCTTGGATGCATCCACTGGCAGCACCCTGTGGAGCTTCGCCGCAGGTTCTTCGGTAAACGCCGGCGCCGTTATCTCGGGCGACACTGTGTTCTGGGGTTCCGGGTATGCGCACCTGCCGATCCCTGGCTTCACTGGGAACAATAAGTTCTACGCCTTCTCGAAGAACGGACACTAAGGCGTATCTGGAGCACTCTCGGTAGATCCGTGGCTTGCACAAGGCCACGGATCTACTCCCATCAAGCAAAACAGAAATCTGAGATTTCGCCTCGGGGCTTCATTTCATGAGACTACTGCCGGCTCACAGGACAGGTGCAATCGTTCTGCTCATTGTGGCCGGAGCAGTTGCCGGTTCAGCACAAAACATGCAAGCCAACACGCGCGGCGACGAGGGGATGACTGCGCAGTACGTAAAGACGGGCCTGTATATGATTTCCGGCCGCGGCAGCAATTCTGTGCTGCGCCTGAGCGCGAACGGATTGATCCTGGTGGATGGGAAACTTCCCGGCGGCTACGATGCCCTCTTGGCGCAGGTGAAAAGAATCTCGAAACAGCCTGTACGGACTCTCATTCTTACCGACTGTGACGAGTCTCGCACCGGAACGCAACGCGAAGTTTTTGGAGAATGGCACGCCGATCGTTGCGCAGGAAAATGCAAGACCAAGTCGTGGCCGCATGCAATTTTCCGGAGGGGAAGCCGGCCTCGCCGATCGTAACGTACGCCGGCGAGTACCGGATACGATTGGGCGGAGTCGATACCCAGCTATTTCATTTCGGCAACGCCCATAGCAGCTCCGACACCGTGGTGTACTTCCCCAATCTGAAAGTGGTCGCCGTAGGAGACTTGTTCGCGTCCACTCCTAATCCCGATTTTTCGGCAGGCGGCAGCCTGGTGGGCTGGGGACCGGTGCTGGCCCAGGTTCTGAAGCTGGACTTCGACGTCGTCGTGCCCGGCACCGGACCGGTGGTCAGCCGAGCCGATTTGGAAGCGTTTAAGACTAAGATCGATACCGTGGTTTCCCGTGCTACCGGACTGGTAAAGAAAGGCGTCCCTAAAGATCAGTTAATGGCGCAACTCAAGACCGACGATCTTGGCTGGCAGCTTAACTTCACCGGAGGCCAGCTCGATGGTTTCTACGCCGAATTATCCCGGGCAAAGTAGCCAGCGGAGGAACCCCGGTTAAAGTCTCAGATCCCCTCGCCGACCGAATCTCCGTTCTCCATGTCAAGATAGAAAACGGCATGTCTTACATAGTCCACGTTAAGTCTGCCGGCGGTACTTGTCGAGCCTGGTTGTCCTGGTTCCGCTGTACCTTTGGAGCGCTCCGCAGCAGGACGTGCGCGGAACGGTGAAAGACCGCAGCGGCGCGGTCGTGGCGCGAGCCCAGGTTGTGCTGAGCGCGGACGGCCAGCAATCGAGCCGCGTAACGCAATCGGACGGTACATTCGTCTTCACCGGGATAACGGCGGAGAGCGGTAGCTTGACGGTCAGCGCATCGGGCTTCGCGACCAGCAGCAGCGATTGGCACGCCGGACAGAATGAGCTGGCCATCACGCTCACGCTGGCGGCGGTGCAGCAAAGCCTGGATGTGACCTCGACGCGCACTTCCATGCTTCCGACTGGGGTTGACGACGTGGAGGCGCAGCCCGACGCCGTGGCCGTGAGTTCGGCGCGATTGCAGCAATGGGGCGCGCTGGCCACCGATGACAAGTTGCGCCAGGTGCCGGGTTTTTCGCTGCTGCGCAGGTCGGGCAGCCAGACTGCGAATCCCACGTCGCAAGGTGTCTCGTTGCGCGGCCTGGGCGCCAGCGGCGCCAGCCGTGCCCTGGTCCTGGCGGATGGCATTCCGCTCAACGATCCCTTCGGCGGCTGGATTTATTGGGCGCGCGTGCCGCAGGCGTCGCTGGAGGAGGTGCAGATTGTGCCCGGAGGCGTTTCGGCGCTCTACGGCAATGACGCTTTGGGCGGTGTGGTCAATCTGGAGACCCGGCCGTCGGTGCAGACGGACGCGTTCGTGCAGGGATCGTACGGGAACGAGAACGCGCCCTGGGGATCGGGCTGGGGAGTGGTGCGCATGGGGGAGTGGGCGGTGTCCGCCAGCGGAGAAGGGTTTCGCACCGACGGCTACATCGCGGTGCCGCAGAGCATTCGCGGCTCGGTGGACACGCCGGTTGCATCCCAGTACGGCAGCGGGAACGTAAAAGTGGAGCGTCTGTTCTCCGACCGTGGCCGCGTTTTCCTGGAGGGCTCTCTCTACGGCGAGAACCGGCAGAATGGCACGCCGTTGCAGGTCAACAACAGCACGATCCGGCAATTGGCCTTTGGCACCGATTACGACAGCAAGGCTGCCGGTTTGTTTACCCTGCGCTTGTATGGCGGGACGCAGAACTATTACCAGACGTTTTCGTCGATTGCCGCCAATCGCAACAGCGAATCCCTGACCAACGTGCAACGGGTCCCGGTGCAGCAGATGGGCCTGATTGCGCAATGGTCGAAGCAGATCGCGAGCCGCCTGACCGTGCTGGCCGGAGTGGACGGCATGGACGTGACCGGCTTCAGCGACGAGATCAGCTACTCGGGCGGCAATCCAACGGCGCATCTCGCGAACGGCGGGACGCAGCAATCGCTGGGCGCGTTTGCCGAGGGCATTGTGCAGATCACCCCGAAATGGTCGGTGACGTTTTCCGGACGCGAAGATCTATGGAGCAACTTCGACGCCAGCTCGCAGCGGATTCCCGTCACCGGCAAACCGGCGTACATCGCCTATCCCGATCGCGGGCAGAACGCGTTCAGTCCACGGCTGACGACGTCGTATCGCGCCGGCGAGCACACCGTGCTCTATGCCTCGGCGTATCGTTCGTTTCGCGCTCCTACGCTGAACGAACTGTATCGCAGCTTTCGCGTAGGCAACGTGCAGACGCTGGCCAATCCTTACTTGCGCGCGGAACACTTTACCGGCGGGGAAGGCGGAGTGCGCGCCACCTTCTTGAATGACCGCATGACGCTGTACGGCGTCGGATTCTGGGGCTTCGTGACCGACCCGGTCGCCAACGTAACCATCAGTTCGACGCCGCGGCTCATCGTGCGCATGAGGGAAAATCTGGGCCGCGTTCAAGCTCCGGGTTTGCAGGCCGGCATGAACTTCACCGTCACCAACCGCATCTGGCTGAGCTGCGCTTATCAGTTCATCGACTCGACAGTGTCCTCGTATCCCGGAAACCCCGCCCTGGTTGGGAACCAGGTTCCGCTGGTGCCGAAGAACGAGTTCGTCTTCCAGGGAACCTGGGCGGCGCCGCAAAAGATTTTTGTTGCGATCCAGGGACGCACCGCCAGCAACGAATTCGACGACGACCAGAACCTGCTGCCGCTCGGCGCCTACTTCGTGCTCAGCGCAACCGTGTCGCGGCCGCTACCGAAGGGCTTCGACGTGTTCTTCCAGGGCGAAAACCTGACCAACAGTCAGTACGACATTGCGCGCACTCCGGCGGTGAACCTGGGTCAGCCGATCCTGGCCAGAATTGGGGTGCGCTGGCACAGCCGGAAATGAGTGGAACGGCATCTGATGGGAGAGAAAGACTAAAATGATTCGCATGCCTGTCCGCGGCTGGCTCCTCACCTCTCTCGTCCTCACGCTGACCATGCTGCCCATGCATGGCATCGCGCAAACTGAGCGGCCCACGCAGTCGGCGGACGCCGCGAAGCTTCTGAAGAGCGACCCGCTGCATGTATTCAGCCAGTCGGTGCAAGCGCTGGCGGCGAGCGTCGGCAAGTCTGTGGTGCAAGTGCTGACCAGCGGCTATGCGCTGAGCAACGAGAACCAGAAGACCGACACGGCGTATCTGGCTCCGGAGCATGGCATCGGCGCCGGCGCCATCGTGTCGCCCGACGGTTACATCGTGACCAATGCGCACGTCGTGCAAGGCGCCAGAAAGATTCGCATCCGCTTGCCGGGGCTGGAGAAAGAATCCGCGATTGCGCCGGCCGAACCGCTCGGCCCCATCGAGGCGAAACTCGTCGGCGTGGACCGGATGACCGATATTGCGGTGCTGAAGGTTGATATGACCGGCCTGCCGGCGCTGCAATTCGCCGATTCCAGCAAGTTGAAGCAGGGACAGATCGTCTTTGCCTTCGGCAGCCCGCTGGGACTGGAGAATTCGGTCACCATGGGCGTGGTGAGTGCGACCGCACGCCAGATCGATCCCGATAATCCCGATATCTACATTCAGACCGACGCTCCCATTAATCCGGGCAACAGCGGCGGGCCGCTGGTGGATGTAGATGGGCAGATGGTGGGCATGAACACCTTCATCCTGACCCAGTCGGGCGGCAACGAAGGACTGGGCTTTGCCATTCCCAGCGACGTGGTGCGTAACATCTACGACCAGATTCGTACCGAGGGCCATGTTCACCGCGGACAGATTGGCATCTATCTGCGCACCATTACGCCGGAATTAGTGGCGGGCCTGCATCTTCCGGTGCGACGCGGGGTGTTGCTTGACGATGTCGCACCCGGTTCTTCCGCCGACAAAGCCGGGCTGAAACCCGGCGACGTTGTCACTAGCGTGGGCGGCAAGACGGTGGACGACGTTCGTCAATTTGCGCTTGATCTGTACGCCTACAAGATTGGTCAAAAGGCGGAGATTGGCGTGTTGCACAACGGTACGGAGACGGTCGTTCCGGTCACGGTGAGCGAGCGGCCCGACGACCCCATGCGCTTTGCCGACCTGGTCAGCGGCCCGGACAACGTGGTGAACCGTATTGGTGTGGTGGCCGTCAATATCAGCGGCGAACTGAAGGACCTCTTGGGTGGGGAGATGCGAATTCCGGGCGGCGTGCTGGTGGCGGCAAAGACTCCCAGCAGCTCCTTCCTGGGCGAAGGTCCGCAACCCGGAGACGTGATCCACGCGGTCAACGGCACGCCCATTCAGAACCTGACGGAATTGAAGCAGCAACTGCGTGCGATCAAGCCCGGGAAACCGATCGTCCTACAGATTGAGCGCTCCGGGTTGTTGACCTACCTGGTTCTGGAGTCGGAGTGAGTTGGTTCGGACAGCACCGCTCACGAACCGTACTGCGAATGTACTTCGCGCCAGGTGTTGACGCTACGCCGCTCCGCCTCTTCGGCGAAACCCTCCCCCAGCTTCTGTAACGTGGAGAAAATCTGCATGCCCTTTTGCAGATATTCCGGGGCGTTCTCCCACACCGCTTCGAACTTCTCGGGATATTCGGAGGCCAGTATCGCCAGTCCGGCAGCGGTGAAAGCCATTCCGGCGGGGCGGCGGCCGGTGACGATAAGCATGGCCCCGGCGCCAATCGATCCAAATATGACCGCTCTTTTCCAGCCTTGCATGGTTCACCTCACCAGGTTCGGTCCGACCCGAAAGACAAGTTCGAAACGCGTGCCGGGCGCCCGCCGACCATGCGGCGCCACTTCCTGCCTGGTCGATGACCGGACCAGCGAAGGGGTTGGCTCCCTCGTTGCCATCAAGCACGGCAGGTGATTTTAGATTGTCGTCCCGCGTTCCCTTGATGTCAATTTGATTGGGTATGAGGAAACGCTGTCAGCAGGCAACAACGAGGCGCGTTGGTTGGCTTTCACGGATGCCGATCCTGCTGGTGGCGCGGGAAAGGCGCGTTGCCACACCAAACCGGTCCTCTTCCTCAGCGTCCGGTTTGGTGTTGCTTGTTCCAGTTTTTCTGCGCCTTTTTCTGTTGTTTTAGCGCCTTCTTTTGCGCCTTCTGCTGTTGCTTCATGTACTTTTTTTGGTTTTTTTGTGAGGCTTTCTGCGCAGAGGCCGCGTTGGTTTGGGCAACGGCGGGAAGAGAAAGCGAAAGACCAAGAAGGACAGGAAGGAGATAAACCGCGATTTTCTTCACAAACTCTCCACGAGACTCGCATTGACGGGGAAGAGGATTTCTGGCGCGCCCGGAGAGATTCGAACTCCCGGCCTATTGCTCCGGAGGCAATCGCTCTATCCAGCTGAGCTACGGGCGCGCTACGGAAAATTATACACGCGCGGTCACAGGCTTGGAGTCGCCGATGACGGTGCGGCGGCAACTGTCCGCGGCGGTCAATATGCCGGCGCCGGGGCCGATCCGCAAGTCCCGAGGCGGCAACTGGAGGAAGGTCAACGCTTCAGGAGCACTCTTTCGCCAGCACGGTGGATTGCGAGCGGCTAACTACCTTCCATGACGGCTTCCCCAAAACCAGACGGAAGAATGCCCACATGGACGTGACCAGGTTCTTATCTTGCAGATCGGCGGAACAGACGGCGACAATCCCAGGCGGTTTGATCGTGTTGTCTCGTTTTCGGCCAGTGCGCAGCAACATGACCGGTGTGCGGGGCGCCACGTTTTTCAGCTTCGCAACCAAGCTGGAGCAAAGCTGAAAGTGGTCTTGATGGAGGAGGATGGCGTCAACCGGCCCGCCCGACAATAGCAACTCCTCAGCTTGGCTGCAGTGCTTTACCAGGAGTCGATCGGACGCGGTTGGTACTGGCGTAAGCAAGTGGGAACAATCGTCACCGTCATGGCAGAGAAACAAAAGCGTCAACATGGCACTCATGCAGAAACCTTTCGAGGCCAGAACTATCAATAGGCTGTTGGCACGTTCCCGCAGAAACACGGTCGAAAGCTCGTGACGCTAATCACAAAGCGGGACACGAGAGAAGAGGCTTGCTAGTACCTTCCGCAATCCGGCGGCATTAGTCAAGCGAGAAATGGCCAAACGACCCATGCTGGTCAAGATTTTACTTTGTCACGAAAGGTGCGATGGGATCTTAACTAAGGGCCAAAAGTTCTGAAATGGTTCGACGCGCGCCCATTTTTTGGCCCCCACTAGTCATTGCCCCGTCCGGCGACGTACAGTAAGGAACGATGGAACTGCGCAAGGATCCCATTACACGCTCCTGGGTCATCTGCGGAGACGAGCCCGAAAGTAGCTCGTCACCTGACTACTTCTGCCCGTTCTGCCCGGAGTCGGGTCAGCCGTTACAGGTGGTGGCGACGTCGCCGACGGTCAACGGCAGCCCGTGGGCGGCGCGTGCCGTGGTCCATCCTCATCCGTTGTATGGCATTGATGGCCAGCCCCTCCGATCGGGCAACGGGCTCTATGACACCATGCAGCCGGTGGGCGCGCACGAGGTCATCGTGGAGAACGCCCGCCACGACCGTCATCTGTGGAACGCCGACGATCGCGAGATCGAGGAATATCTTGCCCTGTGCGGCCAGCGCGTTCAGGACCTGAAAGGCGACGTTCGCTTCAAGTACATCAGCGTCTTCAAGAATTTCGGCAGCATGTCGGGTCAGGAGTTCGACCACCCGACCTCGGAGATTGTGGCCACGACCTTTGTTCCGCGTCGCGTGCTGTACGAGCTGCGGGCCGCGCGGCAACACTACCAGGTGAAGGAGCGCTGCGTCTTTTGTGACATTTTGAAGCAGGAGCAGGACCAGAAGCTGCGCGTAGTGGAAGTGCGCGGCGATTACATTGCCTGTTGTCCTTATGCGCCGCGGGTACCGTATGAAACCTGGATCGCGCCGCGCACCCACGAAGCCTACTTTGAGCGTACTGCGCTGAAGTCGGGAGCGATGCGCGACCTGGCTGCACTGCTGCGGCGGACCCTGTATCGCATCCGCACCATCGCCGACGGTTTTCACATGGTGCTGCATACCTCGCCCAACACCATGCACCGCTCCGAGACGCTGGGGTTCTGGAAGACCATCGAGGACGACTACCACTGGCACATAGAGATCTTGCCCATCCTCGGCGCCAAGGCGAAGTCGTATACCTTCAAAGAGGTGTATTACTCGCCGGTCAGCTCAGAGACGTCGGCGGCCATTCTGCGCGAGCGGCCGACTGAACCATAGATATGCCTGTTCGCCGTATCAAGACCTACACCGGCCAGACTGGCTACGTGTACCAGTACTATTTCGTCGGTAAGCGCCCGGCGCTCGACAGCGATCCGGAAGCGCCCGCAACGGAATTCATCTTTGACGTGACCTCGGACCGTAAGACCACCTATGCGGTCAGCGTCTTTCTTCGGCCGGAGGCGCTTGCGGCCTGGGCTACGAGCCGGGGCCGTTCGCTTAGCGACTCCGAGCAGTACGCCGGAGTCAAGCTGCGCCTGATGCAGGCTTTCGACGAAATTCCCGACATGCGGAATCACGGACGCCGGTTGCGGCTGGAAGCGGAGGCCCTGGTGGCGCTGCTCGACTCGATTGGCGTGGAATAGCCGTTCTCCCCGGCTCACGGGTTGTCCCTGGGTGCGTCCAAACGGACAGATGGGTGTAGGATCGTGGAACAGCAGTGAAGCCAGGGGACCCCATGTTTGGCGAGTTACGACCGGAACGCAAGCGATGGAGACGCTCTTTGCTTGCGGCGTTCGGATTGCAGTGCGCGGCCGTGCTGGTGCTGATTCATCGCCCGGCTCCGCCCTTCGTGGTGCCATCGGACGTGGACCACGGGATATCCGGGTCTTCGGGATCGGTCTCCATCGTGTACCTGGCGCCGGTTGGGCCCGAGCAGGCGAAGCCTTTTGCAGAAGAGCGGCCACGATGGTTGTTGCGCGCTTCCGTGGCTAGTGCGCCGAAGCTGGCCAAGACGCAGCCCAAGTCTTCGGAGACGTCCCAGTCGACCCAACAGAATGCGCCCGAACTGAGCGCGCGCGGCGGCTCACCCTGGGGACGAGTACCGGGATCTCCCATCTCGGGTGACGAAGTCGTGCCTGCATTGCCGCAAGTTTTTCCCGATCCGCCGGTCTCACGCGCCGATCTGCCCGCCGGGGTTGAAGGCGACGTGATTGTCGAGGTCACCATCGATGCTCAGGGCAATGTCGTTGAAACCAAACTCATTCAGGGCATCGGCTATGGCGTCGAACAGAAAGTCCTGGCAGTGTTGCAGCGCTGGCATTTCCGCCCGGCCATGAAAGATGGAGTGACCGTCGCCTCGCAGCACATCGTGCTTTTCCACTACCCTGCGTAGGGCCAGGATTGCGTCACACGGTGTTGTGCGCTGGGTCCTTGCGAATCGGCAGGAACCGAAGTAGTGTGACGCAGGTCACACGGTACCGTGACATCTACACTGCGCCCGTCCCGCCCCGCCGTTATACTAAACACTAACTGATGTGGTCAGAGTTCAAGCCGTGGATTTCGCGGGGTTTATGCCTTTAATCTGGCTTCGAGTTGCGGTGGTCTTCTACGGCGTGGGACTGCTGTACTCGCTTCTCCTGCTCAGCAAGCAAGGCAACCTCCTGGGCAAGATCGTCGAGCCGGCCGTAGGTCTGGGCCTCATCTTCCATTTCGTTTCCCTGGTGGAGTCCACGGTCATCATTGGGCGTCTATCGTGGGCGTCCATCCACTACTCCGAATCCATCCTCGCCTTTCTGGCAATGGTGGTGTTCTTCATTTTCTTTGTGGCCTATCGGACGGTCTCGCCCGGGGTGGTGATCTTTCCCATCGTTTTCGTGCTGACGTTCGCCTCGGCGGTAGGTCAGAAGCCGATTACGTTCGCCTCGCCTATGCTGCGCAGTGGATGGATTTTTGTCCACGTCGTTCTCATCTTTACCGGCTATGCCGGGCTGTTTCTCAGTTTTGGCGCGAGCCTGCTCTATCTGGTGCAGGAGCGGGCGCTGAAATCGAAGCGCTCGAATGCTCTGCTCAGTTGGCTGCCTCCCTTGCAGACCATTGACGAGATCGGCTACCGCTCGCTGCTTTTCGGCTTCCCCTTCATGACCCTGGGCCTGGTGGCGGGCTCGGTGCTGGCCATCGAGAAGTACGGGCCCCTGTTTTTCTACGATCCCAAGATTCTGCTGTCGTTCATCATGTGGGCGGTGTACATGCTGCTGCTGTACACCCGTTGGAGTTCAGGATGGCGCGGGCGGCGTGCCGCATTTCTGGCGACGTGTGCCTTCGTGGTGGCACTCGGCGCATGGGCCGCGAATTTCTTCAGCCGCACCCACAGGTTTATCGCCTCATGAACTTCATTGTCATCGGCGTGAACCATCAGACCGCACCGGTGGAAGTGCGCGAGCAGTTTGCCATACCGGAAGCGCGGCTGCCGGAGGCCACCAAGGCGCTCGCCACGTATCCCGGCATCGAAGAAGCGATGATCGTCTCCACCTGCAACCGGGTGGAATTGCTGGCGCGCACGACCAATGGCAACGCCGATGTGCGGGGCTTCATGCGTCAGTTTTACGGCTTCGATCCTGCTCCCTATAACCAGTATCTGTACGAACATAGCGAGCGCGATGCGGTGCGGCACGTCTTTCGCGTCGCCTCCAGCCTTGACTCCATGATCGTCGGCGAGCCGCAGATTCTGGGGCAGGTGAAGGAAGCCTACGCCACGGCACGCGCCGTGGGAGCGGTCAACTCGCAGCTTGACGCGCTGCTGACGCGGGCGTTCGCTGTTGCCAAGCGGGTGCGCAACGAGACCGCGGTCGCCACCTCGGCCGTGTCCGTCGCGTCCGTTGCCGTCGATCTGGCGAAAAAGATTTTCGGCAATCTGGAAGGCAAGATCGTTTACCTGGTCGGAGCGGGAAAGATGTGCGAACTCTCGGCGCGTCATCTGGCGGCGCATGGAGCCAAGCAGATCTATGTTGCTAACCGCACCTACGAACGCGCGGTGGCGCTGGCGAAAAAGTTCAATGGTCAGGCCGTACCGTTCGAGCAGCTTTACGACACAGTCTCCAATGCCGACATCGTTATCAGCTCCACCGGCGCGCCGCACGCCATTTTCCGCAAGGAGCACGGCGAGAAATTCCTGAGCCGCCGCAAGAACCGTCCCATGTTCTTCATCGATATTGCGGTCCCGCGCGACATCGATCCGGACATGAACAAGCTGGACGGCATTTTCGTGTACGACATCGACGACTTGCAGCAGGTGGTGTCGTCGCACATCGCCGATCGCCGGACCGAAGCGGACCGCGCTGAAGCCATCGTGCAACTGGAAGTGGACAAATTCCAGTCGCGCTTGCAGACACTCGACGTT
This sequence comes from uncultured Acidobacteriaceae bacterium, assembly GCA_963798005.1. GTDB lineage: Bacteria > Acidobacteriota > Terriglobia > Terriglobales > Acidobacteriaceae > Bog-257. The sequence goes on along the minus strand of CAWCRZ010000017.1, from coordinate 92,122 downwards.
GTGCCTACTATCGTGTCGTTGCAAGAGCATCTCGAGACCGTTCGCCAGGCCGAGATCGATCGCGTGCGCGGACGGCTGGGAGCCATGACGCCCGAGCAGGAGTTGGCCGTCGAGGCGCTGACGCGCGGCATCATCAACAAAATCATGCACACGCCCATAACCACACTTAAGACCGCGGCCCGCGAATCAAACGAGGCAACCACCGTGATCGACCTGGTTCGCAAGCTCTTCGGTTTGCGTGACGCCAGCAAGGCCGCAGCCGCGCAAGGCACGACCGGCGGCGATAAACCGGGGACGCAGAACTGATGGCCCATCTCAGAATCGGTTCCCGCGGATCGCAGCTCGCTCTCTGGCAAGCCAACCACATCTCGGCGTTGCTGCGTGAGCGCGGCCACGAAGTCGAGATTGAGATCATCAAAACCACCGGCGACAAAATCACCGACGTTGCCTTGGCGAAGGTTGGCACCAAGGGCATGTTTACCAAGGAGATTGAAGAGGCGTTGGCTGACGGGCGTGTCGATCTCGCAGTGCATAGCCTGAAGGACCTGCCTACCGAACTGCCTCCGGGATTCGAATTGGTTGCGGTCACTACGCGTGTCAATCCGCGCGACGCGTTCCTTTCGGTCAAGTACGACGGCATCAAAGCTTTGCCACAGGGCGCGCGCGTGGGCACCAGCAGTCTGCGGCGTCAGGCCCAGTTGAAGACAGTGCGTCCCGATCTGGTGATTCATCCGCTGCGGGGCAATGTGGATACTCGCGTACGCAAGCTGGAGGAAGGCGAGTACGACGCCATCATCCTGGCTGCCGCCGGACTTATGCGCCTGGACAAAACGCAGTGGGTGAGGGAAGTACTCTCTGAGAGCTTCATGTGTCCCGCTGCGGGACAAGGCGCACTTGGTATCGAGATTCGCGAAGGCGACGTTGCCATGCGTGAGCACCTCGCGTTCCTCAACGATGCAGCAGCCCGGGCGGCGACCACGTGCGAGCGCGCGCTTTTGAACAAGCTGGGCGGCGGCTGCCAGGTCCCCATCGGTGCGTTTGCCGAGATGAAAGACGGTACGCTGCGCCTGACCGCGATTGTGGCCCGCCCGGATGGGTCGGAAGTCTTGCGCGAAGAGCAGAGTGGCAGCGATCCGGTGGCTCTCGGCGAGCAGGTTGGCGATACCTTGCTGCGCCGGGGCGCGACCAGGATTCTCGAGCAGGTTTACGGAACCGGGGCCGCCACACCGGTGCAGCCCTAAACGACGATGAGACGCTCTCGAACAGCCGCTGCAAAATCGACGCTCCCTCTCGCCGGCTGCCGCGTCCTGGTTTCGCGCGCCAAGGAGCAGGCCGGCGCGCTGTCGTCAGCGCTGCGCGATCTCGGTTGTAAGGTCATTGAGGTCCCTTTCATCGAGATTCGCAAGCCCCGTTCTTACCAGCCGCTGGATCTGGCTTTGCAGAACCTTGCAAGTTACGACTGGCTCATCCTGACCAGCGTCAATGGAGTAAAGGCCCTTTTCGAGCGCATGGCGAGGCAGGGCGTCGATGCAACGGCGCTGAGCAGATTGAAGATTGCCGCCATTGGCCCGGCAACGAAGCACGCGATTGAGCGGCATGGTTTGCAGGTCGCAGTTACGCCGAAGGAGTACGTGGCCGAATCAGTCGTCGCCGCACTGCGTCGCCGGGTAAAGGGCAAGCGCGTCCTGCTGGTGCGAGCGAGGGTCGCGCGTGACGTTATCCCGCGCGAACTGCGCCAGGCTGGCGCGGTGGTGGACGTGGTCGAAGCTTATGAGACGGTGGCGCCGGAATCCTCGCAGAGGCGCCTGCGAGCTGCTCTTTGCAGCGCGAGAAAGCCGCACGCAATCACGTTCACAAGTTCCTCGACGGTGCGCAACTTCGTGCGTCTGCTCGGCTTGCGCGAGGCGCGCTCAGTGCTGAAAAGGTCCGCGGCCTCTCGACGGTATACACACCGCCTCGATCGGGCCGGTCACGTCGGCTACGCTGCGCGAATTCGGACTCCCGGTGGACACGGAAGCCGCGGAGTACACGATTCCGGGATTAGTGACGGCGATTGTGGCAGAGCGCGAGCGTATTCAAAGCGGACAACGTCGGCGCCGATCGTAGATGTCATAGCCCCTCTTGCACCGAATAATGGGCACTGCACCCCGCCAGATGAGACAATAGTGACATGACGTACTACCAAGTTGAATTTCTGACCGGAAGCAACACACCTCGCCAGCCTAAGAGATTCCGCACCGAAGAGAAGGCGAAGCAGCACGCCAGGAAGGTGCTCGGTATTACGGACGAGGCTGTACTGGCATCCAAGGCCACCATCCTGCCGGTCAGCAGCAAGCAGATTGCACCTCTGATCTAGCCCGCCTGGCCGAACTGAATTGACGCGACGGTTGCGAAACCCGACGTGAGTTGCAACCTTTACCAAGGCTGTGGAAGGAAGTGCTGTCCCATGAACTGTCCCATCTGTCAGGATGAAATGTCGAGAACGTGGCAACCGCAGAGCTCGACGAAATCTGTGCCTATGCCACACGTGCAGTGGGGCTGCGGGACCTGCGGCGGAAAATTCACCAGAGATCAGCTGAGACCTCAGTCCAAACGCAAAGCCAATGTCGCGCCAGAAGCCGGCGTTTCCTAGTCCCATCGTCCGGGATCGGCATTTGCTGCAAGCCATAAGCGAAATCCCGCCCCCACAACTAACGTGTGATTGACCCTGCTTCCCCCGAAATGTTATAAAGACTCGCCTTTTGTGCTGCGCTGGTAGTGTGCTTCAGATTGCACACGGACTGGTGCAAGTGTTCCCGACGCGGCCAAGCCTCAAACACTTCCGTCTGAAGTGGAAGCGCGTTTCCGGGATTTCAGCAGGTCCATGCATGGTTTGGACTAGCGGTCTGCTTAGACGCAAGCTAGAGCCTCGTACGCGCCGATCTGCTGGGCGGTCAACGATCTCATGGAAACGCTGTCGGCGGAGGTTCGCCGGAGAGCGCAGAAAACTAACGTCATATTCCTGGGTGTTTCCCGGTTCACGGAGCGCCCTTCGGAGGAATCATATGCACACCTGGCTCGCCGCGCTGCGGCGGCTGTCATCGATCAAAAGCCCGGCCAAGCTAATCGGCGCCGCGCTGACACTCTTCATGCTCAATGCTGCCACCGCCTTCGCCCAGCCCAGTGAGGCTGCCGGCGAAGCTAACCTGCGGCTGCCCGACCTTACGTCGGTCAGTTTTCTGGGACTGAATGGCCACAACATCCTGGCGATAGGACTTATCTTCTGTGCCTTGGGCCTGTTGTTCGGACTGTCGATCTCCCTTCAGCTCAAGAACCTGCCGGTCCATCGCTCCATGCGCGAGATTTCGGACCTGATCTACGAAACCTGTAAGACCTATTTGATAACACAAGGCAAGTTCCTGATGCTCTTGTGGGCCTTTATCGCAGTCGTCATCATCGCTTATTTCGGATGGCTGGCTCCGGTTCCCGGCAAGCCGGTAGCGGTCACACTGCCGGTCATTCTGCTGTTCAGCATCGTCGGCATTTGCGGCAGTTACGGTGTGGCATGGTTCGGCATCCGGGTGAACACGTTCGCCAACTCGCGCACCGCGTTTGCCGGACTGCGCGGCAAGCCGTATCCGATCTACGCCATCCCGCTGAAGGCCGGCATGAGCATCGGCATGATGCTAATCAGCGTCGAGCTGCTGATCATGCTTTGCATTCTGTTGTTCATTCCGGCTGATTACGCCGGCCAGTGCTTCATCGGCTTCGCCATCGGCGAGTCGCTGGGCGCGGCCGCGCTGCGTATCGCCGGCGGTATCTTCACCAAGATCGCCGACATTGGCGCCGACCTGATGAAGATCGTCTTCAAGATCAAGGAAGACGATGCGCGCAATCCGGGCGTCATCGCTGACTGCACGGGCGACAACGCAGGCGACTCCGTTGGTCCCAGCGCCGACGGCTTCGAAACCTACGGCGTGACCGGCGTCGCGCTGATCACCTTCATCCTGCTGGGGGTGAAAGATCCCAGGGTCCAGGTGCAACTGCTGGTGTGGATCTTCATCATGCGCATCATGATGCTGGTCTCCAGCACGGCAGCGTACTTCCTGAACGAAGCCATCGCCAAGGCGCGCTACGGCAACGCCGACAACATGAACTTCGAAGCGCCGCTGACGTCGCTGGTATGGCTAACTTCCATCATCTCCATCGTTCTCACTTACATCGTGTCGTATCTCATCGTGCCGGTGCTGGGCGGCGATCCCACCCAGTGGTGGAAGCTGGGTACGATCATCTCCTGCGGAACACTGGCGGGCGCCGTCATTCCTGAGCTGGTCAAGGTGTTTACCTCGGTTGAATCGCGCCACGTGAGAGAAGTAGTCACCTCGGCGGACGAGGGCGGAGCGTCGCTCGGCATCCTGTCGGGCTTCGTGGCCGGAAACTTCTCTTGCTATTACCTGGGCTTCACCATGGTGGCGCTGATGTCCATCGGCTATTACGTGAGCACATTCGGTCTGGGCGCATTAATGCTGGCGCCGGCGGTGTTTGCGTTCGGCCTGGTGGCGTTCGGTTTCCTCGGCATGGGACCGGTGACCATCGCGGTGGATTCTTACGGACCCGGTGACCGACAACGCGCAGTCGGTGTACGAGCTCTCGCTGATTGAGCAGATCCCGAACATCCAGGGTGAGCTGAAGAAGGACTACAACATCGACGTGAACTTCGAGCGCGCCAAGCACATGCTGGAAGAGAACGACGGCGCGGGTAATACCTTCAAAGCGACGGCCAAGCCGGTGCTCATCGGAACGGCCGTGGTTGGCGCGACGACGATGATCTTCTCCATCATCATGGCGCTTACCGGTGGTTTGACCCATGGACAAGAGAACCTGTCGCTGCTGCACGCACCGTTTGTCCTCGGCCTGATCAGCGGCGGTGCGATTATCTACTGGTTCACCGGCGCTTCCACGCAGGCCGTGACCACGGGCGCTTATCGCGCGGTGCAGTTCATCAAGGCCAACATCAAACTGGAAGGTGTGGAGAAGGCCTCGGTGGGCGACAGCAAGAAGGTGGTCGAGATCTGCACCAAGTACGCGCAGAAGGGCATGTTCAACATCTTCATCGCGGTGTTCTTTGTGACCCTGGCTTTCGCCTTCGTGGAGCCGTTTTTCTTTATCGGCTACCTGATCTCGATCGCGGCGTTCGGCCTGTATCAGGCGATGTTCATGGCCAATGCTGGTGCCGCCTGGGACAATGCCAAGAAAATCGTCGAGGTCGAGTTGAAGCAGAAGGGAACCGCCCTGCACGATGCGACGGTCATAGGCGATACCGTTGGCGATCCGTTCAAGGACACGTCATCGGTAGCCATGAACCCGATCATCAAGTTCACCACGCTGTTCGGGTTGCTTGCAGTGGAGCTGGCGGTGCAGTTGACGAACACGCAAGGAACGGGATTCAGCCACATCCTGGCTGTCATCTTCTTCGCGATATCGTTCGTCTTCGTGTACAGGTCGTTCTACGGAATGCGGATCGTGAAGGCCGCAGCCTGATTCGCAGACATCAACAGCAAAACGCCATCTCGCAAGAGATGGCGTTTTTGCTTACGGGTGTCGCGGGCTGAAGCCTGCTCCGGAAAAAATAGAGCTTTAACGGCGCACCTGAAGGTGCGCCCCTTCAAAGCTCACGATGTCAAGCTTCCGGCAAAGGAGCGCTCTTTCCAAGTCCGCGATGTCGAGCTTTTCGCAAAGGCGGGCCTTTCAAGCCCGCGATGTCAAGCTTCTGGCAAAGGCGCGCCTTTCAAGGCTTGCCACTATCAAGCGTCTCGCACAAAGTCAAGCTTTACGCAACCTGTAAACGCGCGTCCCTTCAGACGGCGGAAGCTAACGTTTGCCGCGGCCCTTCTTCGGCTTTGGTTTCGGCTTGGGTTTCGGTTTCGGCGTTGGCTTCGGCTTGGGTTTCGGTTTAGGGGCGGGCGTGGGAGTAGGAGTAGGCGTTGGCTTCGGAGTCGGCGCCGCGCCCGACGACAGGGCCTGCAGCAGCGTCGTCCCATTCGGACTTCCCCAACCGGTGCATGCATCCCATCCTGGACCCGCCGCGAAGTCGCCGTTATTGCCCGACGTGATGTCACGCAGCGTGCCTGTCTTGGTTGCCACGCTCTGGTACAGGTTCGGATTCAGGTATCCCACCGGCTTGCCCAGCGACTGATTGAACAACGCCAGCAATCCCGCCCACAGTGGCGCAACGGCGCTGGTCCCGCCGACTGCGAAGCTGGAGCCGTCCACCTGGACCTGGTAACCAGTCGCGGGATCGGCATCGCCGGCAATGTCGGGCACGCCGCGTCCTTTGAAGTTGCCCGGATTCCTCGATGGCGGCACCTTGGCATTCGCCTGCCAGGTCGGAATCGGGAAGGTGTCGCTGACGCCGCCGCCGGTCGCGCCGCCGTCGCTGCCGCCGTTCCACACCACCTCGCTGGAAATCGAACTGCCGCTGAGGCGTGAGGCTCGTTCCCCCGCAAGCCAGCGAGAACGGACTGGACGCCGGAAAGTCCACGTGGTCGTGGCCATCGCCAACGCCATCGTCCGAGCCGTTATCTCCGCGAGGCCACGCACACGCTCACGCCGACCGCCGACGCTGCTTGCAGCGCGCTGTTGTAGGTCTGGAGGGACTGCGCGGTCCAGCTCGACTCCGGACCTCCCCAACTGATGGAGATGACCGAGGGCTGGTTCACTTTGTCCATCGCGGCCTGGTTGATGGCGTCCAGGAATCCGGCATCGGTATTGGGAGCGAAATAGACGACGATCCTCGCTCCCGGCGCGACCGCGCCGACCACTTCGATATCGAGCATGACCTCGGTGTCGGGACCGTTGGTGTCACCGGTGGGCTGGTTCTGCGCGCCGTCCACCGAGACCGCCACCACCGTCGGCGCCGGGAAATCTTGAGGCCGCTGAAATAGGTGTTGAGGTCGGACTGAGTGAAACCGCCTCCGAGTTCGATGATGGCGACCGTCTGGCCTTTGCCGTTCACTCCGGTAGGGAAGTTATAAGCTTTGGCGATCTGCAACGAGGTGAAGGAGGCGGCCGCAGCCAGCGCCGCCGCCAGCCGCCGCCGACGACGAAGCAGCTGCCTTAGCTGCGGTCGCAATCCGAAAATGGGTTTGTGCCTGGGGACGGTTGTCCAGCCCATGGACGCTGAGCACAACGCCGCTCAGCTCGCTGGGAATGCTGACCGCGCCGGTGCGTCCGCGATAGGTGACGCTGTCATATTCGTAGCGCGCCAACTGCACCTGAAACGCCTTGGCAAAATCGGCGCACTTGCCGGTCAGAATCACGGTCGCGCGCCGCCAGGTCCACTCTCGCGACCGCCAGTCCGTGAGCTGGAGGCGAAAGCCTCCACCAGTTGAACATCGGCAGGATCGGCGCCGTAGCGGGATTCGTACTCACCGCGCGAAAGGGTCTCGCCGCGTTCCACCAGCTTGGCCAACGACGGTCTCTTTCTGGCCCGACCGTGGCCGCAGCGCCACCGTCACCTGCATGAGTTCATCGGGATGCGCGGCGCCGGTCTTAACCGAGCCGCTCTTCGGCTCGCGCTCACTGCCCGGCAGCTTGACGTACTTTTCAAATGCCATAGTGTTGTTAGACCCCCTCCCTAGGCTTCCGTAAAATCAGCAACTTACACCATAAACCATCGCTATCTGATTGCATCATAATGACTTACTCGTATGCAATAGATTCAAAAGCACTTAGCGCACGCATTTTGCGGTTGCTTAGACATTAGGCAGAACTGCGGGTGCCCTACCCAACCCTCTTTTGGTTGGGAAGGTTACCTCGTCGATCCGAGCCTCAGGTCCGTCCGTAAAATCATAGTCTCCCACACATTCGCAGAAAGCCCGAATCTGTGGGGCACTTGGCATGTAGTTAACAAGGTAGTTAACAGTTGACATTCCCTTCCGCGACCAGAGGCCGAAGAGCGTGTATGAGAACCTCTGTCGTCCCTACGGGACTGGAGTTCATTTCCCACTTTACCCAGCACTCCGCCTGCGGCTGGGTGCTGGGCTAGACTGAGTCGCGCCTACGGCGCTGAAGTCAGTGTACCCCTCGGCAGGACGCTGTCAAGATTACGAAAGTACATGTATAAGTTTCTTAACCTATCAAGGATGGCTGGCAATGCAGACTTGGCGAGCAGTGTCCGAACGGTCGAGAGCGTTGCAGTCGCCTGCTCTGTTCTGGGCGCTCGCGATTACGGTGACCAGCGCTTTGCTGGTGTTGCGGCGCCCTGACGCAGTTTTCCACCCCCAGCTTTGGGCCGAAGATGGTCTCGCCCCCGCATCGAAGCCACTTTCGGTCTCTTTGGTGCTTTTGTGTTCCCCCTTTTAGTTCACAAAGAAGTAGTTCAGGCACGCCGGGTTGGTGGTCGGAGCCGCCGAGGACGAAATGACGAAGCTAGTGGCCGCAGTCCTGGACGTGATCTGATACGTACGCACAATCGACGTGTTGCAGGTGACCCCGAGCGCACCTCCCAGAGTAGAGTCCTCGAAGACAAATATCTGACTGTTGGCCGTAACCGCGGTCGTGCTGACCGTCACGGTCGTGGAGCCCGCAGCGATAGTCACCGATCCAGCCGATGCCGACGAACATGAACCGCTGGAGCTTTGGCAGAAGGAGGGCGTCGTTTGTGCATACCCAGAGCAGCCGCCGAGCACGATCTCTAGTAGGTGTAACTGCCCGGCGGAACCTTCATTCAGGCGGTTGTACCCCACCTGAGTGGCTGGGCAGGGACACTGATTAGCGCCGCCAATAGTGTTCGTAACGTAGCTCGGGTTGTTCTGGTCTACGCAAATCCTGTCACCGTTCGCCCAGGTCTCATTGCCGTGGGACCGGACGCTCGTCAGGGAACCACCCCACTGGACGTAGACCGCTTCGGTGTCAGGGTTCGTGAAGTTGTCATTGCTTGCCGGCATGATGCCCACGTTGTTGTTGGCATGGGCGGCCGTGTCGCAGTCGTTGACCACGTTGTGACCTGCTGGGCCGGCAAGGTCCGTACCTATTAGACATTGTAGACGCCCGTCGTGGTTGGCTGTTGTACCCGCGCGGTAAGCGCTGTAGTGGTGGTCATTGCCGGGGGTAGGATTTCCCTGGTTCGCGGTGGTAGTGCCATTTGCTCCGCCCGGCCCTACATACAGATCGCCCGCTTTTTGCGCCCCGCCGGCGGTATTGTTGGGAGCGCTATTCGGAGCGCCTCGGATAATCGTCGGGTTGACCGTGCCTGCGGCGGTGCCGCTCGATGAGATGGGAGTTCCCTGAAAGATGACCCCGCCGCTAGTCCCAGTTGATGTGAATGTTTGCGTTGGACCGGCTTGGACGACCTTGTCGGCCGTCCCGGAATCCCCTTGAAGGGTCGTGCTGTTCGGGATTTGCCAGCCATTACTAACGTTGCCGACTTGAATTTCGATCTGTGCTGCCAGGGAAGTGGACAGACAAGGGAGGAGAAAAATACAGAGCAGAAGGGTAGCAATGTGGCGACACATTGTGCGCCTCACTTTCTGCTGCGAGCGCTGTCGGATGTTCGCTTGTTCCCTCCGCCTCAGATTGTTGGAAACATTTGCTCCACGGCTCCGTTTACCGGGTCATTCTCTCTGGCCTGAGGCGATGAAGTAGAGTGCATTGGCTGCAAAGCAGAGCGCTTTACCGGATGCGCGGTCCAGCGATTCAAGTATACGCCTTAAATCAAGTGAAAATATGCACAACCAAAGTCGTGTATACGCGATATAAGAGCTATCGTCTAATCGACACTCTTATCGCATCGGCCGACTGTATTTCGATCATGTCCGGCTGGATCGAAACCCAATCCAGCGGCATCACCAACAAACGCAAGCGCGTGACCGCCGGCCTTGGGCCGAGGCGCCACTGCTTTTCGTCCGGGTCCAAATATTGCGCCAACTCGGCATCGTCCCAGGGATACAACCAAACTTCCGAAGACACATTGGGTTCCACGATAAATCGCTTACGATCGTGACTCGAATCCGCTCGCTCGATCTCAAGCATAAGAAGTGCTGGCTTACGTAGTCTCCACCAAGGGCTATAGCGTACGGTGAGGCGCAAACGTAGGAAATCGGCGCCGTCGGAGGGCCATGCCGGGTCGCCCAGGTCCAACACCGAGCTGCGGGTTTGAATCGGGTAACCGCGAGGCGGAATGCCGAGCGGCCTTATATTCATGGCGATGCTGGCGGTCTCGCGAATCGTCTCGCAGCAAGCCATAGATTCCATGGAACAGCTGGTCCTCTTTTCGATAATGGCGGAACGTCCAGAGCCACACTTCGGGACTGCGCGTGAAGTTCGGCACTCCGTCAATGAGTCGGCTGTGGTCGCCGTCGGGCAGATATAAGCCGACCGGAGCAGCCGCTGCCTCCAGCCCGCCGATATCAAGACGGGACAGGTATTCACCGCTGACGAGATACGATTGCAATACCCCGCCGGCCACGCTTCGGCGAGAGGCAATCCCAAAAATATTCTCGTAAGGAAAAACCATCATGTAATCATCAGGTCGGCTTCGCTGCTGCAGATAGGCTGAGGTTGTCTGTAGGATGTGCGTAAACACCCCAGGGTAACAAACGCGATCGAATTCAAGGAAGCCCGGAGGACAGACTGTCAGTGGGTCCGTCAGTTGTGAGTAGTTCTGACGGATTGTCGGCAGCAGACGTGGCGGCTCGCCAAATAGTGACGAACACGCCACGGCCGTCAGCACGGCAAGTGCAGATCCAGTGCGGGATGGGAACGAGAACAATACGCAGCCCGTGAAGAAAATCATTGGGTATACGGACAACACAATGTGTATCCAATCGGAGCGGACCAAGCCACTTTGCATGGCGACGCAGGCAAACAGGAACCCGCCGATTAGGAATCCAGGACGCGCTGTAATGCTGGAATCGCGATCGCCGGGGGTGACCGCGCGAATCAGAAGCACAACCCCGCCAGCGAACAATGAAATCAGTAAATGAATCGTGCCCGCCCCAGCCATCGTGGAAGGCTCTAACCCAGCCGATACGCGGTAAGGATTGCCAGCGAGTTTTTCCAGAAGCGAAAGTCGAAGGGCCTCGCCATGATGGCATTCATGGTGATGACAAGAATCAGCGAGCAAGCGGCAAATGCCAGCAAAGCGGAAGCGAAGGGTCGCAGCGTGCGCGGTTCGGTCGACTTCCCAAGACACCCCCGCGAGCGAAAGCAGTAACCCCGCTAGCGCATAAGCTCCCGTGTCCGCAGAATACAGAAATGCCGTTGCGCACAGAAGGGCCGCGACGCAGCCCAGCAGAACTTGCCTGAGTGCGCGTTGCCCCACCGCATACCAGCCCCTCAGAAACAAAGCGAAAAGCAAGATACTGAAGCCAGTCCGCCCGTCCCAAGGTGCCCAGAAGATACAGAGCAGGAGCAACAGAAGAAAACGCTTCCAAGCCGGCTGCTCGGGCAGAAGGAGCCGAAGCGACAGGTATCCTGAGGGAAAGTTCCACCATAACGGCAACATGGGGTAAGTGGCGTAAATAGCGCCATGGACAGGCCCCTCGATCGTGCTGGCGCGCTGGACAGCCACTGAAACAGCGGCCCATAAGTAAATGCCACATTGCGGCCGAACCACAGGGAGCGGGAGGCCTTAAAGCTCGTGTCCAGATCCATGAGTCCTCGATGAGGTTGATTCGGGTGCCACTCCAGGAACCTCATCCGCCGCCATAACAATTCCACCGGAAATGAAGCGAGCATGAGCAGCGGCACAGCCAGAAGGTACCAATGCATGGCCAGGCATCGCCACCGCGTAAAGACAGGTTGCTGCGCAGACGAAATTGCCATAGGACATGCAATTCTATCGCAGGTAAAAAAGCCGAGAATTCCCTAGGGATCGTCTCTGACGGTGCTAAGCGGCTACTGCCCCTTCATCTTGTCCTTGACGGTGTGCGCCAGTTTTTCGATCTCCTCCGCCTTCTTGATTACTTCAACGGACAGAGTGTGCTCGTTAGTTTTGTCCACGTACTGCTTCAACTCCGTCGCCAGTTGCAGCAGCTTGTCGGTGTCCGTCTTGATGTCCTGCTGGCGCTGCTCGTTCAGTTTCTTCTGCGCGTTGAATTTTTGCTGGTTGGCCCACTCAATCTCGGCCGGGCTGCGCTGGTCCCGGCTGTTCGGGTTTTGCGCCGCGCCGGGCAATCCAAAGAGAAGACAAAACATCAGTGACAAAATGAGGGTTGATTGGCGAAGGGTTGGTATGCGGTTGGTTGGGCACGTCATAGGAGTGGACCGATTATATTCTCGGCGCGCCCTCAGGCTGGCGCGACAGCTCGGCTTGCGCCTGGCTCATCTCGAAGAAGACCCGGTTGTTATAATCCGCGAGAATGCTGGTTTCCCTACTCACACGACTGCAAGCCTGGGCCCTGTTTCCCGGTGGGGGCAAACATGACCTATTCCAGTTGCTGGATTACTGGAGAGACGATGCCTTCGACTTCCTGCGCCACCGGATGCCCAAGATCGTCGCCGTTCTCATCATCGCGTATGTCCTGGCGCATCTGCTGCGTAAGGCTTCGCGGCACTTGACCGAATTCAGCAACCGGCAGGACCTGCCCTCGGCCTTGCGCGCGCAACAGTTGCGCACGCTCTCCAGCGTCATCTACAGCGTGGGCGTCTTCGTCATCCTGTTCCTGGCGGCGATGCAGATCCTGCCGCTGCTGGGCATCAACATGGGGCCGCTGTTGGCCAGCGCCGGGGTGGTGGGACTGGCGATCGGCTTTGGTGCCCAGACGCTGGTGCGCGACTTCATCAACGGGTTCTTCATACTGGCGGAGAACCAATACGACATCGGCGACACCGTCCGCATCGCCGGAGTGCAGGGCGCCGTGGAGGCCATGACGCTGCGCCGGACGATCCTGCGCGACGATAGCGGGGCGCAGCACACCGTGCCGAGCAGCGAGATCAAGGTGGTCAGCAACCTGACCCGCGACTGGACGCAAATCCAGCTCCACATTTCGGTGGCCTATGGCGCCGACAGCGATCGCGTCATCCAGTTGCTGAATGAGATTGGCGAGGAAGTGGAGAACGATCCCGCGTTTAAGGACAAGATCGTCGCCAAGCCTGAAGTTCCCGGCATCGAGAAGGTGAGCGGCGGGGAAGTGGACTATCTCATGCTGGCGAAAACCAAGCCGGGCGCGCAGTTCGCCGTCAGCCGCGAGCTGCGGCGCCGTATTAAGGCTAGCTTCGAGAAGAACAAGATCGAGCCGGGGAACCCCAACCGCGTGTACGTGGTGGAGGGGCCGAAGGCGGAGTAGAGCAGTTCGAACTGGAGTATTCCCACCCGCAGGGTGTCAGCCCTGGACGTAGTCCTGGGACAATCTTGAAACCGAGTCCCCGGGACGCCACATTCGCCCGGCACATGCACGGCCTGTGCCGCCCCTGAAGGGGCTCAGGTTCTCGATGGGCTTTTACTCGGGCTTACGCCCTGGCAAGTTCGCCCTCGGGCTCGAGTGCCCTCAAACCGTCACACTTGCGTACATTGCCTGAGTTGCAGCAGGTTTAACAGCCTCCCGAATTACTTCACCTTGCTACTTAGTCCGGCCCACTTCTCCAGCAGTCCCAGCGTGGCGGCGAAGTCGAGATCGTCCCATCCTTCTTCGCTCGACAGCTCATAAATCTCGTCCACGGTCTCCAGCGCCGGCAGCTTGACGCGGTTCTCCTTCGCGGCGTCGAGCATGAGGTGAATGTCCTTGTGCATCAGGCGCAGCGGGAAGTTCGGCGAGAAATCGTGGCGCAGGACGAACGGGCGCTTTGTAGTCCACCACGCCCGAGCGCACCATGGAAGCCTGGATCAACTCAACCAGCTTGTGGGTATCGACGCCCAGCTTCTGGCCCAGGGTGAACGCCTCGGCAAAGCCCTCGTAGATGAGGGCAATCATCAGGTTCATGCAAAGCTTGGCCGACTGACCCTTGCCGGTGTCGCCCATGTGGAGCACCAGCTTGCCCATGGCCTTGAACAGCGGCTGGAGGTACTCGACCGGCTCGGCTGCGCCGCCGACGATGAAGATCAGTTGTCCGCTCTCGGCGCCGATCTTGGAGCCGGTGACGGGAGCGTCCACCCAATGCACCCCGTGGGCGTTTACTCGCTCGGCAAAACGCAATGTGGCGGATGGCGAAATCGTGCTGGAATCGACCACGATCATGCCTTCGCGCAGCGACTTCTCCACGCCATCTTCGGAGAACATCACGCGCTCCACAGCGGCGGTGTCGGCGACACATGACCAGACCACATCGGCCTCGAGCGCAGCCTCAGCCGGGGAAACGGCGGTGCGCGCGCCATCTACGTGCTGCCGCGCAGTGCGGTTCCACACCGAAACTTCATGTCCTGCTTTAACCAGATTGGCGGCCATTGGCCGTCCCATGATGCCCAGTCCGAGAAAGGCGATTTTCATTACTGCTCCTTGTGGTTCGCGAGGTTCCCAACGAGCTATTAAAGTGGCGCTAGCTGGGCAGTTGGCCGTACAGTTGATTTAAGCTGAGTGAGAGACATAGGTCAAGCTAGTCTGCGATCATTCCGCGCTCGCATCTGTAAGCCCCGCAAGAGCGTCTAATTCTTATCTATGTTGGGAACCACAGTTCGGCGTAAGGCGCGGCAATTCGGCACGCTGGTTCGCCACTCCGCTATGACGCCGCGCACGGGGGTCAGCCGCAAGCCGGTGCTGGCCCGTCGCGGCCAGCTAGGCGTCACGTTCATTGGACATTCCAGCTTCTTCGTGCAGATGGGCGGGAAGAACATCCTGGTTGACCCGAACTTCGCGCGCTGGATTTTCGTGCTCAAGCGGCTGCGCCGGCCGGGACTTCGGCTGCGCGACCTGCCGCCCATCGATGCGGTGCTGGTTTCGCATGCCCATTTCGATCACCTGAACAGGCCATCGTTGCGGGCGATTGCCCGGCTCTCGCGGCGCAACTCAGGCAAGCGGCCGGCGATCATCGTGCCGCGACACGTTCGCGACCTGGTCAGCGATCTGGGCTACGGGCGGATCATCGAGCTCGACTGGTGGCAGAGCGTGGCGCTGGGCAGCCTGGAGATCACACATGTTCCGTCGCGGCATTGGGGCGCCCGCGTCGTGCGCGACACGCATCGCGGCTACGGTGGATTCGTTCTGCGTGCGGGCAAGCATTCGCTCTATCACGCCGGGGATACCGCCTACTTCGACGGATTTCGCGAGATTGGCCAGCGCCTGAAGCCCGACGTCGCGCTGCTGCCGATTGGCGCGTACCATCCCGACTCGTTCCGCCGGGTCCACACCAGTCCGGAAGATGCCGTGCAAGCATTCTTGGATCTCGGCGCTAACTGGATGGTGCCCATGCACTACGGAACATTTCGCCTGTCCTATGAGCCGGTGGATGAGCCGGTGCCGCGATTGCTGGCCGACGCTAAGCGGCGCGGCATCGAGAAGAAGGTGTGCGTGCTGGAAGAGGGCGTAACGAAGTTTTTCGAATGACGCGTGAAGTTGGCTCGGGTAGAGCAGGCCTTTAGGCCTGCGTATGACCCGCCCATGCTCTTGCGCTTCAGGCGCTGAGATCATTTATGATCTCAGCGCCTGAAGCTTCTCTCATCAATGACGTAAGACGCAGGCCTGAAGGCCTGCTCTACCGCCAACTGGAGGCCCCTTTGAGAAAAACTGCTTTTGTACTCTTGATAACTCTGTTGCTGACTGCTCTCGCCGTTGCGGCTGACACTTACCAGACCGGCAAGGTCGTGAAGTGGGACAACGGTAGCTATCCCGACGGAAAGAAAACCAAAGCCTGGATCGTGTATCAGGTGCAGGGTGACAACATGCTCTACTCCATCGCGCGTCACAAGGAAACCAAGCCCCAAATGCAGCCGGGCGATGCGGTGCAGTACTTCGTCAAGGGCAACCAGATGACCGTGATTGACGGCAGCCGCAAGGACAAGTATCAGATCGTGGGTCAGTCGCAAGCGGCGGGGCAGTGACTTTTTTGCGGCTGAAAGAGAACAGCAGGTCCCTCGACTCGGACGGCTTCGCCGTCCCGAGCTAAAGCTCGGGACTACCGAGTCCTCGCTCGGGATGACAGACTGGAACTTCTTAGCGAAGAGCGATAGGCGAAAAGCGAAGGGCGGTCGCTAATCCAGCGCCTGCTCCAGATCCGCAATCAAGTCCTCGACATCCTCAATCCCCACCGAGATTCTCACCATCCCGTCGGTCAGGCCGATCTCTTTGCGCCCCTTCGCCCCGATCGCCGCGTGCGTCATGCTCGCCGGATGTGAGATCAGCGTCTCCACTCCGCCCAGCGACTCGCCCATGGTGCATAGGCGCACCCGCTTCAGCAGCCGCTTGGCATTGGAGAGCGAACCGGTCTCGAAGGTGATCATGGAGCCGAAGCCCGACATCTGGCGGCAGGCCAGCTCGTATTGCGGATGGCTCTTCAGTCCGGGATAGAAGACCTGCTTGACCTTGCGATGGCGGCTGAGGAAGTCGGCCATGACGCGGCCGCTCTCGTCGTGCTGCTTCATGCGCACGGCCAGCGTCTTGGTGCCGCGCAGCACCAGCCAGCATTCAAACGGCGACAGGATGGCACCGGCGGCTTTCTGGATGAACGCCAGCTTCTCGGCCTGGTCGCGGGTGGTGCAGACCAGCACGCCGCCCAGCCCGTCGCTGTGGCCGTTGAGGAACTTCGTGGTCGAGTGCATCACCATGTCGGCGCCAAACTTGATGGGCTGCTGGAAATACGGCGACATGAAGGTGTTGTCGACCACGACTTCGCAGCCGCGTTTGTGCGCGATCGCGCTGACCGCGGCGATGTCGGTGAGGCCCATCAGCGGATTGGTCGGTGTCTCGATGTACACGTAGCGCGTGTTCTTGCGGATGGCACGCTCCACATTGCGCGGATCGGTCGTGTCCACGTAAGTGAACTCGAGGCCGAAGTTCGCCATGATCTGGTTGAACAGCCGCGGCACGCCGCCGTAAAGATTGTTGGAGGCGACGACGTGGTCGCCGGACTTCATGAGCTGGCACATCGCGACCACGGCAGCCATGCCGCTGGAAAACACCGGCGCGGCGATACCGCCTTCGAGCGATGCGAGGTTTTGCTCCAGCCGGGTGCGCGTAGGATTTCCGGCGCGCGAGTAGTCGTAGCCTTTGGTGACGCCCAGCTCTTCCTGGGCGTAGGTCGACGTCGCAAAAATAGGAGGAGAGACGGCGCCGGTGGATGGATCAGGGCTATTGCCCACGTGGATGGCGCGAGTGGAAAAGCCAGTAGCGTTTTTCTTGGACATAAACCTTACCCGGGATGCACGACGCGCTTCGAGCAGGGGTAACCCCTCAGCGTCCCATTGTCAGACCCTACTTTGAAGGGGCACGGCTCAGCCGTGTCGCTACGAAGCCACACCGTTCACGGCTTTAGCCGCTGAGGGGATAAGAGCGAGGCCCCCAGAGGCTGAAGCCCACCTTTACTCTCACTCGATATGGCACGCCTGAAGGCATGCCCCTTCAAACCGAATCCGTGTTCATCCGTGCGAATCCGTGGCTAATGTTTTTCGTTGAAGTGGAAAATGTCTTTCGACAAATAGCGCTCTGCGGAGTCAGGGATGATGGTTGCCACTCGTTTCCCCGCTCCTAAACGCTGCGCCACAGCAACGGCAGCAAAGACGGCCGCGCCCGCGCTCGATCCTGCCAGCACGCCTTCAATCGCAGCCAGCTTTTTCACCATGTCGAAGGCGTCGTAGTCGCTGACGGCGATGATTTCATCGGCCAGTGACAGGTCGCACGTCTTGGGGATGAAGCTCGCCCCGATGCCTTCCACCTCGTGATCGCCCTTAGGGCCGCCGCCCAGCACCGATCCCTGGGTTTCGACCACAACCGCCAGGACACTGGGATTGCGCTCTTTGAAATAGCGCGCGATGCCAGTGAACGTTCCGCCCGTGCCCGAGCCGATGACCACGGCATCGACCTGCCCGCCCATCTGGTCGTAGAGTTCGCGGGCGGTGGTCTCGTAGTGGAAGTCGGGATTGTCCTGGTTTTCGAATTGTCCCGCGACGAAGGAGTTGGGGGTTTTGGCAGCACGCGCTTTCACGTAGTCGATCGCGGCCTGCATACCCCCCGACTGCGGGGTGCGAATCACCTCAGCGCCCAGTGCCTCCATTAGCGTGACCTTTTCTTGCGAGAAGCCCTCGGGAACGGCAAGCACGGTCTTATATCCGCGGCCCGATCCGATCAGGGCCAGCCCGACACCGGTATTGCCGGCAGTGGCTTCAAAGATAGTGGCGCCCGGCTGCAAGCGGCCGTCGCGTTCCGCCTTCGTGATCATGCCCAAGGCAGCGCGGTCCTTAATGCTGCCGCCCGGATTCAGAGTACTCGAGCTTGGCATAGATGTCGGCCGCGTCCGCGGGACCAATTTTCTTAAGATGGAGGATTGGGGTTTCGCCGACGAGTTCGGTAATGTCCTCGGCAACCCGGAGAGGAGTCATTTCAGCAGTCTTCATGAGCGGTTCGTAGATTACCTTCCAGAGTACGTGAAGCCGAATCCAGCGGTCAACGGAAACGCGGCCAAGTGCAGTCGTGTTGCAGTTTGAGTCTCAAGGGTCGGAGGTAGAGCGGGCCTCCAGGCGCGCGTTCACGTTGCTTGAGAATCCGAGTGCCGTAGGTACGACACGTCCGCGGTTGTCCTGTGCCGCCCCCTACGGGGCTCTAAGTCCCAGATAAGCCTTCGACGCGGGCCTGAAGGCCCGCTCTACCCAAGGACCGGCCCGGCGATGGAAACTGAGATATTACTCCCAGTGCAGTCGGTTGTTGGCTGCATCGCTCTCAACTACAATTCCGCAGACTCTTTCCATCAGGAATGGGGCGTTGAAGGGGCACGGCTTCAGCCGCGCCGTTACGCATGCGTGCAGAGCTTGGCTTCAGCCCCTGAGGGAACTCGCCCCTCGTCTCAAAACCGAAGTCCCTCAATGGCTAAAGCCATCCTAATGACAGCAGCTTTACGGCAGGGCTGAAGCCGTGCCTCTTCAACGCGTGAGATCCTTATGAATATTCGCTTTAAGGAGAACGACGATGTTGCGCTGTACGGTCTTATTGCTGGCAGCAGTTGCACTCGTAACCTTTACCGCCCCTGCCTGGGCGCGGGGGAATACCGCGCAAAGCACAGTTACGGGGACGCTTACGTATCTCGAGCGGATCGCGCTGCCTCCCGACGCCGCCATCGACGTTAGGCTGGAAGATACCTCGTTGCAGGACGCACCGGCCAAGCTTGTTGGGGAGTCCATCTTTGCCGCCGCCGGGCAGCAGGTGCCCGTTCTCCTTTCAGGTCTCGTACAACCCGGCGGACATCAATCCCGCGCACACCTACCAACTGCGCGCCAACATCACAGTTAACGGAACGAAGATGTTCGCGTCGACCACGGCGTATCCGGTGATCACCCAGGGCGCTCCAATGCAGGCCAACATCATGCTGCAACAAGTGCAGGCGGCCGCGGTGGCAAAGCACACCGAGCCCAAGCTCCATGGGACATATTGGGGACTGGTTGAACTGAACGGCAAGCCTGCGGCTCCGGGTATGGGCAGGACGCAACCCTACATCATGCTGCATCGGGAGCAGGGTACGCTCGAGGGTTCAAGCGGCTGCAATGGCGTGGTTGGAACCTACATCGTGCAGCAGAATGCGCTGCAGTTCACTCCCAGCGGCACGACCCTGATGATGTGCCCGCCGGCATTGATGGAGCAGGAGCAGGGCATGATCGCCGCGCTGAAGGCCACGTCAAGCTACAAGATTGAGGGCGACACGCTGGAGTTGAGCAGCGGGAAGGCAGTGGTGGCAAGATTTCAGGCTGTGCCAAAGAGTAACTAGCAACGAGCAATTAGCAACTAACTCAAGTGCAGCAACCTGCCTCAAGACAATTCATGTGGCTCTGTGCCGCCCCTGCCGGGGCTCAGATCCATTTTTACGCCTTTCCCAGCACTCCGCCTGCGGCTCCGTGGTGGGCATAAGCAACGTGGAATGAGTCGGTTACCCTAGTCTACGCATTAATCACCTCCAGATGACCCAGAAATCACCGCTGGTGCATTGCCACCTCAAGCCAATTCAGGCAGACTCGGCAGGAATTTGAGCCGAACTTGGAATTCGGAGAGCACCTTGGAGATGTCGCCACAAGGCATGGCCAAAGGACGTTCCTATGAAAAATCATATTGCAAATAACGAAACCGTCGCGCAGACTGCTGACATGACTCCTGCGTTGGGAGTGAGCGCCGTCAAGAAACTCGCCGCTACCGCATTGCTAAAGGAGGTAATAGCAATCGCAGCTTTGATTCTTTGCTGTGCTTATCTGGCGCAAAGCCAGGACGTTGCCGGCGATTGGCAGGGCGTGCTCACAGCCGGTACAGTCCACCTTCGCATCGTTCTGCACATTGCCAAGGACAACGACGGGAACCTCAAGGCCACCATGGACAGTGTTGACCAGGGCGCTTTCGGCCTGCCCGTCAGCTCCATTTCGTTCACGAACCCGAAGCTGAAATTCGCTGTGGACAAGATCGCAAGGCTCCTATGTGGGTAAGCTCAGCCCGGACGCGACCAAGATTTCCGGCACCTGGTCGCAGGGCGGTGCATTCTTCGACCTTGACTTCAAGCGTGGCGAGGGAGGCGAGAGCCAACCAACGCCTGGCCGGCTTCCGACCAAGCGAAGATCCGAGCCGCGCCGCCTTCCGACATTGATGGCGCGTGGCTGGGTACCGTCGATGCCGGTCGGTGTCCAGCTGCGGGTCGTGTTCCACATCCTCAATACGGCGGATGGCTTGACCGCGACCGTGGATAGCCCCGACCAGGGAGTGAACGGAGTACCGGCAAGAGCGGTCATGCGGAAGGGCTCCTCTCTCAAGATTGATGTGAGGCAGATGAGGGGTGGCGCCTACGAGGGCAAGATCAGGTCAGACCTGGAGACGATTGACGGGACGTATACATGGAATGGCGGCAGCTCTCCCTCTAGTGCTCAAGCGGGTTAAGGATGCATCGGAATTGGAACGCCGCCGGCCGCAGAACCCGGTTAAGCCGTATCCGTACCGCGAGGAGGACGTCTCGTATGCACAACAAGACAGGCCCAGGGTGTCACCCTCGCGGGCACACTGACCATACCATCGGGGAAAGGTCCTTTTCCGGCCGTGCTTTTGGTTCCCGGATCGGGGCCCAATGATCGAGACGAAACCTTGTTCGGCCACAAACCGTTTCTCGTGCTGGCGGACTACCTGACCCGTAAAGGTATCGTCGTCCTGCGGGCAGACGACCGTGGCGTAGGGAAGTCCACCGGCACGCGTTGGCCGATGCCACCACCGCAGACCTCGCGACCGACGCCGAAGCCGGAGTCGCGTATCTCAAAACGCGCTCTGAAGTGGATCCTCATAAGATCGGCCTGATCGGCCACAGCGAGGGCGGGCTCATCGCACCCATGGTGGCGGCCCGCGATCCTGACGTGGCTTTCATCGTAATGATGGCCGGTCCGGGTGTGCCGGGCGATGAGATACTGCCCGAACAGGTGCGGCTGCATCTCCGAAGCTGCTGGTGTCAGCCATGAGGTGGCGGAGAAAAGAGCTGCGACGGAGCACGAAATCCTCACGCTGGTGAAACAGGAAAAAGATAATGCCGTGCTGGAGAAAGAACTGCGAGAGAAGCTGGCGGGGCAGCCAGAGGCGCAAATCAACATCGTGATCACAACGTTCACTTCGCCATGGTTCCGCTACTTCATGGCCTACGATCCTGCTCCGGCGTTGCGGAACGTGAAATGTCCGGTGCTCGCCATCAACGGCGAAAAGGACGTGCAGGTTTCGCCGAAGCAGAATTTGCCCGCGATCCGGAAAGCTCTTGAAGAGGGCGGCAACCAGCACGCTGAAGTCGACGAACTGCCCGGCTTGAATCATCTGTTCCAAACCGCCAAGACGGGATCGCCCAGCGAGTATGGCGAGATTGAAGAAACGATGTCTCCGGTCGCCATGGAAAAAATAGCAAGCTGGATCCTGAAGCAGTAACCAACAGGCGGGGGAGCGCTCACAATGTTGGATGCAACTCAAGTGTCGCACAAGTTTCCATCCTGACCGGGCCGCGGCCCCCACAGCTTTTCCTCAGCAAACCGGGACGCCCAGAGCAACGGGTCTGACTTTACGCTTGCCGAACCCGGGGCGCGGACTATAATAATGTCTTCGCTTTTTCTTCGCAATCCCGGGATCCCATGAGCAGTAACGGACATCGCGGTTTCATCCCGACGCCGAGGCAGCGGCTGGCCATCGAGCATGTCCACGGTCCCATGCTGGTGGTGGCCGGTGCGGGGACGGGCAAGACCGCCGTGCTGTCGCAACGCATCGCACACCTCATCAACACCGGATGGGCCAAGCCCGACGAAATTCTGGCGGTCACCTACACGCGCAATGGCGCAGCCGAATTGGTCCGTCGAGCCGGCGGCATTCTTTACCACGATCTTGATCCGGAGCGCGCAGCGGCAAGGCTTCTCTCCAGCGGTTTGCAGGCCAACACCTTTCACGCCTATTGCTTCTCGCTGTTGCAGGACGTCGGGAATCAAGTTTGCCCTGCTCGATGACCAGGACCTGTTCGTCCTGCTGCGCCGCCGCATAGGCGAGCTGGGTCTTGAGCGTTTCATCCATGCCTCCGATCCCGGCAGATTTCTGCACGACCTGATGGAATTCTTCCGCCACTGCCATGACGAGCTGCGCACGCCGGACGATTATGACGCTTATGTCGCACAGGTCGAGCGCGGTGAAATTGCGTTGCCGCGCGTCGCCAAGTCGAAGGACGCAGAGGCCATGCCGCGGGAGGAAGTGCTGGGCCGCTGCCACGAGATCGCGCGCGCGTTCCGCTACGTCGAAGACTTACTAAAGCAGGAGGGCCTAGGCACCTTCGGGCACATCATCACCCGCGCGGTGGAAGTTCTCGGTCGCCGGCAGTCGGTGTTGCAAGACGCGCAGAAGCGCGCGCGCTTCATCCTGATCGACGAGTTCCAGGACTCGAACGTGGCGCAGATTCAACTGGCGAAACTGCTCGCGGGCGAAGAATCCAATGTCTTCGCTGTCGGCGATCCCGACCAGGCAATCTATCGCTTTCGCGGAGCGACCAGTGGGGCATTCGATCAGTTCCTGAAGATTTTCGGCGCCGGCCGCGTGCAGCGTGTGACCATGTCGGAGAACCGGCGCTCTACGCCGCCCATCCTGCGCTGCGCCTACCAGGCGATCCAATGCAACCCCGAAGTCGGCAGCAAGGAGTTGCCGGACGGCGGCTGGCCGCGCGAACCACTCATTTGCGCGCGTTTGGAGCGCGAGAAAAACCTGGCCAAGGCCCCGATGGTCCATGCCATCGTGCACAACAAGAATGAGGACGCAGCTTTCATCGCCGAAACCATCGAGTCCACGACGCGGCGCAAGCCCGCGATGAGCTACCGCGATTTTGCCGTTCTCTATCGCCAGCACAATCATCGCGGGGAAGTAGCCGACGAACTTCGTCGCCGCGGAATTCCGGTGCAGGTTAAAGGAGCCAATCTCTTCGATGCACCGGAGGTGCGCGACGCCATGGCGGTGCTGCGCGTCCTGGACGGCCCCGATCCGGTCGCCCTGTTTCGCGTTGCGGCACTGCCGCTGTTCTCCGTCGATGCCGCAGCAGTTTCGCGCCGAGCTTGCGCTGGCCGGAAGGAACCCGTCCGTGGAAGCGGTGCTGGAAAAAGTTTCCGGCGGCGTCGCAGGTGATGCAGGTGGTCCGCCAGGCGCGACACGATCTCGCCAGCGCGAATGGCATGGTGCCCGCCGCGATCAGAATCATGCGGAGTTCGTTCCAACTCGGCGACTCCTGGCCGCTGCAGCGGCTTCAGGAATTCGTCGCCGACTGGGGCAACAAACCCCGCCAGATCACCCGCGATGGAACGCTGCACGAACTTCTGGACTACGTCGCGCTGTTTCAGGAAGGCCGCGGCTCGCTGTCAGAAGACAGCGCAGACGATGATCCGGTCGCGGCGCTGGCCCCGCGCGAGGTCAGCGGGGAAAAGCAGGATGCGGTGCAGTTGATGACGGTGCATGCCGCCAAGGGCCTGGAGTTCCCCTGCGTGTTCGTTGTGCGAGTGGTTAAGCAGTCCTTTCCCGGCCCGTACAAGGAGTCGCTGGTGGAGTTTCCGCAGGAGCTTCGCAGCAAGGACACGGCCGCCGAGGGCGCGCCCAGGATGCTGCATGACGAGGAAGAGCGCCGGCTGTTTTACGTTGCGCTCACGCGCGCCCAGGACGAGCTCTACATATGCGGGCAGTTTGGACGCGGCAAGAAGGATCCGACCCCTGTTCCTCCCGGCTACATGCGTGAGCTGCTGGACAAGAAAAACACCTCGCTCCAAGGCGCTATCGAGTGCCGCAAACTGCCGCAGACTACGCTCCTCGACAGATTGCATGCCGCCGCCGAGTCGTCGCCGTTGATCTCGGAATGGGTGCAATTGCCGCCCCGCGCCGACGCACGGTTGGGCGAGTTAAGCGCGAGCGCCATCGAGCAGTACGAGCGCTGCCCGATGGCGTACAAGTTGAGTCGCGACTGGCGAATTCCGGAAGGCCCAGCGGCCCGCATGCAGTTCGGCGCCGCCATGCACCTTGCGCTCAAGGCCTACTTCGACGGAGTGCATGCCGGGCGGCCACTCAACGAAGAGGCGGTTATCGCCTGCTTCCTCGATGAATTCTCGAAAACGAAAATTGAGGAAGAGCTCCAGCGCGAGCTCTACGAAAAGCAGGGACGCGAGCAGCTTACGCGCTTCCTGCATTCTGACCTGGCGAAGCCGGCAGGCGACATCCTCCACACGGAGCACAGCTTTTCCTTCAGCATCGGTGAAACCAAAGTCCGGGCAAAGATGGACCGCCTCGACCAGACTGGCGACGGCGACGTTGTGGTCGTGGATTACAAGACGGGCAAGGCGAAGACGCAGGAAGACGCCGACAAGAGCCTGCAACTTTCCATCTATGCGCTGGCGGCCAGGGACAAGCGGCTGACGGCGTCGTCACTGGTCTTCATCAACCTGGACAATTGCACCGCCGTGCAATCGTCTCGCACAGTGGATGACCTCATCAAGGCCGAGCGGAAGGTCGCTGAGGTCGCGGCCAAAATCGCTGCCGGCGAGTTCGACCCCGATCCGGGTTTCGGATGCAATAGCTGCTCCTACCACAGCATCTGTCCGGCATACGAGGTGAGGGCGTCTATGCCGGCGGTGCACCTGGCCAGCGAGACAAATTAGGGCCAGTCGTTTTCTCGATCGGGCAGAAAAGCAAAGGGGACGCTCGCGCGTCCCCTTGTGCACTCGAAGAAAAGCTATCTCTTCTTTTTCTTCGCGGCCTTCTTAGCCTTCTTTGCAGCCTTTTTCGTTGCCATTGTTTCTATTCTCCCTTCCACTTGTCGTGGAACATTGCGACATTCAGTTCATCGCAATTTGTTAGTTGTATAGATTTATTGAAAAAAATAGTCAAGAGAAAAACGCATGTCGCGATGTGTGCGAGATCGCCACGCGCAGGCGCTTCGCACTCGACCGTTGCAAAAAATTGTCTTCTCGCGTACGGCACGAGCGCTTGACCGATTTTTGCGTGTGCGCGAAAGCCGCATGAATACTGACGATTTCATCGCAGGGAGAGACGATGTGCTGGAGGCATTATGCGCGCGACCGGAATGATTGTCGGATGGGAGCGGCCTCATCGCAACAGGAGCGCTGCCAAAAATATTTCGACACGATTCCGTCAATGGCACAAAATCTCGCGTCAATCGCCGCAAGCTGCGCAGCGCTTTTCTCGGGAATCGCTTTAACATGGAGCAGGAGGTGGCGATGAAGCGAGTGCTGGTGGCCACGTCGAATCCGGGGAAAATCCGTGACCTCATCGGGGCGGCTGCGGCCCACAACGTCAGTATCGAGACGCTGCCGGAGTGTGCAACTTTGCCGGCCGTGATCGAGGATGGCGCAACCTTTGAAGCGAACGCGCGCAAGAAAGCGGAGTACTACAGCAAGCACGCCGAGGGCGAGCTGGTAATCGCGGACGACTCGGGACTCGAGGTCGATGCGCTGGGCGGTGCGCCCGGGGTCCGCTCGGCTCGTTACGCTGCCGATGACCAGCATGCACCCGAGAGCGCACCGAACTCGGACGACGAAGCCAACAACGCGCGCCTGTTGCGCGAGCTGCACGACGTTCCCGACGAGTATCGCACCGGTCGCTTCGTGTGCGCCATCGCGGTAGCGCGCAATGGACATACGCTGGCAACGTTTCGCGGCCAGGCCGAAGGTCTCATTTTGCGCGCGGCCCGAGGCTCGAACGGCTTCGGCTACGATCCACTGTTTTATTTTCCAGAAATCGAGAAGACCTTTGCCGAGCTTACGGCTGAGGAGAAGGCGGGCTACAGCCATCGCGGCGCCGCGTTTCGCCAGTTCCTGGAGTGGGAGGACGAGAACGCCGAACGCCATCCCCACCGTGGTCAGTAGAGTGGATTCCGAATTGGAAGTCCAATCGTGGGTTTGGGGGCGCGACCGCTCAAGGCCGCGCCCAGTGGCTTATTCAGTGGCGAGTTTTAGGTTTGCGTGAAGCCAGCCTTGCGCTTCGTATTCGCACTTCCTGGAGCAGAAGGTTTGCCCGTCCCTAGCCCGGCTTGTGCTTTTCAGGTATTGGGAACAGCACCAGACACAGACTGCCGTGGAAGTGGCTGCGTCATATTGGTTTGGTTGCATGGCCTCTCCAATGGAAAGCCACAATAGGCCAAGTTGGCGCGAAACGCAATGAGCAAAATCGGGGAATCGGTACGAGTGAGGTTCGTGGTACGGAAGTGGTAAAGTTTACACGCGCTCGGGTGCCAAAAGATCGCCAATGGATTCCCGCTTACGTACCAATCGGCAGCGGCTCCCTTCGACCAGCACTTCCGCTGGCCGCGGCCGGGTATTGTAATTCGAAGCCAGCGCCATTCCGTAGGCTCCGGCATCCAGGATCGGCCAGCAGGTCGCCCTCCCTGACCTCGCCGAGATTGCGATCGCGCGCGAAGAAGTCGCCGGTCTCGCAGATCGGTCCTACGATGTCAACTTTCACGGTCGTCTGGTCGTCTCCCGTGCACGACCGGGACGATCTCATGGTAAGCGCCATAGAGCGAAGGCCGCAGCAGGTCATTCATGGCCGCATCCACCACCACAAATTGCTTGCCATCGTTGCGCTTGCGATAAACGACGCGAGTGAGCAGCACGCCCGCCGGAGCGACGATCGCGCGGCCTGGCTCCAGCAGGAGATGAATTCCCAGTCCTTTCAGTGGCTCCAGCAACGCCTTGGCATATTGCTTGGCGGCTGCCGGAAGATCGACGTCGGGGTTTGCCTCATAAGAGATGCCAAGCCCGCCGCCCGCATCGACGTAAGCGAATATCGTGCCTTTCGCTACGCAGGGAACGCACCAGAGAAGCCACGCGGTCCATGGCTTCGCGGAAAGGATCGACGTCGGTAATCTGCGATCCGATATGAACGCTGACGCCCGCGGCCTTGAGCCGCTGGTTTTCCGCGCCTCGGCGATAAAGCGATACGGCATCGCGCCAGGGCACGCCGAACTTGTGCTCGTGCAGGCCGGTCGAGATATAAGGATGGGTCTCAGCCGTAACGTCCGGGATTCACGCGGACCGCGAACCGCGCCGTCTTGCGAAGATGCGTCGCGCGCGCCGCCAGCAACTCCAGTTCGCTGGCGCTTTCCACGTTGAACAACAGGATGCCGGCACGCAGTGCGAGATCGATCTCGTCCGCCTGCTTGCCGACTCCGGAGAACACCACGCTGCGCGTGGCTTTCCGGCTGACCTCTGTCACCCGTTGCAACTCGCCGCCCGACACGATGTCGAATCCCGAGCCCAGCCGCGCCAGCAGCCGCAGGATCGAAAGGTTGGAGTTCGCCTTCACCGAATAGCAGATGGTGTGCTCGCAGCCGCGAAACGCCTTGTCGAACTGCTGGTAGCGCTCGCGGATCGCCGAAGCCGGAATACACGTACAGCGGCGTGCCATACTGCGCGGCCAGCTTGCTGAGCGGGAGAGCGTCGGCGTGCATCTCCAGCGCGGACTTGCGGAAGAGGCGCTGGTCCCGGCGGTAGGTAAATGCGGGCGGTCGCTCGCGCAGGCGGTTCGGGTTTCACTTCTTGGAGGACGCCCCTTTCACCTTGAGGGCGACGATGGTCTGATCGTCAAAGGCCTCGACGCCTTCAGCATGGTCGGAAACAGCGGTGAAGATCGTGTCCACCAGCTCCTCGGCGCTGCGATGCGCCTTGTCGCGGACGATCTCTCTCCAGGCGGTGGCGGCCGAACAGCTCACCCTTGGAACTGGTAGCGTCCAGAATTCCGTCGCTGAAGAACAGGAAAACGTCGCCCGGCTGCGCCGTGGAGGTTCAGCTCATCATAGGTCGCATTGTTGAACAAGCCGATCGGCAGACCGGTCGCCTGGATCGCCTCGAGCTTGCCGTCATGGCAATGTATGGGGCGCGGCAACCCGGAGTTCGCAATTTGCAGCAGCCGCTGGTTGTCGTCCCAGATGGCGTAGATCATGGAGACGTATTGCCCATCGATCGGCCGTTCCGAGAGCGACAGATTGATCGCCTCCAGCATGCCCGCGGCGCTCGGCTCCTCGCCGGCATGCGAGCGCGCGATGCCGCTCACCAGGGCCGCGTAAATCGCCGCCGGCGCGCCCTTGCCGCTCACGTCACCAACGGCGATGCCGGTCACGCCCTGCCCGCTGTACTTCAGGAAGTCGTACAGGTCGCCGCCGACCTGACGCGCCGGAGCGAAGCGCGAGGCGACTTCAGCATGACGAAAAAGCGGCAGCTTCTGCGGCAGCAAACGAAACTGCAGCTCGCGCGCCAGCGCCAGGTCCTGCTCCAGCTTCTGTTCCTGGCGCGCGATCTGCTCGTACAGCGTGGCGTTCTCGATCGCGATGGCCACCTGCGCCGCCAGCGTGGTCATGATGCGCACGTGGTCTTCGGTGAAGTAGCCCTTGCGCGTGTGCTCAATGTCGAGCACGCCAATCACCTTGTCCTTGTAGATCAGCGGAATGCACAGCTCGGAGCGCGTCTCGGGGTTGGCCTGGATGTACCGGCGGATCTTTACTGACGTCGGGGACGAGCACGGCCTGCCCATGTTGTGCAGCGTAACCCACCAGCCCCACGCCCAGCGGTATCTCGTGCTTCAGTTGCACGTTCTCCTTGAAGCGCAGCGAAAAGCGATGCTGCAGAAGACTTCCCGTCTTGTCGAGCAGCAGGATGGAGAACATCTGGTAGTCGATGATGCGGGTCACCAGGTCGGCAATGCGCTGGAGAAGTTCATCCACATTAAGGATGGACGTCAACTCGCGGCTGATTTCGGTAAGCAGCGTCAGTTGCCGCGCCTGCCGCGATACGCGGGTGTACAGGCGTGCGTTCTCGATACCGGCCGCGATGCGCGAGGCGAACAGCGTCAGCAGGCGTTTGTGCTCTTCGGTGAACGCGCCCGGCTGGCCGGCTTCGACGTCCATCACGCCGATGACCTTGTTCTTGGCAATGAGCGGCACCGCCAGCTCGGACCGCACGCCGGGCGTGAAGTTGATCACGTTGTCTTCGGCGGCACAGGTCGTTGACCAGCACCGGCTGGCGGGTCTGCACCGCGCGTCCGGTGACGCCCTGCCCGACCTTGATGCGGATGCGCTCCGCCACCTCGGGCGGATGTCCCACCTGAAACCGCACCCGCAGCTCCTGCGCTTTCTCGTTCAGCAGCAGGATGGCAAAGATTTCGTAATCGATAAAGCGCTTCAGCATCTCCGCTACGCGCTGCAACAGTGTGTTCAGGTCAAGCGTGGTGTTGACCGCATCGGCGACCTCCAGCAGGTAGCTGTCGATTGCTGGCAGACACTAAGGGCGGTTGGATGGGAGACGGCATCAGGCTGGGATTCTTACTGACCATGATAACAGCGGCACACGTGGCCCGCAGCTCAGGCCTCATCCTGAGCAGGTGAAAGAGCCTCTCACGAATGCAAGCGACAGGCCGTTCGAGTACCGCAGCATGGTAACACTGCAACGGTGCGCGCGAATGCACCTCCTTAACGGCCCGCACAGTTGCGGCGCCGCTTCCCAGCCACTAGAATTCTCACCGACCCTAGGAGAGAGAAGCATGTCATTGCCTGAGTTCAAACAACTGGTGGACGAAGCCAGGTCCCAGATCAACGAACTGGGTCCGAACGATCTCCGCAGAATGCAGCAGGCGGGCGAAGATTTCGCGCTGATTGACGTGCGCGAACGTGACGAGCAGGCGAAAGGCACTATTCCCGGCGCCATCAAGCTGCCGCGCGGCATTCTGGAAGTCAACATCGACCAGATCACAACCGACAAGGACCGCAAACTGGTGCTGTATTGCGGCGTAGGCAACCGTTCCGCGCTGGCTGCTCTCAATCTCAAGAAGATGGGCTTTCGCAATGTCTTCTCGCTCGCCGGCGGATATCGCGACTGGCGCGAAGGCGATACACTCTAACCTTTGGTGTTTGAGGCAACCATGGACCTAAAAGGCAACCGCATTACGTGGCTGGGCCACGCGACTTTTCGTATCGAAACGGCGGACGGCGCAATCGTCATCGTCGATCCCTGGCTCATGGGCAATCCCCTGTGTCCGAAAGACGAGAAGCAGGTAAAGAAGGTGGACGCGCTGTTCTGCACGCACGGCCACATGGACCACATTGGCGACGCAGTGGCGATCGCCAGGCAGCACAATCCCATCGTCGTCGGCATTTTCGAACTCTGTGCCTGGATGGAAAAGAAGGGCGCCAAGCGGATCTCGCCCATGAACAAGGGCGGAACGCAAACCGTCGCCGGAATCAAGGTCACGATGACCCATGCCGTGCATTCCTGCGGCATTCAGGAAGACGATGGCAGCACGGTTTACGGCGGAGAAGCCGGCGGCTACGTGCTCGAGCTGCCCGGCGGACTGAAGCTGTACCATGCCGGCGACACCAACGTGTTCAGCGACATGCAGATCATTCGCGAGCTTTACGCGCCTGAGATCGCGATGCTGCCCATCGGTGACCATTTCACCATGGGTCCCGCGTGAGGCCGCCTACGCTTGCAAACTGCTGCAGCCGAAAACGGTGATCCCGATGCACTTCGGCACTTTTCCGATGCTGGTGGGACGTCCCGCCGATCTCAAGAAGTTGCTGGGCGCGGGCGGACCGGAAGTGCTGGAGTTGAAGCCCGGCGAGACATTGAACTGAACTAGGTACTTGGGTGCCCCACCCTTTTCGCTTTGGCGACAGGGTGGGAGTGAGCGAATCGTGGTCCAATCGGAGCGCCCAGAATGATCACCGATCAACGCGTCGAAAACTATCTTTACGCCCTACTGCCCGAGCGCGAGCCTGTCCTGCTGGAGATGGAACGGCAGGCGAAGGAACGCGACATCCCGATTGTGGGTCCGGCGGTTGGCCGGCTGTTTTACCAATACGCCCGTCTGCTCAACGCCAAGACGGTCTTCGAGATGGGATCGGCCATTGGCTACTCCACCATCTGGTGGGCGAAGGCGGTCGGCGAGGGCGGCAAGGTCCATTACACCGACGGCAGCCGCAAGAATGCTGACGAAGCGCGCCGCTACTTCCAGCAAGCCGGCATGGGTGAGCGCATCGAAGTTCACGTCGGCGACGCGTTTGAAATTCTCTCCGAGCGCAAAGAGCGTTTCGACATCCTCTTCAACGACGTTGACAAGCACGACTATCCGCGCGTTTTTCATATGGCCGAAGCGCGTGTGCGCACCGGCGGGCTGTTCATCACCGACAATGCTCTCTGGCATGGCGATGTGGTGTACGCGGCTGGTAATCCGGATCTCCCGCAGGCCGAGCCCGACCGAAAAACCGCGGGCGTGGTGGAACTCAACCGCTTGCTCTACTCGTCCAAGGACTGGTACACGACCATCGTTCCGCTGCGGGACGGCGTCGCCGTGGCGATGCGGCTCTGACCACTATGCCCGACGCCGCGAGCTTCGACGTTTTGGCCATCGCCGCGCACCGCGACGATGTTGAGCAGACCTGCGGTGGCACCCTGCTGAAGATGGCCGAACTCGGATGCCGCACGGCCATCCTCGACCTGACGCAGGGCGAGATGGGCACACGTGGCACTGTCGAGGACCGGGCACGCGAGGCCGCCGAAGCCGCACGCATCTTGAAGGTCTGTTGGCGGCAGGCGCTCGATATTCCCGACGGACGGGTGGAGAATACCTACGACAACCGCCTCAAGGTGGCACGCGTCATCCGCGAACTTCGCCCGCGCGTTGTGATCCTGCCCTACTGGCAGGCCCGCCATCCCGACCACGCCACCGCGTCGGTGCTCGGCTACGAAGCTGCGTTTCTGGCGGGACTGGCCAAGCTCGACCTTGGCGCGACGCCGCACCGGCCGTACAAGATCGTCTATGCCAGCCTTTACGCCGACGTGCGTCCGACCTTCGTAGTCGACATCTCCGCGCAGTTCGACATCCGTTTCGCAGCCCTGATGGCTTACCGCTCGCAGTATCAGGACCAGGAGCAGGGAAGCAAATTGTTCCCGCGCGAAGCCGAGATCCGCGAGCGCATCGCAGCTATGGCCGGTTTCTACGGATTGCTCGCCGGGGTTCGCTACGCCGAACCGTTCGTCCAGAAGGAAGTCGGCCTGGTCGACGATCTGCTGGCGATTCCAGTGCAGTCGATCTGATCTAGTCCATTACCCGTGGCTTAACTATCGTGGCTCTCAACATCAAGAGCGAGGGGTGCGGCCACTGCACCCCCCGGATTAATCACGTTACGTCATAAGGGATGGTGAGGCTTTGCTGCGGCGGACCGGTTTCCCACTCCCTGCGGAGCTGTAATTGGATTTCGCCCTTACCAGCCGACACAACGCCGAATGCCAGCTTGCGGATGCCGCCGGCTCCCATAGCTGTGTCAGATGGAGGAAGATACTGATCGGCAGCCGGCGTCAGGTGGCATCCGGCCGACGCCTGCCAGCGATATCCGGTCGTAGCATTTTCCTGTAGATCGATGACGAGCGTGTCTCCGACACGGAGATCGACGGGCCCTTGAACGTCTTGCGCGTCGATTTTAATTTCAGCCACGTGACTTCACCGCTTTCGCTCGGGGAACATTCGCATCGGAAGTTGCTTCTGCCGTCGGCAAGACAGTATCGCTCGGGCGGCTAGGATTGTCCACAGCGGTTGCAACGATTAGCGTTGAAGCGGCTTGCGGCGGATTCAGAACCGGCCTGACCTCAACAGCCTGTGCTGTTGCATCGATCGCCGCAAGTTCCGCAGTTGTCAGCTCTCTAGGTCTGCTCTCCTGCATATATGTAGTCGAGAAGGAGGCCGGGCGACGGCCGGCCCCCTTCTCTCCTCCTTGTCCATTACCACGCGTAGATCTCGTGGATCATGTTGTCGGCTTCCTGGCGGCAGTTCACCACGGTTTGCATTTGTTTGGCGTGGGAAGCCAGCATGGTGAGCGCAACCACAGCAGTGTCCGAATTATTCGCGAGTTTGACCCAGCCTTTTCCGCTGAGGCCGACCCACGAGTTCCTGTTCTCGGCAATGCACCAGAGCGCCGTCACCTTCTGATTGTTAACCCACGTGGTTGTGCTGGCGTCGGCGGCGGCAGCTACTGCTGCACCGGACGCAGCAGCCTGTACCTGCGCCGGCGGCTGGGCCGTTGGCGCAACCGTCGCCGTGGCGTCGGCAGCCTGAGTTTTGGCTTCCGGCAGTGCTTGGTCTTGAGGTTTCGTATCTGGCATGTTGGCTCTCCTTACAGAACGTAAATCTGTCTGATGATCCCTTGCTGTTCATAGACGTTCACAGGCCGCGCCGCCCCTTTGGCAGCGATGCACTGAGAAAGCAGGTCAAAGAAAATGTTGTCATTATCGGCTGCGAGCCTTCGCCATCCGACGGTGTTGAGATAGATCCAGGCGTTGCGGTCTTGGTCGATCGTCCAGAGGCCAAGAATTCTCTGATTGTTCAACCAAGTTGTCTCTTCGATTCCCTCGACGGCCCACATGCTGGCGTCGATTCCGCACTGCCCATAGGCGATGCGGAAGAAACCGCCATCGCCCCAGCCCGCGCTCCAACTATTCTTGCAGATCCAGCACCCCTGGCCGTCATCATAGCCTATGCAACATACGCAATGGCCACCCGCTACGCCACCAGTCACGTGCTTGTAAACGCCGCTCTTGTACGAGAAAAAGTCGTCGTACACCGTAAAGCAGGTGTCCAGAGGGCCTTTCGTGGAGAGCCAGGTTTTCATGTCCGCCGCTGACGTGATGGCGTGCCAGCCTGTAATTTTGGTAAGCCGGCCTTGCCAGTCCGCGCAGAGTTTGCAGTTTTGGTCCCCAGCCGTATATGGGAAGCAGGCCTCATCTACAACGCCAGTCTTGTAGCAGTCCAGCGCATTCGTCGGCCACCACCCGTTTCCGCAGTTCCGTCCCTGCGCCTTCGCGTAGCAATAAAAGAGATGAGCTTCCGAAAGGTCAACGGCAAGGTTGGGGTCGTTGCGCTGTGCGCGAAACGTCCCTTCCACCGCTGCTGTAGTGCCAAATGCAACACAGGAACCACAGCCACCCTGGTCTCTCACCGGAGTGATGAAGTTCTTTCCACCTACATTGCGCCAGTCAAATGATGCGGGCGCGCCGAAGGCTGTAACACCGGCCGCCTCCACATTGGCCGCCGCGGCCGCTTCCCGTTCCGCCAACGATGCCTCCCCCGGAGGCGGCTCTGCGCCCAGTCGCTTCTTCTGTTCTTCCGGTGGTAGCTCCGATAGCACGGTGTAACCGGCCTGCCAATTGGCGTTGGCGTTCTGGATGAGGAGTGTGAGTTGAGAAGGATCAAGCTTGTCTTGCGCCATAAACGTCCTCCTATTGCAGGATCGAGGTTAGTGATGACCTTACCCGCCTAGTGCTAGCGAGTACTGTTTCGTTAGGGCGCTCGAGAGGCAGGGCGAAAGCGCCCGATTTGCGGTTTAGTCTGAAACAGAAGTGAAGTGAGAGTGTGCGGTGGCCGTAGCGTACCCTGAACCTACAACGAGATTCCAATTTTGCTTCTGTTATGCCTCTGGGAGATGGAACCCCGTTATGGCTGAATCCCATCCGTTCACTCAGATAAACGGCTGCACTTCCGATTCATGAGTCAGAATCCAGTATTGGTTCAATCGCTACACATCGCAATGGAGTTTCGTTGGCCGTTTCTGCTGTTTGTTGGCCAATTGTGCTAAGAGCGGCGTCCACGGTTTTCCTCGCGGCGTTTGCGATATTGACTGGGGCTTTGACCGTAGATTCTCTTGAAGTCGCGCACGAAATGACTTTGGTCATTGAAACCCGAAATAACCATGATCTGCTTCACACTCAGGAAACTGTTCTCTAACAGGAGCCGGGCGTGTTGCATCCGGACTCGTTTGAAAAACTGCTGCGGTGAAATGCAAGCCTCACGCTTGAAGAGGTGGGCTAGATGAGATCCAGACAAATTAACCAGATGCGCCATTGTGTTCGTCGAAAGGTGGTGCTGGATGTTTTGCGTAAGATGAAAGATGAGCTGGTTTACTCGTGGATCCATATTCACCTGCGTTAAGCCACCTCGGCCAGTCGCCGATCCTTCTTGCAAAACCGAAGGATGGAAGGTAGCTACATTGGCGGCCTTGCATCAAAGCACCCCGGCCTATTGGAAAAGCGAGCACTACCTATCGGAAGCAAGAACGTAGTATTTTTAGGCCATTTTTTATACGAATTCAATAGCGCTAAAGTGACCCAACTAATTGGTCATCTTG
Organism: uncultured Acidobacteriaceae bacterium; assembly: GCA_963798005.1. GTDB lineage: Bacteria > Acidobacteriota > Terriglobia > Terriglobales > Acidobacteriaceae > Bog-257. Next base: position 56,374 of record CAWCRZ010000017.1, on the reverse strand, counting down.
GAGTGGGCGCTGCGGATTTGGTCGTCTCAGTCCACCAGTTCATGGGGTAAGCGGTGACGAAGCCGCACGTCATGGCCAACTGCATCATGAACCAGAACTCGATGCGGGCTGATCGAGCCTGTCCAGCCTGTGATATCATGATATCAATCTAGGAGGATAGGCATGGCACAGTTCGTCGTCCGCAACATTGAGACTGCTGTGAAGCAGCGGCTGCAACGCCGCGCCGCCCGCCACGGCCGAAGCATGGAAGAAGAGGTACGAGAGATCCTGCGCGGCGCTATTCACGGCGAAGAAGAATCTGGCGCCGGGCTCGGGACCGAAATCGCTGGATTGTTTGCCAAGGCTGGCTTGGTCGAAGACATTCCTGAGCTGCGCGGGCACGGGATCAAGCCGGTCACGTTCGAGCAATGATAATCCTCGACACGAACGTGCTCTCGGGGTTGATGCGGCAAACACCCGACCAGGCGGTTGTATCCTGGCTCGACAGGCAGCCTCGCACCTCCATGTGGACAAGTTCCATCACCGTGCTTGAAGTCCGCTTCGGGCTGCAGATCATGCCCTTGGGAAAGCGGCGGGCCGCGCTGCTGGAGGCGTTTGAAGCACTGCTGGAGAAGCTGGGTGACAGGGTCGCTCCGTTCGATGCGGACGCGGCGCAACAAGCCAGCGACCTGATGGCCGCGCGACACAAACGGGGACGCCCCGTCGATCTTCGCGACACCATGATTGCGGGCATCGCGCTATCGCGTCACGCCACCCTGGCGACCCGCAACACAGCCCACTTCGCCGACAGCGGCGTGCCGCTTGTCAATCCCTGGGCTGGGTGAGTGTTTCCGAAAGGACTGTCACGGGTGAGAAAGTGAAGGCACTGGAAGTGGAAGAACCGTGATCGCAGCTAGGGAATCACTTCTTCCGCTCCACCAGAAACTTCGCCAACTCGCGCAGACTTCGAGCGCGATCGCCGAATTGGTTCAGCGCAGTGTCAGCTTGCGCGACAAGTTCGTCCGCCTTCTTGAGCGACGCCTCGATTCCGAACAGCGCCGGATACGTCGCCTTGTCATGCGCCGTGTCTTTGCCGGCCGTCTTGCCCAACTGCTCGGAGGTCTGGGTTACGTCGAGCACGTCGTCCACGATCTGAAAGGCCAGCCCGATGTTCTCGCCGAAGCCGCGCAGGCCCGCGATCTGCGCCTCGGTGGCGCCCGCGTACAGGCCACCGGTCACCACGCTCGCAGTGAGCAGCGCGCCCGTCTTGGAGCGATGGATGTACTCCAGCGTCTGCGCGTCTGGGTGCACGTGCTCGGCTTCGAGGTCCATGACCTGACCGCCAATCATGCCGCCGATGGTGCCGGTGGCGTGCGCAACCTCGGCGATGATGGCTACGCGCGCCTCGGCCGAACACGGTAGGCGCGCCAGCACTTCGTAGGCGAGAGTTTGCAGGGCATCCCCGGCCAGAATGGCGGTTGCCTCGCCGAAAGCCTTGTGGCATGTGGGACGCCCCCGGCGCAGGTCGTCATTGTCGAGCGCCGGCAGGTCGTCGTGGATGAGCGAGTAGGTGTGCAGCATCTCCAGCGCGGCGCCCAGCTCCTCGATGCCATCGGGAACGCAGCCTTGCACCATCTGAGCAGCCTCCATGCCCAGGATGGGCCGCAGGCGCTTGCCTCCGGCGAAGACGCTGTGCCGCATTGCCTGGTGAATCGATGATGGATATTGCGTGGCCGGCGGCAGCAGGCGCTCCAGCGCGGCGTCGGTGAGGATGCGACCTTCTTCCAGGGTGTCCTTGAGCATGAACAGGGAAGTATACGAGCTTTTCACCACGGCGGACACGGAGAGCACGGAGTTAACTTCGGTTTTCCGTGATCTCCGTGAGTCTCCGTGGTGAAATACCGACGACGTCTACGCCGCCGCGTGCTGCAAGGCGGTGAGCACCACGTAGCGCTCCGAAGCCAACAGAATGTTGCGCACGTCGCTGGAGTAGCAGCAGTCCACCGCTCCCATGGCCAGGGCCTCGCTCCATATGCGGTCGTCGGCCAGCCGGTGAACGCAGACGAAGGCCGTCGACGGAAACTGAGCGCACAACTGCTTCAGGCCCGCCATGCCGACAAGTTCCAGGTCAACCACAGCGAAGGGAGCGTGTAAGCGCTCCACCGCGGAGCAGGTTTCTTCCAGAGACTTCGCAACCGCAAGACTACGAAAGTGATTACGAAACGATGCTGCCAGGCGCTCGGCCGAGAGGGCATCGTGATAAGCGAGGACGACATTGATAGGCCGCATGGCAATCCCCTTTTTGAAATGGCGGAAGGGGCAGCAAAAGCCAACCCGATGATGATGTTGGTTGACGATCCAGCAACTTCGCACCGGGGTCCGGTGCGGCATACAAAGTGATAGACGAGCGGCGGCGCTATTTGGCAGCGTCGCCCGATTGCGTTGCGGTTTCGAAGGCCTCCGGCTGCAGCTTGCCATTTCGCTTCAGCAGGATTTCGACCTTACCTTCGGCGTCCTCCAGTTCCTTGCGGCAGGAACCGGAAAGCTTCATGCCCTCGTCAAACAGCTCCAGCGCGTGGTCGAGCGATACGTCTCCCTTCTCCAGTTCGGCGACGATCTTCTCCAGCCGTTGCAGGCACTCTTCAAACTTGGGCAAGCTGAAACTCCTGGAACAATTCTAGTGCAGATTAGCGGCCGATGAACGTGAAAATTCGGCGGTGGAGTTGCTACACCGTGGCGCGCTTGGTCGTTCCCAGCGCTTCCAGTACATCCACCGCCGAGGAGTAGCGTCCGAACGGAGCGCTGATCTGTGCGCCCTGCACCATGTGGCGGACGGCCGCGAGCATGTCGCGCGCGATGGCCACGCCCTCTGCGCGGGCCGTCTCGGCCGTTGTCGCCTTCGCCATGCGCTCGAAGATTTCGTCCGGGATGGACACTCGCAGCTCGTTCTTCATGAACTCGGCGTTGCGGGTGCTGGTGAGCGGCCAGATTCCCGCCACCACCGGAATTCGGCAGTGCTCGATCTTGCGCAGGAACTCTTCCAGCAGGCGAATATCGAACACCGGCTGGGTGACCGCCAATTCCGCGCCCGCCTCGACTTTGTATTCGAAGCGGCGGATTTCCTCATCGATGTTGGGGCTGCCGGGATTGGCGCCCACCGCAATGACGAACCGGGTGGAAGCCCCGATGGGATTGCCGCCGATGTCCAGCCCGCGGTTCAGATTGTGGACGATGTTGACCAGGCCGATGGCGTCCACGTCGAAGACCGCAGTCGCGTCGGGATAGTCGCCCATCTTGGGCGGATCGCCGGTGATGCAGATCAGGTTGCGCAGGCCGATGGCGCTTGCGCCCAGCAGGTCCGACTGAATGCCCAGCACGTTACGATCGCGGCAAGTGTAGTGCAGGATGGGCTCAATCCCCACCTGCTGCTGCACCAGCAGACACAGCGCCTGGTTGCTCATACGCGCCGAGGCGCGCGGGCTGTCGGGAATGTTGACGCCGTCCACGCCCACCGACTTAAGGAAGCGCGCTCCCTCGATCTCCCGGCTGCCGTCCGTACCCCGCGGCGGAACGATTTCCACCATGGTGACGAACTCGCCGTCGGCAATCTTACGTCCCATCTGCGAACGCTCTCGTAGCGGCGGCACTTCCACGGGCTGGGCCTTGGCGGGAACTTCGTGCTTGCGCGCGGCAGCGCGTCCGGGGACGGCGCGCAGGAAGGCCTTCATCACGTGAATGTGGTCAGGTGTGGTGCCGCAGCAACCACCGATGAGGCGTACCCCAACGTCGACAAACCTTCTTGCGTACTCCGCCATGTACTCGGGCGAGCAAAGATAAATGTTGCGGCCTTCCACCGAGCGCGGCATTCCGGCGTTAGGCTGTGCGGAGAGCGGAGCCACGGTGACGGCCCGCACCCGTTCCAGTGCGTCCAGCATGGCGACCGGGCCCACGCTGCAATTGCATCCCACCACGTCCGCGCCCCAGGCTTCGATTTGCGGGCCATAGTGCTCGGGTGCCGAGCCATCCAGGCAGTTGCCATCTTCGTCAATGGTGACTTGCGCCACCACCGGCAACTTCGGATTTACATCGCGAGCGGCCAGAATGGCCTGGTGCAACTCTTCCAGATATCCAAAGGTCTCCAGGATGATCAGGTCGACGCCTTCTTCGTTCAGGGCCGCGATCTGCTCGCGAAAGGCGTTACGCGCCTCGGCCAGCGAAATCTTCCCCAGCGGCTCGATGCGCACGCCCAGCGGCCCAACTGCTCCGGCGACCAGCGCATCGAAACTCTTGGCCGCCTCGCGCGCAAGCCGGGCGCCTTTACGGTTGATGTCAACCAGCTTGTCGAGACATCCGTGCTTCGACAAGCGAAACGAATTCGCGCCGAAGGTATTTGTTTCTACGATCTCCGCTCCCGCGTGGAGATACTCCTGGTGGATGTCGCGGATGAGATCGGGTTGCGAGACGTTCATCTCGTCGTAGCAGCGATTGATGAAGATGCCCTTGGAGTACAGCAGCGTGCCCATAGCGCCATCGCATAAGACAGCGCCGGCCTGCAAGCGGGGAAGGAGCTCTACTGGCATGAGTGTTCTGGACCTTATAGAAGTGCCGAGCTTGATTGAACTTTACCGTAAACAGCGGGAAATGGCCATCGCGGAAGCGCGAAGGTTGACCCTGCGCTCTGTTATAATTCAACCGTTTCCAGCCACTTATCGCAAATCATGATGATGTCCGGGGTACACGCTTGAAGCGGGTCGCAGTCCTTGTTTTTTCCCTCATTTTCGTTCTTGTTCTTGTCTACTGTGGAGGTGGGTCTTCCAACACGCCGCCCAGTATGGTCAGCTCACCGAGCCTTCGTGAGTAATGCCTACTCGGGTGCCTTGCAGATTATGGACACCCAGAACGACACCACCCCGTACACGGCGGAGACGACCGACACCGAACGGTAATCTCATACCCGGCGTGCCGGTGACCATTTCCGTGGGAAATTCCGCGACCTGGGAGATGGTGACCTCCGACCTGACGCAAGACCATGGTCTACGACCCGACCACCTCTACCGTTTATTTTGTTACCAACTCCACCGAGGCGCTCCTCACCTCGGTCCAGCTCAGCGCCCCCGCCAGTAGCGGGGGGCTGTTTTCTCCCGACGGGAACACCGCCTACGTTCCGGTTGCAACGGTCCCCATCTCAGGCAGTCGCGCCGGCGGAGTGCAGGTGGTTAGCGTTACCAATTCAGCTATCTCGACCACCTACGCAGTTCCATCCGCGAGCGCCGTGGCGCTTAGCCCCAGCGGCCAGTATTTGCTGGTCTTTGCCAACAACTCGGATTCAGTTTTTCTGATTGACTTGAACGCGACCACCGTCGCCCCGGTGGAGATTCCCGGTTTCTCGCGGCCGGTGAATGCCTTCTTCAGCAGCGATAGCAACACCGCCTATGTGCTCAATTGCGGCTGGGAATGCGGCGATCCTGCTCCCGGCCAGGCCTCGGTGACGCAGCTTAACCTTCCCGTCGCAGACGATCCAGGCCACGGTCCCCGTCGGCGGCGCCAGTGTGGGCTTGCTGAAAGGCACCACCTTATACGTAGCCGGCACGTCCGACACCGCCGGCCCTACGTTCGATTCGGTGAACGTGGCCAACATGACGCGCAATACGGCCAACTCGGTCGCCATCACCGACGGTTTCCATACCACCATGGCGCTCTCCACCAACAACAAGCTCTACATCGGCGCCATAACCTGCAGCAATACCACCGCCGGGTGCCTGTCGGTGGTGGATGTTTCGAACAACACGGCCGACGCGCCGTTGCCTCCCAAAGGCGTGGTGACGGGCATGATTTCCGTGGCCAATCGCAACGTGGTCTATGTCATCGAGGGCGGCTACCAGGTGATCTACGACACCACGACCGACACACCGCAACCCGTGCAAGTCATCTTCCACGGCGCCCTCTCCGACATCGTGCAGGTGGACCAGTAGAAAGACAGTGAATAGTGGGCAGTGGATGGTGGCACGATCGAGCTTCTAGCGCCTAACCCCTAAACACTAACCCTCTCCTCACGGCTCCAGCCGCAAATGATGCACCCCGGCTCGCTGCACCGCCGGCTGCGAGAACGGCAACGTAAACGTGCGTCCGTTGTAATACGCATCCCACTGGTCGTTGTAATGCTCGTCGAAGATGTTGCCGGACTGGCCGTTCACGATGTCGAGCGTGGAATTATCCATATCGGAAAAATCCACCGTCAGGCGCTCCGACGGCCCGAAGTGTTTGCTGACTTGCTTCACCGTTTGCTCGTCGCCTGACAGCGGCTGGCTTCCCGTCCCTGCGCCCTTCTTCAGGATGGGGAAGTGGCTCCAGAAGGGATGCTGGATGTCCACGCGATGCACCCGGCCCCACTTCCATAGAGTCAGCGAATGCGGAGTTTCGGTGTCGTCCACAGCCGCCTGCACCGCGGCGGCCAGCAGCTCGTCGTAGTTGGCGTAACCCGCCGGCAACCAGCGTTCCGGCTGATGGGACAGCACATTCTCCAGCCACACCGGACTCATCCACCAGCGATAGTCTTTCCACTCGTCGCCGAGCTTCGGCTTGAGCAGCAACTCTTGCAGCTTCTTGCGCGAGAAGTAGGCGACGCTGGGCGCGGCCGAGTCCGTCGTCATGCTGCCGTCCCAATTGCGCATCAGGTCGGCGGCCTGCTTCACTTTCTGCGACGCCTTGGGCGTGTGATCGATGGCATACACAAAACGCTCGGCGCAGTAGCGATCGAACTCCGACAGGATGTCGGTCTGGATCGCCAGCATGTCCGGCGGGGCAAGTTTTTTCTTCGCGTTCAGCAGCTTGTAGATGCGCTGCGTGCGGTAGGGAGCGATCCACTCAATACTCAGCAGGTAGGGATAGCCGTCCGGCGTGATGCGCCCATTGGCGGTTGCGATGATCCCCGACGGCGGATCGTACACGCTGGGCAGCGCGTCGAAGGGAACATATCCCGTCCATTCGTGAGCGTCGTCGTCGCCGGGCACGGGCACCGAGCCATCCCCTGCCGCGCGAATCGGAATCAAGCCCGTCGCCTGGTAACCGATATGCCCATCCACGTCGGCATAGACCACGTTCTGCCCGGGCGCGCCGAAGTGCGAGAACGCGGTGCGGAACTCCTGCCAGTTCTTCGCCGAGTCCACGTCAAAAAAAACTGTGCTGGAGAGCTGTGGATCGTAGATGACCCACTTCAGCGCGAGCTTGCGCTCCTCCCCGGGAATCAACTCGCTTATGATCGGCCCGTGCCGCGTGACCACCACATCCAGGTTGACCTCCGGTTTCCCCTCCACGCGAATGATTTCTTTGCGATGCTCCGGCTGCACCCAGCCCTGCGGCGTCAGGTATTCGCCCTTGTCGTTGAACTTCTCGACGTACACGTCTTCGACGTTCGGCCCCAGATTGGTGAAGCCCCAGGCGATATAGCGGTTGTGCCCTACGATGACGAACGGCACGCCCGGCATGGTTACGCCTGCGACATCGAAGTCTCCCGCCGAGAGCTGCGCTTCGTACCACACGTTGGGAATATGCAGGTCGAGGTGCATATCGTTGGAGAGCAGCGGCTTGCCCGAGACGGTATGCGCTCCCGAAACCACCCAGTTGTTGGAGCCGGGACGAAGCTGGTCCTCTGGAGGTTCGCCTTGAAGGGGCGCGCCTTCAGGCGCGCCATACCGCTCTGCAAAATTCTTGTCATCCCGAGCCAGCGCAGCGAGTCGAGGGACCTGCTGTTTGTGTTGAAGGAGCGCGCTTGCAAACGCGGGGTATGGGCTGCTTGGAAGGGGCGCGTCTTTAGCCGCGCCGCTATTCGTTTTTTTCTTGTCATCACGAGTGGGCTTCAGCCCGCGAGGGATCTGCTTTTGCGGCTTTCCGGGCGCCGGCTCTTCCTCATCCGGCGTCGTCTCCCCCGGAATCTCGTTCTCCAGCGACGCGCCCTCACCTCCCGGCGGATGATCGCGCCACGACGAGTTCACGAACAGATCGCCGGTCAACTCCGGCCCCAGCTTGGCCAGCACCTTCTCTTTCAGCAGCTCTTCCTTGTAGAGACCGTGGTTCAGGAACTCGGTCATGGACAGCCCGACCAGCGCCGAATCCTCCACCGTCCACACGTGCGGGAAGTACGTGAGGAAGCGAAACTCCAGCGGCAGCGTCTTCTGATGCTGCGCGATGTAGGCATTCACCCCCGCGGCGTAGGCCTCGAACTGCGCCCTCTGCGCCGCGCGGCAGGTTGGCCACCGAACGCTCCGCCACCTGCCGCAATCCCAGGATGCGCTGCTCGCGATCGATCTTCACGTACTCCGGTCCCAGCACCGCCGACAGGTCGCCCGAGGCATAGCGGCGGGTCATGTCCATCTGCCACAGGCGGTCTTGCGCGGTGATGTATCCCTGGGCGAACAGCAGATCGTGCAGGTTGGACGCAGTAATGTGCGGCACGCCGATCGGGTCGTAGGTCACGATGACCGGTTGCGTGAGCCCGGCGAGATGAATCGTCCCGTCCACCTGGGGCAGGGCAGCGCGCACCGCGCGATAGAACCAGAAGTCGAAGGCAAGGAAGACGATGAGCAGAAGCAGCAACACTGCCACAACGGCGCGGAAGATGAATTTGCGATTCGAGGACCGGACGGGCGAAGCAATCGTAGTAGCAACCATGGAAACTTCGATTGTAAACAACTTCGGCGGGCGGAGGCGGCGGGCTTCAGACCGGCGAGCCTGCGGCCCTCGATTTGTCATTCTGAGCGGAGCCTGGTCGCGAAGCGAGCGGGCGAAGTCGAAGAACCCCTCTGCCGTGCACGCCTCAAGACGGGCTCCACCCAATTCCTACCCGGCGTCGGAAGCGTGGTCGGCGTCGCTCCCTCCCGGTGTTATTCTGGTACCCAGTCGTGGGCTCCCTGCTCCAGAAGCGGATCGACGATCAGCCGACCATCTCGCGCGAAATGGTGCGCGAGGCTGAGGCCATCTTCCACAGACACCTCAAGCGCGTGGGACTGAAGCGCACCGGGCAGCGCGACATCATTCTGCGCACCTTCCTCGACACCCGCGACCATCTCTCCACCGACGAACTCTACCGCCTGGTCAAGAAGCGCGACGACCGCATCGGCTTCACCACCGTGTACCGCACGCTGAAGCTGCTGGCCGAATGTACGCTGGCCAGCGAGGTGGCCTTCAACGACGGGATCACGCGCTACGAGCACCAGTACCAGCGGCGCAATCACCATCACATGGTGTGCACCGAGTGCGGCAGTTCGGTGGAGTTCTTCGCCAGCGGAATCGAGCGCATCGAGCAGGAGATCGCCCGCAAGAACAAGTACCTGCCGACCCGTCACACCTTTCAGATTTACGGCATCTGCGAGAAGTGCCAGAAGAAGCCGAAGCGCACGGCGTCGTGAGGGATTTACCGCTTTCATCCAGGACATTACAGGGTCCGCCTGGCGATAAAAATCCGGTGGAGCGCTGGGCTTCAGCCCAGCGAAGCGACTGAAGCCCTGGAACTGGTCTCATAAATCCGATTTGAAAGGGCACGGCTTTAGCCGTGCCGCTCCGGGCATCGAAAACGTAGGGCTTTAGCCCCTGAGGGAACTCGAATTCCCAGAAACACGCTATTTATGAGACCGCTTCCAAGGTTCACCGTCCCGGCTTGTCGCCGGGCTGAAAGCCCGGCGCTTCCACCGTTCGGTAATTCACGACGAAGGAAATTCTCACTCGCGCTGTTCGACGTGAGACCCCGGCAAGGCGTCTCTGAAGAAGGCTATTCGCGAAGAACTTTTCAGTTGCGTTGCCGAACTACCAGCGGCTAAGGTATTGCAACTGGCTTCCCCAGATATCCAAAAAGCTGCTAAGGCGGTATAGGTGCAAAGTAGCGCCAGACAGGAGACTTCTTGTTTTCACTAACGGTTCCCATTAGTTCCGAAGGCGGCCACAACAGCTTCCAGAACAACCTTCCCGACCCCGTAACCTCGGGGAGGGAGCTTCCAACCTTCAAGTTTGCGTTAGACAAGTCTGAAGGGCGGGTAATGGGGGGCAGCTACGGCAAAGAAGCCACGGTTGTTCAGTTGCCGATATCGAAGGGGCTCGCCGGCGTCTCCATGCGCATGGAGCCGGGCGTGATGCGGGAGCTTCACTGGCACGCCACCGCGGCGGAGTGGGCTTTTGTCACCGAGGGTCTGGTGCGCACCACGGTCATCGACCCCCAGGGCTGCTGCGAGACCAATGACTTTGCTCCGGGCGATATCTGGTATTTCCCGCGCGGTCACGGGCATGTCATCGAGACCCTGGGCGATCAACCCTGCCAGTTCATCCTCGTCTTCGACAACGGCTACTTTTCTGAATTCGGTACCTTTAGCATCACCGACTGGCTGGGCCATGCCCCGAAAAAACTGCTCGCCAAGAACTTCGGCCTTCCGGCCTCGACCTTCGACAATTTTCCGAAGTCCGAGGTCTATTTCGCCAAAGGCAAGATTCCACCCGCTGTCGCCGCTCCGCCGCTACAAGGCTGGAAGACGCCGCCGCTTGCTCACAAGTACAGCCTTCTTTCCCAGAAGCCCTTCGAAACCTTCAGCGGTGGCCTGGAGTGGCGGGTGGATGGTTCGCAATTTCCTATTTCCACCACCATGACGGGCGTCGTGCTGCAGATGGAGCCGGGCGCTCTTCGCGAACTACATTGGCACCCTAATGCCGCCGAGTGGCAATACATCCTCAGCGGAGAATTCAACGTGACCCTGTTCGGCTCGCAAGGGCGCTGGCGCGAAGAGAACCTCAGCCAGGGAGATGTTGGCTACATCCCGCAAGGCTTTGGTCACTCCATTGAAAATATAGGAAGTGAAAAGGCGCGAATCCTCATCGTCTTTAACAACGGTCACTACCAGACCATTGACCTGTCTCAATGGATAGCTGGGAACCCGACCGATGTCCTTGCCACCAACTTTTCTCAAGATGCATCGTGCTTTGAGAAATTCCCGCGCAAGGACGTATTTCTGACCAAACCGGTCGAATTGCCGTAACCAAGCACGGATATTTTGGTAACCCTATATGATCGTCCCCAAGGGCTTTGGGAGTCGAACTTGCATAAGCGATTCCAGCGTTCTTGTGTGCAACCGGGGGTGGACATGGTTGGACATCTCGTGTTGCGGCTCACGTTCCTTTTTGATGTGACCCGAACCCACGGGCGTTCCGGATTCCATTCCACCTCGCCGGTCTTACGGCAGACGCGCTCTATCTCCGGCTGCATTCCAGTTGATCCGCACCTTCGTTAAGTTACGGCGCAAAGTAGCTGGCGATGTCCAAAATCAGGTTCGTCAACCCGTAAGCATAAGCGTCGATCTTGCCTTGGTTCCCGGCCGGTACAATCGCCAGGTTGGAGGTGATCGCACCATCGTAGGCATTCAGGGTCGAAACAGTCGGCTGCTGTTCGCCGTCCGGCCATAGCGTCAGGTACGTCTGCGGCGGGTCGCGTGCCCGGGCGTACGCACTGACCGGAGACCCGCTGGCGGAGGAGCCTTGCTGTTCTTACATTCCGAAAAATTACGAACCGACCGAAGTACCGCCGCTGTTATGGCCAAGGCAGATCTCCCTGCGAGTGTTGTAAGACGAGATCGGCTGCAGCGATCAGCTGCCGTCGACGCCGTAGCATGCCGGCGTTGCTCCACACACAACCGCAGAGCCGGCGGCGGGTGGGTGTTCCGCTGAAGGCGCCATGGCCCAGCCATCGATCACCAGAACATCAATGCGGCCTAGGTAGACCTGCTTAGGCAGATCTGTGTTCCAGCGACCGGCGAACTTGGCATAGCCGACCAGGCCGAAGAAGATGATCGCTCATAGAAATTCAACTGCACAACCGCGATGCGAGAGATTCGCGGTGCGGACTACTCCACCGCCCGTTTCCTCCATCCTGATGGGAACATCAAACGTAAGGGCAAAACCCGTTCCCGCCGACGTTCGGCATCGAGAGTGTGGGCCCGCGCCTTGAGCAGGTCTTCCAGCGAAACCATTCCCACCAGCTTGCGCGAACCGTCCCGTTCCACCACCGGGAAGCGTGTCAACCCGGTTTCCGCCATGCGATAGACAACCACGCGCAAAGGTTCATCGGGATACGCGATCTTTGGGTCGCGCCTGATCAACTCCGCCAGCCCGTGGCCGTTGCCCTGCTGAATCAAATGCTGAAGCTCATGCCGCGGAACCACGCCAACCAGCTTCCGGTCGTGATCGACCACGGGATAGAGTTGCTGCCGTCGCAGACTTTGTCCATCATGCAACGACTTGGCCAGGTCGGCGACGGTAGTGTCGGCGGGAATCGCCGCGATGTTCGAGCGCATGACCTCCCGCACAAACAGGATCTCCAGCGGATCCACCGAGTATTCGCGGCTCAGGTGGTAGCCGCGGCGCGCCACCTTTTCCGTCAGGATGGAACGCTTCAAGGTCAGAACGGTGAAGCCATGTGCGACCACCGACGCCAGCAGCAGGGGAAGAATGACGTTAATGTCGTGCGTCAGTTCGACCGCAAACACTACGCCGGTGAGGGGTGAGCGCATGGTCCCTCCCAGAATCGCGCCCATGGCGATCAACGGCCAGAAACCCATTCCTTCATTGGGCAAGAACGCGCTCAGCAGACCGCCCAATGCGCCACCCATCATGAGCAGCGGAGCTAGAACGCCGCCCGACGTTCCCGAACCCAGAGACACCGCCCAGATGACTGACTTCACCAGCAGGATACCGGCAATGGTTGTCAGCAACACGTGCCCTTGTAGCAACAATCCAATTGTGTCGTAGCCGACGCCCAACGCCTGCGGGAAGATCAATCCACCAAGGCCCACGACGAAGCCGCCGATGACGGGCCACCACATCCAGTGAATGGGCAGCTTGACGAAAGCGTCTTCCGCCGCGTACACCGCCAAAGTCAGCAGCGCCGACAGCGTGCCCGCCAAAATTCCTACGAGTACACAGCCCAGTAGTCCAGCAGGTCCGATGAACGCAGCGTGAGGTGGCGTAGGAAACAAAGGTCCCATGCCAATGATGTAGCGGCGAGTCGCTGCCGCCGCTGCACTGGCTAACGCGACTGGAATCAGGCTGCGTGGCTTCCACTCGAAAAGCAGCAGCTCGACTGACAGCATGACCGCCGCTAGCGGTGAAGCAAACGTCGCTGACATTCCTGCAGCAGCGCCTGCTACCAACAACGTTCTGCGCTCTATGCTGGTCAGATGGAAGAACTGCGCGATCAAGGAACCAAACGCGCCGCCCGTCATGATAATCGGTCCCTCAGCTCCGAAAGGTCCACCCGAGCCAATGGAGATGGCCGATGAAATCGGCTTCAGAATAGCCACCCGGGGCTCGATCTGGCCCCCCTTCAGCAGAATGGCTTCAATGGCTTCCGGGATGCCGTGACCGCGGATACGTTCCGAGCCGTAGCGCGCCATGACACCGACGATGAGACCGCCGACCATCGGCACAATAACTTCCAGCCAGCCGAGGTGATTGCCCGCGGGAGAAACAAGCGCCGTGCCCCAGCGTTGATAGAAGAACAGGTTGGTGAAAATTCCAATCAGCCGCAGCAGGGCGAGAGCGACGAACGCGCTGAAGATCCCGATGCCGATCGCCAGTAAGGTGATCGGCATCACCCGGCTGGTAGTAGTGAAGTCACCCAGTTCGTGCTCGTCGTGTTTCTTGCGGCCCAGTACGCGCGCGATCGTTTCCCCAAGTCTCATCTTGTAGTGCGCCTCTCCGTTCCCGCTGCTCTGACACGCTTTTCCTGGTGGCTCTTGTGACTGCCCTGTGTTGCAGCCATCACTTTTTTCAGCGTACTGACAAGAGCCGGGGCTGCGATCCGCAACTCCTCGCGATTGTCCAGGGTTAATTGCTGCAGAATTCGCTCTCCCCGCGGCGTAAGTTTCACGTGCACTTCGCGCCGGTCTTCGTGGCCCCGGGTTCTCTGAATGAGTCCTCGCTTGGCCAGCCGGTCCACGAGCTCAACTGCGCTGTGGTGCTGGAGCTGGAGGCGCTCGGCGAGATACGCGATGCGCGGGCCCGCCGCTTCACTAGCCCCCTTGACGGCAAGCATCAATTGATGGTGCTGCGGCTCCAGACCGGCTTCTGCGAGCCGTTTCCTCGCTGAAATGCAAGAAACGGCGGATTTGGTAGCGAAACTCGGCCAGGGCCTGGTAGTCCGTAGTCTGTCGGTCATTGTTAGTCGACATGGCTTCGCAACACGATATTATCGTGATACGATGTATTGTAGCATGTTACACGCTGGCCCTGATCCAAGGATTAGCTGGTTCCATTCCAACCGAGACAGTTGGAGTTCATCTGCGTCTTCTCGGCCTTCGTGAGCAGTACGTTTGCCGTCCCGTGGGCGATGCGGCATTTAGGAAACCGGGGGCGAAAAGAGATAGCCGCCCAACATCTTCTTCATCTCAGCGATGATGCGGTCGCGCTCCACGCGGGTGGGTTGTTCGTAGGCGTAAGCGATGAGCCGCTCTCCGGCCTCGCTTACGATGCGCAGCATCAGGTCAAGTTCCGGCGTGTTGGGAATACCCAGTCGTTCCAGCATGAAGTTCTTCAACAGCGCGGGCAGGCCAACCGTAGGCGATGCCTCACGTTCCTTGGTGGCGGCACTGATGTAGCGTCCAAACGAAATTGTGCGGAAATCGGGATTCTCGTCCAGATAGAGGACGTAGGCATCGACCACGCTATCGAGCACTTTGGCGGGATCGAAGGTTGCCAGATTGGCAAATTCGCGCTCGATTGTCTTCATCACCGTATCTTCGAGCCAGTCGCGAAACGCCTCGATGTGGCGCACCGCGATCGCGTCGATGATGGACTGCTTGTCGGGAAAGAATCGATAGAGCGCACCGATCGACAAGGCTCAGCTTCCGCGGCGATGCGAGTGGTCGTCACGTCCTCCAGCGGCATCCGCTCCAGCAGGGAACTGGCGGAGTCCGAGACCACTGGACAGTGTGCTGGCTGCGGGACTGGACCGGCACTCGACGGCCCGAGGCAGGGACTTCGGCGTCCACAACTCGCTGGACAGTAGGCTGGCTGGGGGGCTGGATTGGAACCCGAGGGGTCGGGGCGGTAGCTTCGGCGTCGGGTACTCGCTGGACAGTGTGCTGGCTGGGGGGCTGGACGGGTACTCGAGGGGTCGCGGCGGTGGCTTGGGCGTCTAGCTCAGGCGGGTCGAACTGATTCTTAATGGGCATTGGTATCGGAATGACTGGACTAGGCCACAGACCAGTATTGACATAATCCCACAGTTCCTGTAAAAGCGAAAGAGAGTTCGCGTTCTTGTTCCACGTGGAACAATTGAGGTCAATCGCGCATGGCAGTTCCGGTTTCCCAAATGTGGACGGTTGCCACCTACGTCCTGAAGCAGAAGATCAAGCGCCGCAAGCGCTATCCGCTGGTGCTGATGCTGGAGCCGCTGTTCCGTTGCAACCTGGCGTGCGCTGGCTGCGGCAAGATCCAGTATCCGGCTCACGTGCTCAAGCAGAACCTGTCGCCGGCAGAATGCTTCCGCGCGGTGGAGGAGTGCGGCGCGCCGATGGTCTCCATCCCGGGCGGCGAGCCGCTGATGCACCCGCAGATTACCGAGATCGTGGATGGCCTAATCGCGCGCAAGAAGTACATCTATCTGTGCACCAACGCGCTGCTGCTCAAAGAGAAACTCGACCTCTTCCGGCCGAGCAAGTACCTGACGTTTTCCGTCCACATGGATGGCCAACGCGAGCACCATGATTTCTCCGTGTGCCGCGAAGGCGGATACGACCTGGCGCTCGACGGCATGAAGGAAGCGCTCAGGCGCGGCTTCCGCGTGACTACCAACACCACGCTGTTCGACGGCGCCGACCCCAACAGCGTGCGCGCCTTCTTTGACGAGATGATGGATCTGGGCGTCGAGGGCATGATGCTCTCGCCCGGCTACTCCTACGATAAAGCGCCCGACCAGAAACATTTCCTCGGACGTGCGCGCACCCGGCGCCTGTTCCGCGCTATCCTGGCGAACCGCAAAGCGAAGTGGGTCTTCAACCAGTCGCCGCTGTTCCTGGAATTTCTTATGGGCAAGCGCGACTATCCCTGCACGGCGTGGGGCATGCCGACGTTCAACCTCTTTGGCTGGCAAAAGCCGTGCTATCTGCTCCAAGATGGCTACGCCGATACCTTCGACGAGCTGATGCGCGAGACCGAGTGGGAGAAGTACGGCACTGAGTCGGGCAATCCGAAGTGTGCCAATTGCATGGTGCACAGCGGATATGAAGCCTCGGCGGTGCATGACACGTTCGGCTCGTTGCGCGGCTTCCTGGGTACCGTGCGTGCGACGTTCTCGAGTGCATACAGAGACGACGAAGCGCTCGCCATGTTGAAGGAGACGACGCATCCGGTGTATGCCCACAATCCCCTGGTGCAGCTCGCTTCGCCCACCCTGTCGCCAACGGCAGGCGACAAGGGTGGGGCACCCGCGACGGTTCCGTTTTAGCAAATAGCGAAGAGCGAAAGGCAAAATCATGAGCGAACCGCAGCGTAATCTGACGGTGGACACGTTGGAAGTCGTCCCCGGTCGCGACACAGACAAAATCGAGGGCTGGATCCCGGATCTGGCGACCGAAGCCGAGTTGCGCGACGCGCTGGAGCAGGCCTTCGACTATCGGGGCGACGTGACCATTACGCGCAAAGACGGATCGCGCGTGGAAGGCTACATCTTCGACCGGCGCAACGGCCCGACGCTCGACACTTCCATCGTGCGCCTCATTCCGCAGAATTCTCCGCAGAAGATTTCCATTCCTTATTCCGACATCGCCGCCCTGGCCTTCACCGGACGTGACACCGCCGCCGGCAAAAGCTGGGAAGCCTGGGTCCGCAAATACTGGGAGAAGAAAGCCGCCGGCGAGAAGAGCATCGCGCTGGAGCCGGAGACGCTGGAATAGGTTTTCCTTTCCTTGAGGCTCCCGCCTCAAGTACCCAGAGCCTCGCGTTCAACCAAGCCACGATGAAGGTGTAGTTTGTCGCTTCCTCTGATTGCTTGTGTCAGCGTCGGTCGCGGGATCAGCGGCCCATCACGATGGCGCCAAAGGTGGAACCGCGCTGGATGACCGTATAATCAACTTATGGACGACCAGGATTTTCGTCGGCTCGTGGAACCGGCATTGGAAGAACTCAAGCGCAGTCTTTATGCCGCCGAGGGCGGCGCCGATTTCGAAGTCGAAGAGAATTCGGGCGCTCTCCATATCACCTTCGACGAGCCGGCCGCAAAGTTTGTCATCTCGCCCAATGCTCCCGTGCGGCAGATCTGGATTTCGGCGTTATCCACCAGCTTCAAGCTCGACTGGTCCGAGGAGAAGCGGGATTTCGTTCTCGCGAAAACCGGAGAGGGGTTGAAGGCCCTAATGTCGCGGCTTATCAACGAGCAGCTTGGCGGGGAAGATGTCGTCTTGCAGTAAGAGCAGAGGAAATTGCCAGCGAGCTACAAGCAGTCTCATAAGTGGCGTAATCTGCGGTTTGTATCGAATAGATATAGGACTCTCTGAATAAGCTCGCCCTTCGAAATTCCGGGGCTAACGAGTCTGTGTGAGAACCTCTGTCGTCCCTACGGGACTCCAATTCTTTTTCCACCTTACCCAGCATTCCGCCTTCGGCTCCATGCTGGGCTAGACTGAGCCGCGCCTACGGCGCTGGTTCCTCTACACTCTTACTGCAACGCGAAAACCCAAAGACAGTACTCACACAGACTACAAGCCCCCGATTTTTATCAACAGCTTAGTAGGGGTTTCATAAGTGATGTAATGGGGGAATTCGATTTCCCTCATGGGCTAAAGCCCAATGTTTACAAGGCCCTGAGCGGCACGGCTGGAGCCGTGCCCTTTCAAAGCCGATTTATGAAACCAGTTCTAGACGCTGGCCTAAAGGCCGGCCCTTACACCGAATCGACATGACCAGAGATTCCCTACGCCTGTACGGGTTCTGCCTCGAGTTTTCGCTTCAGGTCGGCGGCGATCAACTGGCCGTGGAAGCGTCCATTCTCGATGAAGATTTCGCTGGTGCGCATGCCGGCGACGATGACGCCTGCAAGATAAATACCCGGCACATTGCTTTCCAGTGTCTGAGGATCGACAACTGGCCGTTTGTCGGCTTCTTCGCTGAACTCAATGCCTAGATCACGGAGAAAGTCGAAGTCGGGATGATAGCCGGTGAGTGCGAAGACATAGTCATTCGGGAGCGTGACGTCTCCGTGCGGCGTGTCAAGCACTACATGTTCCAGAGTGATCTCACGCACCCGGGTGTTGAAATAGGCTTTGACCTGTCCCGCTTTAATGCGGTTCTCGATGTCGGGCTTGATCCAGTACTTTACCGAGTTACTGACACCCGGCCCGCGATGCACCAGCGTGACTAGCGCCCCGTGACGCCACAACTCCAGCGCAGCGATGGCGGCAGAATTCTTCCCTCCGACGATAAGTACGTTTAATCCGAAAAAGGGATGGGGCTCACGGTAGTAGTGCATGACCTTGGGCAGCTCTTCGCCGGGAATGTTCATGTAGTTCGGGCGGTCGTAGTAACCGGTTGCCAGGATGAGCTTGCGCGCGTGGTATTCGCGGTTGTGCCCGTGCAGATTCGTGGTGTGGACGACGAACTGATTGTCGCTGCCTTCGACCCGTTGCACCGGTTCATACTGGCGCACGTCGAGTTGGTAATGCTCAGCGCATTTGCGATAGTACTCCAGCGCTTCCTGGCGGGTAGGCTTCTGGTTGGGGCTCGAGAAGGGTATGTCGCCAATCTCCAGCAGCTCGGGGGTGGTGAAGAACGTCATGTTGCTGGGATAGTTGAACAGGGAATTGACCAGGCAGCCTTTGTCAATGTTGGTGACCGTTAAACCCAGCCCGGCTTGGCGTCAATGCCGCAAGCCAGTCCGGTCGGCCCGGCGCCGATCACGACCACATCGAAAGAAAAGCTGTCCAGCATTTCCGAGGGTTCGCGCTCCTATTTGTTGGTCAGCGCTTCCACGCCGGGCAGCTTCTTGCCCTCGAGAAACTCCAGCGACGCGCCGCCCCCGGTGGAGATGTGGGTGATCTTGTCGGCAACGCCGGCGGCCTTCACCGCGGCCACGCTGTCGCCGCCGCCGACGATGGAGATCGCCGCGCCATTATCGGCAACGGCCTGGGCTATCTTCTTCGTGCCTTTGGCAAAAGCTTCGATTTCGAACACGCCCATCGGGCCATTCCATACAATGGTGCGCGCCAGCCCGATCTCGTTCGCGAACAGCTCCACCGACTTCGGTCCGATGTCGAGCGCCATCATGTCAGGCGGAATCGCCTTGCCTTCGCCGATGTTTTGAATGCGAGCGTCGTGCGCGACTTTGTCGGCAACCACGTGGTCGATGGGAAGCAAAAATTGCACGTTGTGCGCCTTGGCTTCGGCGAGAATTTGGGTGGCGAGTCCGACTTTGTCGGGTTCGAACAGCGATTTGCCAATCTCGTGTCCCTGCGCTTTGAGGAAAGTGTAGGCCATGCCACCGCCGACCATTAAGGTGTCCACTTTGTTCATCAGGTGCTTGATGACGCCGATCTTGTCGCTTACCTTGGCGCCGCCAAGAATCAAGACGAAAGGCTTTTGCGGATGCGACAAAGCCTTGCCGAGATAATCAAGTTCCTTCTCCATCAGCAAGCCGGCAGCGCTCTTGTCAACGAAATGCGTGATGCCTTCGGTGGAAGCATGGGCGCGATGGGCCGAGCCGAACGCATCATTTACGTAATAGTCGCAGAGCTTGGCCAAACTCTTGGCGAAGTTTGGGTCGTTGGCCTCCTCTTCCGGGTGGAAGCGCAGGTTCTCCAGCAGCAACGACTGCCCGCGCTCCAGTTTCTCCGCCATTTCTTCGGCCTGCACGCCGATGCAATCGGGAGAGAAGCCGACGTTTTCGCCGCGACGCATCACATCGTCGAGCAGGATACGCAGGCGCTCCGCAACCGGCTTCATGCTCAACTTGGGATTGGGCTTGCCTTTGGGACGGCCCAGGTGCGAGGCGAGGATGAGTCGCGCTCCGTGGCGCAGCGCAAATTCGATACCGGGCAGGGTTTCACGGATGCGGGTGTCATCCATCACCCGGCCATCGTCGAGCGGGACGTTGAAATCCACCCGCATGAAGATGCGTTTGTTGTTCAGCGGAAGATCGCGAATCGACAATTTCGACATAGGAAGCATCCCTTAGTGAATATCCACCTATTTCGCCAGAACATCAATTCCAGGGGCGGAAGGACACAGCGTCAGCCGTGTCCCTCCAGGTCCACGCCAGACTTAAAGTCCCTTGGCGGCGATGTAATGGATGAGGTCGCGGACGCGGCAAGAATATCCCCACTCGTTGTCGTACCACGAGATCACCTTCACGCAGTTGCCGCCCACGACGCGAGTCATAAGGGAATCGACGATGGAGGAGCGCGGGTCACCCTTGAAGTCGCTCGACACCAGTTCCTCGGTCGTGTAACCGAGGTAGCCCTTCAGCGGGCCCGCCTCCGACGCCGCCTTCAGCGCGGCATTCACTTCCTCGGCGCTGGTTTTCTTCTCCACGAAGACGACCAGGTCCACCACCGAAACGTTCGGGGTGGGCACGCGCATAGCAAAGCCGTCGAGCTTGCCTTTGAGCTCGGGGATCGCCAGGTAAATCGCCTTGGCTGCTCCGGTGGAGGTGGGAATCATGGACAGGGCGGCAGCGCGAGCACGGCGCAGGTCCTTGTGCGGAAAGTCGAGGATGACCTGGTCGTTGGTGTAGGAGTGGATGGTGGTCATGGTGCCGCAAACGATCTTGAAGTTATCATTGATGACCTTGGCGATTGGCGCCAGGCAATTTGTCGTGCACGACGCGTTGGAAATGACATGGTGCTTCGCGGCGTCGTATTTGTCATCATTGACGCCCATCACGATCGTAATGTCCTCGTTCGTAGCCGGTGCGGTGATGATGACCTTCTTCACTGGCCCGCGCTGATGCTGCTTCGCTAACTCGCCTTTGGTGAATTTACCTGTGGCCTCGATAACCACTTGCGCACCCACCGATTCCCAATCCAGCTTGGAGGGATCCTTCTCGGCGAAGACGCGAATCTTCTTGCCATCCACGCTGATGGAGTCGTCCGTGGCGGAGATCTCGTTGGGCAGGTTGCCGAGGATGGAATCGTACTTAAGGAGATGGGCCAGGGTTTTGGGACTGGTGAGGTCATTGACCGCCACGAAATCGAGGCCGGTGTCGGTTAGAGCGGTGCGCAGAATGTTGCGGCCGATGCGGCCAAAGCCGTTGATACCTACTTTGATTGCCATAATTGCCTCGTTACAAACTGAATTGGACACAATGAATTCGGGCTACACCGTACTACTGGGAATACGATTTAGCGGTGAAACAAAAAATCGTAGCACCCGCGCTAGGGCGAGGCAAATGACGATCGTCACAATTCAAAAGAAATTATTGGCTGACGGTTTCTTCACCATCGGGTCAGTTGGGCTAGTTGCCTCTGTGCACGTGCCGGAAGGAGGCCACGTTGCTCCGAACTGGGCAGGCGTGTTACAAGTGCAACATGCGCAGATGGATGCGCGACCGCGGCAAGCGGCGCAAACAAACGGCAGATAAGCAAGGGCAGGAGAACCCCGCTCCCTTGCAGCCGAAGTTCCCCGACCCCACGCTCGACGAATTGAAAAGCGAGCAGCCTGATTTTGTGGTTCGCCCGCAAGAGCCGGAATCGCAGCCCGAACCGCACGAAGCGCAGCCTACCGAGCAGAACGAGGGTGGCGGTGAGGAAACCGGGCAGCTCCCTTTGCGTCGGGACCGTTCCCGCCGTCGCGGACGCCGTGGCCGCGGCACCCGGCCGCACCCTCCGGCAGAAGCGCCAGCATTACCCCGGCCCGGGGGGCCCACCGGCGAAGCTGCCGAGGCTGGTGAAGCGATTGAAGCGGCTGAGCCACAAGCAGGTGTCGCCCGCCCGGCTCAACAATCCAAGAAGACTAAAGGCGCTGTGGTGCTTTCCATCGGATTGCCCGGCTCCGGCAAGAGCACCTGGTTCAAGCGCCACAATATTCTTCCGCTATCGAGCGATATGGTGCGGATTCTCTTGTTCGACGACGTCACCGAGCAGAGCTATCAGGACTTGGTTTTTTCCACGTTAAGATCTATGCTGCGGGGGCGGTTGCTGGCGCAGCGTCCGTGGAACTATGTTGATGCGACCAACCTTTCACCCCACGAACGTCGCAGTTGGATCAAATTGGCCCGCGACTTCGGCTACGAGTGCCACGCAGTATTTTTCGATGTACCGCCTGAAGTGTGTATCGAGCGAAATCGTCGGCGTGAGCGCAATGTTCCTGAGGATGTCATGCAGCGCATGGCAGCCAAGCTGCGTCCGCCGAAATTCGAAGAAGGTTTCGCGAAGATCACCGTTGTGCGGCTGAAGAAGAAGGAGGACGGAGCCGAGCCAGCAGAGGAGCCGCGGCAGGAGCTTCCCATTGAGCCCGATCAAGGCCAACCCCCCGCGCTGGACGACGGCGAGTATTAAGTCCGCATCAGTTTTTTGACGCGTCCTCGTTGGCGAAATATCAGAACAGAGAAGCATCTACTCCCCGGCGGTGGTTGTGATGCCGCATGATTTTTCTCCTTCTGATTTGCGGCTTGAGCACCGTGCACGCACGAAATATAGCAATTCGCCGTACCGTGAGTTGTCAGGGAAATGTGAACAAGATGTCACAGGATCCTCACGCGGCCCTTCTTGCCGGGCTGGTTTCTGCCCGTCCGGAGACAGCTCTTCTAGGATGAAATCCAGGTAGCTCTGTTCGCGCCAGCATCTCCAACGATGTGCTAACATCCTCACGATCTCTCAGGTATTGTTTCCGCCTGCGAGCAATTATCTATTCCTGGGGGAAGATTGCCATGCAAACGAAGATGGATGCATTGTTGACGGCGGGTTGGAACGGGCTGATCGCCCTTGGCATATCGGTTCTGGAAGCCCTTGCGCTGTGGATTGTCGGTCGCTGGCTGATCGGTGTAGTACTCAACATCATCGGCCGCGGCATGACCCGTCAGAAAATCGACCCCACGCTGATCCGCTATATGCGGAATACGATCGGCGCCATCCTCAACATCGTACTGGTCATCGCCATTCTCGGCTTCTTCGGAATCCAGACAACGAGCCTGGCAGCCCTTATCGCGGCGGGCGGTGTGGCCATTGGTCTGGCATGGAGCGGATTGCTGGCCAATTTTGCCGCCGGAGTATTTCTGATCATCCTGCAGCCGTTTAAAGTGGGAGACTTCGTAACCGCGGGCGGAATCATGGGCACGGTGCATGAGATCGGGCTGTTCGTGACCTACATCGACGCTCTGGACAACGTAAGACATATTGTAGGAAACGGCAAGATCTTTGGAGACGTCATTCAGAACTACTCCACCAATGCTTATCGCAGGGTGGAACTGACGGCGCAATTGGCGCATGGGGTCGATATACACGCCGCAATGCCGCTGCTCAAGAAAGCTCTGGCTGGTATTCCCAATGTTATGACCGACCCTGCTCCTGTGGTCGAGATCCTGACGTTCAATCTCGCAGGACCGGTGCTTGCCGTCCGTCCTTATTGCAACAACAAGGACTACTGGCAGGTCTACTTCGATACCAACCGGCTGATTAAAGAGACCTTCACGACCGCTGGCTTTGAAGTGCCCGAGCAGCACTACATGGTGCGGACCGCTGCTGCTGGCGCCGCTCACTCGGCGTAACGGCTTCCTTTTAACAGAGAGGAGCGGCAGGTGCCGCTCCTTTCCTGCCAGGCTGTGGCAGTACAATGAAACTGGCACACATTGTTCGCAGCGAACCGAACCCGGCGCTGTTTCAAATCCCGCCGGACTACACGGTGAAAGAGAACGCCGCAGTGGCAAGCCCAAGACCGTAAGGAGCGGACGATAAACTGAATGGTTGACCTCGATCTCTCACCGCCCGAAGGGCTGACCGTTTCTTTGTGGCGATCTTTGCTGCTCAACTTTATCGATCGGGTTGCGCCCGAGCGTTTGCCGCCCCTTGAACTTACCTCCAAACCTGTGGATGTTGGCATCCTGACGGGCGAGTTGCTCGAACTGCCGTGGTATCGCACCGTTTTCAGCAATCTGGCTGACGTGATTTCTCCCGACATTTTGCCGCCGCTGCAACTGGAATCGAGGCCGGTCGACGTGGGCGAACTCGTCGGCGATGAGTTGGGCCACGGCTGGTGGAACTCACTTCTGGGCAACATCCGCGATCGCATCGCGCCGGAGAAGCTTCCTCCGCTCCATCTGACGTCGCGTCCGGTCGCGGCGTTCGGCGCCGATGCCAGCCTGCAAATTCTCGACTGGTCCACGCTGATCAGCACTCCCAAGGTCTTCTTGCCGGACGCGCCCAAAGCAACGCAACAACTGGCAAGCTTCGAACCATCTGCGCCATCCGCACGTGTCGCTGCGCCCACGCCTCCGGAGCTTCTCGCGGCACGAGTGCAATTGATGCGTGACCTGGTCCGCACCCGCTTCCGCAGCAAGATTTGGATTGGACTCGCAGCGGCCGAAGTGGTGTTTCTTCTCATAGCGCTATTCAAGTTTCAATAAACGAGGAACCTCCCGTGAATCTGAAGACCAGCACTCGCTTGGTAGATGGCGTCATCATCGTGGACATCGTTGGCGAACTCAGGCTCGGCGACAGCACAGGCATACTGCGTGACGTCGTTCGCGAGCTAGCCAGCAAGAACTACCTCCAAATCCTCCTGAATCTCGCCTCCGTTCGTCATATAGACAGCGCCGGTGTCGGTGAGCTGATGAGTTGTTACACCTCGATCCGCAACCAGGGCGGGCACCTCAAGCTGATGAACCTCAACAAGAACGTCCACAACCTTCTGCAAATCACCAAGCTCTACACCATCTTCGAAGTCGAGGACGACGAAGCTACTGCGATAAAGTCCTTCCAGTAGCCTCGTTCGCATCCTCAACTCCTTCTACCTCAGCGAGCGCCCAGGCTCGGCAGACCGGCGAGGGCGTCTTCTGCGGCGGCCTCGATGATGTCCAGCGCGGCTCCACCCGAGGCGTTGCCCTCTCCGGATTCGAGGATCTCGCTGGTTTCTACCGACACGATCCGCATAGTCACCTTGGTTGCGTTGTCGATGAGCTGGACAGCGCCGTTGATCATATACATCGCTCCGGTGATGCTGCCCGGCGACTTGCTCGCGTCCTCGGGCACCTGTGACAGCGGCTGGTAGCTGGCACTGAGCCGCGCGCTTATGCGGTACATGCCTGACGACAGCGTCACGCTTACGACGTCATCCCACATCGGTACGTCTCTCGCCCGGAACGCTCTCGTCAGGGCGTCGGCCACGTCACTCTCGCTGGGCGGCTGCATGCTCTGGTTCGGCTCCGAGCTATCACTGGAAGAGCTGCTGGAGTCCGAGCTGTCACTGCTGGAACTACTCTTGTCCGAGGACGAATCCGAGCTGTCGCTGCTCGAACTGGAGGAGTCGCTGCCGTCGGTTTCCGCCGAGCTGTCGCTGTGACCTTCGTTATCCTCGAGCGGCTTGTTCTCATCGTCGGATGAGCTCTCGCTGCTGGATTCGGGTCCGGTTTCGCCCTCCGGAGCCGGTTCGTTTTCGTCTCCGCTGCTGGAGGTTGCGTCCTGCGATTCGGCTGTGCTCTCGTCGTCATCTGCCATGTCGTGGGTTCTCCTGAGATTCGGGATCGGTAAAGCCACGACAGAGTAACACGACGACTTGAAGTATTGACGAGTCTACGGGAAAGCGGCGGGGGTGGAGCACCGCTTCAGCGGTGCATGAAATCTGCCAACTCGAGAATCCGGCCTTAGCTGCTGAGGTAAAGCAGCGTCAGGGAATTACCAGGGGCTAAAGCCCTCTCCAATTACCAGCGCGATGAATGCACGCCTGAAGGCGTGCTCCACCCGAATTCTCGAAATCAAAAGGACGAGCCGAAAAGTAATTGTCGCGGGACGAATTGCCCTGGGCGGTCTAACTGTTCTGCCACGCTGCGGAATCAGGCCTAACGTCGCTACATGGCGCAACGCAATCGCCTCGGGCGCGAAATAAGATAGCCTACCGTTTCAACGGTGGGAAAGGTGAAAAGGGCGTGGGAGTCCCGTCGGGGACGACCCAGGATTCTCTCTTGGCGCCCCTGTTGTGCCGTGCCCGGGGCACTCGGTTCGTTAAACATGCTTTCCCACCGCTGAAGCGGTGGGCTTTCTTATCTCGTCCCGCGAGGCGGGACTGGTGCAGCGAAACACGCGGATCAGGATTTGGGGACTGAGGGTTGAAACTGCTTTTTCTAACCCCTAACTCCGAGACCTTATCTTCTGCCTCACGGCTTCTGGGTTGGGCGAATCAGGACTTCGCTGATGAACGACTGCGGCTCCTGGGTCACCAGCATGGCGACGGCGTGGGCCACGTCGTCCGGGCTGGAGCATCTTGCCGGTCTCCTTGCCCTGGCGTCGCGGACTGAAGTCGGTGTTGACCGAGCCGGGACAGATGACGCTGACGCGGATGTTCTCGCCAGCGAAGCTCTTCCGCGACTCCGTAGGTCATCCCGTTGAGGCCCCACTTCGATGCGGAGTAAGCTGCGCCGCGCGGCAGCGGGTTCTTGCCGGCAAGCGACGAGATGTTGATGATGTGCCCGCCGCGGTTGGCGATCATCAGGGGCACGATGGCGCGCAGCATGTAGAACACGCCGCGCAGGTTGG
Organism: uncultured Acidobacteriaceae bacterium; assembly: GCA_963798005.1. Lineage (GTDB taxonomy): Bacteria > Acidobacteriota > Terriglobia > Terriglobales > Acidobacteriaceae > Bog-257. Next base: position 29,690 of record CAWCRZ010000017.1, on the reverse strand, counting down.
TGTTGAGGATGGCGTCCCAATCGGCGGGCGGCGAGCTCGTGCAGCAGGCCCGGAAGGACCGCCGATTCCGGCGTTGTTTACCAGGATGTCCACGCTGGCCGTAATCGCGGCGCAGACGTTCGCCCAGCGCATCCACGCTGGCGAGATCGGTGACGTCGCATCCGAAGCCGTCGCAGCGCTGCCCCTGCGCCGTCAGATCGCGAGCGACCTGCTGCGCGTGGGCCTCATCGCGGCCGGTGATGATGACGTTGGCGTCCATCCCGGCCAGTCTGGTGGCGATGGCGTGGCCGATGCCGCGTCCGCCTCCGGTGACAACCGTGACGGCTCCCGGAAAGAGAGACCGTTTCCGGATTTCATGAGGGGCATTCTCCTGGATACGGGGAATTGTGTAAAGTAATAAGAGCTTGCCTTTCACTGAGGTGGATACTTATAATCCCGTCTCTACTGTTTTTGCATTTCCAGGCGAGCGTTCAGCGCCGGGAATGCAGCAGGTTGGCGCAGTTATCATGCAGACCCGGCGTTTGGGCGGAGCTCCAGCGCATGCGGGAGATGTGTGTGGGCGGAAGTTGTCACCAGGTCCTGAGAACCAAGGAGCCAAACGAATGAAGAAGTCGCTAGTCATCATGTTGCTGGTGTTCGCCACCGCGGCGCTGGTCCAGCAGTCGGCCGCTCAGGGGGCCGCACAAACCGCGCCGTCGTCGCAAAAGCAAATCAAGGATCCCGCCGAGTACAACGCGTACGTCAATGCCATCCAGCAGAGCAATCCGGCGCAGAAAGCGTCGGCGCATCGAAGCCTTCCTGCAGACCTATCCCAATAGCGTGATGAAGGAAGATGCGATGGAGCAGTTGATGGCGGCGTACCAGCAGGCGGGCGACGCGCAGAAGACGATTGACACAGCGAATCGCATCTTGCAGGTAGACCCCAATAACGTTCGCGCGCTGGTCTTGCTGGCGTACAGCTCCGCGCGGCGGCTTCGCAGGGCGGTCCGCAGATGCAGCAGAACCTGGACAAAGCGAAGGAGTACGGCCAGAAGGGCCTGGCCGCGCTGCAGAACATGACGAAGCCGGACGGCATGAGCGATGCCGACTTCACCAAGTTCCACAATGAGACCAGTGCCATCTTCGATGGCGCGGTGGGGTTTGCCGCGCTGCAGGCGAAGGATTTCGCCACCGCGCAGAAGGACCTGCGGGAAGCCGTGTCGGAGGAGTCGCAACCAAGTATCGCTGACGTTTATCCGCTGGCCACCGCCGACCTCGAGGCCAAGCCGATGAACCCGGAAGGCTTCTGGTTCATCGTGAAGGCCTCGCAGATGGCGCAGGGCGCGGGGCAGCAGCAGATCCTGGACTATGGGCGCAAGAAGTACATTCGCTATCACGGCAAGGAAGATGGCTGGACCGACGTCGTCAACCAGGCCAAAGCGTCGCAGAGCATAATGCCTCCCGCGGGCTTTACGGTGGCTGCGGCTCCGCCGCCGCCGTCTCCGGCCGAGCAGGCTGCCGACCTGGTGAAGAGCAAAGATCCAAAGCAGATGAGCTTTGCGGAGTGGGAACTGGTGCTGTCTTCGGGCAATCAGCAGGCGGCTGACACGGTGTGGAACGCCATCAAAGAACAAGGCCGTGAAGCTGGGCGCCAATGTCATCAGCGCTACGGCATCAAAGGTCACGCTGGCGGGCAGCGACGATGACATAGAAGCCAAGAAGGCGGACATCGATCTGACCATGGCGAAGCCTTTGCCAGCGAAGCTGGTGCCTCAGCCCGGCACGCTGATGACGTTTCAGGGTACGGTGGCGAGCTACACCCCCAACCCGTTCATGATGACGATGACAGAGGGTATCCTGCTCGACAAGAACGGCAACCCGATTTCGACCGCTGCGCCGGTGCACCACCGCGCCCGCGCACAAGAAGCCGGCACAGTGATTTAGGTAACCAACGTAGAGCAGAGAGGGAGCAGCCGAAGCTGCTCCTTTTTCTGTCTGGAGTGGACGGGACTACGAAGGGACAGCGGAATTCCGCTAGCGCGCGGCTTTCTTCTCCAGCGTGACGGTGTGAGCGCTGCGCGGCGGACGGCGCGTGCCGCGGCGCAACTCCTTGACGTTGAGCCCGAGCTCGGCGATGGTGCGGCTGAGAGTGTTGCGGTGCATGCCCAACTGGCGGGCAGCCTTGCATTGGTTCCCCTTGCAGTCTTGCAGCACGGTGAGAATGAATTTCTTCTTGAACTCGCAAACGGCTTCCGAGTAAGTAATGCCGCTTTTGTACATCTGCATAATGAGAGCTTCCAGTTGGTCTTTCACAGCGCCTCTCTTTTGCTTTCCGCCTTGTTCAACGCCCAATCGAAGTAAAGTGCTTAAGGTTTTCCGCTGCCGTCGCCGTGTTGCGAGACATGCTCCGGTACGGTGCGCAGCAAGTCCCAGCCATCGCGAAACCGCTGCCGCAAGTCAGACGGCGCGGCCCAGATCAAGGCCCGGCCAGAGACCAGCAGGAACGGCGCGACTCGCGATTGTTGCAGCCATCCCCATTGCGGAGCGAAAGCCGCCAGCGCGAGCACAATCACCGTACAGATGATCGCTCCTCGCACGAACCCGAACACCGCACCGAGAAGCCGGTCGAACCAGCGAAGTCCCACGCCGTGAACCGCCCAGCGCGCAATCCGCCCGACTACTCCCGCCAGCAAGACGACACCCAGAAATATGGTAAAGAACCCGGCGATATCCGCCGCCCACTGCGAGTTCACATGGTGCGCATACCACGCGGCAACCCGGGGATACTCCCACGCAGCCAGCAGATATCCGACGATCACGCCCGCCAACGAAAAAAACTCGTAAAAGAACCCTTGTGCGATCGCCTGTAGAACCGACAACAGAACAATGAGCACAAGCGCCCAGTCGAAAATGGACAGGCCCAGCATTGGCTTTCCCTACGCCGGCAACGGATGCCCGGTTATTTGGGTATAAGCCTCGACGTATTTTTCACTGGTTCGGGCCGCCACTTCCGGCGGTAATGCCGGAGCCGGCGGCTGTTTATTCCACTTGATAGCTTCCAGATAATCGCGCACGTATTGCTTATCGAACGAGTCCTGCGGAACGCCCGGTTGGTACTTGTCTTTTGGCCAGAAACGCGACGAATCGGGCGTGAGCACCTCATCGGCAAGCACCAAGCCTGCCGGCGTTTGTCCAAACTCGAACTTGGTGTCGGCAATGATGATGCCGCGCTTCTCCGCATAGTCCGCCGCGGTTTGGTAAACCTGGATGCTCAAATCGCGAAGCTTTTCGCTCAGCTCGCGGCCGGCGATCGTCACCATGTGCTCGAAAGAAATGTTCTCGTCGTGGCCGCTGGTGGCCTTGATGGCGGGAGTGAAAATCGGCTCCGGCAATTTGTCGGACTCGCGCAGCCCCGCCGGCAACTTAATGCCGCACACTTCGCCACTGGCCTTATATTCCTTCCAGCCCGATCCCGAAAGATAGCCTCGCACCACGCATTCGATGGCGATCATGTCGGCGCGGATCACCAGCATGGAACGGCCACGCAACTGGGCGGAGTACTTCTGCAACTCCCGCGGATATTGGTGCACGTCGGCAGTCGTCAGATGGTTGGGTACGATCCCCTTCAGGAAATCGAACCAGAACAGAGAGAGCTGGGTGAGGACACGGCCCTTTTGCGGGATGCCGGTCGCGAGCACATAGTCGAACGCCGAGATCCGGTCCGTGGCCACGAACAGCAGGTGATCGTCGCCAACCTGGTACAGATCGCGCACCTTGCCGCTGGCAAAGAGCTTGAGATCGGGAAAATCGGTGTGCAGGAGAACGTCGGAAATGGGTGCCAAGTTTTTCACGGTCATTGCAAATCGATTTGGAGAAGTCGTCGGGTATTCTAAATTCCCCGGCGAGTTTGTCAACGGAACCGGAAAATCAATTTTGAGTGACCGCCAAAATTTTTCGCGCAAACTTCTTGACAGAGTGCCGTACCGCGCGAAACGCTCGTGGCTATGGGCTTTCGAGCGAATAGCGGGGAGACTTCACGGTCCCGCAAACCGGCATTCCTGCGGAATCCAGACGGCGCGATTAGGAGCGCAAATTCTGCACTTGTGTCAAGAGCCTGGCAAAAAAATTCCAGTCCTTTTCCGGGCAAAGTGTTAGTCGGCCGAAGAGCGGCGGACAATTCGCACGTCCTCGATAAACTGCACGTCAGGCGTACCCACCACCCCGGCCTGCTGCATTCGGGTGCGAAGCTCGTCCGACGCGAGGAAGCTACGTGCGTGCTCCACGCTGTCCCAATCGAGAAGCAGCGTCACGTCACGTGGATCGTCCACGCTTTGAAACAGGCGAAAACCAGTTTCTCCAGCGTGCATGCGAGTATTGAGGTGGGAATCGAAGGATTCTTTCCAGCGGTTGAAATCTGCCACTTTGTGGTGCACCAGGACATGAACCATTAAAAGGCCTCCCAAATCTATTTTCGTCTCTTCCAAGATACGAAATCCTGGGGAGAATGTGAACTGGGAAATGCTGAGCGGATGGGTGACGTGCGCCGTTGACAACGCAGCAGGGGAGGTGCTGCCCGCCAACACGGAAGCGGTTGCGATAAAATACGCTATACTGCCAAGACATTCTCCGGGAGCCTGCCTGCTTGCTGCGTCTCATCATTCGGTCCTCTGACATTCATGCTGCCGGTTGTTTCACGCTGGAAAGCATTCCCAAGGGCACGCGCGTACTGGAATACACGGGCGAGCGCATTACGAAAGAGGAGGGCGATAACCGCTACGACGGTCGCCCGTTCACGTATCTGTTTGGAGTTGGGGATGGCGAGGTGGTGATCGACGGCCACGGAATGGCCATGTTCGTAAACCACTCCTGCGACCCCAACTGCGAGACCGATGAGGAAGACGGCCGGGTATACATCAGCACGTTGCGCGACTTGGTCGCTGGGGAAGAACTCACTTATGATTATTGGCTCTACGACGGCGAGGACGACGCGCCCTGCCACTGCGGCAGCAAGGATTGCCGGGGCAGCATGTATTCCCCCGACGAGTTAAAGAAGAAGCGGCGCGCCGACGCGAGAAAGAAGAAGCAAACGGAGCTGGCAGCGAAGAAGCGTTTGTCGAAACGAGCCGCCCCCGGACCGAAAAGCTGAGGAAACCCAGAGCAATTGGGACAGTTATAATCAGAGATCATCGTCTGCGAAACGGCTCTCTCCACCGTGGTCCAGAACTCAGCACCACCCATCAACGGTATGTGGTCGCGCAAGCCCAGCGACTTTGCGGTTCGTCGGCCAGCCCAAACCTCCATCAGCGTGATCTCAACCGTCCTCAATGAGGTGGACGATATTGACGGACTTGTGTCGAGCCTGATGGAGCAGTCTCTTCGGCCGGCGGAGGTCGTCATCGTGGACGGCGGTTCCACCGACGGCACCTGGGAGCGGCTACAAGCTGCCAGCGGACGCTACTCGGGCCTGGTCGCAATTCGCGACGAGAGTTGCAGTCTGAAGGGATCTTCCGGACCGATAGCGCGCGGACGGAATGTCGCCATCACCCGGGCGTCATCGGACATTATTGCCTGCGCCGATGCCGGTTGCATTTACGGTTCCGAATGGCTGGAACGGCTCACAGCACCCATTGTGAGCGGGCAGGCCGAATACTCGCTGGGAGGCTCTGTCATCGACGCGGAAGGCCGGACCATCTGGGACGTAGCCTCGGCGCCATTCCTCGGAATAAAGCTACGAGCCGACGAGAAAACCAAATCGTGTACGGCCCGTTCCATGGCCTTTCGGAAAGACGTTTGGAAGCGTGCCGGAGGATTCCCGGAAACGGTTTTTCTGATCGACGACACATTGTTCGATATACGAGCCCGCCAGATTGCAGCGCCGGCCTTCGCTGAGCGCGCCAAGGCCGTCTATCGGCCGGCCCTGACCTTAAAAACGGCAATCAACCAATTAGTGCGTTACTCCGTCGCCGACGGGGCTGCCGGCGTTCGGCCAGCCCGCCTCTTCCGCAATCTGGCGCGCTGCGTCGCTGAAGTGATTGCGCTCGCCCTGCTTCCATGGACGTTCATTCCGCTACTGTGCATTCTGGCGCTGGAGATGTATTTTGCCTTCCGGCTTGACTGGCAAAGTTTTCCCGGCAAGTCTTCCGTTCGCCTGCTGGGAGCAAGGCTGCTGTTTTCGCTGATGGTCCCATGGGTGGTTACCTGGAACCATCTCGCGGGCATGATCACTAAACGACAACAAGTAAATCGGCAGAATGTGACGTAGTCGGCGGCTCAATGGGCACGGCTTTAGGCCGCTGAGAACCGGGGCTAAAGCCCGGCGGAGGAGCGGGCTCCTCGGCACGGCTGAAGCCGTGCCCTGACACAAAGCAAGACGTCATACGATTTGTGAGACGGCTAATCCTTGAAGTGATAAACCAGCAGGTGGTACACCGCCGCAACGCCGTCGGTCCAACTGATCTTTTTGCCTTCCGCGTAGGTGCGCCCGTGGTAGATGATGGGCACTTCGTAAATGCGAGCACCAATCTTGGCCATCTTGACCGTGATCTCGGTTTCTATGCTGAAACGGTCGGAGCGGATGTGAATCTTTGAGAAAATCTCGCTGCGGAAGACCTTGTAGCAGGCGGTCACGTCGTGAATGCTCAGGCCGGTGAGCATATTACACAGCAGCGAGAAACAGCGATTCAGCACGTATCGCCAGTAGCGCGGCACGCGGTGCGGCCCATCGTGAAAGCGATTTCCGAAGACGGCGTCGGCATGACCTTCGAGAATAGGCGTGATCAGCGCGGGATAGTCGCGGGGATCGTATTCCAGGTCGGCATCCTGAATGAGCACCATCTCGCCGGTGACGTGCTCCAAGCCACTGCGAACGCCCGCGCCCTTGCCCTGGTTCTTCTGGTGCAGCACCAGCTTGACGCTGTTGGCGCCATCGCACCCTAGCAGTTTGGGCAAGTCGGCGGCCTGCAAGAGCTCGCGGGTGCCGTCGGTCGAGCAGTCATCCACGATGATGAGCTCTTTGTGCAGGCTAAGCGGTTGCCGCGCCACCTGCTGCAACAGCTTCATCACGGTATTGCGCTCGTTGTACACGGGGATGATGACGGAGAGCGTGTGGAATTGCGGAAGGACATCGTCTGCGGACGGGCTGGGCAGTTCTTCGCTGCGGTCGCGCGTCTGCGGGCGGGTTTGGGCCTGGGAAACCAGATAGACTCCGAGGATCAACAGTTCGGGATCGATGGGATGCCGGTAACGCGGCTCCGGAAAGCAAATATAGTAGACCAGCGGATAGAACGCCAGCAGGCTGGCAAAGAGAAAGACGCCGTGGACGCGCCGCTTCATCGCCAGCAGCAATCCCCAGATGCCCACCACCGACACCAGCAGCAAGTGCGTGTTCTTGGTTTCCGCCAGCCATTGAACCTTGGACTGCCGCGGAATGCCGTTCCAGAAATAGATGACGCGCCGCAAGCTGATCTCTACGAACTTACCAGGGTGCTGCGCGATCCACTCTTTGGCTAGGCGTCCTTGTTCGGCGCAAAACGCCGGCTCGCCCATCTGCTTGTATTTGTCATAGAGGAAGATGTTGTGGCTGGGGTGGTAGGCGAGAACGTACATGCCCTCAGCCAGAGGGTTGTTGCCGACGCGCAATTCGTTGCCGAAGTTGTCGCGCAGGAAAACGGGCTTGCCAAACACAGTGTAATTGCGCACCAGCCACGGCATGAGCGTCATCCAGAACACCACCGCGCTCAAGACGGCCGGCACGAGAAATCGCTTTCCCCGACGGTGCAACTGGTAGACCAGCCAGCAACCGGCGAAGGGCAGGAACGACAGGGCGGCGGGATTCGTCAGTGCTGCGATACCCCACAGCAGGCCGTAGCCGAGCCACGAAGAAGTCCGCTCATCACCTTCCATCTCGAGTGTGAGCATGAACAGCAAGCTCAGCAGGAACGCCGACAGGCTGGTCTCCCAGATCCACTTCACCGACCAGAAAATTGTGTCGGGATAGAGCGCCCAGACCCAGCCCGACCAGATCGCAACCGTCTCGCCGAAGACGCGCCGCGCGATGCGATACACGGTCCAACTGGTGAGCGCGGCGAAGAAGCTGTTGAACGTCAGCGTCGCAAAGGCTGCCGCGGGCGTGTAGCTGCCGAAAATGCGAAATGCCAGCGACAGTATCCAGGGATAGAGCGGAGGGTTCCAGGCCGAAGGCCCAGTGTCGCCGCCGAACGGAGAACTGAAGCCGTGGCCGTTGGCGAGCGAGTAGGCCAGGCGGCCGATCTCCCAGCCGAAACCGAAGTTAGCTTCGTTGGTGCGAAAGCGGTAGGTGTGCGCCAAGGCGATCCAGAGCACGCGCACCGCGAAGGCGACCAGCACCATATTGGCGGGTGAGCGCACAAAGACCCGCCAGCGGGACTGCGGCGCAGTATTTGTGGGACCTGGATTCGGCGCGGCATGCGCCGGCTGGGTTTGCAGATGCATCGGGGCCAAGGCAGATTCTATCGCAGGCACAAGTGGGAACGCTTTTCGCCTTCGCGCTTTGTCAGCAGCCAGCATTCAACCTGCGCGATGGGCCGGTGATGGCAGGGAACTGACAACGGCTCGCGGCGGCTACAATCGGAGCATGACTTCCAGTCGCCTGGCCCTGGTGCAGCAGCAGTTGCGGCTCTACGAACATCCGCTGGTTGAGTTTGAGGCCCGCGCCAAAGGCGAAGCGGTCGAGCTCATCATGCGGCCGCGATTTACCGAGCCCGCGTCCACACCTATTACTTCGAGCTGCATCCTCGCGATCTCGACGACCCGCAATTCGAGTGGGCCTTCCAGCGCCAGATCTTCGACTGCCTGCACGATTACCTGGTGGAGATGTTCATCCGCACTCCGCAGCACCGCAAAGAGCATCAGCAGATGGAGCGCGAGGGCAAGCTGTGATCGCGAGTTCCTCGAAAGGCAAGACAGAAGCGGGTCGTGACTCCCGGTTGCGCGAACGTATCGCGGACGAGATTCGACGCGACGGGCCAATTCCGTTCTCGCGCTACATGGAACTTTGCTTGTACGAACCGGAGCTGGGCTACTACTCGCGCGCCCGCGAACACTTCGGCAAGGCTGGCGACTTCTACACTTCCAGCGATGTTCATGCCGTGTTTGGGCGGCTGCTGGCGCGCCAGTTCGAAGAGATGTGGCGCGCGCTGGATTCGCCGGAGCGGATTGATCTGATCGAACTCGGTCCCGGCCGCGGACTGTTTGCGGGCGACGTGCTGGACTGGTCGGCGAAACACTTTCCATCGTTCGCGCGCGCGCTGCGTTACGCGCTGGTGGAGCAGTCGGCCCATCTGCGTGAGCGTCTGCGCGAGCGATTGTCGGAGCACATTGCGGCTGGCCGGGCGACGGTGTTCGACTCGATCGACGTGGCCGCGTCGATCGCAGGCGAGCACGCCATCGTGTTTGCCAACGAGTTCTTCGACGCGTTGCCGGTGGAGATCGTGGACCATCGCGGGGCGTTGCGGGTCGGATTCGAGAATGGACGATTGGTAGAGAGCTTTGCAGCCGTCGCAGCCGCAGAGCATGAGTTTCTCGACCGCTATGGTGTTCGCCCCGAAGAGGGGGAGAGGGTTGAAGTGCCGCTTGAGTCACTCATCTGGATGGACCGCATGGGGGAAGTGCTTCGAGGCCGACGAGGGTTCGTCGTCCTGATTGACTACGGCTACACGCGCGAAGAGCAACTCGCCGGGCGGCATCGCGACACGGTCATGACGTATCGGCAACACACGGCGACGGCATCGCCGTACGAAGCTCCGGGCGAGCAGGACATCACGGCCCACGTCAACTTCACGGCGCTGCAGGCCCGGGGCGTCGAGCGCGGACTGGACGCGCTTGCGTTGCTGACGCAATCGCAGTTCCTCCTCGGGATCGGGGAAGAGACGCAATTTGCCGATGCCTTTCAGGATTGCGTGCTGCCCCAGGAGCGCGCCAAGGTTGCCTTGCAGCTCAAGCACCTGATTTCACCAAGCGGGATGGGCGAGACGTTTCAGGTGCTACTGATGTCGCACGGCGTGGAAAAGGAAAAGGCCGCGCAGTTGAGCGGCCTGAAACTTGCTCGCTGATGGCGACTACTGGATGCCGTTGCTTCCCGCTTGGGGTTGGAACGGGCTCTGCAAATATTTGCGCGCTTCATCGAGCGCGTTCTGAGTGTTGTCGTTGGTCTGCAAGGCCTGCCGATATTCGTTGGTGGCGCGCTCGCGCTGGCCGGTGAGGTCGAAGATCTTGCCGAGCTGAATGTGGCTCCAGACTTCGGTCCAGCGCGGAACGCCATCGCCGTTGAGCGACTCGCGATAGGCGTTAGCGGCCGACTGGTAGTTGTGTTGAAGGAAAAACACTTCGGCGATGCGGTAATGTGCCAGCGAGCTGTTCTTGTTGATGTCGAGCGACTTCTGAAACTCTTTCAGTGCTTCGGTCAAATCGCCCTGCTCAACATCCTGCTGCCCGCGCATGATCGAAGTGCGCACCTGCAACTCCTTCGAATTCTGCAGCACCATGTTGCCGGGATCGATGCTGATTTTGCGCGGCCTGCCGAAGGTCTCGACCGCATAAGCGGAGTTCGTGCCTTCCACCTCGATGCGCTTGGTTTCGGTCTTGCCGTCGGTATCGATCCGCAGGTCCACCGGCATGCGAAACAGGTCCATGTCCTGCTGGATCTCGCCGACGACGCGAAAGCCTTTCTGGGTGCGGTAAACCGTGTACTTGTTCTTGAATTCAGGCGCGCCCGTGGAGTTCAGCCACTGGGCGAAGAACCAGGAGAGCTGTTGCCCAGAGGCCTTCTCGGCAACCTTGCGAAGATCGTCAACCGACGCCGACTTGCCGGCGTACTCCGAGACGAACGCGCGCGTGGTCTTATCGAAGGCCTCGTCGCCGATGACCCAACGCAACATGTTCAGGATGATGCCGCCTTTGTCGGTCACCAGCGACTGGAACTCAGGTGAGAACACATCCAGTTTGCCGACGTCGGCGAGCGGCACCGATACGTAGGCGAGGGCCCCAACCGACATGTCCTTGGTGACCTCTTCGAAGCCGGCCTGGCCGGCGACGTGTTCAACGTACAAGGCTTCGGAGTATCGCGCGAAGCCGTCGTTGAGCCACCAGTCGTTCCTCGACGCCGGACTCACCATGGTGCCCCACCACTGATGCGAGATGGTATTTGCCAGCAGCCGATAGTTCACCTTCTCGGTAATGGAGTGGGAAGCGAGCGCGGCAATCTCTGGCGCCCAGGCCGACGGAACTGTGTCGTTCGGCAACTCCACAACACTCAGGGTGCTGCTATAGGGAGGTCCAAACGTGCTGGTGTCGAAGAAAAACTCTTTGACCGCGGTGTCTGCATACTGCTGGGCGAAGGGCTTCTTTTCCGGAGTCGTATAGACGGTGATGTTCAGGCCGCCTTCGGTGCTCTTGGTGGCCTCGTATTTACCGATCAGAATGGTACCCGGAAAGCTCGGCCGCTCCTCATAGCTGAAGGTATAGCTTTTGTTTCCCGCGGGGACCGCCAACTTCGCGACCGAGGAACGGCTGGCGGCAGGCTTGCGGCCAGCGCCCGAGTCAACGCTGAGATCGGGAGGAGCGCCCGTGGTCTGTTTGCCGCTGCCAATAACGGTATAGCCTGCCGGAACGCTGACGCTGATGGTCGAGGTAAATCGATTGATGCCGTAACCGACCATGGGAAACCAGCGTCCGGCATAGAGCAGATAGGTAATGGGATCGCCAATGTAGGCGAGCTTCAATCCTTGCACCGGACTGTCATCCGAAGACTGAAGCACTCCCTCATACTCAAAGATGAGGGTGTCGCTCGCGCCCTTGCTCATGCCGTTGGAGAGCGCCACGCGAACGGTCGAATCCTGGCTTACGCGCTCGGCCGAGAGCACCTGTCCCGAGGAGTCGAGCACGCGTGTGGGCCGCAGCCCGTTATGCAGCTCAAAGACGGCGATGGTGATGTCGTCGAGCGCCGTAAACTTTACCCGAGCCTGGGCCTTGATCTGGTGCGTCTGCGGGAGGACCACCGCGTTGACAGCGACGTCATTGAGCTGAATCCGCGGCTTCTCGGCCGCGAAGCAGCTCGAAACCAGGGCCAACACCGAAACCAGGAGAACGCGTCCACGGGATCGCGCTGAAATTTGCATTAGGGAGGAAGCTCCTGCTCTGTTAGCCACTATAAATGATGTAAAAACCGTATGGAAAGATGCGGTGCGGTCGTCATGCCTTCTGTTCCAACATTGCGAGCACGGCCTTTGCCGCCCGCTCGCTGGCATTGCCGCCACCTTCGGCCGGTTGCAGACGTTGCCGCACCTCGCGAAAGTCAGCCAGCATTTTCTCGCGCGCCTCGCCATCGGGAACGATCCGTCGCAGCTCAACGCAGATTTTCTGTGCGGTGAAATTGCTTTGCACCAACTCCGGCACAACGTCGCGTTCGGCGATCAAATTGACCATAGCGAAGCGGTCTACCTTAACTAGACGCCGGCCAAGCGCCCAGGTGAGCGGCGCAACCCGGTAAACCATCGTGAACGGGGTCCCGATCAGGGCCGCCTCTAACGTCGAGGTGCCGCTGGCGACGGCTGCAGCCCGGGAGTGCAGCAGCGTGGCACGCGCATCCTTGGTGAACGTAATCGGCGGACCCGTACCGTCGCGCAGGAACGAAGACATCCAGATGCGCATCGAGAGTGGAAGCTACAGGAACTATGTAAACGTAATCCGGACCGAGAAGTTGCGCCGCTTCTAAAAGAGTTGGAAAAATACGTGAGACCTCGGCTCGCCGGCTTCCAGGGAGCAGAGCGATCCACTGGCGTCCGCGTCCAGTTTGTATTCCGCAGCAAATTGGTCGCGGCTGATAGTGGGCGCGGGCAAGTCAGCCAGAGGATGTCCGACGAACTGCGCCTCAATGCCGCGCTCGCGATAGAAGGTTTCTTCGAAAGGGAAGATGACCAGCATCTTGCGAACGTATTTCCGGACGAGTTCGATTCGCCCTTGCTTCCATGCCCAGAGCTGCGGGCTCACGTAGTAGATGACGGGGACGCCACGCTTGTGCATTTCGCGGGCGAGCCGCAGGTTGAAGTCCGGAAAATCGATCAGCACCGCGGCGTCGGGCCTGCGCCGCTCGGCCTCGGACACCACTTCGCGAAAGCGGCGGTAGATGGTGGGAATGTGCTTGACGACTTCGACGATACCGACTTCGGCGATCTCGCTCGCCTCTACCAGCAACTCGCAACCGGCTGCACGCATCTGCTCTCCACCGACGCCGAAGAACTCGATGTCCGGCGCAGACCCGCGTTCGGAGAGCTCTTGGCGCAACGCCTTGATGAGCTCTGCGCCGTAGAATTCGCCGGAAGCTTCTCCTGCGGAGATGAGGATGCGCACAGTGGGATTATGACAGGTGGCGGTCTTGATTAGCTGCACCTCCTCGGCGGCGGGGAGCGTAGAGCGAATTCAGAAAGTTATTGTAGGTGCATCACGGTAGAGCGGCCCCTCAGGTCCGCGTCCAGGCCGCCCTCAAGAACGGCGGGCGTTGACGCGGCGCTGAAGCGCGCTCTACCCGAGCTTGGCGGGCACAACGCCGCCACGCTAACCGCCGGCGATGGCCCCCAGAATTATCAAGGGTTCGGCTCCCGACACGACTGCATCAGGCAGTGCGGCGTCCGGCGGTTCGTGCGACAGATCCTCCTGGCAGGCGAAGAAGCGCAGGAACGGTCTACGCTGCTGGTTGACGTGGTCGCGAATCGTCCCTCGTAGCATCGGATAGCGGGCCTCGAGTGCGTCGAGGACCGCGCGGCAGCGTCGCCGGGCCCTCGACCTCGAGCTTTATCTCTCCGCTGACCTGCGCCAGCGTCCGCAGATGTGCGGGAATCTCAACCCGAATCATGGCAACGTCTGGACCTCGACCGAAAGCACCGCCGGAAGGTCGCGCACGATGGGCTTCCAGTTGTCTCCGGAATCAGAAGACAAATACACCTGCCCACCGGTGGTACCGATTGAAGTCTTGTAACCAACGCCGCTAAACAAAGCGAAATGAGCTAATGGCGTAAGCCATGCCGCTTCCGGACTTTGTTGCATACCCTTCATTTCATACATAATTTTGCCTTGAAAGCCACCCTTCTGCAAATTTGCTCGAAGGGAGATAACGCGTCTCTAGCGCATACACGAACAACAATCAATCTCTCTTCGCACCATGCAGCTAAACGTCGTGTAGTCAAATCATTTGCTGCTAAACGGAGGTGTTCGGGCGCGAATGTTTCCCATTGCTTTGCCAGGCTTTCGAACACATAAGCAGGTTCGGGTAGTAGTTTCACCAATCTTCCCCGAATTGCTGCCCCATACTGAAGGCCGTTGGTGTCGCAAATTCAAACTCGTAACATCGCTGTGCCTCCGTAAATGTACTTAATTCAGCAAAAGAAGAGTATGCAGTCCACGGATTTGCGGCACTCCCCCTCTTCGGCCGAGCCGATGAGCCGGCTTACTTCAAATTGAGTAACCCCCAGACGAATGGAAAGAGTGCCCGGCTTTGTAATCAAATGCTGGATGAACGTGCCGAATATCTTTGAGTCTAGCATAGTGATACGCAACCAGTACACCTGCCCTGGGAGTACCTGTACCTTCTGGTTTTTTGTTATAGCCTCCTCCAGTTTCGCCGCAGGCAGGTGGTTGAACCCTTGCAAAAGACCAACCGTAAATGGTCGTCGCTTGTTTGGCTGGCGCAATTGTTCGGCCAACACAGGATCATTCTGGTGTACGATATCCAGAAAGGCAGCGTGTGCCTGGCTCCCAGAACTTGGCGAGACCCGACCCGCCTCGACTGGATGCAGGCGCAGTAGAATTGAGAAGAGTTCACCGGGCTCTGTAATCGGTGAAGCTGGATTGAAGCTGAGTTGCATGCTGCATAAACTAAGCCCTTTCCCTTTGTTAAAAAATGAGCGGATCGTCATCGAGAGTTTGAACATCACGGACATCTCTGACTATGTCTTTATAGGGTATCTCGCTCCAAACTTGTAACGCCATTGTTCCCAACACGACGTAGTAATCATGAGTTTTGCCATCACCGAATATCACCTGCAAATCATATGGAATGAACTGTGCTTGCTTCTTTAAACTCCACATCGTAGAGGCGCTGCGACTTTCTTTGGCAACCACGAATGCCGGGATGTACCTTTGGGCAAACATCCTCCGTACATTCGTAGGCAAACCATGATCGTTATTGAGCACCGTCACCTCCAGACCATACAGCGCAGTAGGTTTGTAGGCAAATCCTTCCTCCTCCTCCCATACAGTTCGTTTGGAGCCGCCTACGCTTAGCTTCAAGCCTATTTGTAATCGATCTTCTGGTTCGCGCAATCCTTTGAGATCGCAGTAGATGAGTGCGTCATTGGCATCTTCAGGCAGAGGTAAAGACAATATTTGCTGCCATTCTTTCGCCGAATCGAAATACTTCACCTGGTAATTTTTCACGATATGCAGGGCATCGAACAACACCACAGGCTCACTTGAAAGCAGGCTATTTGAGTCACTGACCAGGGCGAGTGGCGGCTGGAAATCCTCGCGAAAACTGAAACGCGCTTTCTCAACGAAATAGCTGCGCAAATCTTTTTGCAACCAGTTGTAGGCATCCTGAGAGCTTGACCAGAGTTTTCCATGCGCTTTTCGATAGTCTTGCTCATGCATCAGCCTCTGCTTGCATTTGCTCAAACAATCGGTCATTTCTGGAGGAATGTCCTTCAGGTTGCCGTAATCCTGGACGCGTCGCACATAAGATCTGGTACTGATCTTCAATTTTGGAAAGTCAATTTAGCATCAGCCGCGAATAGTTGTTGAACCTCGTTGAATAAGACCTCTATGTCTGGTTTACCTGTCGTAGATGCCATACCTTCCAATCGGTAGATAGGCAGGAACGCTTCAGCAATAGCTCCTGTTTTGATGTAGGAGTACAGCGAATTACGCGCCGGTAGGTTCTCCTCAGCCAGTTGGCGCAGGGTCAAACAGTTCATTATCTGTCCATCGAATGCTTGTAGGGCTTTGTAAAATGCAGCATCTACAACTGCCAGTACCCTGCTCTGGATATTCTGATGCTGCTTGCCCAGTACACGACCAGCACGACCTAAGCGTTGGATAAACTCGTCGCCCGAGCGTGCATCCAGCAGCAAAAAATCGATATTCTGGCGTGTTTTGCCGAGTCTATCAAAGTTATAGCCAATATCCACAGTTGGGGTAGCCAGGATAAGGCGTTTAGCCTTCGCATCTTCGCGTCCTCTGCGACTTTCAGCGCCTGTAAGTCCTCCAATGGATTCTGTTGAGATAGTAGATTTCAGATCGTAGTAAATCTGGTTGATGCGCCACAATGCGCTTGAAATAATAGCCCCATCTTCACCACCATTCAACCACTTCGCGATCTCCTGTTTTTTATCAAAAGCCAGGGTTAGCAATCCATCTTTCAGTTCGTCGACACTGTAAACTTCAAGATGTACAGGGGCAAGCGCTTGGGTCTCGTGTGTTTTTCCAATCTCATCGGCGATAGCTGTCTCAGGTTTAATCCATCCAATGTCGACTCCTAGCCTGTTAAGATATTGCTCTACCTTTTGATTAGGCGTAGCAGTTAAGAGGCAAAACTGCCGATTTGTAGCGCCTCCGAAATAACCATAATGCTTCGATATGCTTATGAAAAAGAGAAAATTGGACAACTGCTTGGGATTATAGTAATGTAACTCGTCGATTATAATGTAGTTACACAGCGTGAAGATATCCTGGAACAAAGGTATGCGATCGTGTTTAGCATACAGAAAGTAGAACGCGTAGTAAAAAATGTCCGAGTTGACTACAAAAAGCGTTGAGTTCTTGCCGCTATCCTCCTTGACTTTACGGGGATTTTGAAGGATGTAGTGGAGAGCTGCCCCATGCCGCAAAATACCTTCGCTAAAATCTGACTCTGCCTTGTAATTATCAAGATAAGCACGAGTGATAGCCATAACCCGGTAAGGCAACCTGTTCTCCTCACAGAATCTTTCTGCGTCACGTGCATGCTGGGAAAGCAGTTCGTTAGTGGGTACAATCAAGAGCGCATTATGTTCGCTGCTATCAAGGTAATTGAAGCCGATATCTCTGGCTCGCTTGAGTAAGCGCAACAGGGCTGCTTTTGTTTTACCCGTTCCGGTATTATAGGTGTTTACAATCAAAGGCTCAGTAGCGTTATATGTTCGCCACTGATGATAAAGAGGTAAATGCCCATTTTCAGGGTCAAAGGTGGCGGGTGAAGGATTTTCACCCTGCCACACGCGCTCGAATTGCGGTTCCAATATCAATCGAACAGGAGACATACTAGCAACTCCCTTCTATCTATTGAATGACATCCACACCAAAGCGCATACCAGTAGGCAAGTAAATATTCTGACCAGCTCTGCTCCCGCAATGCCAGAAACTGCCAGAGAGATGGCAACGACTAAGCAAAGGTGCGGGATGAATATTGTAAACTGAGAACGCTCGCATGTTTGCTATAATGTCAGATGGTAGATCGACTGCGTTGAGCAAGAAATTCTAGAGCCACATCCTCAGTTCTCACTGGTTGTGTCGATTTTAAGGCTAACTTTTCCCAGACTATGCGGGCCTTGCTGTTAAATTTCCCCAACCGTATATAGTTAGGCAGGTTCAACTCGATCCCTTTCTGGTTCACCAGGAAGAAGTAAGCCTGACTATCCAATCCCAGCATGCGAATTTTCCCACTTTGGGGAAAGTTGGCCGCCCGGGATTTTTTCTCCGGGTTACTTGCAATTGCGTTTTGATCGAAACGAAAGTAATAACTGTCGGTCTGCGCGTTAAACTGGCTAATAGCATAATGCAGTTTACCTGGTTCGAATGTAGCAGGTGTCACATAGAGTCCCTTTTCGTTGAGTGGGCTTAAATCTTGCTTGTAACGCGGTGGGCCACTCCAATTATAGGGTGCGGCACACAGACCCAGTGCATATGCCAGGGCATAGTTACCGATTAATGGCTCGCTCTCGTAGAAGATACCTATTTCGCGACTGGCAAAATAGGTATGCTCCTTAAGAGTGAGACTGGCACGGTAGATTTCTACTGCCATCCTCTTAGCTCTCCTTACAGAATCTACCTACTTACTATTTGATGGATAGCCCTTCTCAATTTCACTCAAGAAGGATTTGACGTTTTCAGTGTCTCGATAAAGTGAAACTGTTTCATCAAGTATGCCCTGCAATGCCTTATCCCTCACCACCACTGGCGTGCGACTGACTAACCTGTTTAGTAGCGTGTTGGTGGCATCCTCAACTGCTTTCTTCACATCTTTGTCGAGTAACGGGAAATCAAGCTCGTCCTTGTTGCCCAACAAATTATCGTAGACCGCCTGTGTCAATTCCAGGTTTGAGAAAATCTCTGTATCGCTGAAGATAATAGCAGCCAAAATATTCTGTACCCGTCCCAGGCGACTGCTGATTGCTCCGTAGCGGCTACTTCTCAGTACATTCCCAATCACATATTGCAATTCACCAGCGGTCACGTCCTTGAGTGTCTCGATATCCAGGAAGTGTGTTTCTGGCAACACATACTCATCTTCGTTGATTGAGGTAGAGGCGTCACCTGTGATAGGATTACGCATAGTGCCATTGTCAAATGTGGCATTAAAGGTGCGACGACCTGTTACTTGTGCTACGGGTCCAAGCGAGAAAGCGTCATCTGTCATCACACGGCTCTTCTGTGCTCCGCCTCCACCAACAGCATACCCATAGAGCATGCAATCGATACACTTACCACAAGGAGCATTTGTATTTAGTGCACACACTTGCCCTTTTGAATCCTTCTTCAACAAGTCATACTCACGCAGTATCTCGCGACCAGTTCTACGCTCCACTGCCGTCTGTTTGCGTTTACTGATAACCACTCTGCGCATGGATTTCGTATTGGTTACTCCGGCGATCACTGTCTCTTTTACAAGACCTTCACCACTGCCCTCGGTTCGGAAAATGGTCTCTGACTCGGTCTTACGCACAATCAAAAGGCTAACATAGCGGCCACGCGGAAAATTGCTGTACGCTGGCAGCAGGTACTCGCTGTACTGATTTAACAAACTTAAATAACTTATAGCCATGATTTTAACTCCTTCTTTCTTCTTCACTTTGTGATTGAAATGTAGGGGTAGGGCTTGCCCCTACCCGGTTTCTTGCCCCTACCAGTCTTTGTGTGCCTACATGATCTTCTCTTCGACTAACTCAATTTCTTCCACTTCAACATCTTCCGCTTCCATAGTTTCGATTTTGCTGCTCGCTTCAGCAGTATCTTTAGCCTTCCCTTTCGCGACAAAATATTCCGCTAAGGCTTGTCGGTAATAAACAAGGTAAGCGCTTCTGATTAGTCGCTCACGACTTAATAACCTATTTACCTTGCCATGATTAGCCTTGCCTAGAACACCATCAAAAAACAAGTCTACATAGTGGTTGACTTTGCTTTCTTTGGTTCGACCGGGTTTGTAGCCAGAACTGGCTATCCGTTCTAGATGTTCAAAAATCAGCCCTTTTGTGCCAGTACGTACCAGTTCTAATTCGTTTGGATCATCAGGGTCCAGGCAACTATCCAACTCCTGCAAGATAATATCTAACGGTTTCAGTAATGAATTTCGCTTGAGGGATGTGCCTCGAATATTGTTGTTTGCTGCATATCCAGCTAACTCCTTCAATTCCTGCATACTTATTCTCCTTTTTTACTTTTCTACCAATTTTTGTAGAATTGGAGCCACCTGGCGGCTCAATGTAATAGCGTATTGTTCAGGCGAGATCTTCATCCTTCCTTTCTCAGCATCAATTTTTTTCTCAATTAAGCGGTCTGCCTCGTAATACAGTGCCAGTTCATCGTCAGCAGCAGCCACAGCAAAGTCGTGCGGAATATCATCAGACTTGCTTCCCACGTAATAAAGAGTTTTAGATAGCTGGTGGAGTTGGCTAAGTCTGCTACAAAGATGCTCAATCTGTTCGCGGTACATGCTCGTTTCGGGTACAAGCCAGCTCATATTACGTGGCATACCATCTACCATCAGTACTACAGGCTTATCGTCTATTTTCTCGTTAGATAGATTGATCAAGGGAATAGGTGAACGCGAGAGAATAGCCCGACACTCGAACCAGTGAACAAGTATTACTGTCATTTCCAATGCGAGCATAAACTGCGAGCCATAATTATCACCCGGGGCAATGATCGGCAAGACAGGTGTATTGCTTAAAGCCTCGGAAAGTATTGGTAATCCTAACCCATTGGTAGTGGTTCGGTGACCTTCAATTTGTATATCTTCTTGCAATTCATTGAAATTACGGAAATACTCTCTACTACTTAACAAGAAAGCAGTATGATCACTATCTCGTAATCGATTAATGCTCACCCACCACGCTCGTAGTAGTGGCTGAGTGAAAAAAGCGTATGGAAACAAATGCAGGTAGAAGGTGACCTGCTCAGATCCTTGCTTATCTCGATGGCTTCGCCAGGCCAGCTTTTCCAGGATATATTGAGCACGGCACACATCGCATACATTGCGTTTAGGGTCGCGTAAACTCCCACCCTCAAGGCGGTTAGAAAAACTCTGCACTCCGATACTAGTTGGAACCTGGATTGCCATCCATTCACTTGCTTTGAGTGCAGTTCCACAATTGCAGCATTGCTCATATTGTCGCTTTGAAGCATATTGGCGCAGGTTTTCTCCGAAATCGGTCGTTATTATTGGTCTTGATAATGTTGATTGAACAGAGGAACTACTTGCAGTATCCCAGACTTCCAGGTTGACCTTCAAGTAATCCACTAAATACCCATTTTCGAGTTGCTCACCTGCTATTTCTTCATATCCATCAAACATCGATTGAGTTTGACTAACTTTAGCTTTGTTCGCTTTCCCTGAAATTGATGCCTGTGCTGCCTGCTTTTCTAATTGAGCAATGTCTGCCAAAGCGATTTCTTCCATCTCATCCAGACTTATATCTGACATATCACGCGCAATAAAATAGCCACGTCGATATGGATCGATTAGTTTGTAGATCTCGTCATTACTTTCTGGTAAGTTGAAAAGACGGTAAGTGCGAGTCCAGGCATCTATCTTCAGAGCTTTGAGTTCACTGGCCTGATGGTCCTCTAAGAACTTGCGATAAGCTGATGCAAACTCCCCGTGCTTGAGAGTATTTTCTGCTGCTGGTACCAGGTCGGTTTGTTCCAGCAGTTTTACCACTCGCTCTTTGAGTTCGTCACTGTATTTAGCATTGGTGAGTGCTTCTTGCAGATCATTTCGTGCGAATGAATTCCTCTCCTCACGCCATTCCGGCTTGTATTGTTTCCTGCGCACTGTATTCAGTATGACATTAAAAATCTGCGCGATGGTGGCACCGCTAGCAATTGCTGCTTCATCTACAACAACACCGGAGGGTCTTGCTTTAATGAATTGTGCAAGGTCCTCAAGCTGGATCGCGGCAAGCCTACTCTCAATTCTTGTGGCTACTTCCTTTAAGGTAGCAGGAGTCCACTCAAGTACTATCTCTTTGTCCAGCAAATAATTCACGCCTTCTGTGTAGTATTGGAGATCGATACACGCACCGCTCCATATCTTTCCCGGAAGTATGCAACCAACTCGTTATGCATGACGTTTGTGAATAACCCACGCAGTTCAGCCAATCTATGGCCGAAGAACCGATATTGGCGTTCTGGCATGGCAGCGTTGATATGTTGCAGCAGCTTATCACGTATATGCGTCTCGTGTGGGTCGCGATGATCACCAGAATGCGAATTGTCAGACGTGTCGGCCGCTTTCATCAGGTTTTTCAATGGTCCTTTCAATCGCCCTGGCCGTAGCTTACACTGTTCAAATACGCGTTGGTCGAAAGTAAGAGTTGTTCCGGTGGCCGACTCCTGGTGAAAATGAGCAAGTATGACAATATCCTGGAGATATTCTCGCCATTCTGGAAAGAAATCATCTACTTCTAACCTCTCCAACTCAGCCTTGAATATTTTCTGCTGATGCTGCATCTGCATATTTTTCTTCTCTACCGTCTGGTCGCTTATCATATGGTGGTACTTTGTTCAGATCATGGATAGTGAGTGCCAGTAACACACAACGCATCTCGGGATTATTTAACCCAATAAGTAAACGCAACTTTTCAGCTATCGTTACCAGATCCATCACATGGCTATAGTAGCTCTGTCCCTGCTTCTCACCCCGAGTATGAATGATCTGTTTATAACTGCGCATTTTTTTGTTGGCTATATACAGCAGATAATCACTAAACACAGTCGAAGCGTCGGCATCCAGATCAGTATCACTGGCAAACTCAAGAAAACTAATATCTGAAGGCATCCTGAATATCCTCCTATTTTCAACGAAAAAGTGTAGCAGACAAAAGCATTCCCCACGGCGTGACTACGAACACCTTTTACTTTCACTGCTATGGTTATAGTCTAACAGAAGCTAGCGACATAATTTGTCGCATCAAGTGATTTTGTTGACGAATTTTTGTTGGAATTCTATTTCTCATAAAAACTCATCATGTGAGCGACAACCTGTCGCATTTGTTCGCGGAGATTCTCTGGTTCGATAAGTTCAACCTGATCTCCATATTTGAGAAGTTGTTGGATCACACGCCATTCATTGTGTGCCTTAGCACGTACAAGCACCCTGCGCTTCTCGTGTCCCTCACTATCGACATACACCTCCTCTCGTTCAGTTGTTTGTGTTAACCAGCGTTCGCTTAAGCCGAGTCTTGCAATATCACCATCAATCCAGTAGCTGAACTCTACCATGGGTCGTTTCCGTATAGTATCGATCATTTGCGGCAGAATCTCGATGCTATCACTCATAATCCGATCAATGCGATACTCGAAAAATTTGTTGATTTCGTTGCTATATCCGATAAGATAAAAATGTCCCTCCATATGTACGATGTAGTAGGGATCTATATGATTATGGGTAATTGGACCTTGTTTACTGCGAACAGCGGTATACTCGAAACTGATCTGCTGCCGTTCCAAAATTGCTTTCTCGATCACGTCTATCGTTTTGCGATAAGGTAGGTAGTCTGCCGCTGTAGCTAAATTGAGATGCACCGAGGGTTTCATAATGCGCTGTTCGAAATGTCGCAGTTGTTCCTCGTCAAGTGTCGCAGTTAGCTTTTGAATAAAGGCTAAAATATCTTCTGCGAAGGGATTATGCAATGACTGTGTTGTGGGTAGTACAAGTGTACCTGTGTGGGTATGCTTGCGACTTCTGGCAGGATCAGTAAACAAATTGTAAAGCAAAGCCAGAATGTCGACTTCCGAATCGCTAAAAAGCAATGGCATGACTGGTCCCGAGCCTTTGACCAGACTGTAGTGTGTTAGTCCTCCTTTCCCTTTAACCTTCCGTATCTCAAATCCTTGTTCTTCCAGCAGTTTTATATCTCGTTGCAACATCCTATCAGCGCGCCTCGAGGAAGAAGCTTTGCCTGCAACATTTTCACCTGCTCTATAATAGGAAGCCAGGCGTTCAAAAATTTCCAGGCGAGTACATTCATTGACCATCAGTAACTGCAATAAGCGGAATACTCTTTCTGCAACTGTATGTTGCAAGACAGGTTCACCCTTGTTCTTCATCTGGGGTCGTTTTTGAGATATCTGGATGGAGAGGGTCTGTATCGGCGTCCATTATAAATTCTCCCTCGACTACATATGCACACATATTCTATGACGATTGCGCCAGGCCAGCTATAACATAGAGAGGCACTCATTCGAGTAATTATGAAAGAATTGTAACTTTCACCAGTGATGTGCTGGCTATCTAGGATATCCGTTCTAAAATGAGAGGGAAATGAACACTGGAGATAATCGTGCCCGTTCTGAGGAGTAAGAGGAAAAGATGTGAGGAGAGCTCATCGCCAGCGCATTTTTATTGGAGCGGATTGAGAATTCTACAGTAACTCCGCAATGAAATGAGATTCCATGCTAACTCCGACTCTTCCAGTGTCCAGCTAGCTTCGCGCGCGCGGTAGGCGAAATCGTGCCGCAGGTCATGACACGAGAGGTTAGCAATCTTCACCCTGCTTATAGAAATCGTTACTCTAAATTACTGGACATGTGACCCATACCGACACAAGCTCCTGCCACTCCAAGGGCAAAGAATAAAACGGTGTCCACTGAAAGTGTGGGTCGGTTCCTGCTGATCGTGAAAACGATCAGAAAAGCGACTGTAAGGATTCCAACAGCGGCCTCACTATAAAATGTGATTGGATACAGGTTGCTTCTGTTCGAACCCACATTTGTGTCTTCGCTGTTATCCTCATACCAACCACTCCAGGTCTCAAGAGCCTTAAATCCCAGGAGTATACCTCCTATCCACAGAACGGCACAGGGAAAGATGAGGATTTCTGTAGCTATACCCTCAACTTCCAAACCATACAAAAGAAACGCGACGAGAAAGCTCGCAGCACTCAAAGCACACCAGAGATAAATGCTTCTTTTGAATGTGTTCGTCATTTCTTGCTCCTATTCCTTGCAGGATTACCGTTCTTTGAATACTCATGTGAAGCAATCCACAGATAGCAATGAGTCATAAGAATATATAATTCATTGCTATTTCTTATGTCAAGATCTCTACACTGACATCCACTCATAACTCTCGTCATGGGCCTGCGGCCCGCGAGATAAAAAAGAGGCGAGGGGTACCCTCGCGCTCCCAGCAAAGGGCTTTGCCCTCTGCACTCCCAGTTCTGAGTGGATCTCAGCTCTACAGGATTTTTTGAAGAAGAGGTCATAAGCTGACGAAAAGTCTAAGCTGCAATAACATCATGAAACGAGGAGCGGTAGAGCTTCGGTCGAGAAATCATGCCGTGCACTTGTTATCCACATGAAAGCAGGTAAAATGATGTATTGACAGCAATAGCGGAACAGAAGCTCCTGATCGATGGAAATTTCACTGATCAGACGAAGGGAAACACGCGATAACGCAACGATGAGAAAAAACAAGGAGACAGACACATGAACACGGCACAGAAGCTTGCGCGTTCTGGCGGACCAGCTCTTGTAGAAGCCATGAAATTTGTCACCATCTGTCGCTCACGCGACCCACAGAACGATTATCCGCACATTGGCGACCTCCAATGGTGGTGCCGAGATGGTTCGCTTGATGATCAACAGAACTGGCATTTCTGGTATCAAGAAAATGGTGAGGCGCTTGCTCTAGGGATCATTGCCGGGGATGAGATCGTCTGCTTGCTTCATCCCGACTTCCGTACGCACGAGCGCTATCTTATGGTACACCAGTGGGCAGTGCAGCGCGTAAAAGAGCGCGCTGGGCAGCAGGGCGAGAACCAGTATGAGATATGGGAACAAGCCTGGGGTTTAGCCTCCGGCGACGATCTGAAGATGGTGAGTTTTCTTGAACGTGAAGGATATGAGCGCCAAGAAATGTACTATCATTGCTACCGCCGACCGCTGATCGAGCCTGTGCCAGCACCTATTTTGCCAACAGGATTCACGATTCGCCCGGTTACTGGAGAGGCTGAGGCAGAGATGCGAGCTGCGCTTCAACGTGATGCTTTTTCCCCAAAGGGGAGCACGACCTACGAGGAAGGAACCTTGCGACAACTGGCAGTGATGAAGATGCCCCAATACGATCCTCAACTCGATCTGATGGTTATGGCCCCTGATGGCACGCCAGCAGCTGGTTGCATCTGCTGGGTGGACCCGGTGAACCGCGTGGGCCTGTTTGAACCGGTAGGAACGCGCCCGCAATTTCGTCGTCAAGGATTGGCAACGGCGCTGATGCTTGGCGGGTTACAGCGCTTACGCGAACGGGGGATGCAGGCGGCATTGGTGACAGGCGCTCATCCCGGGAAGGAGGAGAAGAGTACGGAGTTTACTTCCTCGCGTTTCGTTTATGAAGCCGTCGGCTTTCAATTGCTGTGTCGGACATACCTGTATCACAAGGTTTTTGCAACTGCTGTCTAAATGCCTGTCTTTCCCTTTTTCTGGGGGGCTAAAGGTAGGGGAGATGCCCCTGTGAGCGCCATCTCCCCTACCTCAACCAGATCTGAAGATACTTTTCTGTCTGGAGATTGCCAGCTCTATTTCTTGCGAATCGGGTTAGCTATTCATGTAGCGCATGCGCCATTACTTTGCGCATGCGCTTGCAGAAGTTCAACTCACCTGTACCATGTACACAGCGCCATTGCCCTTGCCGTACTTACCAGCCCATGCCAGGATATTCTTGTCCCCTGGACTAGCATGGAGGCCGCCTGCATCATCGACATTGAGGCCAACAACTTTCGTCACAGAGCCTGTCTGCAATGTGGTGAGATTGAGTAGCAAAACCTGGTCGTGCAGGTTGCTCGCTTGCAAGGCTGAGATGAGCAGGAGAGACTCATCCGGCGAGAGAGCGATACCAGCGGGATTCCCTAAATGAATCTGGCTGAGCAGGGGAGTGACGGCGGTCCCAACAATCTTGAAGACAGTGCCCAGGCCGTTGCCGCTGGCCGAGCGGTCCGAAACATAGATGGTCCCCGCCTGATTGGCAACCACACCGTCCGGCGCAACCAGAGGGGCTCCCAATAGGCATCAACCTAAGAAAAGCCTGTCATCATCCGTAGGGGCGAGCGGGGTGAGGCGTGGTTGGGTGGGCCTTTATGGTCGCCCGCGGGGTGGGGATGGGCAAGCCCTACATTGCCGATCCACACGTCCAGCAACCCACAGCGGGTGACCATAAAGGCCCACCCAACATCCACACAACCACCCTCACCCCTACGGAATCCTCGATTGGTGCTTAGATTGACACCTATTGGCGCAACCAGAGGGGCTCCCCTGGCAATCACTGTTGGCGCATCGGCACCCGCGATGGGCAGCTTGAGTAGCGCGGCCAGCTTGCTAGCTGGATCAATACCGGTGAAGTACAGCGTCTGTTGCACAATACTCAGGTTTTGTGGTGCTGTGCCTGCGCTGCCTTTGAGCACTGTAGGCGTCCCGCCTGTTACCGATAGCACGAAAATCTGCCCGGCTGTGGGGTCGGCAACGTAGAGTTGCTGTCCATCTGCGCTGAGAGTAAGGCCTCTGGGGGACAGAAATGGCTTGCCGGTGAAGACCTCTGTTGCGGCCCCACCGGCAGCGGGGACCTGAAACACTCCGGCTCCGTGCGGACCATGTGCAGTAAAGTAGATCGTTGAGCCGTTCAGATCAGGTGTCGCATCCAGGGGTGTCTGATACGCACCCGACTGCGTCGCCGCGGCTATCCGGCTCACCAGGCTATCATCAAGCTTGACCGTTGAGGTGCTGCTGCTGGTGGGGGCATTGGGGCTACTTGCACAGCCAGCCAGCAGCGCGAGCATAACAAGGCCGAGCCAGAACAATTTAGACGATTTCATGAGTATTCCTTTCCAGGTGCAATCCGTCCGATTGCTTTCATTTCCTAAGATAGGAACGGAAAAATCGCCATCTTAGATCATTGGTTTTGCCCATATTGGGGTGTACAATTCGATGCCATCTCTTACTCGTTAACCCGATTTGAGCGTGTTTTCAAAAGTGCCCCGCCCCAGGGCGACCGCAAGGGTCCCATCCCCTCATCCTCACTGCCCCCGCCCTTACAAAGACTACGAGGAGTGAGGAGCACCGTATCTTTGTAAGGGCGGGTGTGGTGTGGTGTGGTGTGGGGACCCTTGCGGTCGCCCTGGGGCGGGGTTGCGGCTGCTTAACTTGACGCTAATTGGGCACCCGCTGGCACCTATCCGTCCCAACGCTGCTCCACAGCTACCCTACGGGTCAGGTGAGACGCAAGGAGAAGGGGTGCCCCTACATTTCCAATTGTCGAATCAAGCTTGACAGCGTAGTATTGCTACAAAAACAGAACTGGCATATACTAATCAACACAACCAGAACACATGTGACCTGCACGATAGAAAAAATCAGGGTTGAAGCGAATGCCAGTCAATATCTACTTCTGTTACATGCACGAAGATGAACAACTCTTGAATACACTCAAAAATCACCTGTATCCGTTAAGCTGCCCCATCTGTTCTACGGCTGAAGGAATGTCGTCGTGAAACGAATTCTTGTGACGGGAATATCTGGAACTGGCAAATCCACGGTCATTGGCAAGCTTGCTGCACGCGGATATAAGGCTGTGGATGCAGACTGTGACGAGTTCTCCGAGTGGGTGGAGTTCAATGGCGACGCTGGCTCTTTTGGGTCGGCAGTGGAAGTGGACAGGGACTGGGTGTGGCGAGAGGATCGCATTCAGGACCTTTTGTCTACCGAGGACACCGATGTGCTGTTCCTGGGCGGGTGTGCTGAGAATATGCGGAAGTTCCTTCCCCAGTTCGATCATGTCATACTGCTGAGTGCCCCTGCTGATGTGATCGTTGAACGATTGCGCACGAGGACAAACAATTCATATGGGAAGCATCCCGACGAAATCGCTCGCGTGCTGGGTCAGATAGAAACAGTCGAGCCGTTGCTGCGGCGTGTTGCGGGACACGAGATTGATACCAGCGCCTGTCTGGATGATGTCGTGGCGACCCTGCTCCGGCTGGTGCAATCACAGAAATGATGCTTGTTGAACGGGTATCTGGCAACGCTAACTGTAAATCAAATGAATGTAATAAAAAGAAAGATTGCCATTGATTCCTTCATAGCCCAACTCGGCTTCAGGCAACCCAATAATGACTGACGAAGAGGATTGTGGTTACCGCGAGCAAAGGCGGTCCAATCGACATATAGAATTGATTAAAGCGAGAGTTAGCGCCCCAAAAAGCAAAAATCACAAAAAGAGGGAAAAGCACTATCATATAGCGCTGTTGCGAAGTAAGAGGGTGAATGGTTGCAAGCGGAAAACTGAGGGAGAAAAGGATTACCGCTACTGCGTAAAGACTATACTGTAGTGGAAGGCGTTTCCAACCCCAAACAAGTACTCCAATGGGAATGATTGTAAACGCGAATTCAAGTAAATTTCTGAGCGTATCATACGATAATAATGGATAGGTAAAAAGGAGTTTGACAATATACCCGCCTGTCATCCATATCCAGTCAAAGTTACGATGCCAGTTGGATGCTTCTTCGACCTGAAAAATAAAAGGATTGCCTTTCGTATAGCCAAGATAGACTATATACGCTACAATACCCATCGGAAAGAGTATGATAGGGAATAGCGCACCTATCTTTTGGAGCCACCTCGTCTGATTTCGTTTCTCAGCTACCCAGAAGTGACGAACGTACATGATGAGATAAGGTATGCTGAGTAATACTCCTGTTGAACGAGTGAGTGCCGCCAGGAAGCCGATACCCCCTGCAAACCACCAGTCTAGCGTCTTCCCACGTCGTAGCAACAAAAAGATGGCTACACTCAGGAGGAGGAATAAAGACTCAGTATACCCTACAAAGAAAAAGAGCGCGTAAGGATAAAACGCAAGATAGAACAAAGCTTTTTTAGCTAGCGATGCGTCGAAATCTTGATGGAGCAGGCAATAGAGTAGCACTAAAGCAAAGTAGAAACAGATATTTGCAAGTAGCAATGCTACTAGATAACTAGAAAAAGGAAAGTGTCCTTCCAGGGGAAGGTTACCGATGTGTATAAGCAATGGCCAGAGTGGGAAAAAAGCCACATTCGGTGTAGAAGAATACCCTACGTCGGCAACAATTGAATACACAATGGCATCAAAATGATACCATGCGAGAAAGCAAGGATTAGGGTGGATATGAGATGTGCAATTTAA
>CAWCRZ010000016.1:0-103620 GCA_963798005.1 uncultured Acidobacteriaceae bacterium | reverse complement strand
CGGGCTCGACACTGGCGATTGCGAGTGACATGGAGATTTATCATTCACAATCACATCAACTCCGTTTCAACGTCAACCTTTCAGGAGTCTCTAGCTTCCCGCTAGGTGGTTTCTGCCCAGGTTCCAACTTCCAGATCAGCCGCTCGCCTCAGTCAGCAGCCGCGGTTATCCGTCACATCCCATTGTTCGGATATCACAGACTCAGCACCCTTCATAAGTATTGAATGTAGGAAGGCTTGCGCAGAAACTGCACGCAATTTGCTCTGGAGCGGACCCTGTACTTGACAGCCTCGCTAACCACTGCCCGCCCAGCCAGCGGCATTACCCCACCAGCCACGAATGTTCCTTCTGAACACGCAACAAGGAGAACTCAAGATGGGCACAGCAACAATGACGGAACCCAAAATCAAGAAAGGCAACACGGTACCTTTGGATTGGAAAGAGGTGTACTACACCAATTGTCCACTGGTGTCCGCCAGCAATGTCGACCAGGAACTGGGTTGGACGAAAGAGCAGTACAAGAAGATCGGAGTCCAGTACCTCTACCTTCGCTCCCGCGCCGAGAACGACTGGTACCCGCACTACGTCCACAACCTCGATAACCTGATCCGCTTCGGCGGCTTGTTCCCACCTGTCCACGTTCAGGCCGATATCCGCCGGACCAGGCTTCTAGGCGTAACCCATGCGCCTCGCGAAGGCGGCGTCATGTTGGTGCGGTCGCGGGACGATATCTACCGAATGGCCGACCTTAAAGGCAAGAAGATCGGGCTTTCCCGCAGCCAGAACAAAATTAAGACCGACTGGTGGGGCATTCAGGAAGAACAGGGAATCGAGCTGATGCTTCGGCTGAACGGGCTGACCCGCAAAGACGTTCAGATCGTGGAATTCCCCTATGCGGACGACTGGTACGACAATCCCGAAATGATGGGTCCGCTCATGGAGAACCCATCCGAACTGTGGCTGCGCCGTGACCACAAGCACGATCTGGCCTTCCGTCCCCTGGAAACAGCTTTGGAAAAGGGCACCATCGACGCGATGTACATGCAGACTGGCCCCTTGCAGCAACTCTCGGAGGCCACGGGCAAGTTCAAAGCCATCGAAGACCTTTCCCGCTACCCGGATTGGACCCTGCAGGTGGCCAACATCCCCGCCGCCATCACTTGCACCGACGTCATGGCCGAGAAACACCCGGAACTGGCCGTCACCTTTATGAAGGGGATGATCAAAGTGGGCCGCTGGGCCAATGAGCACAAACGCGCCGCGGCAGCGATCCTCGACAAACAAACGTTCTATCTCGATGTGGAACACACTTACGAAGGCATCAGGCACATCGACATGGTCCCCAACCTCTCGCCTCAGAACCTTGTCTCGGTCGAAATCGGAAAGGATTTCATGTTGAGCCACGGCTACATCAAGAACGACTTTGATGTGAAGGCATGGGCGGCGCCGGAGTTCCTCGAACAGGCGGCTAGGGAGCTGCTCGAAGAAGAATGGAAGAAGAAGACTACCTCCAAACTTCCGGAGACGGCTGATGCGCTGGCCTCTGGACGACTGCTCGGGTAGTCGAAATCGCTTCAATCGGGTGTCGTGGGGCCGATCCCACAACACCCTGTTCGTGAGTGGTGGAATCGCTGTATTCGTGCGTGCGGAGAGAACAAAATGAAGGTCCTCATCGTTGGTGGAGTAGCAGGCGGAGCTTCGTGTGCGGCGCGCCTGCGCAGGTTGGACGAACACGCAGAGATCATCATGGTCGAACGCGGACCGTACGTGTCGTACGCGAACTGCGGGCTTCCGTACCACGTCGGTGGCGTAATCCAGAAAGAATCAAGCCTGCTGGTGGCCAGTGCGCCGTTCTTTCGCCAGAACTTCAACATCGATGTGAGAACGGGCTGCGAAGCAATATCTATCTCGCCAAAGAATAAGACGGTGGAATTGCGCGATGTTGCCACCGACGACGTGAGGACCGAATCCTACGACAAGCTGGTGCTGTCGCCCGGCGCGCCCTCGGTCCATCCTCCACTGCCCGGCATCGATCTGCCGGGAATCTTTCACGTGAGGACTGTACCCGATACCAAGACCATCATTGAGTGGATCGAACGCGGCACGTCGTTCCTCACCGGGATGTATCGTTACTCGGGCATTCAGATGGTGAAGCCTGTCCGCCGCGCTGTTGTCGTGGGCGGCGGATTCATCGGTCTCGAGATGGCAGAGAACCTGGTTCACCTCGACTTCGACGTTACGCTCATCCAGAAGCTTGATCAGTTGCTCGGCCCACTCGACAAGGAAATCGCGAATCTTGTCGAAGGTCATGTGACTGCGCATGGCGTCAAGCTCGTGCTTAACGACGGCGTTACCGGGTTCGTCCAACAGGAAGGCGGCGCGCTCGACGTGCGGACCATTTCTGGCAAGACATTCCCGGCCGACATCGTGATTCTCGCCATTGGCGTGCGTCCCGACACCAAGTTGGCAAAAACCGCTGGGCTGGAAATCGGCGAACGCGGAGGCATTCGCGTGGATGAGCATATGCGCACTAGCGAGCCGGACATCTTCGCCGTGGGAGACGCAGTCGAGGTAAAGGATTTTGGGACCGGCGAGTGGAGCCTCATCGCGTTGGCCGGCCCTGCGAACCGTCAGGGCCGCATCGCCGCCGATGTCATAGCCGGACGCAATTCCCGTTATCGCGGCACCCAGGGAACCTCCATCATCGGATTGTTCGGCGGCGCGGCTGCCTGGACTGGCATCAGCGAAAAGACCCTCAAGCGGCTCGGCGATGTGGATTACGAAAAGATCTATCTCTTCCCCAACTCGCACGCAGGGTATTACCCCGGAGCAATGCCAATCGGCATGAAGCTTATCTTCCGTAAGTCCGACGGCAAGGTCTTAGGCGCGCAGGCGGTTGGTCAGGACGGGCCTGCCGTGGACAAGCGCATCAGCGCCTTGGCCGTGGCCATCCAGATGGGCGCCACGGTCTACGACCTCGAGGAAGCCGAGCTTTGCTACGCACCACAGTTCGGCAGCGCGAAGGATCCAGTAAACTTCGCTGGAATGGTCGCTGCCGATGTCCTGCGTGGCGACATGCCGCTGACACACTGGGAGTCCGCCGACAACGCATTCCTGCTCGACGTGCGCGAACCGGTAGAACTCGCTGTCGAGAGCGTGCCTGGCGCAATCAACATCCCCATGGGTCAGCTTCGCTCGCGCCTTAGCGAGCTTCCCCTCGACCGCGAGATCCATGTCATCTGCCGCTCTGCCCAGCGCGCCTACTACGCCACCCGCATTCTGGTTCAGAACGGCTACAAGGCCAGGAATATTTCGGGTGGCATGTTATCGCGGACGATGCTCACTATCGATATGAAATCGAAGGTGGCCGAAGTCCCCGAACCGGTTGGCGTCTGAAATGGCGGGATTCTCAGGGGCACAAGGCTGAGCAACAGAGGAGCAACGATGCCGCAACCGGAACTCAAGTTGGTCGATATGCTGGCCCTCGATCGCAATCGGCTAGCTGCCGAACGCACCCTGATGGCCTGGGTTCGTACCGCTCTCTCCATGATCAGCTTCGGCTTCACGATCTACAAATTCTTGCAGGTGGTTGACGAGCAAAGCCCAGTTGCCGTTCTGCGGCCGAATGCGCCGCGCAACGTTGGACTCGTGCTGACCGGTCTCGGAACCTTCGTT
The DNA here is from genome assembly GCA_963798005.1 of uncultured Acidobacteriaceae bacterium. Lineage (GTDB taxonomy): Bacteria > Acidobacteriota > Terriglobia > Terriglobales > Acidobacteriaceae > Bog-257. The sequence continues at coordinate 99,945 of CAWCRZ010000016.1, read as the reverse complement.
GTGGTCGTCGCCTCGATTCAGCACTGGAGCTACGTAAAGAACCTGAGAAAAGACCAGCCTTACAAACCGTGGGACCTTAGCTTCATCGTTGCCTGCCTAATCGCCATTCTGGGTGCCCTGATATTCGGGAGCATTATCTTCCGCTCTGGTCCCTTCGGCTGACCCTGTGAGCGTGGGCGGGTCTTCCCAATTCGGCGAGTGCCGGATGAGAAAACAATGTTCCGGCTGCCTGCCGGAAAACGAGTGAAACATGGACACGATCTTGCACCTGCTGTCTCGCGGAGTTGATGAACTACTAGGCCGGTTCGGCGGCCCGTTGAATTTTCGGCTGTTCGTCATGCCGACGGTTGTCACTATTCTCGCGGTACGAGCAGACTTGAGGGACGCCCGCGAAGGGCGGCCAGCTCCCTTGGGAGCCTTCATCACGAACCCCACCGAGCGACGACGGCTTTTCCGCTCCGCCGTTAAAGACATCGGCCGGGTCTTTATAGTCGCTCTCGTCCTCGACACCGCTTACCAGTTATTTGCTTTGCGTTCGTTTCACATTGGTCAACTTTTCATCGTAGCCGTGGTTTGCGCCGTTGTGCCCTACGTACTCGTGCGAGGCCCAATCACACGCCTCGTGCGCCGCTTGTGCCGCCGCAACCCGGAGTCGGCCAGGGCGTCGGCTGCCAGCGTTACAACGCATACGCGAGGGCACGAATGAACAAACACGATTTCTACTCCGTGGTAGCGAGTGAGAACAGGCGAACTCACAAGCAACCAGGACCGCGCTTGCGACGCACATTCATCTATACGCCTGGACCCGTCGCGGAGGAGTAGCCACAGGCACTTTCTATCCCGCGAACGCTTTGGCCAGAAAGCGCGAGATGTGCCAGGCATCCATGTACTTGTAGGGCGTCTCGCCCAGTGAGTAATGCCCGCAAGGCAGTGCCTTGATGGTGGCGTCGAGCCCGTGGCGCACAAACTCAGCCGCCGTCTGCATGGAGAATTCCGGCAGGAACGTCAGGTCATAGCGGCCGTAGATCATGAGCGATTTTTTCGGCCAGCGCCCAAACTTGTCGAAGTAAGCGATGGGGCTGATGCACATCCACATGCGGCGCACCTCATCCTGGGTGAGCATGGTTTCAAGGCTCTGCCGAATGTGCTGCGTGGATTGCCCGGTCCAGGTAACGTCGCCGAAGGTGGTGGAGGCATGATTGAACACGCTGACGCTGATGCGCGGATCGTGCGCGCCCGCCAGAAACGCATAGCACGAGCCGAGACTAGTGCCAACGGTGCCCAAACGCGTGTAGCCGCGCTCCTGCAGCCAGTCGAGACAGGAGCGGATATCGATGATCGCCTGCCGTCCCGCATGGATGGTGCGTCCGATGTTGGACGAAACTGCGTAGTCGGCGCGCGTAAGTCCCGCCGGACGGCGAATGTCGTGGTAGGGCATGCTCAGGCGCAGCGCGGCGATGCCCAGCATATTGAAGATGCGGCACAGGGCGTTCTGACTGACGCCGTCTGCGTTCCACTGTGGCAGCAAGACCACTGCACGACGCCCGCGCGCGGGAAACCAGCGTGCATTCACGCAATTGTTTTCTTTATAGGGAGACTCCACGGGAGAAGTGAAGCGCAAAAACTTTCCCCACTCGTCCTTGGGCTGCTTCTTGGGCGGCTCGCTACCGGTGTGGAACAACTCGACCTTGCGATGCTCGATGCGAAAATCCGTTGGCACCTTGTACGCGTAAAACGCGTCGCTGTTGGCGACAAGATGATCGTTGACCGCCGACCAATATTCCAGCATCGCGGCCTTGTTGCTCTGGTCCTGCGGCGGAGCAAGATCCTCCAACGCTGGCCAGCCGCGCGTCCATTCCGTGCCCCATTCGAACGGGCGCACCACGCGATTGTTGTCGCGTGAAGTCATGCGTGATTCCCAGTCGTGCATCCAGCGCCGATAGTGTTCTCGCATCTGTAGAAACTATACAGACCCGAGTAGAGCGCGGTCGCGAGCAACTCAATGAAGATGTGGGTCTGTGCGCCGAACGGCGCTTAGCAGTGGTTGAGCGGAAAAGCGCTTTCTTGCCTCAGTTCCAAAATTTCCGTGTCCGCCGGTGGGTAGAGCACGCACGCCTTCAGGTTCCACATCCTGGAAACACCACAATGGAATCTACTTCTGGCTGGAGAGTTCGGCGACCCGCGCAGCGCCCCGCAGGGCCCCGCGCCGCCCAGGTGCATTGACGAGCGCCGTCTGAAATTCTTTGAATGCCAGACCCGGGTGGTTCTGCTCCAGCAGCAAGTCACCAAGCTGTTCGCGGGCCGGAACAATCGGCCCCGGTGTCACCGGAAGCTTCTCGATTGCGTCCTCCTCATCGGCTGCCGTGCGCATCAAAGCTGCGGCTTCATCCGGTTTCCTATCCGCCTGGGCTGACCATGCCATGACCTCGCGTCTCAGAATTCCCACTTGGGTAGCCCAATAGTCGTTGCCGGATGCGCGAAGCTGCTCCTCGATCTGATGCAATCTATCAGTTTCCGCGCGCGCCGCGGCGGCACGACCAGTGCGAGCGAGTCCGACGCCCCGAGCCCAAACCGCAATTGCGACAACATGAGGCGGGGCTCCTGTCGGAGGCACAACGCCGGCAGCGTCGGCCCATTGACCCCTCTCTACCGCGTAGCGAACCGGCATCGCGGTGGAAGCGTACCCGGCCTTGAAGTCGCTGGCCTTGAGCTGCTGCATGTTCTTAAGTTGCTGAATGACCTGCGCCGCCTCTTCGTCGCGTCCACTCTGCAGATACGCGTAAACCAGGTAATCCATGGCGTGAAGTTCTTCTCCCCTGTCGCCCTGCTGGTGTGCCGCTTCTCTTGCCGCAAGGTTGGAAGTGATGGAGTCATCCCACAGGCCGAGTCGCGTGAATATATGCGATGGCATGTGCAATGCGTGCGGCGCTGAGGGTGCAATCTGGGAGTAGGCCCTTGCAGCCGGGAGGCCTTTTGGCGCGAGTTCCGCATTGTCGTATGCGTGGATGAGGTAGTGAGGGATTCCCGGGTGCTGCGGGTAGCTGCGATCTAGGGGCTCAAGCAGGTCGGCCGCTTGTTTCTGCTTCGCATGAGTCCGGTCGGCGGGAGATGCGTTCGAAAGGAGTGCGAGCGCGTAAAACACCTGCGCTTCGACATCTTTCCTGTTCGCCGAAGCGAGATTGCTCATCGCGTGCTCATAGTTCAAGGCCCGAGTGCGGTACGGAACGGTGGCAGCATCTTGGTAAACCAATCCGAGCGCATTGATGAACTGGCGCTCGCGTTCGGAACCCGTTCCGATCTGCTGGGCGCGCTGGATTTCGTTTTGCGCAAGCGCAATTGTCGCGGGCACGACAGCCGGGTCCCAAAGCTGGTGAAAGTACGCCATGGCCATTCCCCAATGGGCCATCGCACATCGTGGATCCGCTTCAGCCACGCCCTGAAATGCATTTTCCGCGGCGGTGTAAGCGAAGGAGTGAAGCAGGGCCACGCCTCGCTCGAACTGCTCCTGAACGACCGGTGTGCAGGAAATTGGGAACGATACTTTTCCCAGTTTCTCGGGGGCAGGATGGCTGTGGGTTTCCTGTGCCGCCGAGAAGGGAAGGACAAAAAGCAGGATGAGCAATATTCGCCACAGATGATCGGACATCCCCATCTCCCTTGGAACGCGGCGCGATCCTGACATCCGAATTCTACATTGGAGCGCCGGTTCACCGTCGCCCGCATTAGTATGGGAAATGGAGGCATCGTCCCGCATGTTTACCTCGCAGCCCATTGGCTTTGTGAGTAGTCCGTACCAGAACGCAAGCGAGATTCCCAAGGGCCTTGGCGCCCAGCACGAGGCCGACGGTGTGCTCAAGATCCTGCCCGATTTTGAGCCAGGGCTTACCGACATCGAAGGCTTCTCGCACCTCATCGTCATATGGGAATTCGATCGCTCGCATGGGTTCGAATTGCTGGGTGCACCCCCCTCCGACAATCGGCCGCATGGTGTGTTTGCGACCCGATCTCCGCGACGTCCCAACCCGATTGGCCTGACCATCGTCGAGCTGCGTCGCCGCGAAGGCATCGAACTGCATGTGCGGGGGGTCGATATGCTGGATGGCACACCTATTCTCGATATCAAACCCTACCTGTCCAGCATCCCGTCCGAAAAGCTACGCCGTGGGTGGCTGGCTGAAGCGGAGGCACGGCAGAAGTAGTGCTCAGTCCGCATGGCGCGAGAGAACCTGAGATGGTCTCACCTTAACCAATTACTAATCACTACCCTACGATCCCGATTTTCCCGTTTGGGAGCAGACTGTTATCCAGCTAATAACCTACCCCCCTCCCCCTGGTTCTTTATAATCATGAGACTACGAACTTTTTCCCGGCAACTTCTTGAACCTACAGGTAGTTATAAGCAACTGCTTTGTTTGCAATACTTACGCGCCGAGATTGGTCGCGGTTTTCGCGCCTTTGCCAGGGAATTCGAAGGAGGGTAGTAATCAATCAGTAAGACTGGCGAAATCTATCCACTGCCCACTATCCACTAATTTTCAAAGAGCATGGCCCTAACCGCGAGCGTTTCGCGCCGAGCGATAGGACGAAAGAGACACTAAGTCTCACATCGCAAGTGTACTGGGTTGGAACTGTTTGTCAAGTTACTAAAGTACATGTACCACCATCAAGGGGACGAACGGGGCAACGTTGGCGGCTTCGGCACCTTGATTTATCGGGCATTCTACGCTCCTCACTTTGCTTTGGATCGTTAGTTGAAACTTTTCTGCCGGCAGTGCGTAATGCTTGTGGAGGAGAAGAACCAATGCGAACACTTACGCTTCTGATTTGCCTACTTGGGACTGCCGGCATGGCCGTGTCCCAGGATAAGCCCGCCGCCGCCCCGTCCCAGGACAATCCACTCAGCACATTCAATAAGCACGTCTACGGACACGTGAAGGATGTCCTGCTGCGCTCCGCCGAAAAAATGCCGGAGGAGAACTACAACTTTAAGCCCACGGACACGGTCCGCAGCTACGGCCAGATCGTCGGACACGTGGCCGACGCACAGTACCTGTTTTGTTCCATCGCACTCGGCGAGAAAAATCCCGCCCCCAAGATCGAGCAGAGCAAAACCTCGAAGGCCGATCTCATCGCGGCCCTCAAGGACGCCTTCGCGTATTGCGACAAGGCCTACGACGGCATGACCGACGCGTCCGCTACTCAGATGGTGAAGCTCTTCGACATGGACGCACCGAAACTAGGCGTACTGACGGTCAACAACATGCACAATCTGGAACACTATGGCAACCTCGTCACCTACATGCGGCTGAAGAACATCGTGCCTCCAACCAGCGAGCCGGCGGCCCAGCCACAGCCGAAGAAGTAATGTGCGTTTGGACCGGCGGAAAAACCCGAAGATTGGGCGTGGAGCAGCTTCCGGGCGTACGCGCTCCAGCAAGTAGCGCCGCTGCGGGTAAATTGTCAGGAATGGCCACTGACGATCAGGTATTCCCCTTCGCGGGCCCACTCATTCGAACATCGCGAATGAGTGGGGCACCCGCTAGAACGGGGCACCCAAGCATGATGTTAGGATGGGCCGCCCGCCCCGAGCCTCTACGAGACTGGACTGTCCCTCCTGAGGATTTGCGATCCTTTCAGCAACGACGTACAACGGATCTGATGAAATTGGATATGGGAGGGGTTCGAAAGCTGACGATCACTGCGTTTTTCAGTGATGATGTGCTATTCGAGCAACTTGTTCTCAAAGGTGGCAACGCAATAAGCCTGGTTCACGGCATCAGCCCCCGTGATTCGCTCGACGTTGATTTCTCCCTGGAAACTGATTTTGAAAACCTCGCAGACATCTTCGCTCGGATGGAAAATGCTCTTGCCAGTCGATTTAAGGCCGCTGGATTCATCCCGTTTGATATGAAACTCGTCCCCAAGCCGGCGGAACAACGAGAAAATCAGCAGCCGTGGTGGGGTGGCTATCGGTTGGAATTCAAGCTGATCGAGGAGACGCGGCATCGGTCTTTTGGGTCTGATAGGAACCGCCTCCGACGAGAAGCGTTTGTCGTTGGGCCGAACCAGCAAAAGATTTTCAGGGTAGATTTCAGTAAGTATGAGTACACTACCGGAAAGGTTCGAGCGGAAGTCGACGACTACACGATCTACGTCTACCCGCCCGCGATGATCGCAATTGAGAAGCTCCGCGCCCTCTGCCAGCAGATGGAAGACTACGCTCCAACCGGAAAGACCAAGAGCCCAAGAGCACGAGACTTCTTCGATATTTTCATGATCGTTACGAAGACGAGGCTTCGGCTTGATTCTTCAGAGAATCATGAGCTCATAAAGATGATCTTTGCGGCGAAGGAGGTGCCCCTCTCCTTGATTGGTAAGCTTGCCGACCAACGTGATTTTCACAGGAACGACTGGCCTAACGTTCGCACGACAGTGGCGGAAAACCTTGAGGAGTTCGATTTCTACTTCAATTTCGTCCTCGAAGAGCTGGAACCGCTACATTCCCTTTGGATGAAATAGCCTCCAGCCGGGATCGTACCCCACGGTCCGCATATCATGGGCCAGATAGAAGTCGAGGTTGATGGCAAACTCTTTCAAACGTCCATAAAACTTCTCTGGATAGCCAGCCCGCTCCAGGTAGAAGCCGAGCGCTTGGTGGTAGGGGTAAACGTAATCTAGCTTCTTGAGCGTGGCGATAAGCTTGGCAACGGAAATGTGCTCCTTGGCGGCTCGAAAAGCTTCGAGGACCTGGTACACTCCTCCCGCATAAGTCGGTCGTACCGTAATGTCAATGAGGGTTCGCTCGATACTTGTGACCCGAACCTTTCCGCCGTTGGGAATCTGGACGTCTTCAACCTCTAGATTCTTTGTGTTCTTTCCGCTGAGCAGGATGATTTTGTATTCGTCATAGCCGAAGGCGAACGTAGATTCGCGTTGCTTGTGACGAAAAGCTCTGTCTAAGCTCTCTTGCGTCAGCCCTCCAGACGATTTGGGCTTCACGCTCTGTTCGTAGTTGACGTAGAGCACCCGTGGGAGCTGGTCTGTTAGGCCGTGTACGAAGACGGCGGTCGAATGGCAGAGATAGGCACTCGCTCGCATGGCCGCTGCGATCTCGATTACAGAGGGTTCACCCCAAAGGTAGCGGATGAACTTCTGTGAGTGCGTTTCCCCCTCGAGGGTAATTCTCCGGATCTTCAGTTCACGTTGGAGATAGTCAATGAAGGTTTTCGATGTGATGGTGGCTAGAATCGACCATTCTCTTCGATGCGCCTGAAAGAGGCTTACGAGATCGTGAGTGCTGAATACTCGCCGGCCTTCGTTGTCGAGTGCGGCCGAAATCCTCTCTTTAGCTTCTCTAACGCGATTTGCGCGCGCGATTCGGTTGTAATCAACCATAAGGCCGAACCCCTTCTTACAGTAGACATTGGTATATATACCAATGTCTATGAACAAAGTCAACCTGCATAGTGGGGAAGTGGATCCCTTAGAATGGTTTGAGGGGATTGCTATACCAAATACGCGTAGGTATATATACCTACGCGTAATTGGAGTATAATCCAATGGAAAAGAGATACAGCGTTACGAAAGAGCGATTTCGCCCAGGAACTGGACCCTTTCAATTTGCCGTGGGGAGTGCTCCCACATCACGGGTTTGCCGGAATTCTGGCCATCGCGCAATCCACCAGCATGCCCGACCGATTCCGACAGCAATCAGTGAAAATGTGAAGTCTGGCCCATTTTCGAGACACCCGAACCTCTCGACGTCCAAGCCTACTGCCCATACCCACTCTCCGCTGCCAGGTTCTCAAACCGCGTATAGCGCTTGATGAAGGCCATGCGGATCATGTCGGTGGGACCGTTGCGCTGTTTGGCGACGATGATTTCCGCGCGGCCTTCGAGGTCAGGGTCGTCCTTCTTGTACACCTCTTCGCGGAAGATGAAGGCGACCACGTCGGCGTCCTGCTCGATGGAGCCCGACTCGCGCAGGTCGGAAAGTTGCGGCCGATGATCGCCGCCGCGGCTCTCGGGAGCGCGGCTCAACTGCGAGAGCGCGACCACCGGGACCTTCAGCTCCTTGGCCAGCGCCTTCAGCCCGCGCGAGATGGCCGAGACTTCCTGGGTGCGGTTCTCGAAGCGCTTGCCGCCGATGGGCACCGCCGACATGAGCTGGAGGTAATCCACGATGAGCAGGTCGAGGCCTTCGGTCTGCCGCAGGCGGCGCGCCTTGGCCCGCATCTCGCTGACCGAGATGCCCGGCGAATCGTCGATGAACAGCTTGGCGCGCATGAGCTCTTCGGTGGCGTGGGTCAGCTTGCGCATGTCCTCCTTGGTGAGGAAGCCCTGCCGCAGGTCCTTGGAATCCACCTGCGCGTGCGAGGCCAGCATGCGCATCAGCAGCGCTTCGCGCGACATTTCCAGCGAGAAGACGCCCACCACTTTGCCGTCAATCACCGAAGCATTTTCGGCGATGTTCATGGCGAAGGCGGTCTTGCCCATCGAGGGCCGCGCGGCAATGATGATCAGGTCCGACGGCTGGAATCCGCTGGTCAGCTTGTCGAGCAGCGTGTAGTGCGTGGCCAGGCCGGTGATTTCCTGGCCGCGTTTGTACAGCTCCTCCAGCGAGCCGAACGAGCCCTTGATGATGGACGGGATGTCCATGAATCCCTGTCCAATGCGGTTCTCGGAGAGCTGGAAGATGGCCTGCTCGGCGCGGCCCAACACCTCCTCGGCTTCGTCGGAGTGGTCGATGGCTTCGGCAATGGCGTTCTGCGCCAGCGTTGATGAGCCCGCGCAGCAGCGCCTTGTTGCGCACGATGCGCACGTAGTGCTCGATGCTGGGGCGCTCGGGGACGCCGTCGATGAGCGACGACAGATAAGCCACGCCGCCGATCGCTTCCACCTCCTTGCGGCGGTCAAGCTCTTCGACCAGCGTGATCATGTCCACCGGGCGGCCGGTCTCCTGCAGGTCGCGCATGCGTGAGTACACGCGGCGATGCGCGTCGAGCGAGAAGTCGTCAGGGGTGAGGTGTTCGGCGGCCTGGTCGTAGAGCGAGTTGTCGAGCAGGATCGCGCCCAGGATGGAGCGCTCCGCCTCCATGCTTACAGGCAGCCCGCGTTCCAGACTGTAGTCGGTGGTGGCCATCGGTGTGGGTGTAATCAGAGTAGCCAGATCGGGAAAAGCGCGCAACGAGTCAGCGAGTGAAATTGGTGGTACACAGAAAGATTCCTGAGCAAAAACTGTGTGGGCTGTTGGAAACGAGGGAAGAATGCGCGGCTTTTAAGTGCGGCCCAGGACCAGCCACCCCAGGCCGCGGTTATGAGACACAGACGTAACGTCGTGCGACGTCAGCGCGGCTTCCATGCTCAAGGAGCAAGGGCGAGAAGCGCCGACGTGAGCTGCGCATTGCTGCGCTGATGGTGCGAACCTGGGAGGAAAATCCCGAGTACCTGCATGCTCGAGAACGGTCCGCGCATCAACTCACGTGCGCTTCATCTGCCTGCATCGGTTGCGACGGTCCGGGTGCGGTGTTTTCCTCAGCGCCTGTCGAGCGGCGCCCAAGAAAAAAGGTCCGCGGCCGTTGCCTGGCGCCTCGGACCATCTCGCATCGCTGCCACGGAGCATCTGCAACCTCAGAAGCGGCACGCCACTGCCTGTGCCTCGACTGCGTGACAGAATGCAGGAAGAGCGCGGCCCACACAAGCGGGAAAATGCCTGCTTCTGTGCATATCGTGTGCAACGCGCGGAATTGTTGTGCATATTGCGAGGAAAAACCGGCTGGATTCGGAAATGCTCTCCGTCAGGTGGAGCAGATGGGCTGGTTCTTCACACCCGTTAACCAGTTTGTTACTATCGCGAACGCTCGCTTCCAGTTATGCTCGCGATTATGGCAGTGGCGATCACGGTGCTGGCGAGCGGGAGCAAGGGCAACTGCACTATCGTTTCCAGTTCCGGCACGCACCTGCTGGTGGATGCCGGGCTCTCCTGCCGCGAGCTGCTCGACCGCATGCGGCTGTGCGGGCACGACCCCCATACCATCGACGCCATCGTGATTACGCACGAGCACACCGATCACATCGGCGGACTTCGTGTGCTGGCCAAGCGGCTGAAGATTCCGGTTTACATCACGGCACAGACCTATTGCGCCTATCAGAAGTTCGCCCGCGACCACGCCGGGAACCGCGTCGAGTTGGAGCGCGTGGAACATTTCCGTTCGGGTAACGTATTCCAGATTGGCGACATCACGGTGATGCCCTTCACGATTTCTCATGACGCCGCCGATCCCGTCGGCTTCACCTTTCGCAGCGACGGCATCAAGGTCGGTGTCTGCACCGACTTGGGCTACATCACTCCGAATGTGCGCGACCACCTGCGCGGATGTCACGTGCTCATGATCGAGTCCAACCACGATCTCGAACAACTGCGGGGTGGCCCGTATCCCTGGAGCGTGAAGCAGCGGGTGATGAGCCGCGTCGGGCATCTGTCCAATGACGCGCTCGCGGATTTCCTGACCAGCGACTATGATGGAAGTGCCGAGTATCTCATCCTGGCGCACCTTTCCGAGCAGAACAATCACCCGGAAATCGCGCGGAGGACGGCTGAGCGTGCCTTGGGCGGGCAGCGTAGTTGGTTTCGCAACCATCTGCTGCTCGCGGCACAGCATGAACCGCTGCCAGCGGTCCGGTTGTAGTTTTCCGCCGCGGGTTCGGCTTACGCATGGCACAGTGCACTGATCGCGTCATCGGCAAGATCCTTGCCGGCTGGCGCTACGACATCTCCGGTCTTGCCCCTGAAATGCGCGGCGACTACGAGGCCCACCTCGCAGAGTGCGAGTTCTGCCATAAGCGCCAGCTCCTGCATCGCGGCATTGATATCGGCCTGATGGCGCTGGCCTCGGCCTCGATGGTCGTGTTCCTGCTCGCCTACGGCGTCATCCGCCACTTCAAACCCACCCACGCATTCTTGCTGGAGATCGGCGCCCTCGGCGGATTTCTGCTCTCCATGCTGCTGTGGTTGCTGGTCGCCGTGGCCACACCGGCCCCGCTGGTGGTGAAGGACGTAGCGATGTTCGGCGCGCGCGTCGGATTGGAGAAACTGCCTGACGAAATTCGCGACCGCATCCCGGAAGATTTGACGGCTGAAGATTTCGGGGCAGAGCTAGAAGCTTGACGCTTACAGTGTGTTTCAAGAATGATTCTTTGAAGGGGCTCGGCTTCAGCCGAGCCGTTCCGACCTCCATAAAATGCGGGCTTCAGCCCCTGAGGGAGCAATTTCTTCGACTGTTAGTCGGTTTTTGAAACACGGTCTAATCGCTCTGAAAACCGGAACTGGTGCTGGGAGAATGGCCGTCTTCCCGCGTGTCGTTCCAATCTGGGAACCAAAGTGCGAGAAATGGACACATTTCCCGATTTTGGCTTGACTCTCGTCCATTCCGAACTAAACTCGTTAGTAGAGCACGGTTCGGCAGGCGTTCTGCGTTGCCCCGTGCGCTGGTGAGTGGGCAAAGCTACGACAGAAGAGATCGATCTGTCGCCGGCTCACCGTCCCCGGTTGTCGAGCCCCGCGCGACTCCAACTTCCTGCCCCCTTTCGATCCATTCGGCGAAGCAGGTCAACCGATCAGGCGAAGTTGACCGCTTGGGCAACCCATGGCAAAGCCGTACTGCATTCTCGTGTTATTCGCAGTCCTGGGATTAACTCTGTTTCTGGTTATTCCGGCGGAAGACCTAAGCGAGACTGCGTACGACGAGTCGGAGCTCCTGCCGTACGAAACCACTCCTGCAACCGCGAACCTTATAGCGCAAGTGGCAGCCTTGGTGACCCGGCGGGCGCCAAGTGCCCGTGCTATCAGTTCGCAATTTTATCCCGTGTTTACGCCAGGCTCGCCAGCTCGGCAGGCGGATATTGCGCAGCCGGGGGCGCGAGCCGCCTTGGCGCTGCTCTGTATTCTCCTCTGCTAGCGCATTCTGAAACTCTCTATTCGTGAGTGGGCAAAGCTACGACAGAACGATCGATCTGTCGCCGGCTCACCGTCCCCAGTTGTGGAGCCTCGGGCGACTCCAACTTCCTGCCCCATTCGATCGTCCGGCAAGGCAGGTCGTCATGAACAGGAATGCCAGTTCAGTGGTCCGCGCCTCTGCGTTGCTCCTGATGACGGCCGCCCTGCCAAATCCTAGCCGACAGATTGGAATATTTCAGTCGTTCTTCCATCTGGCCGACTACTCAGGGAGAATGAAATGAAAATCAAATTATGTGTATCGTTATTTTCTGGGCTCCTGCTCCTATGCGGACTCTCCGCATTTGCGCAGCAGCCTCTCGATACTCAAACGGATGGAAACCTCAACTTGCAATGCTTCAACCCTCCATGTGCCGTGAGATATTCGTACTTTATCGACGGCTGGAACGTGCTTCGGCTTACCTCGATTCTCTGTAAACGGCAGCAACCTCTACCTGGGCCGGAATGCTGGGCAGCCGAGTAGTCATGGGTCCAAATACGTTCCTGGGTAATTTCGCTGGCAGGAATTCCACATACGGCGTCGGGCAACACGGCGGTGGGCTATTTAGCCGGCGGCAACAATACAACGGGCGGTCGTAACACATACATTGGTCATTACGCGGGTTCCCAGGGTCCGGAGTGCGGTGGCAGTAAACCGTCGTCTGGCGGGGGTAGTTCAAATACCTTTGCCGGCTACTACTGCCGGGTGCAACGATGACAAGGGATATGAAAACATTTTCCTGGGCTATTTCGCCGGCTACGGCAACAGTGAAGGAAATACGAACATCGCTTATTGGCTACTACGCTGGCTACAAGAACCAGATGGGAAGCCACAACGTTTATCTCAGTAACTATGGACCAGGCACGACGAATCCAACACGATCCGCATTGGCGATTCGTCGATGCAAATCGCTGCCTATATCGCTGGAATCTACGGTGCATCCACGAACACGGGGAAGGTAGTATACGTCGACTCGGACGGAAAACTGGGAACCAGTCCTGGCATTCGATCCTCTTGCCGAGATGCAGGACACGATCAGAAGTCCAGCAACAGCAGATCACCGACTTGCAGCAGCGCGTGGCGCGATTGGAGGCCCTCATAGGGAAGAAGTAAGATGCTAACACGTAGACCCGGTGCCGGTGCATAAGGCTTATCGCCAGGCTATTTGCCGGCGGCTACCTCTGGATCAACGTGCGTCGCTAATCGCCTGACAAATATCACTGGCGCGATACTGCGACTAAGATCTAACCCGCCCAGTTTATGTTGCTTGGGCGGGTTCTTTACTTCCTGCCGTAGCAGCCGATGAACGCCGCTTCGTCGGTTACTGGATATTGATCAACTCCACGTCGAATACCAGCATGCCGTACGGTGGCTGCTTGCCCTTGATAGGCAAGGTCCTGGGGAATCCAGAAGCGGGCCTTCTCGCCTTCGACCATCAGTTGCAGGCCCTCGGTCCAGCCGGGAATGACGCGGTCGAGCGGAAACGTCGATGGCTTGCCGCGCGCCACCGAGCTGTCGAACATCTTCCCGTCTGTCCCCCAACCGGTGTAGTGGACGGTGACCTGATCGAACTTTTTGGGATGGCGCGTGCCAGTGCCGGGCGTCAGTACCTTGTAGGCGAGGCCGCTCGCAGTCCGCTTGGCGTCGGGCGGCGGCGCTTTCACGTCGGCAGGCGCCCGGGTTGGCAGGTCGATCAAGGTCACATCAAACACCAGCATCCCTGCCGGTTTCCCCGCCTCGCCTTTGTAGGCCAGCGATTCGGGAATCCAAAGCCGGCGTGTTTCCCCTGGCACCATCAGAAGCAAACCTTCTCCTAAGCCGGGAATCGCGCGGTTAACCGGCAACGTCACCGGCTTGCCTCGCGCGACCGAGCTGTCAAACATCTTTCCGTCAGCGGTCCAGGCGGTGTAGTCCACAGTGACCGCCTCGTCCTTGCCGGGGTGGTCCTTGCCGGTGCCGGGCGTGATTACCTTTGTCACCAGGCCGGACGCGGTTTTGCTGGCATCCGCTGGCGGAGCAGCAACGTCGGATGGGGCTGAAATTTGAGAAGCTGGCGGCGCCTGAGCGGAAACCGCCGCTACAACGAAGAGGATTGCAGTAAGCCAAACAAGACGCATCCGCTCATTGTACCTGCCAGTAGCTAAGCCATTCCTAAAACGCTGGAGCTGTGTTTCTTATGCGCCCTGTTTTGGTGCGGTGCTGCAGTCTTCAAGAAGAATCCCCACTCAAGCCGCAAAAGCAGCTTGAGGGGGGTACACGACGCAATCGGCCCTTAGCTGCGCGATGGGTAGATACCCTGGAGCGCAATAATCCAGTTAAAAGTAAGGAAAGGCGAGCGAATGTCGACCGGCTGGTTGCCGCCAGTCGGGCTAATCGCAGAAGGGTTGAGCGTCGCATTGGGCTGGGAGGAAGAGTAGATCCCGCGTGTTAACCGTCCCGCCCGGGCTGTCCGCCAGAAAGCGATTCGCCGGGTTGGAGTTGTTGCCCGCGCCTGAGACCGCATTCATGTTGTGGCTGTGGGCTCGGTAACTGGTTCGCGGTCAGCGTAGCGGTCTCTGTACCGCCGCTTTGGCCCAAGCTATAGTTTTGCAGCCCTGGGCCCTGTCCGGCAGCTTATCGGAACCCGTCCGCGCAAGTCTGGAAGCGCAAAGGTGCTTACGCCATCGCCACCGTAGGTGGTGCCCAGCAGTGAAAACAGAGCTGTGTTTTGCGAGATTGGCAGTAGCTGTCCGTTGCAGAGCGCCCATCCTTGGGGCGCGAAATTGTACGGGACGAGCAGGAGTGAGCCGAGAAAAGTTTCCATAACCGGGTTTCCTTTCGAAATTGGAATTGGGAGAAGTACCGCGATACTACTACACAGCGCTCGTCGGCGTGCAAGTCTGCTCTCTTCTACTTCCCGCTCTTCCACCCCACCTGTTTACCCTTGTTCTGCTCGTCGAGCCACTTCTGCAATGGCGCAAAATATTCCAGCATCGCGCTCGCATCCATCTGGCGCTCGCCGGTGAGCGCATACAGCGCGTCGGGCCACGGTTTGCTCTGGCCCATCTCGAGCATCGTGTTTAACTTTGCCCCCGCGGCCTTGTTGCCGTAGAACGAGCAGCGATAGAGCGGCCCGCTGAATCCGGCCTCGCGGCACATGGCGCGGAAGAACTGGAATTGCAAAATCCGCGCCAGGAAATACCGCGTGTAAGGCACATTCGCCGGCACGTGATACTTTGCACCCGGATCGAAGTCGGCCTCGCTACGCGGCACCGGAGGCGAGATGCCCTGATACCTCTCGCGCATCTCCCACCATGCTTTGTTGTAGTCGGCGGGCTTGATCTCGCCGCTGAACACCTTCCAGCGCCACTGGTCGATGAGCAGGCCGAATGGCAGGAACGCCACCTTGTCGAGCCCCTCGCGCAGCAGGAAGCCGATGTCGTCGGTCTGCGGAATGGTCGCCAGCAGCCCAACCTTGTTCAGGTACTCCGGCGTGATGGCCAGCGCGATGGTATCGCCGATGGCCTCGTGGAAGCCGTCATTGGCGCCGTTCTTGAACAGGAACGGCTGGTTCTCGTAGGCGCGCTGGTAGAAGTTGTGCCCCAGTTCGTGATGAATGGTGACGAAATCCTCACCCCGCACCTGGATGCACATCTTCAGGCGTACATCGTTGAAGTTGTCGATGTCCCACGCGCTGGCATGGCAGACCACGTCGCGGTCGCGCGGCTTCACGAACAGCGAGCGCTCCCAGAATGTTTTCGGCAGCGGCGCGAAGCCCAGCGAGGTGAAGAAGCCTTCGCCGTACTTCACCATGCCGATGGGATCGACGTTCTTCGCCTTCAGCAGGTCGGTGACGTCGTAGGGCTGCTTCTGTTGCGGCGGCGCGACCAGCGGGAAAATATTGCCCCATTCCTGCGCCCAGGGATTGCCCAGCAGATCAGCGCGAATCATGCCGTTGGCGTCCACCGCGGTCGGGCCGTACTTCTCGACCAGCCTCGCCCGAACGTAGGCATGAAGCGAATCGTAGAGCGGCTTCACCTGCTGCCACAGCCGCTCGACCTCTGCCGAGAACTGTTCCGGCGTCATGTCATAGCCCGCGCGCCACATTGCGCCGAGGTCCTTGAAGCCCATCTCGCGCGCGCCCTTGTTGCCCAACTCGACCCAGCGGGAATAGCGGTCCCGCATTGGCGGAGAAATGGTCTGCCAGCCAATCCACAGGTCCTTCAGCTCATCGGGATCGGTGCTGTTGGCCATGATGCGCTCGATGGCGGTGATGTCGAGGCACTCGCCGGCGTGCTTGCCGGTCTTTGGACAATATTTGCCCTTGCCGTAGTCGGCCTCAAGCGACGTTCCGATGCGGGCCATTTCGGCCAGCTCCTTGGGATCGTTCGGCGCAGGCGCGGGCACGGCCGCCGAGAGCTTCAGCAGCAGTATCTTGCGCGCAAGAACGTCAGGCAGTTTCAGGTTGTCGTAACGCGTGGCTTGCTTCGCCAAGTCGGTGGTGGCGCCGATCAGCACTTCGTTGGCGTCGGCCGCCATCTGCTCGGTGTCATCAGTGATGAAGTTGGCCTGCACCCAGGCGGCGCGGCTCGCCTTCACCGTGAGATCGTTGAGCCGGATTTCGGCATCGTGAATGAATTGTTCCGCCTCGGCTACGGTCGGCGGGCCTGCTTGGGCTGTGGCTTGTGGATCGGCGGTGGCGGCTTGAGCCTTCATAAGGGCACCAGAAAGAATGAGCGCGAGAACGAATGTGGAAATGACAAAAAACAGCCGGATGGCTTTGCGCATGCAAACGACCTCCGGGAGAACATTGTAAATGGCGGGGAGGTTGCGGTTCACGATTCGCTATTCGCTTGTCATCGCGAGCGGGCTTCCCGCGGGGGGTCTGCTTTTCGGATGATTGCTGTCTGCTTTTACTCGCGATCGCAGCGTCGCATCTGCCACACCTGTACGCTGGCCCCTTCGGGCCGCGGCGACAGCTCGCAATAAAGTTGTTCATGCTCCGCGAGGAAGGCGTCCACCTGCGCCTGCATGTCGGCTTTGGGCAGCTTTTCGTAGGGATTTACCAGCACCGGTGCGACCGCCCAGACGTTCTGCGGAAGCGTCGCGGGCAAAGGCGTGGAAAGCGATCCGACAACTACCAATGGTGGCACTCCTTGCCTGCTGGTCTCGCGATAGTAGTCGAAGGTATAGACCACATAGGGGTTCATAACGACCTCGTCTCCGGGCTGCACACGCGGCAACAGACAGGCGAAGGCTCCGCGCCAATCCACGCTCGACTCGGGATGCCGATGGTAGAAGCGTATGGCCGAGCCCGAGTAGAACACGATGAGGACCAATACGATCAGTGCTGCGGACTTCGACCAGCGCGCCACCTGGATCAACCCTGCGGCAGCCAAGAGAATTGCGGCGGGAATGCAGATGGCGAGAAAGCGCGGCACCAGCAGAGGTCTGCTCAGCGAGACTGCTGCGATGATCGCAAACGGAACCAGCAGCCACGCTAAGACGAACCAATAGGGCCACGCCTCTGGCTTGCGTGGCATCTGGATCGCGCACCAAATCGCGACCATCCACAGCGCGACGTAGACCAGGCATCTGGCTTTGGAGAGTGTCCAGAAGTACAGCACGTCCAGCACCTGTGACAAGCCAGGGTTGGGAACCCACGCGACATGTCCGGCGCCGCTATGCAGAAGGAACATACCCACTGGCGCCAGCAGCACAAGCATCAGAACGACATATCCCAGCAGAGCTTTCCGCGGCAGCGACGCCGCCGGGAAAACCAGCAATGCCAGCCATTGGCCAGCAATCACCAGCGCGGCGAAGAAGTGGCTGTACACCGCTGCAGCCGAGAGCACGACATAGGCGGCGCAATTCATCCGCGACGGCGATTCGAGAAGCCTGAGAAAGAACAGGCTCGACAGCGAAATCAGCAACACCACTAGCGAATAGGAACGGGCCTCCTGCGCCAGCAGCAGGTGCGACGGATGCACAACCAGCAGCACGGCTGCGATAAGCGCCGGCTTGCGTCCAAACAAGCGAAGGCCCAGGAAATAAATGACTGGCACGGTCGCGGCCGAGAACAGAACGGAAAGCAAGCGGATGACGAATTCGCTGTGGCCGAGGTGCATCCAGAGCCGCAACAGGCCGTAATACAGCACCATGTTGAATTCGCTGCGCCACACCATGGCCCTGAAGCTGGCGGCGGAGGTGCGCGCCAGGAAGGTGCTGAATCCCTCGTCCATGCTCAGGCCGCGCGCGGTCAGGCCCATGACCCGCAAGCCCGCCGCAGCGACGGTCAGCAATACCAGCCAGAGGATCTCTGCCCCGCGTAGTGGTTCGCTGGCGAGCTGGGGCTTTGAGTCGGCGTTAGCTCGCGGACCAAGGGCTGTGCTGTGCATTGGGATTTTTCTGTCGCCCTAGAATTTTTTGGCTGTGATGCGGTCGGCTCCCACATACGGTCGCAGCACCTCGGGAACCAGCACGCTGCCATCGGCCTGCTGATAGTTCTCGACAATCGCAACCCAGGTGCGGCCAATCGCCAGCCCGCTGCCGTTCAGGGTGTGCACCAGCTCGGTCTTCTTGCCGCCCGCGGGACGATAGCGAATGTTCGCGCGCCGCGCCTGGAAGTCGGTGAAGTTGGAGCACGACGAGATTTCCCGGAACAAGCCTTGTCCCGGAAGCCAGACTTCGAGGTCGTAGGTCTTGGCCGCCGAGAAGCCCAGATCGGCCGTGCACAGCGCGACCACGCGATAGTGCAGCCCGAGCTTCTGCAGCACGGCTTCCGCGTTGCCCGTGAGCTTTTCATGCTCGTCCCGGACTGCTCCGGCCGGGTGAACTTCACCAGCTCGACCTTTTGAAACTGGTGCTGGCGAATGATGCCGCGCACGTCCTTGCCGTAGGAACCGGCCTCACTGCGGAAACACGGCGTGTACGCGGTCAGAGAAATGGGCAGGCGCGCGCCGTCCAGCGTCTCCTCGCGATAGAGGTTCGTGACCGGCACTTCGGCGGTGGGAATGAGGTACAGGTTCTGGTCGCCGTGGGGCACCTTGAACAGGTCGGCCTCGAACTTGGGCAACTGCCCGGTGCCATACATCGAGTCCGCATTGACCATGAAGGGCGGCAGCACCTCGGTGTAGCCATGCTCGCGGGTATGCAGGTCGAGCATGAAGTTCATCAGCGCGCGCTCCAGCCTGGCGCCCAGGTCCCAATACACGGCGAAACGCGCTCCCGTGATCTTGGCCGCGCGCTCCAGGTCGAGCACGCCCAGCTCTTCCCCCAGCTCCCAATGCGGCTTGGGCGTGAAATCGAATTGCGGCGGCGTTCCCCAGCGGCGCACCTCGACATTGTCGTGCTCCGATTTGCCGACTGGAACGCTGTCGTCCGGCATGTTGGGAATGCCGGTCAAGACATCGCGCAACCTGGCATCGAGCTCTTCGGCGCGCTTCTCGGCTTCAGAGATCTTTTCGCGCAGGTCCTTGGTCTGGCTCGATCAGCGCTGTAGCATCCTGCTTGTCCTTTTTGAGTCTGGCGATTTCGTCCGTCGCCTTGTTGCGCTGGGCCTTCATGGTTTCCGCTGCGGTGATGGCGGCGCGCCGCTCGAAATCGAGCTCTTGAAAATCCTTGAGCACGGTTGGGTCCATGCCGCGCTGGCGCAGTTTCTCTTCGACCAGCGGCAAATGATCGCGTACAAAGGCTAGGTCAAGCATAAGAATCCAGAGTACCGCAAATCAGTGATAATTAGCAATTAGCATCTAGCAATTAGTTCTTGGTGACTTGTGCCGGTGACCGGAGCTTGTGGGCAAGGACTCATGGGACGGTCCTTCGTTGCTAACTTGCTAATCGCTAATTGCTTCCCCTCTCCACCGACTCGAAATCCTGCTGCTTGCTGGCCAGTTGCGCGTGCCACTCGGCCGCGGCCTCGACAAAGGCGCGAAACAGCGCGCGCGAGGCCGCGTCCTCGGCGTAGGTCCGCTCGGGATGCCATTGCACTCCCAGCACAAAGTGACCGGGCGCGGTCCCTTCCACCGCTTCCTTCACCCCGTCCTCGGGACACCACGCCACCAGACGCAATCCGTCGCCGACTACCTCCACCGCCTGGTGATGGCTGGAGTTCACCGGCAGGGCAGGCTCGCCGCTCTCAGACAGCACACCCGCCTTGCGCAAGATCTCCGCCAGCTTCGATTGCGGTTCCACCCGCACCTGGTGCGCCTGCGTGACCTTGCGCCCCGCCTCGTGCTTCACGCCCTCGGGCATCTCCTGGGCAAGCGTTCCGGTGCGCCAAACGTTCAGCGACTGCACCCCGTAGCAAATGCCGAAGACAGGCTTGCGCATGTTGTAGGCATCTTGAAGCAGCAACTCGTCGGCGTTGTCGCGCAGCTCGTCCGCAGGCGCGGTGCTCGGGTGCCGCTGCGCCCCATACTTCTCCGGATCGACATCGGCGGGGCTGCCGGGCAGTAGCACGCCATCGCAAAGCTTGACCGCCTGCGCGATCTCCGAATTCGTCCCCTTCACGTCGATGATGACCGGCTCGCCCCCCGCGGCCCGGACCGCGCGCTCATACTGCGGCAACGCCACGCCGACGTACAGCGGCCGCTTCGAGTTCGGCACCGGAATGGCGATACGAGGTTTCATGGCAATCACGACGTCGTCGGCGCGCTTTTCGCGCGCGAGTACATCTCCGCAATCGCGTCCCGCACTTGCGTAGCCAGCTTGTCCATGTCGCGCAGACGCATCCCCGTGGTCGCGATCGGCTTGCCAACGATCATCGCCACCGGCCCCGGCATGGCATAAAAGCTGTTCATTGGCAGCAGTTCGTACGTTCCCACAATCGCAATCGGTATCACCGGTACTTGTTCCGCGATCGCGGCAAAGAACGCGCCTCCCATGAAGGGTTGCAACTGTCCGTTTGGCGATCGGCCACCTTCCGGAAATACCATCAGCGGCAGGCCCTTGCGCAGAGTTCTGCCCGCGCGCTTCAGACTTCCCACCGAAGCGTGGGCATCGCCATAGAAAATCGGGATCTGCCCCGAGCGTTGCAAATGCCAGCCCAGCACCGGGTAGCGGAACAACTCCTTCTTCGCCATGATGCGGAACTGCCCGGGAACCGAGGCGTACAGCACGGGAATATCGAGCGCCGAAAGATGGTTCGCCGCGTACACCGCCGGATGCGCCGGATCAATGTTCTCCAGCCCCTCAACGTGCACTGGAACAAAACCGGTCTTCAGAATCATGCGCGACCACAGCCGCGCGAACCAGTGCTGCACCCGCCCGCTCTTGTCGAACAGCGACGATAGCAGCGACAGAATGCCCAGCACCAGCGTGTAAAGATACACCAGCGGCACATAGAGGAAGTACGAGCGCAGGCGGCTGAGCAGGGGACCCCTCCGCTGCTCGGGCCCCGCGATCTCTTGTGCCGGTGTGTTCATCGCGTTCATGCCTGCACTCCCATCAGGGTCATGGCCTCGCCGACCAGGAAGATGGAGCCGGTCACGACGATTACTCCGTCGGGTTTGCTCAACTCGCGCGCGCGGGCCAGCGCCGGGGCGACAGCCTGCTCCGAGAATAGGCTCACCCCGGTGCGCGAGCCTGCCTGCAACAGTTCACCGACAGTCGCCGAGCGCGGATTCGCGACCTGTGTCACCACTACTTGCTCGGCCAGCGGAAACAGGATCCCGGCAATCTCCTGGACCGGCTTGTCGCGCATGGCGGCGAAGACGAAGGTCAGCTCGCGCCCGGAGAAATTCTCCGACAGTGCCGAGCGCAGCGCCCATGCGCCCGCCGGATTGTGCGCCACGTCGAGCACCATCTCGCGCTGCTGCGTCACCACCGACGGCGGCACCACCTGAAACCGTCCTGGCCAGTGCGTCTCGCGAATGCCCTGCTCGATCTGCCTGGGCGTCGCCTTGAAGCCGAACCGCGCCAACTCCTCCGCCGTGGCGATCGCCAGCGCCACATTGCGCAACTGGTGCCGCCCGGCGAGCGGCGAATCCACTTCGATCTCCTCGCCCATCACGCTGAGCGGATAACGATTGCGCCCGCGCACCGGCACGCTGCGGCCCTCCAGGTACGCCGCCGCTCCGGGCGATACTGGCGGAACGTACTGCGTCGCACTCACTCCGCTTGCGTTCTTCTCCAGGATGGCGTGCCCGATCACATCATTAGCCTGGGGATGCTGCGGCAGCGTCACGACCACGCCGTTGGCGCGAATGATGCCCGCCTTCTCGCCTGCGATTTCGGCGATGGTGCTGCCCAGATACTTCTCGTGATCGAGCGCGATATCGGCAATCACCGAAATCAGCGGCTCGACCACATTCGTCGCATCCAGACGGCCGCCCATGCCCACTTCGAGCACCGCAATCTCGACTCCGACGCTGGCGAAGTACTCGAAGGCCATCGCCGTCAGCATCTCAAAAAAGCTGGGATGCCACGGCAGCTTCCCCGCGTGCAGCAACTCTTGCGCCGTGCGCTCCACCCGATCGTGAATCTCGCCGAACTCGGGGTCACTGATAACCTCGCCGTTTACCCGGATGCGCTCGTTGATCCGCACCAAATGCGGCGAGCTGTAGAGCCCCGTCCTGTATCCCGCCACCCGCAGGATCGACGAGAGCGTTGCCGCGGTTGAGCCTTTGCCGTTGGTCCCCGCAATGAGCACGCTGGCAAAGCGCCGCTCAGGATGGTCCAGCGCCTCCAGCATGGCGCGCACGTAGGCCAGATCGAACTTGTGCGAGGGCGTGCTCGCCAGCTCGTGCCCGAGCGCGTAAAGCTGCTCCACGGTGTGTTGGTAAGACATCAGGCTAGGTTTCAGATTACAACATTCAGCAGGCAGAAGAGGCGCGGTCGGCAGCAAGCATCTGGTCTTTGCCGCTATTGCCGATTCCCTTACAGATTGTCATCCCGAGCGACGACTTCAGCCGGAGTCGAGGGACCTGCTGTTTGTTCGCGAATCTCTACGCCAGCAGCCTCTTTACCGCCTCACTCAGCAGTTTGCCGTCCACGCGCGCGTCTCCAAACTTGGCCTTGGCATTCTTCATCACGGCGCCCATGTCTTTCATTGTGGGTGAGCCCATTTCGGCGATGGTGGCGCGCACGGTGGCGATGATCTCCTCTTCCCCGATCGCCTTCGGCATGTAGCCCTCGATGATCCCGATCTCCTGGGCCTCCTTCGCCGCCAGCTCGGGGCGATTGCCCTTTTCGAACTGCTCGATGGAGTCCTTGCGCTGCTTGATCATGGTGGTGAACACCTGCAGCTCTTCCTTCTCCTCGAGTTTGCCGCGCTTCTCGATTTCCTTGTTCTTCAGCGCGGCCTTCATCATGCGCAGCGTGGACAGCCGCAGCTCTTCCCGCTTGCGCATGGCGTCAACCATGTCTTGATGCACTCGTTCGCTCAGGCTCATGGCGTAATTATAGGGCAGTTAATCACATCGGCATGTGATTCAGAGCACACTGACACCACCCACCTGTTGTAGCTTGCCGTGTCCCTAAAGCCTATATTTATAGTGTCGGCGTTCCTCTGCGCCGGCAATCAACCTCAGAGGTAACTGCCATGTTACGCAAGACGCGTCTCTTTACCCCGGGGCCGACGCCCCTGCTCCCCGCCGCCCAGAATGCCATCGCTGCTGCCGATATGCATCACCGGACGGCCGAGTTCCGTGAGATTTTCACCCGCACCCTGGCCGATCTAAAGACCTTCATCGGCACGCAGAATGATGTTCTCATCCTCGCTTCTTCCGGAAGCGGAGCGATGGAAGCTGCAGTCTCGAACCTGACTTCGCCCGGCGAGAAGGTCGTCGTGCTCACCGCCGGCAAATTCGGCGAGCGCTGGCGCGATCTGGCAAAGGCGTTTGGCCTTCAGGTTGAACTGCTGAGTGTTCCCTACGGCGAAACCTTCGACCTGCGCGAAATTAAATCGAAGCTCGACGGCGCCAGCGTGGTCTACATGCAGGCGACCGAAACCTCCACCGGCGCGCGTCATGATGTGAAGGGCGTCGCCGCGTTGCTGAAAGGCACCAACACGCTGTTTGTGGTGGACGCCATCACCGGCCTGGGAACCACCGATTTTGATGTGGATGGCTGGGGCATCGACATCCTCATCGGCGGCTCGCAGAAGGCGGTGATGATTCCGCCCGGCCTCGCCTACCTTTGCGTGAGCGAGCGCGCCTGGCAGCGCATGGAAACCGCCCAGCAGCCGCGCTTCTACTTCGACCTGCGCAAGGAGCGCAAGTCGGCCGCCAAAGGCGAGTCGGCCTTCACGCCCGCCGTCGCGCTCGTCTGCGGTCTGGCTGCGGCCCTCGATTACATTCGCCGCGCCGGCAACGGCAACCTGTCGGACGGACGCGATGCGCTCATTCACAACGCGGAGACCTCCGCCGCCATGGTGCGCGCCGGCGTCAAGGCGC
The DNA here is from genome assembly GCA_963798005.1 of uncultured Acidobacteriaceae bacterium. Classification (GTDB taxonomy): domain Bacteria; phylum Acidobacteriota; class Terriglobia; order Terriglobales; family Acidobacteriaceae; genus Bog-257. The sequence continues at coordinate 75,578 of CAWCRZ010000016.1, read as the reverse complement.
TTGGCCTGAAGCTGTTCGCGCCAACTTGTCCCGCCGCTGCGGTCACCGCGATCGTCGCGCCCGCCGGAGTTGACTCCAGCGCAATCGTGAAGGAGTTCCGCGAGCGCTTCGCCATGGTGGTTGCCAACGGCCAGGGCGAAATGAAGGGCAAGCTCTTCCGCATCGCCCATCTCGGCTACTACGACTACCTCGATGCCATCGGCGTGATTGGCGCGCTGGAGCACGTGCTGCTGAAGGTTGCGCCATCTCACAGCTTCCAACTCGGCGCCGGCGTCCGTGCGGTACAGGAAACCTTTGCCGAGCAATTTGCTGAGGCGGTGAAATCATGAAAATCGTAATTGCTGACAAAGGCTCTCCCGCCACGCTCAAGATCTTTGCTGAGCAAGGCGACTGGACCGTCGTCTCCCCCGACAAAGAATCGCTGGTCGGGGAACTGCCCAATGCCGACGCCATTCTGGTGCGCTCGGCTACCTTCGTTGACGCCGCCATGATGGACAAGGCGCCCAAGCTGCGCGTCATCGGACGCGCCGGGGTGGGCGTCGACAACGTCGATCTCGACGCTGCCACCAAGCGCGGCATCGTGGTCATGAACACTCCCGGCGGCAACGCCGTGGCGGTTGCTGAGCACACCTTCGCGCTCATGCTGTCCATGGCGCGTCAGCTCACACGGGCCGACGCCACCATGCACGCCGGCAAGTGGGAAAAGAAGACCCTGCAAGGCAGCGAGCTGCGCGGCAAAACGCTTGGGCATCGTCGGTCTGGGCCGGGTCGGGGTCGAAGTCTCCCGCCGCGCTCTCGCCTTCGGGATGAAGGTGGTCGCGCACGATCCTTACGTCGCGCCCAGCCTCGCCCAGCAGTTGAATGTCACTCTGGCTCCGCTCGACGAGCTGTACGCCCAGTCGGACTACATCACCCTGCACGTCGGGCTCAGCCCGCAGACCCAGGGCATGATCAATGCCGACTCGCTTCGCAAGATGAAGAAGGGCGTACGCCTGGTGAATTGCGCGCGCGGCGAACTGCTGAACGACGCCGCCGTCATCGAAGCCTTGCAGTCCGGACAACTGGGCGGCGCGGCGCTCGATGTTTACAGTCATGAGCCGCTGAAGGACTCGCCCTTGGCGACCATGCCGAACGTCATCCTGACCCCGCACATCGCGGGTTCGACGCATGAGGCGCAGGAAGCCGTGGGCGTGCAGATCGCACTGCAAGTCCGCGAGTACCTGACCAAGGGCGTCATCCAGAACGCCGTCAACGTGCCTTCCATCAGCGAGGAAGAGTACGAGCAGATGCTGCCTTATGTCCGCCTCGGCGAGCGCCTGGGGACCTTCCTGGCGCAATCCAGCGAAGGTGGCGTGGAAGAGATCGGCCTCAGCTACAGCGGCGAGATCGCCGAGTGGAAGACCGCTCTCATCCGCAACGCTGCCGTGGCCGGCGCGCTCAACCAGTTGGCGCACGCGCACGAGCGGGCAAACCTGGTGAACGCGGCTTCGCTTGCCGAAGAGCGTGGCATCCGGCTCACCGAGCGCAAGAAGCAGCGCGACGCGGGCACCGCCGCCGCCAACGTGCTGCGCGTGACCTTCAAGAGCGGTCAGCAGGAAAATACGGTGGCCGGTTGCGTTCAGCCCGGTGGTCAGCCACGGCTGCTGGAAATCGACGGCATCCACGTGGAAGCGCCGCTCGAAGGCAACGTCATCTACCTGCGCAATCTCGACGTGCCCGGCGTTGTAGGCCGCGTCGGAACGGTGCTGGGGCAGCACAACACCAACATCGCCAACTTCTCGCTGGGCCGCGGCGGTCAGGGGCACGAGACCTCGGCGGTTGCGGTGGTGCAGGTGGACGGCGAGATCAATGACGCGGTGCTCGCAGCGTTGCGTTGCATCGAAACCATTCTTCTGGCCAAGGCGATTCGCTTCACGGCGGTCGGACAGCCGAAGAAAGTGGAAGTGGCGCAGTAAAGTACAACCGCGGACGGCGCGGATGCTCGCGGGTTTCTTCGGGGGACAATCTGCGAGGGTCCGCGTTCGTCCGCGGTTGAGTTGTTCGACAAGAAGAGCGCTATTGGTGAACTGAAGCCGGAACTTAGAGGCGACACGGTATTGAAACACTCCGCAAGCGGCGAAAAACAAACCGCGCCCGATGATTCCGGTGCGGTGAGTGGATTGCGAATGCAGGAGCTTAAGTTTCGCCTTTCTGTATGGAGTGGAGCACCGCCTCAGCGTGCATTCAAATCAGGAGAAGTCGTATGGCCCGAATCGGTATCTCGCTGCTCCTAGTGCTTTGCCTGTTTCCCGCCTTATTAGCGCAACAGCCTGTAAAAGGCCCGATCGTGATTCCGGCCGCGCGGCATGACACTTCTCCGCCCATGCGCGAGATGATGCGCGGAGTGAATCCGGTACGAGATACGGGAAAACAGCAGGCGCTGGAGATGGAAGAACCGCCCGCCCGTCACATCCCGCCCGCATTCGACCCGGTCAGGCAGTCTTCGCGGGGATCTGCTCAGCAGGCGCAGATTGTCACCAGCTTCGAAGGCATTACGCAGGGCGGCGCGGTTCCTCCCGATACCAATGGCGCGCCGGGTAGCAACCAACAATACGTGCAGACCACCAACTTCCTTTACGCCGTATTCGACAAGTCCACCGGCAATATTACCTTCGGGCCGTACTACGTTAAGAGCCTCTTTCAAGGATTCGGAGGGCAATGCGAGACCGAGGACGCGATGAGCGATCCCACCGTGCGCTTCGACCGGGCGGCGGGACGATGGATCATCCAGCAGATCGCGGGAGAGTATGGTTTTACGCCGCCGTTATTCATCTGCGTGGCGGTCTCGACCACCTCCGATGCCACCGGAGCTTACTATCGTTACGCCATTCCCTATAACAACTACCTTCCTGACTATCCGAAGCTTTCGGTCTGGCCTGACGCGTATTATCTGACGACCGACTTGTATCTGAATTGGGTGTTCCAGGCCACTTCAGCGTGCGCCCTGGATCGTAGCGCGATGCTGCAAGGCGGTCCCGCCTCGGCGATCTGTTTCCAAACCGGCAGTGACGTTTTTCACTTCCTGCCTGCCGATCTCGATGGCGTTGTGCCGCCCCCGCAAGGAGCGCCCAATTTCATCGTCGGCAACGTGAGCGGCTCCAACCATGAGCTGGATCTTTTTAAGTTCCACGTGGATTTCGCTAACCCGCAGAACTCCACCTTCACGGGCCCGTTTCCGATCTCCGTGGCTCCGTACACCGTTGCCTGCTGGGCCGATTGCGTACAACAGCTGGGCACGAGTACCACGCTCTACGCGATTGGCCAGTTGACCATGTACCGGCTCGCTTATCGCAACTTCGTGCCTCCCACCGTACCTGCGACCGCCAATCAGTCGGCGCACCAGAGCATGGTGGTGACGCACACGGTGCAAAACAACGATGGTTCGTACGGCATCCGCTGGTACGAGCTGAGGGCACTGGAAAAGGGAGACTTTACCGTCTTCCAGCAGAGCACCTTCGCACCCGACAGCAACACTCGCTGGATGGCCAGCCTCGCCATGGACAAAGTAGGCGATATGGCGATGGGCTATAGCATCTCGAGCAGCACCATGTACCCGTCGATCAACTTCACGGGACGCGCAGTTACCGATCCGCCGAGCACGATGGAGCAGGAAGTAAGCATCATGGCGGGCACCGCCTCACAGACGTACACCGACCGTTGGGGCGATTACAGCAGCATGGTCCCCGATCCGGCGGACGATTGCCTGCTGTGGTACACCACGGAGTACTTGCACGGGGACTCGCAAAATTGGAGGACCCGCATCGTCTCCCTGAGGTTCCCCGGCTGTAAGTAGAAGCCATCTGGTAAATGGCTCGCCACGTAATCCGGTGGAAGCGCGGGACCTTCAGGCCCGCGAAGTAAGCGGCTTTTCCGAACGGGCTTCAGCCCCGGTAGAGGCTTGTAGGCATTTATGAGATAGCTAGATAGGTTCAAGCCTGGTTTCAACCCAGGAGCTGCGCTCGCGTCACCTCGAGGGGATGATCAAGCAGCCGTTCCACCCGCTCGATGAACCGTACGGTGTGCGGCAATTGTGCATGCCGGTCAAAGGCGGCTTCGTCCTTCCAGCGCGAGTGGATGTAGAAAAGCTGCGGGTTGCGGATCGAGCGAAACGTGTGAAGGCTGAGGCAGCCTTCTTCCTGGCGCGACGGTCCCAGAACCTCGCGCAACGCCTCGGCAACCGCCGCTTCCTGGCCCAAACGGGCATGAAAGCGCGCGAAAATGAACAGCTCCATCAGCCAGCTCCTGTGCAACAACGCGATAAATCCGCTATTGCTTCGACGGCCCGGGCTCGGCTGTGCGAATCTTGACCAGCGTGCCATCCGGCAGCGGCCTGCCGAGGAACTCGATGACGCCGTTACGCACCACGCCGTTGACCTCGGGAACGACCGACGCCACCCCGCCTGCGTCTGTTGGAGAGACCACCGGGGCCTTCTTCGCAATCCCGCGATCCATCGCGAGATTGGCCAGCCGGTCCGCGTCCCGATTTTTTTCGCGCAACACGTGCTTGATCTCGAAGTAGTCTAACTGGTCAAGCATTTTCATCGCGCGGACGTGCAACTCCTTCAATGTGGGACTGCTGACTTTGTACTCGCCATTGATCTGCTTCACCAGCAGTTCGGAGTCGCTGATGACCTTGAGCGCTTTGAAGTCGTGCCGCAGGGCGTAGTTAAGCGCGCCCAAAAGGGCCGAGTATTCGGCGTAGTTATTGGTCTGGTGACCGAGAAACTCGCTAAGCTGCGCCACCGGGCGGCCGATCTCGTCTTCGATGACAACGCCATATCCCGCGGGCCCGGGATTGCCGCGGGCGCCACCGTCAATATAGGCGATAAGGTATCCCTGCTCTGAGGTGCCTATATTTCCCCCGGGCATTTCTTGCGAGCGAAACAGTGACTTCTGCGGGAACGCGCGAAAGGGCATGGTGTAGTTTACCCCCGAACATTTGGATGCGATCAAGCGCACCGCGGCTACAGGACGCTCTCACCGCCCCAACTTCAGTCGGGTGGCCAGGCGCTCGGGAAGATTAGCGGAGACGATTCGCCGCTGGGTCGCATCCACGTCGTACGGGACGCGATAGAACGTCACCGCCCCCGGCGCGTCTCCGTTGTGCTCGTAGAGGGCAAACGCTGCGCGCCAGTCGCCATCGCGAGGCTGGCCAACCGAGCCGGGATTGATCAGATAGCGCTCGCCGCTCGCCAGCGGCATGGTGAACTTCGCGACGCCCTGTTCCGGGAACGCCGGCGCGAAGCTACGCATCCGGCCATTCTCGAAAGCGAATCCCCCTTGCAGATGGGTGTGGCCAAAGAAGATCTTGTCGGGGTGGCCGGGCATTCGAAGGTTTGCGCCGGCAGTGGATGGATTCAGCACGTACTCGTCTTCATTGCGCGGCGAGCCATGAACGAATTCGATGCCCTCCATCTCGCCCAACCGCATGGGGCCGCGCGGCAGCCCCTTCAACCATTCCAGATGTTCGGGCAGAAGCGTAATCTGCGTCCAGCGCGCCGACATGGCCGCCACCAGGTTGAACTCGGTCAGGTCGGTCAGCCCGGAGCAGGCGCGGTCATGGTTTCCCCGCACCATCTCCCCGCCCATCGCCCGCACCCGCTCACAAACCTCGTTGGGCGACGCATTGTAGCCGACCACGTCCCCCAGATTCACCACCTGATCGTAGGCCGGCGCGGCGGCCAGGCAGGCCTCCATCGCTTCCAGATTGGCGTGAATGTCGCTGAGCAGCAGCAGCCGCATCGGTCAGCGGACCTCCGGCGATACGACCGGGCAGCGCGCCACATGGCCGGGCGCAACTTCCACCAGCGGCGGAAGCGCGGCAACACAACTTGCGATGCGCGACGAGCAGCGCGGCTCGAACGCACATCCCGGTGGCAGAGCGGTAATGGCAGGCACAGTCCCCTCGATGGTCTGCAGCGGTCGGCTGCGCTCGCTGCGCAGCGTCGGCACAGAGTGTAACAGCCCGCGCGTGTAGGGATGAACCGGATGCGAGAAAACTTCTCGCGCGGTGCCCATTTCGACCAGGCTGCCGGCGTACATCACTCCAATCCGGTGCGCTACTTGCGAAACCACGGCCAGATCATGGGAGATGAACAGCATGGCCAGGGCGAACTTCTCGCGCAACTCGCTGAGCAGATCGAGCACCTGCGCCTGAATGGTGACGTCGAGTGCAGTCGTGGGCTCGTCGGCGATGAGCAACGACGGCCGGTTCACTACGGCCATGGCGATCATCACCCGCTGTCGCTGCCCGCCGGAGAGCTGATGAGGATAGTCGCGCGCCCGGCGCTCAGGGTCGGCTATGGCGACGGTGCGCAAAGCCTCAACCGCCAGCCGCCAGGCCTCGGCCTTGGTGAGACGCGACTGGGCGGAGTGGGTCTCGGGTAGTGCGGGCCTTCAGGCCCGCGTCTACCTCGTTTTGAAGGGGCGCGGCTTCAGCCGCGCCAGTAAGGCCCATATTGTTGTCATCCCGAGCGAGCGTAGCGAGTCGAGGGACCTGCTTTTCTGTCGGATATGCAGCTCCCGCGGAGGATTCCGCATGCGCCAGCACCGCCTCGGCAATCTGGTCTCCCACCCGCATCACGGGATTGAGCGCGGTCATCGGCTCCTGGAAGATCATGCTGATTCCGGCGCCGCGGACCTGCCGCATCTGCCCATCAGGCATGGCCAGCAGATTCTCGTCCCGGAACCTGATCTCACCCAGAATGCGCGCCTGCGGTGGCAGCAGCCGCAAGATCGCCAACGCGCTCACCGACTTTCCCGATCCCGATTCGCCCACCAGCCCCAGCACCTCGCCCGGAGCAATCTGAAAGCTCACATCGCGGACGGCGGTGACATCTCCCTGAGCAGTGGCAAATTGAACGGTGAGATTGCGAACCTCGAGCAGCGACGGCACAAGACTATGCTAGCAGGCTAGGTGCCCCGTTCTAGAACTGGTCTCACAAATCCGATTTGAAAGGGCACGGCTTCAGCCGTGCCGCTCCGGGCATCGAAAACATTGGGCTTTAGCCCCTGAGGGAACCAGACGCACGCTATTTATGAGACCGCCTCTAGAACTGGTTTTGGCTAGGGCGGGGCTATCACGCACTTGGGGGTAGGTAACCAGTCCCCCGGGGAGAGCGTCGTCGCTACTGCTTGTCGTACACCGCCATGCTGGTGACCTTCTTGCCCATCGAATCGCTTTGATGAATGGTGACGGTGCGGCTCTTGCCGTCGGCTGCCACCACAATTTGACCGGTGGCAACAACCTTACCGCCTTTCCTGGTGGCGAGGTCCATGGTGTGGCCATTCACCGGCTTATACGACCGCTCGTCATCACATGCAAACGTGACCGGTGCACTTGCTAAGGACCGTCTCGGCGCGATATCACCGAATTGCGAGGACGCCGTTTTTGTGTCTTCGCAGGCCGCACCCAGTGTGTGGGCCGGGAAAGATCTTTGACAGCTCAGTGGACAGTGGGTAGTGGACAGCGGATAGAAGGCATGAAGTGTCGCCCCTAAGTCCTTTGAATCGAATATTTTGCGATAAACGCTTTCGATTCAATAGGCTGCACCGAAATTCGGCGCAAGTTGCTTATTCTAAAGAGCTGAATGGGAGGGGCAGACACCATGTTTGGGCCGAAAAGGTAGGTCCCTCGACTCGTCGCTTCGCTCCTCGCTCGTGATGACAGACTTTGGATGGACAGGGAAAAATCCGGAGCGAAAGACGAAAGGTAAAAAGGGAACAGCGAAGAGCGAGAAGCGAGAAGCGAGAGGCAAAGAGCGAAAGGCGAAGAGCGACCGCGAAAAGCGCGATCGGGCGCAATCTGTTTGACCTGCGCGGCCCAAACACGTTACACTTTTATGGTTTGCCTGTACTAGCAGGTCCCGTCAGGGACACCCCGCCTTTCCGTGAAGGTCTCCTTCCACGCTCGGGGAAGTGCAAGCGCACAAAGAGTTTAGGCCATTCGCGCCGCAGCGTGCGCGAGGGGTGAAGCCGAGGACGCTCGCTGAATCGCGAGTCGCCGGAGGCGAGGGCGGCGCAGCGAAGCGTTGCGCAGCCCTGATAAGAAAAGCCATTTGGAGGCATTGCCATGTACGCGGTCATTCGCGCCGGGGGAAAGCAGTATCGCGTCGCACCCGGAGACGTGATTAAGATCGAAAAGGTATTGCAGGCAGGCGGCGAAAAGGTGCAGTTCGACGACGTGCTGGCGTTCAGCGGCGCCGAGGGCGAACTGGGCAAGCCGTCGAAGGCGTTCGTCACCGGTCAGGTTGTCGAGCAGGGTCGCGCCGACAAGATCCTGGTCTTCCACTACAAGCGGAAGAAGCAGTACAAGAAGCTGAACGGACATCGCCAGCCGTTCACCGCGGTGAAGATAACCGGCATCAACATCGACGGCACCGACCATACGGCGTAGGTTGGGGAGTGCGGCCCTTCAGGGCCGCGGACTGACGGCAATTTTGTTGAGAGGGGCTTTAGCCCCGAGGAATCTAATGGCACACAAAAAAGGTTTAGGCAGCTCCCGGAACGGCCGCGATTCGAATGCGCAGCGGCTGGGCGTGAAGAGTTTCGGAGGCCAGCTCGTTTCGGGCGGCTCCATCATCGTGCGGCAGCGCGGCACTCGCATTAAGCCGGGCGTCAACGTCGGTCGCGGTAAGGACGACACGCTTTTCGCGAAGGTGACCGGGACGGTGGAGTTCAAAGACCGTGGTCAGATGGGCAAGTTCGTGTCGGTAACGCCGTACGAAGAAGCTGCCGCCAAGGCTTAAGCTCGGCTCAGCGCTGTGTTTGTCCGGCGCGCGGCAAGTAAGTCACGAGAGTTGGGCCTCGTTAGCACGAGGCCTTTTTCATTGCGGAGCGAGCAGAGCTGCACCATCCACTAATGTTCGTTGACGAAGCCAAAATTCGGGTGAAAGCGGGCGACGGCGGAAACGGCTGCATGGCATTCCGGCGCGAGAAGTTCGTGCCGCGCGGAGGTCCGTCGGGCGGCGACGGCGGTCGCGGCGGCGATGTCATCATGGAATCCAGCGAGCGCCACAATACGCTGGTGCACTTCCGGTTCAATCCCGAATACAAGGCCGAACGCGGCCGTCACGGTGAAGGCTCCAACAAGACCGGCCGCGAAGGCGAGAGCATCGTGCTGAAGGTGCCGGTCGGAACCATCGTGTACGACGAGACCACCGGCGAGCTGGTGCACGACTTCTCGCGTCCCGACGAACGAGTTGTGGTGGCGCGCGCCGGACGAGGCGGTCGCGGCAACGCGCGCTTCGCGACTTCCACCCATCAGGCCCCGCGCGAGCACGAAGAAGGACATCCGGGCGAGGAACGTAACCTGCGTCTGGAGCTCAAGCTGCTGGCCGATGTTGGTTTGGTCGGCTATCCCAACGCCGGCAAGAGCACGCTGATTTCGCGCATCTCGGCTGCGCGTCCCAAGATTGCCGACTACCCCTTCACGACCTTGCAGCCCAACCTTGGCGTGGTGGCCGTTGGCGAGCCGCCGCACGAGAACAGCTTCGTTGTGGCCGACATTCCCGGCCTCATCGAAGGCGCAAGCCAAGGTGCAGGGTTGGGCACGCAGTTTCTGCGGCACATCGAGCGCACGCGCTTGCTCGCGCATCTGGTGGATGTCTCCGACGCGAGTGGCCGTCCCGATCCGGTGAAAGACTACGAGGTCATTACTCGCGAGCTGGCGAATTTCGGCAGCGGGCTGGCTTCCAAGCCGGTCATCGTTGTTGCGTCCAAGATGGACGCGGTCAACAAGGACAAGCTCGCCAAACTAAAGCGTTACTGCAAGCGCAAGAAGCTGGAGCTGTTCCCCACGTCGGCGGTCACCGGAGAAGGAATCGAGCCGCTGAAGTGGACCATGGCGCAGCAGGTCGAGAAATTACGGCGGGACGAAGCCGCGCAAAACACGTAGCTCTACCCATTCGGCTTGACGACCTTGGTATGTCCCGTGGTCTTGAGCTTGAACACATCACCCGGGATTTTCTGGTTCAGTTGGATGTTGGTGTATTTCGCCAGCCGGTAATCGCCCGAGGGTTCCTGGAACTTCTGCTGTACGCTGACCCCACGTGCCGGATCGATCCACAACGTGATCGTCTGGAACATATTTTTCACTCTTTGCGACTTAGGCGTCAGCTCCAGCTTGGCGGCGTTCACGTCCTGCGCCTGCTCGATGCCGGCAAATTTCACGTCGAACGACTTCTCCAGATCGTGACCGCGTCCACCGAAGCCCAGCACCAGGAAGCTCTCGAAGTCAGCTTTGTTCTTACCCGGATTGTACTGTGTAACCTGGTCGATGGAAGGCTCATAGAGGCTGACCAGGTTTCCCGTGAAAAGAATATACTTCTTCGCCGGAGACGCTATGTTGGCGGCCATTTCCACTTCGTTGCCCTGACGGCGGAAATACATCGTGCCCTTCTGGTAATCGTGATCGTCAACCACTTTCTGGTACTGGTCCCACACGAAGTCGCACTGCGCGCTGCGGAAGTTGGCGGCAGCCTTGTCCATCGAATTCAGCACCGACTCGAGGTCCTGCGCGTGTGCCGCAGCACAAAAGGAGATGAGAGCGATCAATGTCAGTTGGATGGTTGTCTTAATCACGAAAGAGTCCTTCGGGGTCAGCGGCCCAGGTCACCATTTGCCTTAGCGATGCCCCCAGACCTTATACGCGACCACGTTGTGTTTGCTGTCGCGCACCGCTTCATACCGGTCGATGGTGATCTCGCCTGCCACCGGCTCGATAATGCGGGCCAGAGATTCCCGAATGTCGGCATCGCTGTCCGACTTCACGGCCGAGGCATCCACCTTGTAAAGGAAGCCATCGTCCTCTTGTTGCACGACGACTTCAGTTTGATGCGGCGGGCGCTCCTGCGGTTTGTCGCGGAAGTTGACCCACAGCGGCGTCAGGAAAATGAAGGCGAGGATCACCGTGACCATCACGTCGTAATGGACGCTGCCGCGTGGATAGGTCCACCAGAGGTAGCCTTTCATGGTTTGGGAGACTTTGCCCATCGTTAAGACAAGTCTAGAGACCTGAGCTATGAAGCGCAAGGAAGCGGCTACGTCCTCAACTCCACCACAGTTGCTCCGCCACCGCCCTCGTTCTGCGGTGGCTCACTCACCGTGGCCACGTGGGGATGGCTTTGCAGAAGTTGCCGCAGCGCCTTGCGCAAAATGCCCATGCCGCTTCCGTGGACCACGCGAAGCCGCACCGCGCCCGCCAGAAATGCGCGATCGACAAACTTCTCGACCTCGCGAGTGGCTTCATCTACGGTTTGGCCGATGACGTTGATCTCCGTAGGCACGCTTTCGTCTTCCCGCGAAAGAGAAACACTGATGCCGCGGGCCCTCGCCGCCGCCACGGGATTCGCACCCGCACGCGCGATCACCTCGGCAATGTCGTCCCGCGCGACCTTCATCTTCATGGGACCGATCGCCACTTCGAAGCTATCGTCATCGAAGTGACGCAGCACCTTCGCATCGCGTCCCAGCGACTTCAGGCGCACGGTGTCGCCGACGGAGACGTGCTTGACCACGTGCTGCTCGGCGTGCGGATCGCCGGTGTCGGAGCCGGTGACGTGGGCCACGACAGTTGAATCGAACTGCTCGCGAAATTCGCGGCGCATCTTGGCGATGCGGCGCTCGGCGTCCTTCGACAGCTTGAGCGCCTGGGCGCGCTCCTGTACCGCGTTCACCGTCTCGCGTGAGCGATACTCGAAATCGCGCAGCAGGCTTTCCAGCTTCTTCTCCAGCTCGCGTACTTTGTCCCGCTGCTCTTTGCGTCCTTCGGTGGCGAGCCGGTTGCGCTCGCGCACCACTTCCTGCTCACGGCTTTGCAGCGCGGCGCGTTCGCTGTCAACCTGGCGCAGTTCGGCGTGCAGCCGGTCGAGAAATCGCGCTACATCCTGCGCCTGCGAAGTCATCCGCTGACGTGCCGCACCGACAATCTCCGGATTAAGCCCCAGTTTCTGCGCGATGTTGAGACCCGCCGACGCGCCCGGTACACCGATGCGCAGCTCGAAGGTGGGCGCCAGCGTTTGCTCGTCGAATCCGACAGCGCCATTGAGCACACCCTCGGTGTTGGCCGCGTAGACCTTGAGCGCGGTGTGGTGAGTGGAGATGATGCTGAGGCAGGCCGTGCGCCGGAAATAGTCGGCGATGGCGACCGCGAGAGCCGCGCCTTCTTCCGGATCGGTCGCCGAGCCCAGCTCGTCGAGCAGTACCAGCGAGTGCGGCGTTGCCTGATGCGAAATGAAATCGATATTGGTAACATGTGCTGAAAATGTCGACAGGTTCTGCTCGATGGACTGGTAGTCCCCGATATCGGCGAAGACCGAGTCGAAGACGGGCATCTCGGCATGCTCGGCCGGGACCGGAATTCCCGACTGTGCCATCAGCGCCAGGAGCCCAACGGTTTTCAGCGCTACCGTTTTTCCCCCGGTGTTCGGCCCGCTGATGATGAGCTGGCGATGATCGCTATCCATCTCGACGGTCAGGGGAACGACGGCGATTCCCTTGGGCTTCAGCGTCCGTTCTAGCAGCGGATGGCGCGCTTTGCGCAAAATGAGCCCGTCACACGACGTCGTGTCCGATGGGCCATCCGCTGAGTTGGTAACCGTAGGAGTGCCGATCTGTGGCGTTCCCGGTTCGCCTGCCGCCAGCAACTTTACTGCAACGCAATCGTAGTCTTCTGCGAAACCCGCCTTGGCGAATTGCAATTCCAGTTCTGACAGCACCTCGACCGCATTCTGCAGCGCGTCTGCGTGCTCGCCAAGCTTGGCGGTCATTTCCAGCAGGATGCGACGAACTTCAGCCTGCTCTTCGTCCAGCAGACGCACCAGTTCGTTGTTTTGCTCGATGGTTTCCAGCGGCTCGATGAAAACTGTCTGGCCGCTCGACGAATTGCCGTGGGCCACGCCCTGCACGCGCCGGCGCTGCTCTACCTTAACGGGAATGACGAAGCGCTCGCCGCGAATGGTAACCAGTTCCTCCTGCACGGCGCCGCCGTCGGACAGCCGTCGCAGATACGAGTGCAGGGACTGCTGGATGGCCCGCTTCTGCTTTTCGATCTCGCGACGAACCCGCGCCAGTTCCGGCGAGGCCCGGTCGTCCAGAGTGCCATCGGGAAGAATCTTGTTGCGAAAGTAGCGCAGCAGAAGGGTGAGATCGGCCAGCGTTTCCGAGAGCTCATGCACGCCCTGCCACTTGTCCTGGATGGCAACCGGCGGATGCAGCGCAATCTCGCGCCACTCCGCGGCGCGATCGGCGACCAGCACCAGGTCGCGGATTTCTCCGATCTCCAGCGCAGCGCCTTGAATGCGCGACTTGTTCACCAGAGCGGTCGGATCAAGCAACCCCTGGAAATCGAAGCGGCCGCCAGCCCGCAGATACCCTCTCAGCTCGTTGGTTAGTTCGTGCTGGCGCTCGATCCACGAAACGTCACGCGAGGGCATGAGCTGCATCACGCGATGATGTCCGAGCGGCGAACCGGTATAGATGGCCAGTAGCTGCCGCAGTTGGTCAAATTCGAGCACGCGCTCGCTGGAATGTTCGATTGAGATGGGAACGCTCATCAGATATCGCGTCTATGGTACAGGAGCCGGACGGGTTAGACTGACGGCCGCGTTTACGGGTTATTCACTCTTCCGGGCCAGCAGCGGCTACCGTTCCATATCGTTCTCCGGATACACTGTTGCGGGCGGATGTGTGGCTTGCTTTGAAGCCTTGGCATTGCCGGTACGGCCCACTCTGTCCACTGTGCACAAAAAGAGGAACTCATGCCATCGCGTTCCGACGCGTTCGTTTTTTTCGGTGCCACCGGCGATCTTGCTCACAAGAAGATCTTTCCTGCTTTGCAGAGCATGGTGAAGCACGGCACCCTCGACGTGCCGGTTATCGGAGTCGCCAAGTCTGGGTGGACCATCGATCAGTTGCGCGAGCGCGCCCGCGACAGCCTGACAAAATTTGGCGGAGGCGTCGATCCGGAGGCTTTCCCCAGGCTCTGCGAATTGCTCACCTACATTGACGGCGATTATAAGGACGAGAAGACCTATGCGGCGTTGCGCAGCCACCTCGGCGAAGCGGAACTGCCCACGCATTACCTCGCAATACCGCCGAGCATGTTCTCGGTTGTGGTCAAGGGCCTGGCGAATTCGGGCTGTGCTAAGAACGCGCGTGTCATCCTGGAGAAACCCTTCGGACGCGACCTGGTATCGGCGCGGAAGCTTAACGACACGCTGCATCAGGCATTCCCCGAGGAGTGCATCTTTCGCATTGACCATTACCTCGGGAAAGAGGCGGTCGAAAACCTGCTGATCTTTCGCTTCGCCAATAGTTTTCTGGAACCAATATGGAACCGCAATTACATTCATAGTGTTCAGATCACCATGGCGGAGAAATTCGGCGTCGAAGGCCGCGGAAAATTCTACGAAGAGGCTGGAGCCATCCGCGATGTAGTGCAGAACCACTTGTTGCAGGTGGTTGCGTTTCTGGCCATGGAACCGCCGACCATGATTTACGTGGACTCGGTGCGCGACGAGCAGGTGAAGATTTTCCGCACCATTCCGCCGCTTAGCCCGGTGAACATTGTCCGTGGACAGTTCCGCGGCTATCGCGAGGAAGCCGGGGTGTCGCCGCACTCCGACGTCGAAACCTTCGCCGCCGTGCGCCTGGAGATTGACTCCTGGCGGTGGGCGGGCGTTCCCTTTCTGATTCGCGCCGGTAAGCGCATGCCGACCACGGCCACCGAGGTTTTTGTCAAGCTACGCAAGCCTCCGCTCGCCAAGATGGGCGCCGACGGCCGTAACTACTTCCGTTTCCGGCTCGGACCCGACATCGAGCTGAGCCTGGGTGGACGGGTCAAACGCCCCGGCCCGCTCATGGTGCCCATGTCCGTGGAGCTTTCGGCGGTGAAGTACAACAGCAGCGATGAGATGGAGGCCTACGAGCGGCTGCTTACCGACGCCATGAAAGGTGACCAGTTGCTTTTCGTGCGCCAGGACGCAGTGGAAGCGGCCTGGGCGATTGTCGAACCCATTCTTGGCGACTGCTGCCCGACGGAGATGTACGAGCCGGGCACGTGGGGTCCACCGGATTCGCGCGAACTGGCCGCGGACATCGGCGGCTGGCACGATCCGGTGTAGCGGCCTGCAGTCGCCCTCTGCTCTACAATCGAAGCTGGAACGCTATGCAACATGCCGGCACAACTCTGAAGAAGATCTTCGCCGAGACCTTACGCCGCGAAGCGAGCGACGCCGCTCCGCTGCTGGCGTGGCCGCTGGCCTGTGGAGCGAAGGTGGCGGAGAAGACGAACGCAATCGGCTACGCCGACGGAGTGCTCACCGTCGAGGTCCCCGACGCGACCTGGCAAAGGCAATTGCAGGGTTTCGAGCGGGAGTATCTCGCGAAACTCAGGCCGCTAAGCGCGCAACCCGTCAACGCGATCAAATTCGTAGTGAGTGGCCGGCCAGAGCGGCCGCCGCGCTAGAAGGAACGAAATGGTCACCGAAAAAGACGTCTCCTATGTTGCCGACCTCGCCTACCTCGAGCTTACCCAGGACGAGCGCGAGCGCATGTTGAAGGACCTGAACTCCATCCTCGGTTACATCGATCGGCTGAATGAGCTGAACACCGCCAACGTCGAGCCAATGGCGCAAGTCGCCAGCCGCTACGGAGGGGTTCTGGATGGCAGTGGCGCGATGCGCCCCGATGAGCGGCGGCCCTCGCTGCTGCACGACGAAGCCCTGGGCAATGCGCCGGCTTCGGATGGCATTTTCTTCAAAGTGCCCAAAGTGATCGAGCGCTCGACAACATGAACCTTGATCCCCTCACAGTCGAGTCGGCCCGCACCGCAGTGCTGGAGAAGCAGGTAACCGCCACCGCGCTGGTGGACGCGTTCTACCAGAAGATCGAAGCCGAGGATGCAGCGATCGGCGCTTATCTGACGCTGTGCAGGGAGCGCGCCTACCTTCAGGCTGCGTACATTGACGCGCTGGCCGACAAAGGCGACGCCCTGCCGCCGCTGGCGGGAGTGCCAATCGCGATCAAAGACGTCTTCACCACAAAACGGGTGCGGACAACGGCAGGTTCGAAGGTCTTGGCAAACTTCATTGCGCCTTACGATGCCACGGCGGTGCAGCGTCTGGAAGCGGCCGGCGCAATCATCCTTGGCAAGACCAACTGCGATGAGTTTGCCATGGGCTCGTCGAACGAGAACTCCGGCTTCCATCCGGTGCGCAATCCGCATGACCGCTCGCGCGTGCCGGGCGGCTCGTCCGGAGGCTCGGCCGCAGTTGTTGCTGCTGGAACGGCGGTGGCGTCTATCGGCTCCGACACCGGCGGCTCGATCCGCCAGCCTGCGGCATTCTGCGGCGTGGTCGGCCTGAAGCCTACCTACGGACGCGTGTCGCGCTACGGACTGATCGCTTTCGCCTCATCGCTCGATCATGTAGGGCCGTTCGGCAAGACCGTCAAAGATGTGGCGTTGATGTTGCAGTCCATGGCCGGCCGCGATCCGCTGGATTCCACCTCTGCCGATGTTCCTGTGCCGGACTATCGGGAACACATCGGACGCCCGGTTACAGGCCTGAAAATCGGCGTGCCGAAGGAGTATTTCGGCGAAGGCCTGGATGCCGAAGTACGCGCCGCCGTGGAATCCGCAATCCAGGAACTGGCGAAGGCCGGATGCGAGATCGTTCCCATCTCGCTGCCGCACACTGAGTACGCCATTCCGACCTACTACGTGGTTGCAACCGCCGAAGCCTCGTCGAACCTTGCGCGTTATGACGGTGTGCGTTACGGAGTGCGATCCGGCGACGGAAGGACCCTTGCGGAAATGTATCGCCGGACGCGCGACGCCGGCCTGGGAACGGAAGTGAAGCGGCGCATCATGCTGGGAACGTACGCCCTTAGCGCCGGATACTACGACGCCTACTACCTGAAGGCGCAGCGCGTGCGCAGCCTGTTGGCGCGCGACTTCGACCAGGCATTCGCCACCGTGGATGCCATTGTCACGCCCACAACGCCAACCCCCGCGTTCAAGCTCGGCGAGAAGACCGACGATCCGCTCGCCATGTACCTCGCCGACATCTACACCGTGACGGCGAACCTGGCCGGCATTCCTGGAATCTCTGTCCCCTGCGGAAAGAACAAGGAAGGATTGCCCATCGGCGTCCAGATCCTCGGCAAGTACTTCGACGAGCCAACCGTGCTGCAGGTCGCGCACGTGGTGGAACACGCGATGGCGGAACAGGTGAATCCGCTGGCTTCTCCGGGAGCCGGAGGCTAACGCGACGAGGCGGAGCGCCGTAATCCGCGCAACGCCCGTCGCGAACCTACGCGCTCAGCCGTTTTTTCGCCTTGATTTCATCCAGCAACGCGTTGATCTTGTCCTCCTGCTCCAGAGCGTGCAGCCGGCCATCGATGTCGTCGCCCAATACGTCGTTTTTCGCCCGCCCCAGAGCTTCCTCCCGGACGACCTTGGTGTGCATGCGCTCGAAGGTGCGGTTTTCGCCTGTCGGAGTCGTTTGGGCATCGGCGGCGCGGTTCACGGCGCGCGAGCGGCGGTGCTGCGCGATCAGCAGGTCGGCCTTGCCGCGGGCCTCGGAGAGTTTCAGCTCCAGCTTCTTCAGCGCCGATTTCAGCGACTCCACCTGGACCTCCTGGTCGGCGATCTGCTGGTCGAATCTCTCGGTAAGCTGCTGGAAGCTCACCGCGCGCTCCAGGGCTGCGCGCGCCAGTTCGTCATCGTTCTTACCAACGGCGAGCTCGGCCTTGCGCATCCACTCGGCGTGCTTCTCGACGTTCTCCTTTTTCTTTTTGTCCAGCACATGAAGGTCAGCCAAAGCGATGGCCACCTGCGTCTTCACCTGAATGAACTGGTTCTCCATATCGAGGATGACTTGTTTCAACATCTTCTCGGGATTCTCCGCCCGATCCACCAGATCGTTGAGGTTGGCCCGAACTAGAGTCGCTACGCGATCGAGTAATGCCATAACTGCTCCTTGCTGAATGTCAAGCTATGCGTTCAGCCCGCATAAACCGTCCACAATTCACAATTCCGGGTGCCCCACCCAAGCCGGTTTTGCTTGGGTGGGTCTTCGAGCAACTTCACTTATCTGCCCCGGCCGCCTTGGACTTCCCATCGCCTTCGCTTGGCGGCAAATCGTCCTGCCGCTTCGACTTGTCGCCCAGGGTCCGCACCTTGCCCAGCAGGTCCGACATCTTCATGCCTGAGAGCGCCTCGAACAGGGCTGGTACCTGCGCAGCCATCTGCGCTATGTCCCCGGTGATTTTGTTCATGCCCGCCGAGTTGCCGTCGCCGGTCGAGACTATAGTGATGCGGTCAACATTGGCCAACGGGCTGGCCAGCGCCTTCACGATTTCCGGCATGTTGGTGAAGAGCTTGTCCACTACCGCGGCCTGGTTGTACTCCTGGTAAGCCTCGGCCTTCACGTTCATCGCCCGCGCTTCCGCGTCACCCTTCTTGAAGATGATCTCGGCTTCCGCCTCGCCCTGCGCGCGGATGGCGCTGGCGTGACCTTCGGCTTCCACCGTCAGACGCTGTTTCTCGGCGCCCGCCAGCGTCTCGATTCGCTGGCGCTCGATTTCGGCCGGCTTCAGCACGGTGGCGATCAGTTCCTTCTCGCGGCGCAGGATCTCCGCCTCCTGCACCTTCACCTGCTGCTCCTTCTCCACCTGCTGGATCTTGACCGCCTCGGCCGTCACCTGCTGCTGCATGACGTTGGTCT
Source organism: uncultured Acidobacteriaceae bacterium (assembly GCA_963798005.1). Taxonomy (GTDB): domain Bacteria; phylum Acidobacteriota; class Terriglobia; order Terriglobales; family Acidobacteriaceae; genus Bog-257. The sequence goes on along the minus strand of CAWCRZ010000016.1, from coordinate 56,811 downwards.
GGATCTCGTACGCCTTGTCGGCCTGCGCCTGCTGGCGCTTCACCATCTCGGTGTAGGTTGCCCGCTTCACTTCCAGGTCACGTTGCGCTTCGGCTTGCCGTGCCAGGGATGCGGTCTCGGCGGCGACACGCTCCTGGTCGGCCTGCGCTTTGGCGATGGCGGATTCGCGCAGCGCAATCGCGCGCCGGATCGCGGTATCGCGCTCCGCTTCGGCGGTGGCGACATCGGCATCGCGCTTGATGCGCGCGATGTCCGGCCGCCCCATGTTGGAGATGTACTCGTTCTTGTCGCGAACTTCCTTGATGGTGAACGAGATCACCTCCAGGCCCATCTTGTTCATGTCGTCGGCGCAGGTGGAGCGCATGCGGTCGGCCACCATCTCCGGCTGCTTCACGATCTCTTCCACCGTGAGCTGCCCGATGATGCCGCGCAGGTGGCCCTCCATCACCAACCGGATCAGGGCCTCGCGGTCCGGCGCCGGTTTGGTGAGGAACTGCTCGGACGCGGTCAGGATCGATTCCGGATCGGACTTGACCTTGATCTGCGCCACCGCTTCGACCGTGACCGCAACGCCCTGTTTGGTGTAGAGGTCCTGCTGCGGCGCCACGTCGAAAGACATCAGCTCCAGCGACAGCTCGCGGCAGTTCTCCACCATGGGCATGATGACCGTGCCATGGCCCTTGACCACGCGCGTGCCGCGGAACCCGTACACCACCAGGACCTCGTTTGGCCCCGCCTTGCGGTACAGCCTGGCAAAGATCGCTATGATCAGAACGACGGCCGCGACCGCTGTCCAAGCGACGATGAACACTTCGGTTGGTATGTGAAATCCCATAGAGCCTCCATTAGCAACTAGCAACTAGCAATTAGCGATTAGCCATGTGCCGATTCAGATTTGATCCTCATTTTTTGTGTTCCCGTGGAACAACTTCTGGATCTCGACTTTCGGCACTCGTCTCCCGCGGGGGAGACCGAGGTCATCCAAAAACACCCCCAGCCTCACGAACAGCCAGAGCAGCGCGGCCACGCCTGCCATACTCAACAAGAGTTGCAGAAGCTCCAGCATTCGAATGCCAATCTCTAGTTGCTAGTTACTAGCTACTAGTTACTTCTTCCTCCGCCATCTCTTCCCAACGCCTCACATAGGCAATGCCGCGCTCGTAGCGGGTAATGATGACTTCGGTCCCGCGCGGCAAGGCTTCACCGTTTTCGCTGCGAGCGCCGCAGGTGTGCCGTGTTCCTTCCTGCGAGAAGATGATTTCTCCCGTGCCGCCCGCGCGAACTGGGCTTCCGACATGGCCCAGCACTCCCACTCTGTCGTAGTCCGCGGGATCGAGCTCGCGGTCGTGCTTCAGCAGCAGCTTGGCCACGAACCAGAAGACGATCATCGCGCCCACAAGTCCGATGACGACGGCCAGCACCAGTACTCCCGCCACTACCAGCGAGGAGTAGCGCGTAAGCAAGTAGCCCGCGCCGCCAAACCATGTCAGGAACGCGGTGATGGTTCCGAAGTTCAGGAACGGCATCTCCGCGCCCGTGCCGCCGGCGACGTGTGCGCCTCCATGCGGCACATGAATGTGGAAGTGCGGCAGGTGGAAGCTTCCGCCCAGGAATGACAGCACACTCAGCGTCACTCCCACCAGAAAGCACACGAGATAGAACATTGCCCACGTCATACGCTCGCTCCCGCCAACTTCTTGCGCCGCCCGCCGTGGTGCACCGGCTCGGCCAGACTCGGCTTCAAGACTTCAGTCAGCCGCTCCACCAACTCCGGCGCTTCCAGAATCGCACCCAGCAGCACCAGACACTTGCGCGAGTCCTTATATTTGGCCACCTGCAACAGCGCATGGCTCAGCTCGGGATCGCGCGCAAACTGCTCGGCCCCGTTGATCAGCCACAAGTCGAGCCGGTCTTCCATGGCGCGCAGGTCGCTGGTCAGCTCGGTGTGGTAGCCCTCGGGATCGTCCACCAGGTAGCCGGGATGCACCTTGAAGAAGCGCGCCAGCAGCATGCGCGACGCATTCGTAAGGTGCGGCCGCGCTCCGCTCTCGATCTGCGACAGGTACGACTGGCTCAGTCCGCTGCCCATTTCCTTCTTCAGCGCGACCACCAGGTCCTGCTGCGTCATCTCGCGGCCCAGCCCGCGCAGCGTGCCTTCGACCAGCCGCAGGTAGCGAATTTTCTCGCCGAGTTTCATATTACAGATTGCAATTATAACATTGCAATTTGCAATGTCAAGAACTGGATTTGGTTTGGAATCATGGAATTGGGGGAAATGGGGTGTCCGGCGCGTCTCTTGCGCCGACCAACTAAAGTTCAGTCAGGCTTGTCTTCTCTTTCCACTTCAGTCTGAGCAACCCAGACGCTAGAGAACCATCTTGGCGGACAAAGATCCCCGTCGCTGATTGCAAAGCTTCGCGTGATGCTCGGGTTTCAAATAACCCTACTCCTCGGCGCTGCCAGCTACGCCTTCAGCCTCGTCGCAAACTTCTCCCGAATCTTCTTCACCTTGGGCGAAACCGTGAACATGCAATACGGCTGGTAAGGGTGGTTCTTGAAGTAGTCCTGGTGGTAACTCTCGGCGGGATAAAATGTGGACACCTTTTCTAATGCGGTAACGATGGGGTCCTTAAAAGCCCGCTCCTTCGTGAGCTCGTCGATCACCTTCTGCGCGGTCTTATGCTGCTCCTCATCGCTGTAGAAAATTACTGACCGGTACTGTGTGCCGACATCATTGCCCTGGCGATTCAGCGTGGTGGGATCGTGCACGGTGAAGAACACGTGCAGCAGGTCTTCATAGGTGATGACGGCGGGATCAAAAGTAATTTCGGCCACCTCGGCGTGCCCGGTCTTGCCGGTGCAAACTTTCTCGTAGCTGGGGTCTTGGACGTGCCCGCCCATGTAGCCCGACACTACTCTTTCCACGCCTTGCAACTGGCCGAAAGCAGCTTCCACGCACCAGAAGCATCCGCCACCGAGCACCGCTGTTTGTGTCATAGAGTTGTCCTGAGGACAAAGATACAACAACTGCATTGCCTCGCGCGAAAGAGGATGCCGCACTCCTGCGCGGGAAGCGCGGCACAGGCGCCGTGGGATATACTGCCGTTTCGCGACTCGCGGACAACAGCAGCACAGGTAGAGCAGGCGTTCAGGCTTGCGTTGGGTACGCAAAGAATTGAGGGGCTTAAGCCCCGGACATTAGGAGCGCGCACAGCATGATCGAAAGACTGAGGGAGAGCTCGGGCGGGGTCATCGGCTTCAAGGTCGTCGGCAAGATGACCGCCGAAGACATCAAGGGCTTCGAGCCGCAAATCGGATTTCTTATCGCCGAGCGCAAACACAAGCCCATCGGCATCCTCGCCGACCTGTCCGAGATGCACGGCGCCGACTGGGGCGCGCGCTGGAGCGAAATGCGCTTCCTGCAAAAGCACACCGACCACATCGCACGCATGGCGGTCGTCGGCGCGGACAAGTGGGAAGAGATCGTCGCCATCGTCACCGCGGGCGCGGCGGTGCTCCAGTCCGAGACGCGCTACTTCGACACTTCGGAGATCCTGCACGCGTGGGAATGGGTCCGCACCGCCAAGCACTCCGAGGACGTCCCCGTGCGCCAGATCTCCCCGCCAACCGGCATCTGGAAGGACTACCATCCGGAGTACATGGGATTGTGAGCACACAGAAAAGGCTGGAGATCGCCCTATTGGAAGGGCTAAACTCCGGCGTGGCGAGAGAGACTAGTTCGGCCGCGTGGGCAAGAAAGCGAAGTTCTTTGCGCCAGCGCCATAAGTCCGCCAGGATTACAAGAGAAACACGGCGCTCGCGATCTCGAAAGCCTGCTTAGTACCGAATAGCGACAAATCTCTATCGCCGGGCTTATCATCGAAGGTTGGATCCGTCCTGATGGAGTGACCGAATCCCACTGCACCGCGCAGCATCTACTGAGAACCGCCTTTCTGAAAGGAACGCATTTATGGCTACTACGCTTGCACCCACCCGCGAAGGTCTGAAAGACCACAACATTCCAACCCAATTCAAGAACGAACCGTCCGTTGATTTCAGCAACCCTGAGAACGCGCGCCGCATGCGCGCCGCCATCGAGAAAGTCCGCTCCGAACTGGGCCGCGAGTACGACCTGGTCATCGGCGGACGCCACCTGAAGACGGCCGAGAAGACGACCTCGCTCAATCCGGCCAAGCCGTCGGAGATTGTCGGCGTCCATCAGGCTGCGGGCGCGGCTGAGGTCGAGCCCGCGATGCAGGCGGCGCTGAAGGCGTTCGAGACCTGGAAGTACGCCTCGCGTCGAAGAGCGCACCGGCCTGCTGTTCCGCACCAGCGCACCTGATGCGCGAGCGCAAGTTCGAGCTGATGGCGTGGATGGTCTTCGAGGTCGGCAAGAACTGGGCCGAGGCCGACGGCGACATCGCCGAGCTGATCGACTTCTGCGACTTCTACGCGCTGGAGGCGATTCGCCTGTCGAAGGCCGAGCCGCCGGTGCAGTTGCCGGGCGAGCGCGACTGGCTGCGCTACATCCCGCTGGGCGTCGGCGTGGTAATTCCGCCGTGGAACTTTCCCGGCGCCATCATGGGCGGCATGACGCTGGCGTCCATCGTGTGCGGCAACACCGTCATCGTGAAGCCGTCGAGCGACTCGCCGACCATCGCGGCGAAGTTCTTCGAGATCCTGGAAGAAGCCGGCCTGCCTGACGGCGTGGCCAACTTCTGTCCCGGCCACGGCAACAGCTTCGGCAATGCCATCGTCGAGCATCCCAAGACGCGCTACATCGCGTTTACCGGCTCGAAGGAAGTGGGCCTGCACATCAACCAGCGCGCGGCGATGCAGCAGCCCGGCCAGATCTGGATCAAGCGCACCGTGCTGGAGATGGGCGGCAAAGACTCCATCGTGGTCGATGCCGACGCCGATTTCGACGCCGCGGTCGAGGGCGTTGCGGTCTCGGCCTTCGGATTCAGCGGGCAGAAGTGCTCGGCGTGCTCGCGTGCGATCGTGGACGAGCGCATCTACGACCGCTTCGTGCAGCGACTACGCGAGCGCGTGGAGAAGATCACCGTCGGCGATCCGACGCAGAACCCGACATGGGCCCGGTGGTGAATGAGAAGTCGATGAAGTCGATCCTCGGCTACATCGAGAAGGGCATCGCCGAAGGCGGACGGCTGATCACAGGTGGCGGAGCGCGTGCACCGAGGCCGGCGACGGCTACTTCATCCAGCCGACCGTGATTGCCGATGTCGCATCCGATGGCGACGATCTCGCAGCAGGAGATCTTTGGTCCGGTGCTGGCGGTCATCAAGTCACGCGGCTTCGAAGATGGCCTGGCCATCGCCAACAACACCGAGTTCGGCCTGACCGGCGCGGTCTATACCACGTCGGACGACAAGATCGCCGCGGCCAAGGAGCAGTTCCACGTCGGCAACCTGTACATCAATCGCAAGTGCACCGGAGCGATGGTGGGCGCGCATCCCTTCGGCGGCTTCAACATGTCGGGCACCGACTCCAAGGCCGGCGGCCCGGATTACCTGCTGCTGTTCACTCAGGCGAAGTCGATTGGCGAGAAGATCGCGAAGTAGGGAGTCATCGGATTCGTGAAGATTGCAGACGGCCGGGAGAGTCCAGCAGTTTCCGTGCCGTTTAGCTTTGTGACATCGCACAACCCGTGTGCGGAATCGAACTCGTATCTAGCCATCAGGAGGATTCATGCGCGAAGTGATCGCGACCAACGACGGGCCCAAGGCGATTGGGCCGTACTCGCAGGCCATCAAGGCCAACGGATTCGTGTTTCGTCTCGGGACAGGTGGCGCTCGATCCGGCGACGCAGCAGGTCGTGCTCGGGCGATGTCGCCGCGCAGACCGAACGCGCACTGCAGAACCTCGCCGGCATTCTGAAGGCCGCGGGCACTTCGCTGGACCGCGCGGTGAAGACCACCGTCTTCCTGAAGAACATGTCCGACTTCGCGGCGATGAACGAAGTCTATGGACGCCACTTCACGCAAGCGCCGCCTGCGCGCTCCACGGTCGAGGTGGCGCGCCTGCCCAAAGACGTGCTGGTCGAAATTGACGTGATTGCGCTGGCGTAGCCGCGAATGAACCTCACCGACCGCATCTACGTCGGCGTGCACGTCGCGCTGACCGCGCTGGTCTGCTGCGCGATACCAGCGCGTGGAGCACTGGCCGTGGTACGTGCTGTGGAACCTGGTCGCGATCGCCGTGATTCTTGCTGCTCGCGCGCAAGCAGCGCGACGGCCCGGGCTTGGGAGTTTGCCCACGACTGGCTGCCGGCCATCTTCTTCGTCACGGTATTCGAAGAGGTCTCGTTTCTGTCGCTCTCGATTCGAGGCGAGCTGGCAAAATGCGCACCTGATCGCGTTCGAGTCGCTGCTCTTCGCGGTTCCACCCGCGTTCTGGATGCACCAGCGTGCTTCCTCGTGGCTGGTCGAGTTCCTGGAGTTCGGCTACTTCGTGTTCTATCCGCTGTACCCGGTATTTGGCGGAATGTTCTGGGCGTGGCGCGAACGGCCGCGTTTCGCAGGTGCGTTTCGCCGCCTGACCGACGCGCTCAGCATCGGCTACGTCCTCTGCTACGCAACGTATCTGCTCTTTCCGACGCAGAGTCCGGCGAACCTTCTCGGAGTGCAGCAGATCGCCAGCGCGCACGGCGGACCGTTCCAGGCCATGGTGCAGCTCATCCAGAACCGCGGCGGCGTGCACGGCAATGCCTTTCCCAGCGCGCACATCATGCTGGCCTTCGTGGTGCTGGTGTTCGCGTATCGGTTCCTGCCGCGAGTTGCGCCCTGGCTGCTCGTACCGATTCTTCTGATGTGCGTCGGCGCGGTGTACGACGGCTATCACTACGCCAGCGATGTCGTGGCTGGAGCAGTCGGGATCGTGGGGTTGATCGTGCGGAGTCTGGAGTAGGTTTGACTCCGCTGGCGCTCAGGTGACATCGGCGGCAACGCAAACAAAACCCTCCCGATGCGGGAGGGCGAAAACCCTAAGTGCTCGAACCGCTAGGCCTTAACGACCTTGCCGCTGCGCAGGCAGGAGGTGCAGACGCGCATCCGCTTGTTGCCGGTCTTGGTCTTGGCGTGGACCGGGCGCAGGTTGACGTTCCAGCGCCGCTTGGTCACGTTGTGGGCGTGACTGATGTTGTTGCCCGAACGCGGCCCTTTGCCGCAAATTTCACATACTTGTGCCATTAATTGACTCCAGAAGATTGCCGAACTGGCTGGGTAAACAACCTATGATAACTGATCGGAGCAGATTCCGGCAAACCCGGAACTACGCTTTCTGCAGCACGTCCGAATGTGGACAGCCAACTGGCTATTCAGAACGGTGCTAAACTGGCGCGAATGGCCAAGAAGGACCCAGAGTTCCGACGATGCGCTGGTAGAGCGAAGCTGTTGCTGCCGGCACCCTCTACCTTGTCGGCACTCCCATCGGCAATCTCGAAGACATTACTTTGCGCGCTTTGCACACGCTGAAGGAAGTGGACCTGATCGCCTGCGAAGATACCCGGCAGACCATCAAGCTGCTCAACCACTACGGCATCGAGAAGCCGACGGTCAGCTATCACGAACACAACGAGCTGACGCGAGCGGCCGAACTGGTGGTGCACCTGGAAAACGGTGACAACATTGCGCTGGTCACCGATGCCGGAACGCCCGGCGTGAGCGATCCCGGCTATCGGTTGGTGACGCTGGCGGTCCGCCATCACATTCGCGTGGTGCCGATTCCCGGCGCCTCGGCGTTCCTGTCGGCGCTGGTGGCCAGCGGGCTGCCCACCGACTCGTTTCGCTTCAGCGGCTTCCTTCCTGCCAAGGCCGGCGCGCGGCGCACCGCGCTGGAAGCCATCCGCAACTCGCCGCGCACCCAGATTTTCTATGAAGCGCCGCACCGGATCGTGGAGACGCTGCGCGACATCGTTGAGAGTTCTGGGCCCGGAGCGCCACGTCGTGATCGCCCGCGAGGTCACCAAGCTGCACGAAGAGTTTCTGCGCGGGCGTGCCGACGACCTGCTGGAGCAACTCGAACAGCGCGGCGACATCAAGGGCGAGATCACGCTGCTGATCGGCAAAGCGGAGAGAGGCGTCGCAGACGCAACACTCCGGCGCGCACATTGCGCAGCGGGTACGGGAACTAATGGGCGGCGGCGAGCTCGAGGAAAAGGCGGCCCTGAAGCAGGCGGCACGGGAGTTTGGATTGTCGAAGAGCGAAGCCTATCGCGAGTTACAGAGAAGAAAGTAGGACATTTTTAGCGTTAGAGCAATTCCAGAGTTGGTGTAGCCGGCTTGTACGGGTCGAGCTGGCCTTCTGGCCCGCGCCACGGACTACGGTGAAATCTGAGTGCCTCTTTGGGCGACCCGCTACCTGTCCTTTCATTAGGACTCAATTTCGGCATTTCCCGAGTTCCCCTCTATTTGACAATCAGGACAGGACTGCTCAACAATAACCGGCTAAGCCAGTGGTTATTGGCAGCCATGTTCTGCCCGCGTCCAGCGGCTCTCCTGCCTCGCCGACGGTCCAGGAACAATCCTTATGGCCAATATCCTCTGCGTGGATGACGAACCGCACATGGCCGAGCTCAAGTGTGCCATTCTCACGGCCGCTGGGCATCAGGTGACGTCAGCCACCTCGGCGCACGAGGCCATCGAGAAACTGCAACAATACAGTTACGATGCGATCGTTACCGACTGGCGACTGGGCGACGGCGACGGGCGCGCCATCGTGCACGCTGCCAAGACCCACTCCACCACGCCGGTCGTGGTTGTCTCTGGCTACGTCTCGGAAGCCTTCCAAGCAGCCGAACCTCTGGCCGACCTCTATTTGGAAAAGCCCGTCGATCCTGGAGAGCTGGTCACCATCGTGAACGAGTTGTTGAACACGCAGGGCAATTCAGCTTAATTGACGGTTGACGACGGAGGTATTGCGGCCATCGCCCGCGTCTCGGCGCTCTGCTCATTGCGCCGCTGCGCCGGCGCCGCGGGAACCGCAGCCGTTGCCTGGGCCAGTATCCGGTGATGAATCGTAAACAGAGCCAGTTCCAGGCGGTCCGACACGCCGATCTTGTCGAAGATGTTGCGCAAGGCGTTCTTGACCATCTGTTCGCTGGTGTAGAGCTGCAAGGCGATGTCCCGGTTCTTGAAGCCTTGTACGACGGCAGAAATAATTCGCAACTCCCGGTCCGAGAGACGGTCCCGTACGCGTGCACCAACCAGGTCCTCGCTGACCTCACCGTCCATATTGGGTCCCTGTAGGAATGGCTCGCCGCGCGACAGCCGTCGCACCGCCTCCACCACCACGTTGCCACTCGCGCTGCGGTAGATGACGCCCTGCACACCCATGCGCATGAAATCCGACGCCGTCTCGGTGTTTTCCACCAGCATCAGCAACGCGACATTTCGGGCGTTGGCGATCTCCTTGATATCGGGTAGTCTCGGCAGGAAACTGGTGGAGAGGATCAAGACCCGTGACCGAAGTTTCTCCAGGGTGTTCAGCAACTGTTCAGACGATTGGGGTTGTCCGACAATGCGGATGTCTTCTTCAACCGCTAACACCTTCGCTATGCCGGCGCGAAAGATCGCTTGATGATCCGCGATGATGACGTTGATCATGGGCTGAAACTCGCGTTGTGGTCCCGGTTCTCTCGCGTACACGCCATTTAATGCAGAACCCGGCTGCGAGTTTTGAGAGCGAAGATCACCTTCACCTCGTCCGGAACATATCCTGTGCTGGTTCAGTCTTATACCACGGAAGTCAGCAGAGTAATAGCCCTTTAGTATGTTTATATTATCGGTGTGCCACAAAAGTGTCAGTTTGGTTGCCCGAGCGTGGGGTGAGCTCGTTACCGCACTTGTTGCCCCTTTTCCAGCCTGCCTGAACCGCACCCTTGCGACAGACCTCTGCAAACTGGAAACCACATACTAAACTCTTCTCCACTGGCGACTCGTTCCGAGCAGACTGTATGATCAAAGACCTTGGCGGCGACCTTCACATCCCCGCGCATTGAAACCCGGCCCAATTGGGCTGAAGTGTCGCTCTCCGCTCTGCGCCACAACTTCCGCGTGCTGCAAGATCATGTGGGCTCCGGCGTCACCATTTGCGCTGTTGTGAAATGCAACGCCTATGGACACGGCGTCGAAGAATGTGCTCCGGCGCTCGAGCAGGCTGGCGCGAAGTGGTTTGGCGTGACCTCAACCGACGAAGGCGTAGTGCTGCGCGAGGCCGGCGTCACGGGCCGCATCCTGGTCATGTGCGGCCTATATGCGGGAGAAGAGGAGGACGCGCTTCGTCATCATCTGACGCCGGCTGTGTTTCGTATCGAAGACGCGCAAGCTGTGGCGAGGACTGCGGCGCGCATGGGCCTTACCGGCAAAGTTCCAATTCATCTCAAAATCGACACCGGCATGGCGCGCCTCGGCCTGCCCTTCGCGGAGGTGGAGTCGTTCGCTGAAGGCGTGAAGCGCCTGCCGGAAGTCGAAGTGGAAGGCACGTTCAGCCATCTGGCATCGTCGGAGGTGCTCGACGATGAGGGTACACGCCGGCAGATCGAGCGCTTCGAGGCCGCTCTACGCGTGCTCTCGGCGCACGGTCTGCATCCACCGCTGCGCCATCTCGCCAATAGCAGCGCCGTGGGAGCGCGTCCCGATACCTGGCACAACTTCGTGCGGCCTGGCTTGGCGCTCTACGGATACGAGCAGCCCACCTGCAACCGTGATGGCTCGCCGGTGACCGATGTCTCACCGTTGCCGCTGAAGCCTGCGCTGGCGTGGAAGACCCATGTTCTCGGTGTCCGCGACGTGCCGGCCGGCCAGGCCCTGGGATATGGCGGCGCGTATGTCACCTTTGCGCCGGCGCGCATCGCGGTCGTGTCGGTCGGCTACGGCGACGGTCTGGCGCGAAAGATCTCCATCGCCTCGGCGGGCGCTCCGGAGACCGCAACCGGTCGCGGCCAGGTGCTGCTGCGTGGCCAGCGCGCTCCCATCGTGGGGCGCATCTCCATGGACCTGACGCTGGTGGATGTGACCCGCGTTGCGGGCGCGGCCATCGGTGATGAAGTAGCGCTCATTGGCCGCAGCGGCGAGCACGAGATCACCGCCTGGGACCATGCCCGCTGGGCCGATACCGTGGTCTACGAAACCCTCTGCAACCTGTCGAAACGCGTTCCTCGTCGGCATGCGTGGTGATAAAGCAGTTGTCAGTAGTCACTTGCCAGTCTCGTGGACTAAGCTTCCCTTTCAGACAAGTGCAACGTCCGTCATACTGAACGAGCCAGAATCGGGACTCGTAACTGACAACTGACTACTGGATACTGGCAACTGATTCGTACAACCCCAACCCGCATGGATGCTCAGCCCGATGGTTCCACTGACGCGCGACTGGGACGCATTGTGCGTCTGCTGAGCGACAACGCCACCGTGGTCATCAGCGGCACCCGTATCGCAGAAGAGCTCGGTACCTACGCGCTCCGAGGTTTGGCGGGCGATACAACATCTGCGCGAGCTCGGCCTGCAAATCACCGGCCACCCCGCCACCGGCTATCAGATGGAAACTGTCCCCGACCTCCTGCTGCCGGATATCCTCGGCCCGCTGCTCAAGGGCACGATGTTCGCCTCGCGCATGCATCATTACTTCCGCGTTGGCTCGACCAACGTCGCCGCCATGCAGTCCGCCGCCGATGGCGAGCCCGAAGGCGCGGTCTTCGTCGCCGAACAGCAGACCGCCGGCCGCGGCCGTGGCGGCCACACCTGGGAGTCGGCGCAGTCGCTCGGCATTTACGCCTCCGTCGTCTTGCGTCCCATTCTTCCGCCCGCCGACGCGTTGCTGCTCTCGCTCATCGCCGGTATCGCCGTCGCCGAAGCGGTCGAGACGACCACTGGCCTGCATCCCGATCTGCGCTGGCCCAACGATGTCCTGCTCGACGGCCGCAAGTTCTGCGGCATTCTCACCGAGATGAACGCCGAGCCCACGCGCGTGCGCTATGTCGTCGTCGGCATCGGAATCAACGTCAACCACGCGTCGTTCTCCGGCGATCTCGCCACCATCGCAACCTCGTTGCGCATGGAGAGCGGACGCGAATGGTCGCGCGTCGAACTCACCGCCGCTCTGCTAAAATCGCTCGACAGCGGATACCGCAAGCTTGTCGAAGGCGGCGCGGCCGCGCGCGCGGCGATCCTGCGGAGCTTCGAGGAGCGCTCCTCGTTTGCCCGCTCGCGCCTGGTGTTCGTCGAGGAAGATGGCGGCTACGAGGGCGTTACCGAAGGGCTCGACGACCGCGGCTTTCTGCTGGTGCGCGCCGCGTCCGGCGTGCGTACCGTCTTCTCCGGAGGAGTTCGCGCCGCCGATGGTAAATAATCCATGCTGCTAGTCCTGGATGTAGGCAACACCAACACGGTCCTCGGCGTTTTCGAAGCCCAGCCCGCCGAGCACGGCGTCGTGCATTACGGGCGGCTCATCGCCAACTGGCGCGTCTCGACCACCAAAACGCAGACCGTTGACGAGTACGGCGTGCTCTTCCGCAACCTGTTTGCCATGCATGGGCTGGAAGTCGCTTCGGTGCAGGGCACCGTCATCTCTTCGGTGGTGCCGCCGCTCGACACCACGCTGCGTGAGGTGTGCGAACGCTATTTCCACTCCCGCCCGCTGTTCATCGAGCCCGGCGTCAAGACCGGCATGCCCGTCCACTATGACAACCCGGCGGAGGTCGGCGCCGACCGCATCGTCAACAGCGTCGCCGCCTTCGAGAAGTTTGGCGGCCCCTGCATCGTGGTGGACTTCGGCACCGCGACCACCTTCGACGTGGTCTCGGCCAAGGGCGAGTACCTGGGCGGCGTCATCACTCCCGGCATCGGCATTTCGGCGGACGCGCTCTTCGAGCACACCGCTCGCCTGCCTCGGGTGGACATTCGCAAGCCCGCCCGCGTGCTGGCGACCAACACCGTCGGCAGCGTGCAGTCGGGTCTGTATTACGGCTATATCGGCCTGATCGACGGCATCCTCGAACGCCTGATCGCGGAACTGGGCGCGAAGGTCACCGTCGTCGCGACCGGCGGCCTTGCCAGTCTGATGGGCGGCGGCTCCAAGTACATTCGCGAAGTTGACGACCTGCTTACCCTGGACGGGCTTAGGATCATCTACGAGCGCAACCTGGCGCCGGCGCGCAAGCGAGGCGAGCATGCGCCAGTCAACACCGAGTCGCGATAATCGGGTGGGCTCTTTGGAAAGAGCCTGGTGGCAGGAAAAGACTCTGGTGGAAGCGCCGGGCTTCAGCCCGGCGAAATCTCGGCTTTCTTTCGGATGGAGATCTAGCCCCAATCGCGCAACCAGCGCCGGAGGCGCGACTCAGTCTAGCCCAGCATGGAGCCGAAGGCGGAATGCTGGGTGGAGTGGGAAAAGAATAGAGTCCCGTAGGGACGGCAGGGCCCTCACGCAACCCATTGGACCCGGGTATTCGAACCTTGCCCGGCTCTTCTACCCGATGCAGACACCGTGACACCGTGGAAACCTACTTCAACTACTTCACCGAAATCGAGGAGCACTTCCAACGCCGCCGCGGGACCTTGCTGCTGCTCTCTCCGCTCGACTGGGCGCTGATGGAAACCTGGAAGGATGCAGGTATCCCGCTGGAAGCGGTACTGCGTGGCATCGACACCACCTTCGAGAAATGGGAGCGGCGTCCGGCCCGGTTCCGCAAGGTGAATGGTCTCGCCTATTGCGCGCAGGAAGTGCTCTCGTCGGCGGAAGAGATGAAGGAAGCGGCGGTCGGCGCTTCGCCAAAACAAGCCCGCGACACCGGCCTGGACCTGCCCGCCGTGGCGGAGTTCCTGAAGCGCAACGCCCAACAATTGCAACTCTCACAGTTGCCCGCTTCAGCCCAAACGCTGGCGGAGGAAACGGCGGTCACTCTGCATGGCCTGGCCGATTCGTTGTCGGCGGGCACGCCGGTGCGAATGGAAGATCTCGAAAGACGGCTGACGGTCGCCGAGGAGAAGCTCTTCGCCGCGTTGCTTGCGGCCACGCCCGACGAGGCGCTGCTCAACGTTCGCACCGAGGCTGACCGCGATCTGGCGCCTTACCGTCGTAAGATGACTGCGCCGCAGATCGAGCAGCTTCACAAACAATATGTCCACAAGCGGTTGCTGGACCAGTATCAGGTTCCACGGCTGAGCCTGTTCTACATGTAAGAGAAAAATCTTGAACCACGGATTTACACGGATCAACACGGATTGTTTTGAGGAATTGCGTATCTTCGCGCTGGGTGCCCCACTCATTCCCGCCTTTGGAATGAGTGGGAAAGGCGACCCCTCAACCTCACCGACGTTCAGAGGGTTAGTCATTGAACCGCGCACTTCCCACACATTCGAAAATCGCGAATGTGTGGGGCACCCGGCTGAGCCTGTTCTACATGTAAGAAAAAATCCTTGAACCGCGGATTTACACGGATGAGCGCGGATTGTTTTGGTGAATATGCCTGGAGCGTGTTTCAAAAATGTTTCTTTGAAGGGGCGCGGCTTCAGCCGCGCCGTTCCGAGCCTTATAAAACTCGGGCTTTAGCCCCTGAGGAAGCAAGTTTCTTGCTGTTAGACCATTTTTGAAACATGCTCTACCAACAGAATTTGATCCGTGTTCATCCGCGAAAATCCGCGGTTGCACTCTCTTTCTCGTCTCCGGTTTCGCTTTATTCAAGAATTCCTCTGTGTCCTCTGTGTCTCTGTGGTCAAATATCTCTTCCCAACTCTAATGCAACTAAAAATCGAAAAGCTGGTGTACGGCGGCGAAGGCCTGGCGCGATTGCCGGCCGACGCGCAAGGCCGCGGCAAGACCGCCTTCGTTCCGCTGGTAATTCCCGGCGAACAGGTTGAAGCTTCCCCGGTCGAGACCCGTCCCGGCTTCGTCCGCGCCCGGCTCGACAAAGTGCTGGTTCCTTCACCCGAACGTGTCGAGCCCGGGTGCCCTTACTTCGGCCGCTGCGGTGGATGCCACTACCAGCACATCAACTATGACGCGCAGTTGCGCTACAAGGCCGACATCCTGCGCGAGACCTTGCGCCGCACCGCCAAGCTTGAACTCACGCAGGAAATTCAGCTGCACTCGTCGGAGCCCTGGCACTACCGCAATCGCACTCGCATGAGAGTGCGCCACGCACCGGAGTTCGCGCTCGGGTACCACCGCTCCAACTCGCACGAGGTACTTCCGGTCGAGAGCTGCCCGATCAGCTCCCGGCTCATCAATGAGGCGATTGCCGCAGTGTGGAAGCTGGGGCGCGAAGGCGCGATTCCCGGCTCCGTGCACGGCCTGCAATTCTTCGCCAACCCGATGACACGAAGCTTCTGGTCGAAGTCTATGTGCAGCCGGAGGCGAATCCGACCAGGCTTGGGTAGGGCACGCCTTTAGGCGCGCCGTATCGTGGTCGCGACCCGGGCTGCCTACGCCGCTGAGGTCTTCAGTCCTCAGCGGCGGAGGCAAATTCCCTTCAGCCGACGCGGGCCTAAAGGCCCGCTCTACCCGGACGCATCAAGCGGCTCTGAACTGGCTCTAAGACTGATCTACAGCCCTTCGCCGCCGCGCTGCACAAAGACCTGCCGCAGATGGCCGGAGTCGTTGTCTTTCAGACCTCTGCTGTGGAAGACGAGAGCCGGCAACGCGCGCCGCTCACCGCAATCCATTCCGAGCCCGCGCAGGCAATCGGCGCTGATTCGCTCTTGTACCACGCTGTGGGACACGACTATCGGGTCGGTGGAGGCTCTTTTTTTCAGACCAACCGCTTCCTGACCGAAACGTCTAGTGCCGATCGTTATTGGCGGCCGGACAGGACGCGGCGCCCTCGATCTTTACGCCGGAGTCGGCCTGTTCGCGGCGCAACTGGCCCGGAATTTCGATACCGTGCTGGCGGTCGAATCTTCTCCCCACTCCTTCGCCGATCTCCGCCACAACGTGCCGCCAAACGTGAAATGCGTCCGCTCCACCACCGAGCAGTTTCTCGCCGAACGCGCCGCCAAGCTGGCGCCCGATCTGGTTGTCGTCGATCCACCGCGTGCCGGGCTGGGTGAGCCGGCTGCCCGGGCCTTGGGTCGTATGACCGTCCCCCGTGTGACGTATGTCTCATGCGATCCGTCCACCCTCGCCCGCGACTTGCGTATCCTGCTAGAATTTAATTTCCGGGTCGAGCAAGTGCACCTGGTGGACATGTTTCCCCAAACCTTCCACATGGAAACTGTCGTGCACCTGGCGCGTTAGCTCGACACCCCTCGCCGGAACTCGAAACCTGGAACAGTTCCACGGCGATGTGTTCCAATGTGCCAGGCGGTGGAAGCGCCGGGCTTTAGCCCGGCGAATCGAAGCTAGAGAGTAGGGCTTTGAGCCCCGGTTTCAAGCCGGGGGTTGAAGCGAACATATCCACCGGGCTGACGCCCGGTGCTTCCGTGGAAGGAGGCTGTATGTACGCGATCGCCATCCTTCGTTATCGCAAACCGCTGGAGGAAGTGCTGAAGCACGTTGACGCGCACCGGGCGTATTGCCAGGGCCTGAAGCAGGAAGGATTGCTGATTGCTTCCGGACCGCTGGTGCCGCGTAACGGTGGCGCATTCCTGCTGCGCGTTCCCGATGACGAAGCTCAGGCGACGCTGGACAGTATTCGCGACAACGATCCCTACACCCGGTTCGGACTCGCGCAATATGAAGTGTGGCCCTGGGCTCCCGCCTTTGGTGCGGAAGACCTGGACCGCCTGTAACCTTCCCGGGTTCTGAGGTAGCGCGACTGGCACCAAGTGGCCGTAGCGACGACCTCATTTTCGATAAACGCTGTTCGTGCACCTGCGCCCGCTGGAGCGAAGCTCTACTGCGGCGGCCAGGAGCCCATCTTCGTCGCCGCTCTCGCGTTTTCTGCTGGGATCCTCGCCGCCAATTGTTCTTGGCGTTCCCCCATCGCATGGCTGGTCGCATTTCTTGTAGCTATGGGCGGCGCGTGGTTCTTCCATCGTCGCTCTTCGCAGATGGCCTTTGCGCTGACACTGCTCGCCGTCATCCCACTGGGCGGTTTCTATCTGCAGGCGCGCGATGCGGCGCAGCCCGGTATCACAGACATTCTCCAGCCGTTCGCTACCGGCCACAATGAAGTGGAGGTCACCGCGTACGTCGATTCGCGAAGGCCTGGTGCGCGACAGTCGCTACGGCGGCAGGCAGGAATCCGTGGACGTAAGAACGGAGCGGCTACAGCAGGGCGATCGCGTGCTCGACGCGCCCATCGGAATTCGGCTCACCGTCTACAGCAAGGAAACAGAAGAAGAGGAAGCCCGCGAGGGCGGAGCGGAATCGCCGCTGCGCGTGTACACCTACGGAGAGCGCCTGCATTTCACCGCCAAGCTGCGCATGCCGCGCAACTACAGAAACCCCGGCGCGATGGACATGGCCGGCTATCTGGCTTCGCAGGGAATTCGCCTGACCGGCTCTGCGCGCGCCAGTAGTGTCGAGGTGCTGCCCGGATTCGTCGGCAACCGCATCGGACTTTGGCGAAGCGCCGCGCGACGCAGCGTGCTGGCGCACATCATGCAGCTCTGGCCCGGCGAGCGTGGCGCTCTCATGCAGGCCATGCTGATCGGAGGCCGCGCCTTTTTCGGCCGCGACATCAAAACCGATTTCCAGCGCACCGGCACCTATCACATCCTCGTGGTCTCGGGCATCAACGTCGGCATTCTCGCGTTCGCAGCGTTCTGGACGTTGCGCCGGCTGCCGATGGGCGAAACCTGGGCGACCATTACGACCATTCTGTTGTCGTGGGGCTACGCATTCCTGGCCGATCTTGGATCGCCGATTGTGCGGGCGACCATCACGCTCAACATTTATCTGCTGACTCGATTGCTCTTTCGCGATCGTGCGGCGCTCAATGGGCTTGGCATCGCCGCGCTTGGCATTCTGCTGGTCAATCCTCGAACCTTGTTCGAAGCCAGCTTTCAACTGACGTTTCTTTCCGTGATCGCGGTAGCCGGAATTGCGGTGCCGATTTTGCGGCGAGCGATCTATCCGCTGCAACGGGCGCTCAAGAACCTGGACTCGCCTGCGTTCGATTTCTCGTTGCCGACGCGGGCGGCACAATTCCGCGTGGACATGCGATTGGTCCGCGAACAGCTCGGCTAACATCGCGGGACTGCGCATCGGCAACTTCATGGTTGTTCGTGGCGCAGGCTTCGTTCTCGGCGCGGCCGAACTGCTTTGCATCTCGACGGTCATCCAGATTGCGTTGGCACTCCCCATGGCGTGGTACTTCCATCGCTGCCACCACGATGGCTCTGCCGGCCAACGCGCTGGTGATCCCCATCGCCGAGGTGCTCTTGCCCGCTGCGGTTCTGGCGGTAGCGCTGTCCTATGTGTCGGCATGGTTGGCCTATGTTCCCGCCGTGGTGAGCGCTTACGCGCTCGATGCCTTGACCGGCACAATTCGCGTTATCGGCCACATGCGCATCTCGGATGTGCGCGTGCCGACGCCGGCGCTGGCGGTGTGCTGCGCCGCTGCGGCTGCCTTCGCACTCGCTCTTGTGCTGGCGCGGCGGCGCCCGTTGATCGGCGTAGTTGGCATCGTGGGACTGCTAGCATCAGCAACCTGGATTGTACTTTTCCCGCCAAAACCGCAGTGGCGTCCCGGGGTGCTCGAGGTCACGGCGATCGATGTCGGGCAAGGCGATTCGCTGTTGCTGATCACGCCCGAGGGCAAGACCCTGCTGCTCGATGCCGGAGGCATGACCGCGAATTCGCAATCCGAGTTCGACGTGGGAGAAGAGGTCGTGTCGCCTTATCTGTGGTCGCGCGGCATTCGCCGGCTCGACGCAGTCGCTGTCTCGCATGCGCACACCGACCACATCGGCGGAATGCGAAGTATCATCGCGAACTTTCAGCCGCGGGAGCTGTGGTACGGCGTGGAGTCGCCCAGTTTCCCATTTCGGGAATTATTGGAGACGGCAAAGTTGTTCCACGTAGAACAAAAGAGCCTAAGCGCTGGTAGCACTTTTGATTACGGAGGAGCCAACATTCGTGTGCTAAATCCCGTATCGGGAATGCTACCGCACGATCCGCCGCAGGATGACGAGTCGTTGGTCCTGCACATCCAGTACGGCGAAACTTCCGCGCTGCTGGTCGGCGATTCGCACCGGCGAGTCGAAAAATTTCTGGTGACCGAAGCTCCGCAGGCCGACCTGCTGAAAGTGGGACATCACGGCAGTTCGACCTCAAGCTCGCCGGAATTTCTAGCGGCGGTCCAGCCGCGCTTCGCAGTGGTTTCGGTCGGCTTCTACAATTCGTTCCAGCATCCCAAGCCGGATGTAATGCAGCGCTTCGCCGAAGCGAAGATTCAAACTTATCGCACCGATCTGGCCGGAGCGGTATCGTTCTTCCTCGATGGCAAGACAGTCACGGCTACGCCGGCTCCTCGCTGACCGCTTCGTCCGCGTCGGTGGTCGGACTTTTGCGGTAAGCCTCGATGGTTTCCACCGCATCTTCGGCCTGGTCGGGACGGACCAAGACAACCACGCCGCCGACGCCGGGCAAAATATCCTGCGGCGCCTCGCGGTTCTGGATGATGGCGTCGATTCCCGCCGACTCCAGCAATCCGCGCACCACCATTGCCTCCGACTCCTCTTCCGTATCGAAGATCTTTACCAGTTCCTCGTGTTGCTCTGCTGCCTCTGCCATGGTTCCTCCGTGGATTCGATGCAAATGGCAGCTCCACCCAGTCCAAGAACGGACTTCGCCGGCGCGCGACGAGCGGTCGCCGTTTGCAAAGCGCTACTTTAAGTTGGCTGCAAAACCAACGTTTCGGTGTATGATGCCGCCCACAGCACTCGCGCAACGATAGGGTGGCAGCGAACATCCAAATTGTAGCGGAAAGCAAGCGAGCGCCGCGAACGCGGCCAGCCTTACGAGCATTATTTTTTGAGGGAACCTCGATGGAGCCATCGGAACACGAAGACCAACGCAGAGCGCAAGCCGCCGCCAACGAACAACAGGAGCAGGAAGAGGAACGCCGCAAGCTGCGCCGGCTCCAGGTGATGATGAACATGGTCATGTCGGTCATCAGCCAGGACCAGGGGGTCACGGTGGAAGAGGCCGCGGAGCTGGCCGCCAACGCCAAGCGCGCCGCACTGGCCATGTTCCCCGACAAGGAATTCGCCTACGACATCCTCTACAAGCCGCGCCTGCAGCGGCTTATGGCCGAACGCTTCCGGTTGCAGTGAGACGGCGACAGTTGTCAAGTTACACTAAGCCTGGCAGTTTGTCAAGTTATATAACCTTGAGACGGGGTGCCCCCTCCCAACGTATCTTTTGATTGGGCGTAAGAAAGCGGGAGTTATGTCAAGTTACGTAACCTTTTTGAGATCGGGAGCCCCACCCAACCTTCTTTTGGTTGGAGCCTGCCCTGAGCGTAGTCGAAGGGTGGGAGAGTCTCGTCTCGCGTCGCCTCCCCGCAATTCTCCATCGATTCGTCAAGGGTGATGTGGAACGCGGACCCGGTGTCTGGTCCCCACCCTCTCGCCAAAGGCGGGCGAGAGGGTGCGGGCACCCAAGATTAGATCTCGGATGGAAAGGATGGGCCACCCGCCGCGTGTTTCATCGCACCGTTCAGGACATCAAGGCACGCAACGCAGAAGCCGACCCGGACGAACTGCAGCGCATCGTTGACGACGCTGTCCGCGAGGTCCGAGTGGAACGCCGCGCCAAGGCGAAGGCTGACAAAGCCTGATGCGCGTGGTGCTCGATACGAACATCCTGGTGTCCGCCCTGATCTCCCCAGCGGGCCATCCCGCCGCCATCTACGACGCCTGGGAAGACGGTAAATTTACGCTTCTGACATGCGCAGAACATCTCGACGAGTTGCGGGCTACGCTGCAAAAGCCAGGGGTCGCCGAACTCATCAAACCCCACCAGGCCGGCGGTCTGGTGAACCAGGTCAGGAAGCTTGCCCAGGACATCGATCCACTACCGCGCGTAAAACGCTCTCCCGACCCAGCGGACGATTTTCTGCTGGCCCTGTCCGAGGCGGGCACGGCCGACTATCGGGTGAAGAGCGGGCTGCTCTCCCTCGATCGCCACCAAGCCACGCGAATCGTTTCCGCCAGCGATTTCGCCGCATTGTTTCGCTGAACTCCCCGGGTCTCGGACTGCGCGAGACCCGGGCCACCCGGCCCCATTACCATATCCAATGCTGGTATCGAATACGGTACAATGAGGCCATCATGAAAACCGCGCGCAAGATCACAGTGGAGGTGCCGGCCGAGCTGCTCGAAAGGGCACAACGCGCTGGGGGCACGGGTATCACCCAGACCGTGCGTACTGGATTGCAGCTGGTTGCCGCATCGCAAACCTACGCCCGCCTGCGGCAGCTCAGGGGCAAGGTCCGGTTCTCCCGCACCCTGGCCGAACTGAAAGCGGACCGATGATCGCTGCCGACACCAGCACCTGGATCGCTTTTCTGGAGGGCAGCAAAGGCGAGGATGTCCAGCTGCTTGACCAGGCGCTGGCCGAGCGGCAGGTGGTCATGGTGCCGGTTGTGCTCACGGAATTGTTGAGCGATCCGAAGCTTCCATCCGCAGTTGCGGAAACATTGTCCGAAGTACCTGCCATGGAGATCGCACCGGGCTATTGGCAGCGGGCCGGAGCCCTGCGAGCAGAAGTACTGGCGAAGCGGCGCAAGGCGCGGCTCGGCGATGCGTTAATCGCCCAGAGTTGTATCGATCGAGGCGTTCCGCTCCTCACGCGGGACCGGGACTTCCGCGCCTTCGCCGATGCCGCGGGCCTTGATCTTGTGCTGGCATTTGGACGGGATTAACGTCCTGGCGGGTGCCCCGCCCTTTCCTGGGTATTCCGGTGAAGGTGAACATCGATTCCGGAGGCAAGCCGAACGGCATTCCGGAGCGAAGGTGAACAGCAGTCGGAGCGAAGCGACGCTGACACGGTGATTGTGGAGCAAGTGTTCGGAATCGTCAAGCGAGATTGTCCGAAGCGTAGGGAAGGCAGGCTCAATCGCTCAATCCAAGAATCATCCGGAGTCGGAGATCTTTGGTCCAGTTGGCTCCGGGATTCCGGGGAAGGGTGCGCGAGGGAAGGGGCGGCGTCCCTTCCCTCGCTCAGCGCTTTAGAAGCCGGTAGCAGCGCTAGGAGGCTACTTGCCGGTGTTGACGTACTGGATGCAAAGGCCCTGATTGTTGAACACCGTTCCGTTAGGACGCTCGAGAAATTGCCACCCTCCGTTCTTGCACTGGTTTTTGTCGGTTGGGACAGGGTTCGCGAGCAGATAAACCTGAGCGGCCGTAAGAGCCCCGTCATAGATTTGTAATTCGTTCACGAGGCCGTAGAACTGCTGGGGTTGGGGGGAGGTTCCAATCAGGATGTCCGCTGTTTGGGTTCCGGGGGTGCCATACGGGTACCACGTAAGCACCAAATTACCGTTGATGTATCCGTTCATGATGTTTCCGTCATAGGTCACGGCCACGTGGGTCCAGTTTCCAACCGGGCTTGGAGTAAGTGGCGCGGAATAGTTACAACCCGAACCATTGGGCGCCACCAGGCATCCCTGCAAGTTCATGTTCACGTCGTCAAAGCTGCTGAGGTTCACCTGCCAGGAGCTTTCCGAATCGCCCAAGTTGCGTTTATCGGCGATGGCCGGATTTTGAGCGTAGGGCAGGTACGCCCAGTAGGCGACGGTGAAAGCTGGCGTCTGCAGACTGGGACTGTTTGGAATCCTGACGTAGCCTTGGCCTGCTGTGAGGTCAAGAGCCTGCCCGAACCTGCCGGGTGCATAACCCACAGTGCCCGTAGCCGTCCCGTTGTTGTTGTTGCCCGACGAATCAAGCAGGTTTCCCTCGAAGCTCCACTGACCGACGAGATTCTGCGCCACGGCCAAGGGAGCCACGGACACTAACAAAATGCTTAGAGCGTGTTTCATAAATAGGTTCGGCCTCACATCAGGTACTTACGGTGAGGCGGTTGACTGTTGAGCTTCTGTCATGAAGAAGCGGCAGAAGCTGTTGACCGACGAGCAGTGGGAGCTGATTGAGCCATTGCTTCCCGAGCCGAGGCGGCGACGGGACAATCGTGGCCGTCCGTGGGCGTCGAACCGGGCGTGTTTTGAAGGCATCCTGTGGATTCTGCAAACCGGAGCGGCATGGCGTTTTCTGCCCGACGAGTTTCCCTCGCCCTCGACCTGCTGGCGGCGGCTGAAGCAGTGGGAAGACGAAGGCGTGTGGCTGGATGCATGGCGCGCACTGCTGGGCGCGCTGGATGGAGAGGGTCTGCTGCAATGGGACGAGACCTTTCTGGACGGCAGCTTCGCTCCGGCCAAAAAGGGGGCTCTGCAGTCGGTAAAACCAAGCGTGGCAAGGGCACGAAGTGGATGGTACTGGTCGACGGTCAAGGTCTTCCGCTGGGAGTTCGGCTGGAAAGTGCCTCTCCGGCAGAAGTTACGCTTGCGGAAGCCACGCTCGCAGAAGTCCGCGTCCCGCGCCCGCAAAGGCCGGCCGCGGCAAAAGCCGAAGCGCGTAATCGCCGACCGCGGCTACGACTCCGACCCGCTGCGCGCAGCGACTGAAGAAGCGTGGCATCGAGCTGATTGTGCCCTACCGCAAGAACAACAAGGAACGGCGCTATGAAGATGGACGCAAACTGCGGCGCTACGAACGCCGCTGGATCGTCGAGCGCACCAACGCCTGGCTCGGTCAGTTCCGCCGCCTGTTGGTTCGTCATGAGCATCTGCTCTCCACCTACCGCGCCTTCTTCTATCTCGCCTGCTTCTGGATTACCCTGAGGCACTGTTTATGAAACACGCTCTAACAACAGTAGACGTTTCTTCATGCCATCCTCATTTTTCGGGATTTGGATTTTTGAAAGTCCGACTGACCGAAGTTAGAGCTACGTCTTTAAGTTCGGACGCCCCACATGGGGACGGAGTTTAGACTGTCGGCGGCGGCTTGTCCAGTCAGTATTGCTCATTCTCGGAAAATTAGTTCGGAGCCCGAATTTGTCACTCGGGACAGACACCTCGGAGCGCGTCCCTTTCGGCAAACACAGCCGCCGCCACCAATTGCCCATGTTGCAGGCCAGTGATCATCCCTTGCTGTCTTCCGGTAGTGGATTGCGTTTCTTGCGCATCGAATCGCCGCGCATCTCGATGCGATGGGCGTTGTGAACGAGACGGTCGAGGATGCCATCGGCGATGGTGGGATCGCCGATCTGCTCGTGCCAGCGCGAGACCGGCAGTTGCGAAGTCAGGATGGTCGAGCGGGTCTGGTAGCGATCCTCGCAGATCTCCCAGAAGTCGCGGCGCTCGGTTTCATTCAGCGGCGCCATGGCCCAGTCATCGATCACCAGAACATCGATGCGGCCCAGTCGTGCCAGGAAGTGGCGCAAGCTGCCGTCGGCACGCGCCAGGGCCAGTTCGCGGAACAAGGCGGCAGCCCGCAGATAGAGCGCCGAGTAACCATCGCGGCAGGCTTTCTGTGCCAGGGCCGATGCGATAAAGCTCTTGCCCACGCCGGTAGGACCTAACACGAAAATGTTTTCGTGATTGCGGATCCAGGCTGAGTCTCTTGCCGGGTGCCCCACACATTCGCGTCGTTCGAATGTGTGGGGACAACAACGTCCGCAATAGATCAGATAAGAGAAAAGGTGAATTTCGTAATACTCCCACTCATTCCAAAATCAGGAATGAGTGGGGCACCCCGGCACCTCACTGCCTCCTAGTCTTGTGCGCCGTCCGCACAGTGCTCCGAATCCAAATCCCGACCCTGGCGACCTAGTTCTTAAACCCTTCACCGGTGCGGAGTCCGAAAACGGGTTCTCCCCGGCTATATGTCCCGCCAATTCTCGAGTATCAGATTGACCCCGGTTTTCTGAATGGCTTGAAAATCCTCGGTGTTGCCGGTCACGAGCGGCCTATTCAGCCGCACGGCGACGGCAGCAATCAAACAATCGGGGAGTTCAAGAGCGGAACCGCGCTTCCTTGCTGTCGCTTTGATTGTGGCGGCGGTGAGGTAGTCAGCGGAAGTAGGCGTAATTTCTTCGTTCTGGTTGAGCCATTCTACCGCCCTTTTCAACTGACTGGAGGCAGACTTCAGCTCAAGACCGTACACGATTTCGTAAACCGTGACGCTCGTGAAGGTAAAAACGCCGTGCTCTTTGGCGTAGCGACCCGCGTGCTTGATGACGTTCGGATCGTGCCCCTTGAGGTACTCGGAAAGGATATCTGTATCCAGAATGCATTTAACCGTCATCTATAGCGTGGGCACAGTTTTCGATGGCCGCCGCCTTTCCTCGTAGGCGATGGAAACAACTTCATCAAGGAGTGCCGAATCTTCGGGACTCCCGAACAATCCGAGTCCTTGCTCGAATACCGTTTGCGGAACTGGCTTTCTCACTGAGAGGCCAGTTTCAATGAGCCGCAGAATGGCTTCATCGTGTGTGATGCGCTCTTGCTGCGCAAACTGCTGAATGTCGCGCTCGATGTTCGACGGGATCTCCACGCTCATTGGTTTGCGCCTCCTGCCCCTCATATTAGGGTTTTTCCCCTGCATTGTCACGCGTCACGCGTATCGCGAGGGCCTGGTGCCTAGGCAGGGGGCGGTTCGGCGCGCGCCACCGAACGTTTCCAACTCACGGTCTTAGGCCGTCCACCCCGATTCGATGTCTACCACTCCCTTGACCCCAAGTTAGCCCGACAGAAAGGCGCGAGCCTTGGTGCACCAGGCCCAGTATCAGAAGCGGTAGAGCACCAAGCGAGTGATAAGCGCGATTCTTGAGAAGTCCTGGTCGAGGGTAAAAACGGCAGCGCGGTGTTCCAGGGCGATGGCTGCAATCAGGGTATCAACGGTGGTGAGCGAAATGCCTTTGCCGCGCGCCGTCCGGTAGATCGCAGCCGCTGTGCGATAGGTTGCAAAGCCTCTGGGCTCCAGCATGTCCCACTGTGCGAGAAACTGCTCAATCCGGCCGGAGTCCCGGGTGAGGCCTTGCAGGGACCTCGGCCACCACCACTCCCGTCAGGGCGAAGGGTTCGCTTTCTTCGATCATTCGCCGTAGTTCACGGCCGGCGTGTCCGGGAGATGAGCTGAAAAAGTCAACCCAGACAGAGCTGTCCACCAGGATCAAGCGCGATTTCTCCGCGAAGCTTTAAGGTCGCCCTTCCAGACTCCACTGCCGTAGTAGCGAAGAATGCCTTTGCGGCTCTCGGAACGAACCAGCAAATCCAGGGCCTTGTCCACGATCTGGCGCTTGGTCTTGAGATGCGTAAGTTTGCGCGCTTTTCTGATCAAGCCTTCGTCGATCTCGATATTAGTCCGGCTCATGAAAAAGTACTATACACCATCTTGCGTGAATCTTGTGTATGAGAAGTTGCAGCACGGCCGGGTGGGCAGCTCTGCGTTAGGTCGGAATCGGCAACACCGTTAATGTCCACTTTCGTGCCCCTATCTAGTCCACATCAGTGACACACATCGCAGCCTGAACCACCGCGCACATCGTACCTTGTTCCTTTAGTTAGTGGCGTAGCGGCGCGGGGCCGTCCACCGTACATGGCCGGCGGCTTGCGGTTCGTCGCTCACAGCCGATAGCTGATAGCTCACAAGCTGAAAGCTAAGAGCGAAAAGTGAAAGGGCTGATGGCCCGGCCCGACTTATGCCAAAGCGCAAACCGCCCGACGAATGGCTGGCCACGTTGCTGCCTCCGCGCCAGTTTCCCGCGACGCCGCTTCTGCCCGGCGGCGGCGCCGTCACACCTTGCGACTCGGTGCTGGAGATCCCCCTCGACAGCCTGGACGCCAACCCGTACCAGACGCGCACCGTGCTCGACGAAGAATCGCTTCAGGAGTTGGCGCAATCCATCCAGACCATGGGCCTGCTGGAGCCCATCGTGGTCCGGGCCAACGGCGGCGGCCGCTACCAGGTCATCGCCGGAGAGCGCCGCGTCAAGGCCTGCTACATGGCCGGCGTCTATAAGGTTCCCGCCGTGGTGCGCCAGGTCTCCGACCGGCAAGCCGCGGCCATGACGGTCATCGAGAACCTGGTGCGCGAGGACGTCAACCCCATGGACCAGGCTTGCGGCTTCCGCCGTCTGGCTGAGGAGTTCGGGTTGACTCAGGAGGAGATCGCGGTCTGGACCGGCAAGAGCCGCCCCGCCATCGGCAACTTCCTGCGTCTGCTCCAGCTCCCGCCGCGGGTGCAGGACATGGTGCGCAGCGGCAAGCTCAGCCTGGGTCACGGCAAGGCGCTGCTGGTGCTGACCGACCATGGGCCCTCGGTGGTACTGGACTTCGCCCAGCAGGCCGTGTCTCTCTCGGTCCGGAAGACGGAGAAGCTCATCGCGCAGTTCCTCGATCCCGCCGTCCCCGACCCGTTTGTTGAGCCTGGCCGCTACCTTCGTCCGAAGCTGCGAGAGGCTGAGGAGGAACTCCGCAGCGCACTGGCCGCGAGGGTGGTCATCGTCGAGAGCCGGGGCAAGGGACACATCCGCATTCCCTTCACCGATCTCTACGAATTCGAGCGCCTTTTCGGGAGCCTTACCAGTAAGTAAGAGGTTCTTCCTACCCTCTCGCCAAAATCGGGCGAGAAGGATGGGGCACCCTTCCGGAAGTTTTGCTATTTGCTGATGCTTGTCAGGTACACCGTCAGCGTTCCCCAGAACAGCTTGGCGCGCATTTGCACCGGCAGGTGCTGGGCGTCATCGGTGTACCAGATCCAAATCTTGCCGCGGTTCTTTAGAATGCCGTAGTCGCCTTCCGGGCCGACGCGGACTGTCTGGAAGGTTCCAGCCGGAGTCTTGACCTGCTCCTTGCCTTCGACGTGCGCCTGCACGGTCACGGTTTTGCCGCCGTCGTTGAGCGGGAAAGCTGTAGTTGGCGCCCGGTTGTAAGGGCAGGCTGCGCCACGTAAAGGATGCCCGACACCACGTCGGTCACGCAGCCGGGAATATCGTTTTCCGTCCGCTTCTGCTCATTGGTTTTCAGGTTGTGCTCTTCCAGCACCGCCTTGTGACGGTTGTAATCGAAGGTGATCGCAGTGTCCCGCCGATGCGAACCCTCCTCGGTATGTTTCATCACTCTGGCCGAGCAGAGAGTCTTGGCGTCGAAGTAGGAATCGAAGCGGTCCTGCACGCGATAGAGCAGCGCGACCACGCCGCTGGAATCGGCGGTCGCAGACACGTGTTCCTGCGAGCCGATACGCTCGACCTTCACCGTCGCCACGCCTGCATCCCAGAAACGCCATTCGGCCGTGTAATGCAGGGTTTGTCCGTGTGGGAACTCGAAACCGGGGCGCAGCGGCTCGATGTGCGCGGCAGCGCCGATCTTGTTATCAGCCTGGCCTTGCGGGGCCGCCCGGGCCAAGGGCGCAGTTTGGGCGGCAGCCCCGCTAGTCCCGGGGGGACCTGAGCCTGCCACCAGTAGTGTGAGCAAAAGAATATAACGTGTAATGGAATTCACCGTCACCCAGGGAACCAGAGGATCTTTTTGACGACGAGCGCCGCCAGCATGGCCGCAGCGCCCAGCAGGGAATTGTACTCGCGATGTTTGCAGTATAACTCGCGAGAGAACCCGCTCATGGTTTGACGAAACACCAGCGTATGGGGAAGCAGGCTGGGCACTCGGCGGGTGTAGTCGTCATACTCTGGAAATTGGCCGCGCAAGAATACTTCCTCTGAACGGATGACCGGGACGTAGATGACAGCGAACAGCAGCACGATCGCGACGAAGATCCACAGGTCGCGCGCGGCGACCCCGAATCCAACGCCGATGACGATGGAGCCGAGATACAAAGGATTGCGCACGTAGGCGTATGGGCCGTTTGTGGCGAGTACCCGGTTCTTCTCCACATGCCCCGAAGCAACCGCCCGGACCAGGATTCCCAGCAGCGCAATCCCGGCGCCGACGAGGAGAAATGGCCAGGTGGGTTTGGCGCGCCAAAGATAGAACGCCGCGAACGCAAATCCCAGCGGCACGCGGATACGGCGTGCGGTCCGGCTCCACGACGCCGGGGACTTGCTGGCCTGCGTCTCAGGCACCGTGGCCTCCCAGCAATTGGTCCGCCGCCTCGATCACCGACTGCCCCTCGATCGAGAGCAACCCTTCGTCCGGACGATCGATGTGACTCGGGTTATCGATGCTGGTGGAACTGCGCAGCACCACACTGCGGGCGGCAAACGGGCCATTACGTTGGGGACGCGTGGGCCCGAACAGCGCGACGACTGGAACGCGCAGCGCAGCGGCGAGGTGCATGGGGCCGGTGTCTCCGCCGACGAAGAGCGCAGCACGACGCGTCAACGCTATCAACTCGCCGACCGAGCACTTCAGGGGAGCTGCCATTCCACCACTCGACCTTCCAACCGCGTCCGCGAGCGGTTCCTCTCCCGGACCGTGGTTCACAACCACCGCCAGTCCGCGCTCTGCCAACGCGCGCGCCACGGTTCCGAAGGATTCGGACGGCCAGCACTTGGCGCCCCAGCCGGCGCCAGGATTCAAAATGGCGAAAGGCTTTCCGTCAAGCTTTGCGACGAACTCTGCGGCCCAGGCTTCGTCGGCGGGACCAAGTGGGAATGGTGGATCGACGTAATCGAGTGGCTGCCCGGCAACCGCCGATGCGATGGACAGTGCCTGCTCGACCACATGCGCCCCCCTTGGGTCGATGGTCCGCGTGTAAAACATGGTGGCGGGGGCTTCGCGTGGTTGCGAAGATCCGACTCGAACCCTTGCGCCTGAGGCACGGGCGGCGAGTGCGGAGCGCATTGCGCCCTGAAGATCGAGTGCCGACTCGTACTTCATCGTCCGGACTTCGCCAAGACAGGAGCGCATTGCGCGCCAGGTCTCGCCGGATGACAACGCGTGCCGCCAATTGGAAAAATTTGCCACATGGACCCAGTCGGCCAGGGGTTTGAGCGGCGAGCGTGGCGCCATTCGCTGGTTGGCGCTCGAACACAATAATTCGGCCCAGCGTTCCTCGATCAGCCACCCAATGTTCAAGTCGGGTTTAGCGCGGCGTAAAGCGGCGATTGCCGGCATAGCGTGAATGACGTCGCCCATGGCACTCAGACGCACGACCAGAATGCGATCGGGAAGCGGGATGGAAGATCGCTCATTCGTCTGCATGGAAGTCATTGTTCACCACAGAGGCACGGCGACACAAGAGGGAACTAGACAAGAAGACCTCGGTGTCTCTGTGCCTCTGTGGTGAAAGGTCATCCTTCGTGGTCTTCTCCACTCCAGGATTTCAGCCGGGAGAGAAAGTCTGTCGTGGAGTGGTCCTTGGCGTCGCCGACGATCTCCACTTGTCCACCGTACGCCAGCACTTCGTCACGCTCCGGAACGCTCTGGCGCGTGTAATCGGTGCCTTTGGCCTGCACGTCGGGACGGATCTCGCGAATCAGCGCGCGCACGTCCGGCTCGCTAAAGATGACAACGGCATCCACGTCAGAGAGCGACGCGACGATCTCCGCGCGCTCCACGGCCGGCATGAGGGGACGGCCCTCGCCTTTGATCTGGCGGACGCTGTCGTCGGCATTGATGGCGACGATGAGCCTGCCGCCGAGCGCCTTGGCTCCGCGCAGGTAGCGAATGTGTCCGACATGCAAAAGGTCGAAGCAGCCGTTGGTCAAGATGACACGCTCGCCGCTGCGGCGCCATTCGACCACGCGGTCGCGCAGAGCTTCGCGCGAGAGGATTTTTTGGGTGCTGTCGTTCACGTGGTTAGGGTTGCAGAATAGCGATCGATGGCGGTCAGTAACTCGTCATTGGACACTGTAGCCGTGCCGCGCTTCATCACCACAATTCCTCCGGCGAAGTTCGCCAGCCGGGTGGCATCGGCAGTATCGGCGCCCGCTGCCAGGGCTGCGGTGAAGGTCGCGATCACAGTGTCGCCTGCGCCGGTCACATCCACTGCCTGATCGGAACCAAAAATCGGGACGGCCAGCGGCGCAGCATCTTTCTCGAAAGCCACCATCCCATCGCGGCCGCGGGTGATT
The DNA here is from genome assembly GCA_963798005.1 of uncultured Acidobacteriaceae bacterium. GTDB lineage: Bacteria > Acidobacteriota > Terriglobia > Terriglobales > Acidobacteriaceae > Bog-257. The sequence continues at coordinate 25,821 of CAWCRZ010000016.1, read as the reverse complement.
ACCAGCGACTCCAACGCCATCTCTTTCAGCAGCCGTTCACCGGCCGCCAGCAGCTTGTGATCGTCGTGGCCGATCTTCGTTCCCAAGGCCTCTTCCACCTCGGGCTCGTTGGGCGTTGCCGCAGTCGGCACCCTCAAACTCCAACATGCGATAACGCGAATCGAGGGTGACCGGTTTGTTCTGGAGGCAGTGGTTCGACTTGATGAAGTTGAGCAGCCGGGGCGTAGCGGCGCCGTATCCGTAATCGGAAATGAGGAACGCATCGGACGCGGTTGCATACTCGCGCGCCGCGTTCACCAGGTTCAGTAGCACCGGATGCAGTTCGTCCAACGGCTCCGGCTCGCGGTCGACGCGCACCACCTGCTGGCGGCTGGTGTGCGACATTCCAGCGAGGATGCGGGTCTTGGTAGGCGTGATGTAGCCCTTGGCGCGCTCGATTCCGCTGGTAGAGATTTTCTTCAGGTGTAACTGTTCCAGCAGAATGTTGCCGGCTTCGTCATCGCCTATAACTCCGACGGGGAGAACGTTGACGCCGAGCGCAGCCAGGTTCATGACGGCGTTGCCTCCGCCGCCAGGAACAATGGCCCGTTCGCGATGCTTGAGGATGAGGACCGGGGCTTCGCGCGAGACACGCGAGATCTCGCCGAAGACGAACTCGTCGGCGACCAGGTCAACCAGAGCTGTGATGGATACATCGCCGAACGACTGGACGATCTTTTTCCAGCGATCGTTGTCTTTTAAGTGCTTAGTCATGAATTCAAATGAAGGCCCGGCGCCTTAGTTGGCGCCAGCGAGGCCGGCGCAACCCTTGATTGTCTCACGCGGGCCGCTGCTTTCGCCGGGTAATTATGGCCAGCATCGCGTCCAGCGCGGGGCCGGGATTTTCCAGATGCATTCGCACCGGGACGGTGTGAATTGGTTCCAGCGCTCGCAAATGGGTCGCGAGATTCACGGCGTCCTTTTCCGTGGTGACGAAAGCCGGCGCGCCAGACTGCTGGCGCAGACGCAGCAGTGCACGCACTTCCTCATCGCTGTAGCGGTGATGATCAGGAAAGCTGCGGGTGCCGGCCAGTACGACCTGCGCGGCTTGCAATTGCGCAAAGAAGGCCTCGGGCCGGGCGATGCCGCAGAACGCAAAGCACGGCCCCAGAGTTTCCGGTGGCGCGATGTCGCGGCGCACTCGCCACACCAACTGGTCTTTGAGCCGCAGGCCGTCTGTTGCTGCGTCATTGGTGAGGACGACGGCGTCCGCGCGCGCCAGAGATGCGATCGGCTCGCGTAGCCGACCTGACGGTAGCAGAGAATCTTGCGCGTCGGTGTCTGCGACCAGGACGATGTCGAAATCGCGCGCCAGCCGCCGGTGCTGAAAACCGTCATCGAGCAGGTGCAGCTGCGGGCCGAAAGTTGCTTCCGCCATCTCTCCTGCCTGGTGGCGATCCTCTCCAACGACGACGTGAACTCCCAGCTTGCGCGCGATCAACAGCGGCTCGTCGCCAAAATTGCGCGCCGTGCCCGCCGGGTCGACGATGGCCACGCCCTGCGTCTGCCGCCGATATCCGCGGGAAAGCACGTCGAACGCGACGCCGCGCTGCTTCAGCAGTTCGCCCAACAGAATCAGGAACGGAGTCTTGCCCGAACCGCCGACCCGGAGATTGCCGATGCTCACCACCGGTCCTTCGAGATGGCGCACCGTTATCATGCCGCGATCGTAGAGTCCATTCCGCACGCCGACCGCGGCACCGTACAGCGCCGAGAGCGGGTTCACGCGCGCCTCTCGGCGGCCAGCTCGGCAGCAGGTTGGGCGGAGCCGTGCAGCAGTTCCAGCAACGCGTCCACGGTCCGCTGGGTTGCTCCCTGCTGCGAGCGCATGACCTCGAAGGCGCGGCGTCCCAAAGCTTGGCGGGCCTCATCGTTGTCCAGCAACTGTAGGACGGTCGGGGTCAACGATTGCGGAGTGACGACGCGCAGCGCATCCGCTTTGCGGAAGACCCCGATGACGTCGCGAAAGTTTTCCGTGTGTGGTCCGACGAGGATCGGCGTGCCGAACAGCGCCGCCTCGAGCACATTGTGTCCGCCGCGCGGTACCAGACTTCCGCCGATGAACGACAGATCGGCAAACTCGAACATGCGCGCCAACTCGCCAATGCTGTCGAGGAAGAAGACTCCTCCGGCGAGCGGCTTCTGACCGTCCCACTGCGAGCGCCGCTCGTAGGGCAGTCCGGACGCCGCCAGCAGGGAAGCGACCGGCTCGAAGCGCTGCGGATGACGAGGCGCGAGGACCAGCAGCGCGCCCGGATATTGCGGCACGACTTGCCGCAACATTTCCAACAGCATCGCCTCTTCGCCCTCGAGCGTGCTGCCTGCGACCAGCAGCGGGCCGATGTCCTCGCGCTCCAGCGCGGCGGTGAATCGCGACATCAGTTCCGGCGTCGTCGGCGGCTTCACTTCGAACTTCAGATTGCCGCTCACGCGGACGTGTTCGGCGGACGCTCCCATTTGCACCAGCCGCCGAGCGTCTTCTTCGCTCTGCGCCAGGAAGAGCTGCACATTTTCCAGGACGCGGCGCAGCAGCGGCTGAACTCGCAGGTAGCCGGGGAGCGATCGGTCCGAGACGCGGGCGTTCACTACCGCGACCGCTGCACCGGACAGACACGCCTGGTGCAGCAAGTTGGGCCAGAATTCGCTCTCGGCCAGCACGAGCATTTTCGGACGCAGCGCCTGCAAAAACGCGCGCACCGCGAACGGCAAGTCGAGCGGGACATAGAAGACGTTGTTCTCGCCGAAGCGCTCGCGGGCCAGCTTCTGGCCGGTGTCAGTGGTGGTCGAGACCACGATCCTCCAGGCGGGCAGTCGCGCCTTCAGTTCCTCGACCACGCGTGAAATTGCGAGCACCTCACCCACCGAGACGGCGTGGATCCAGATGGTGTCGACCGCGGCGTCGCTGACGATCCGTTCGGGGACGGAGCCGAGGCGCTCACGCCATCCGGCGCGATACTTGCCGTGACGCAGCATCTCCAGCAGCCACCACGGCAAGCTGATCGCCAGCGCGAGCAGCAGGAGAACGCTGTAGAGCGAATACACGCTGCGATTGTAATTGCGCTGCCACGGTGAACCAAACCGCAGTTGAGCGCAGCGGCGCAAAAAGCGGATAATCCGGCTATGCCTTATCGCAGCCGTATTGCGCTGTCCATTGTCCTGCTCATCGCGTTCGCCTCGGTTGCGCTGTGGGCCGCCAAGGAATTCGTTCCGCCCAAAGCGGCCAATGCCAGCACCTATCCTTGCAAGGACGCCCATCCCAACGAGAAAGTAACGGTGGCAGTCGATCTCTACAACGCGCCGCCCAAGGCCGACATCTTCATCACGCACTACGCCGAGGAAGGAATTCTGCCCGTGCTGCTGGTCATCACCAACGACGGCGACCAGCCGGTCACGCTCAAGGACATGCGGGCCCAGTTGATCAACGCGCGGCGGGCCAAGCTGGAAGCGCTCGAGGTGGACGATGTCTTCCGTCGCGTCGCCCACATCCAGGGAAGTAGTACCCCGCGGAACGTGGGGCCAATCACGCTGCCCGGGGGCAACAAGAACAAGAAGGCCCAGCAGCAGTACGATGAGATCACGCGCGCACATTTCGCGGCGGAAGCGGTCGAGCCGCACTCCACCCGGTCGGGCTTCCTGTTCTTCGACGTGCAGAACGTGCAGCAGCCGGTTGCCGGCGCGCATATCTACCTCACCGGCGTGCGTGACAACAGCGGCAACGAGCTGATGTATTTCGAAGTTCCGCTGATCGCGTCGAATGCGGCACAGGGTCCGTGATCGGGTTTCCTGTATTTGCGGCCTCGATGCGAAGTCCTGGCGACAATCGCCACAACCGCGAATATGCTGGTGCTCGAGTCCGAGTCATGTCATCTAAAATGTTTATAAGTTCGGGTTGAGGAGTCCACCCATGCGCAACGCTGCCTTGTTCGCTGCTGCCCTTCTTTTCTTTGCTGTTTCGCTTCCGGCACAACCAATTCGCGGAGACTACATCGAGTCGCGCTCGACCGACGTTTACGTGGCGCAATGCTTCGCCAACGGCGAGGTCGGCCTGAATGGCAACTACGCGCTCATGGCCTGGCATGTGCAGGAAGGGTCGTGGAACGGGGTGAAGCTTGACGGCCTGACCGTGGCAGCCGCGGTGCGCGCGCGGGCCACGCTGGGCGACCCCTACGGCGATCCCTATCCTGCCGCGGCGGTGCTGATGGTGGACGACACCGCGAACCCGGCACAACGGCAGGCGCTGATCGCGCTGGCCCAGCACGAAGGCGGCAGATTGCTGGAGAACGTGGCTCGGGTGGAATACGTACCCGTGGTTCTTGATGTGCCGCAAGACCCTCATGAGGGCCACGCGGTGCTGCGTGCCGGGCATCTGGCGACCATCGCGACCCGTCCGCTTAACCACCACGACCACATCTGCGGTAACGAAACGAATTTTTATCCGCCGCTGGCCACGGTGGAGAACGCCACCTCGGCAGTTGCGCTGACCGACGAATTCCGCGGTGAGGGCCTGGGTTCGCAGTGGAGCATGCATGGAAAACGCAGCGCATACGTCGCCAGCTTCAGCGAAGGTTACGACGCGGTGGCGGTGAAGGCGGGCGAGCCAATGCGTCACTAGGGTCTAGGGGTCAGGGTCTAGGTGCTCTACCTGAGAAGCTGTTCGAAAAGTCTCACCCGAAGAGGCGTTAGAGTATAGGGGTCCTTCGACTCCGGTCGCCGCGGCGACCTCCGCTCAGGATGACAAGTCCTATCCGCATACCTGAAACTCGAAACTTGAAACTCGAAACCGGTCCCGGATGAACGTTGACGACATCAAAACCTTGTACGCCTACAATCGCTGGGCGAATGAGCGCCTGTTCTCCGCGCTGGAGAAAATGAGCGACCAGCAATTCACGGAGGCCGTACCCAGCAGCTTCCCTTCGATTCGAGAAACCCTGTTCCACATCCTGTTCGCCGAGTGGCTTTGGTTGAAGCGCTGGCAGGGCATGTCGCCGCGCTCGACCCTGGACGATCCCGACGTTTCGCCTGCCACCTGGGACACGCTGTCGCCGGGTGGAATACCGGCCATGAAGGAGCTCGCGACTCTGGAGGCATTGAAGGCGTTCGCAGACTCGATCGAACGGGAGCGGCAGGAATTTCTCGCCGGCCTGAGCGAGGATGCTCTGCACGCAAGATTGCAGTTCAGCGACATGAGCGGGACGCTCTACGCCGAGCCGCTGGTGCAATTGATGCAGCATTTGGTTAATCATGGCACCTATCATCGCGGGCAGGTCATCACCATGCAGCGCCAGATCGGGGTGCAAACCGTCGCGCTCGATATGCTGTATTTCTTTCGGGAGCGCGGCAGATCCGGGAGCCTCGAACTTGTGCCGCTTCTGCGAGTTGAGCGCGTCGATCCGGCGGCGATTCCGGGAGCCTTAATTTGTGCCGCTTTTGCGAGAGTTGAGTGGTTGATCCGTTGACCCCCTTTCTCGCGCCCCCCTACAATCGAAGATTCTCCACTGGCACGCGAAAGCCCTATGCCGCTTCAGCTCTTTAATACTCTGTCCGCCAAAGTCGAGGAGTTTCGCCCGCTGGAAGACAACCTGGTCCGCATGTACGCCTGCGGGCCGACGGTTTACGACTACGGCCACATCGGCAACTTCCGTACCTTCGTCGTGGTGGACACGTTGCGGCGCTTTCTGAAGCAGAGCGGCTACAAGCTGAAGCACGTGATGAACATCACGGACGTGGATGACAAGATCATTCGCAACGCGGCCCGCGACGGGGTCAGCGTGCAGGAGTACACCAAGAAGTACATCCAGGCCTTCCTCGAGGATGCGGATGCGCTGAACATCGAGCGTCCAGAATTCCTGGTCAGCGCCACCGACCACATCCAGGAGATGGCGCGCTTCATCAAGGAATTGGAGGAGAAAGGCCTCGCCTATCGCACCGAGGACGGCTCGTACTATTTCCGCATCGCGAAGTTTCCCGAGTACGGCAAGCTTTCCAAGCGGGATTTTGCCGGTATGACCGACGGCGCGCGCGTGGACGTGGACGAATACGACAAGGACAACGCACGCGACTTCGCGCTGTGGAAGGCGCCCAAGCCGGGCGAAGCCTTCTGGGAGACCGAGATCGGCCCCGGTCGTCCGGGCTGGCACATCGAGTGCTCCACCATGTCGATGAAGTATCTGGGCGACACGTTCGATATCCACCTGGGTGGCGAGGACCTGATTTTCCCTCACCACGAAAACGAAATCGCGCAGTCCGAGGCCAAGACCGGCAAGCCCTTAGCCCATTTCTGGGTGCATTCCCGTTTCCTGCTGGTGGAGGGCGAGAAGATGGCGAAGAGCGCGGGCAATTTCTTCACCGTGCGCGACCTCATCCTGATGGGACACAAGCCGTCGTCCATTCGCTTTCTGCTGATGTCGGTGCCGCACAGCAAGCAGCTCAATTTCACCTTCGATGGCCTGACGCAGGCGGCGAATTCGGTCGAGCGGCTGCGCAACTTCAAGCTGCGCCTGGAGACCTCGCAGTTCGCCGACGATAACAACATCATCATTGCCGAGATTGCGGAGCGGACCTCAGCCGAGATGCGCGCCGCTCTGGATGACAACCTGAACACGGCACGTGCGCTGGGCGCCGTCTTCGACATGGTGCGCGACGTGAACGCCGCTGCCGATGCCGGAGAGGTGCGGGCGGCCAACGTTCCGCGGCTGGTCGAGGTGCTGCGGCAGTTCGATGAAATCTTCGCCGTGCTGAAGGACGACGATGCCGCCAAAGTTCGGGCAACCGTCGAGTGGGCGAAGCAGGACGGCTTGGCCGACAAGATCAGCGCGGAGGCAGCGGAGATGGCAAAAGCCGCCACACTTTCCGATGCAGACATCGAACGCCTCGTCGGCGAGCATTCGCAAGCCCGCAAGGCGCGAGACTTTGCGCGCTCCGATGCCATCCGCGCGGAGCTGGCCGAACAGGGCGTTCTTCTGGAGAACACCAAGGACGGCGTGCGCTGGAGGAGGAAGTAGTATCGGCCAACTATTGCGGCTTATTCCAGCCCCGCAGGCGTGGCCACCAGCGACCTACATTGCGGCAATAGTCGAGATAGTCCGCGCCGAATTTCCGGCGCAACGTCGGTTCTTCATACAAGACCACAAACAGATGCACGCCGAGGGCGACGGCTACCACGACGGCGATCGCCACTTTGTTGGCGTGTCCGAAGACCACCCAAAGCCCGATCCATCCAGTTGCGAAGCCCACGTACATCGGGTTTCTAACGTGGCGATAAAAGCCGACAACCACCAATCTCTGTGGCGGAGCCATGGGCGCGGGTGTGCCGCGTCCTGTCCATCCGAAATCCCAAACGCAGCGCAGTGCGACGGCGAATCCGAGTACCGACGGGACCGCCGCCAGCCATCGCCAAGGCGACGTGCCTGCTGCTTCGACTCTGAAACCAAGCCACCCAGGCAGCAGCCAGAACCATAAAGCGAAGAAACCCGCGCCCACGACCAGCGACGCTACCGTGGTCAACCATGGACCGCTCGCGCCTGGCTGTTTGCTTGCAAACTGTCCACTCGCCATAGGCCTCCTACGGTGGATGATGCCGCCGTAGACAGTTTCTAAACGGGAGGTTAAAGATCCGGGTCGGGTCCCAAATCGCGCTGCGGCAATCGAACACCTGAATCGATCGGTGCCGTCCGCTTCGAACTTACCTTGAGGTTAGTGAAAAGGCGCTGATAGCTTCAACTTCGTCGTCTTTCACATCGAAGACCGTGTACAGCTTGGTGATCTGCAGCAGATCGGTAATTTTCTTGGTCAAGTGCAGCAGTTTCAATTCGCCGCCCTGGTTGCGTACAGAAGTGAAGGCGCTGACCAGTTCACCGATGCCGGAGCTGTCAATGTAGCTAATGTCGCCCAAATTCAACAGAATGTTTTTCTGCCCCTTTCCCAGAAGGTCTTTAACGGTATCGCGCAAAACCGAACTGCCCTCTCCAAGTTTGATACGTCCACTAAGGTCTACGATGACAACGCCCTCTACCTGGCGAATGCTTGCTCTCATGTTCACGTCGGAAGCCTCCGAGCGGTCCGGTTCGCTGTTTCAGGAGCCGCTAGATGACGATTCAAACTCGCGAACAGCGATTTGTCAGTGACGCCTGAACATGGAAGAGTGACAGATGGAAATACCCGGGCGATTGCAAAGGCGGGAGAATCTACACCTCGGACTCAAATTCCGGCAAGCCGACGGAATCCTTGCTCTCTTCGCCGCTGTGGACCTTGGCGGTAGTGACCAGCGCCACGCCGGCGACGATCACGACGGTGCCCGCAAACATGTAGGCATCGAAGCGCTCGTGCAGCACCAGCCATCCCAAAAATACCGCGACCAGCGGATTCACGTAGGCGTACGTTGCGACCTTGGGCGTGGGGACGTGCTTCAGCAGCCAGATATAGGCGGAGTATCCCACCCACGAGCCGAAGACCACGAGGTAGAGCACGGCCATCAAGGCGCGATGAGTGAGAACGATGCGGTGGTACTGGCCGGTCACCAGGGCGACGATGGAGTTACCGATGGCGGCGAACGACATCTCCCAGCCGGTGGCCGTGAAGGGGTCAACCTTCATCTGCCACTTGCGTGACAGCACGGAGCCGATGGCCCAGCTCATCGAAGAGAACAGCAGCGTGGTGGATGCCACCAGTTGCATGGTGCCAAGCGCGCTGCGGTACTCGAATTTGGGCCAGAACAGGATGGCGATGCCGGCGATGCCCAGCGCCAGGCCAAGCAGTCCGCGCCGCGATAGCCGGTCTCCGCGAAACACAAATATTTCCAGCACAAGAAACCAGATGGGCGTCACCGCCACGATCAAGGCGGCGTATCCGGTGGGAACGAACTGTTCGGCCCATGCCAGACCGCCATTCGCGGCCACCAGCAACAAGCAACCGATGGCGGCCAGGCGCAAAGCTTCATTCCAGGTGATGCGGATTTTGCGACCCATGGCGGCGCAGGCGGCCAGCATCAGTGGACCGGCGATGAGGAAGCGCATGGCGCACATCACCGCGGGCGGAAGACGTTCGTCGTCGGTGATGCCGATCGCCAGATACGTGGAGCCCCAGAAGACGTACACCAGCGCGAAGGCGACGATGACTTGCAGACGGTGGTTGCGGTCGAGGGTCACGGATGAAGCAGCTCAGTGGGCTGAAGAGTTCCCCGCGGAAGCCGCCGCTTTTGGCTGTTCTCGCAGGCGATGCCCCATCAGCAAAACGTAGTGAACACCGGAAATCAAGGTGAAGGTAAATGTCGCGTATAGGAAGAAGCGCCCCAGCACAAGCACCAACGGCAGGGACGTCACCTGCGCAAGCACCACGAAGAAGACAGCCGAGATTTGGCACACGGTGTTGATTTTGCCGAAGACGCTGGGGCGGAAGTCGCGAAAGCCGACGGTTGCGTACAGAACCACGGCGGTGGCAACGATGCAGACGTCGCGGCTGAAAACCAACACTGTGTATTTCCAAGGAATCTTCTTCGCGACCGACAGCACGAGAAACAGGGAACTCAGCAGCAACTTGTCGGCGATGGGATCCAAGTATTGCCCCAGGAGAGTCTGCTGGTGCAGGGCGCGTGCCACCAACCCGTCCAGCGCATCGCTCAGCCCTGCGGCAATCAGCAGACCGAGCGCCCACGGCCAATTGCCGTCGAGGACCGTAATGATGACGAAGGGGATGAAGATCAAGCGCAGCAGGGTGATCTGGTTCGGCGCCGTCAGGAGCTGGCTCTTCATGCAGCCGCTCCAACGAAGTCTGCTGTCCTTTTCTTCGCTGTCTGTTGGTCGGTCTTCAGCATCGCCCACTTGTCGGATGAAGTGTCAGCCCGTATTCAGTTGTCGCGGGTGTCCTGCGATTGATTCTGACGGGTTTGCGGCTGGCTGGCAACTAAGCAGCGGTTTGGGGAGCCGGACGACGCTCGCTCCTGCGCACGCGGTATCGTGACCGCAATCACATCCCCGCAGGCAGCAAGGCGCATAGGGTGACATCAAGAGCGCTGGCCTTATGACTTGGCTAACCAAGTTCGTCCTTCGCAGCCTGGAACTTGCTGGCCGACACCTGCCCTCGCGAACGCCAAAGCACCTGCTCACGGGCAAGCAGGGTGAAATCGAGGCGTACTTCCACCTGCGAGCGCTTGGCTACCGGATGGTCGCGGCGAACTTCCGCGTTCCGTATAACCGCGGTGAGATTGATCTGATTGGCTGGGACGACGGAATCCTGTGCTTCATTGAGGTGAAGACCCGCACCCGCGCCGATTTCGCGCCACCTTCGACTGCGGTCGACCTGGACAAGAAGAAACACATTCGCTCGGTGGCCCGTCGCTACGTTCGCCGCTTGCCCGGGGACCGGCCTCCGCCATGCCGCTTCGACATCGTCAGCGTGGTCCTGGGCGACGGCAGCGGCAAACCTGAGATTAGCCTTCGGAAGGGCGCTTTCAGTTGGGATATGCACAAGCCTCGCAGAACCTGGAGCAGAGATTTCAGGGACCGGCACTTCTGGCGGCGGACCCGATAGAGAGCTTGGATCCGCTTCCTCGCAGAGAACCGTCAAGTGCCCAACTTGCTCGCCGCACGGCTGCCAACTAGAATAGAACTGTCGCACCGCGTAGGCGCGTAGCTCAGTTGGTTAGAGCGCTACCTTGACACGGTAGAGGTCAGGAGTTCGAGTCTCCTCGTGCCTACCATTTTCTTCTTTAGATTCAGTCCCTTCACGTGAGCCCAACCGTGAGCGCTACCGCAACTCGTCGCCAAAACCGGGCCGTTTCGGGCGTTTTCGCGATATAGCTAGTCACCAACTCGTCACCAAAATAGCCTTTGGAGAATCGCGCTTCCCACACACTCGAAAGGCGCGAATGAGTGGGGCACGCATTATAAAAGGGCGCCCCTTGCGAAGTAGGATTTGGTTGCTGTGTGAAGCAAACCAAACAGGAGCCTCGCGCATTTCATGTGGTGCAAGTGGGCCATCCAGCGAGGCCATAGCATCGAGGCGACGGCGGAGAAGCTGGCAGAGGTAAGCCAGAAGGCGCAAGAGCGCGTCCGGCTGAAGGAGGACAAAGGCTATCCGCTTTTGACCGACCGTAACGCCGCCCGAGCCGTCGAGCGTGAACGTGGACCCCGCCAGCCGCTAAAAACTTCCCACCGGCCCGCCTGAGAAAATTTGCGCCGAGTCGCAGGGCAGGGGATATCCCACAACTCCCCCGGCCCGACAAAATGCGTCTACGGGCTTCCTCGCGCGAAATTTTCTTGCTACGTGGGTAAAATAGCTTCCTATGGAAGCGACTGCCGTTAACGAAGCCCTCATTCGTCTTTACTGGCGGCTGCGGACAGGGCCTGGCGCTCCAGGTTAGCGTCCTTGTTTTGGAATCGGGGAGGATGCGAAGAGGGCGTTCGAATGTTCGAACTTGAGGCTGCTGAGTCAGACTGTACAAATTGACGGCGGCAGGTCGGGTTGAGATGTCTAACCGTAGAATCAAAAGATCAAAGTAAGCTAACTACTTGCTCCAGCATCTCGTCGCGCAAGAACACCTTGACCCTGATGCTGGGCGAAGTGAAATAAGCGCATTGCACGGAGAAGTCCGCGTAGTGCTGTCCTTTCCACATCCGAGCGACGTGGAAATAGCTCTTTACAGCACTGTCGAGCGAACCGATGCAACGACCGCCCAAGATTTCAAGCAGACGCTCCTGAAGGAGATCATGCGGGAGATCGATCAGGAGCGCAGAACTTGCTTACCAGCAGAAACGCATAACAATACAGCGTTGATCCCAAAGGCCGCGAACCATTCGAACAGCCAAACTCGTCACCAACTCGTCACCAAAACTAGGCCGTTTTCGGGCCTTTTTGAGGCTGTCTAAACCGGAAAAGCAAGACAGGCAAAGGGTTTTAGGTTGTTGAGATCGAATTTGACACGGTAGAGGTCAGGAGTTCGAGTCTCCTCGTGCCTACCATTTTCTACCCCTAAAGTTAAGGTTCGGTTTCTACGGTAGTGTCCTAAGGCTTTAAGACACTACCGTTTCTACCCCCAAGAGTTAAGGCCACACTTCCTATAGTTGGCGCCGCTGAGCCGCAAGGGCATTCAGTGTGCGTCGCAAGCCTATTCGATACGCAGCGCCTCCATCGGCTCAATGCTTGCTGCCCGTCGAGCGGGAATGAAGCCTGCTAACGCTGCCGCCCCCGACAAAACAACCACCGCAATCGCAATGCTGAGCGGGTCGTACGAGCGGACAGCATAGAGTTGGTCCGCCATATAGCGGGCGCCAATCAGGGCAATCGGGATACCCAGGGCCAAACCCAATCCCACTTGAACGAACGCGCCGCGCAAAACCATGCGCACCACCGTGCCGCGGTCCGCTCCCAATGCCATCCGCAGCCCAATTTCGCTGGTCCGGCGAGCGACGGCGTAGGAGGTGATGCCATAGAGCCCGACCGCTGCCAACACCAGCGCCAGCAGGCCGAACAGCATGGTCAGACGCGCAATCAGCCGTTCTTGATTGAAGTTGTCACTCACCTGGTCATCGAGAGAACGCAGGTCTCCCACGGTCAGGTTAGGGTCAATGTCTGCCAGAGTGTGCCGCACCATCGCGTCAAGGTTCTGCGGCTTTTCCCTGAACCGCAACGTTACCGAGTTGATGTAGAGCGACCGGCCTTCCGCCATGGCCGCATTCGGCTCTGTCGCGCGCATCTGCTGCATGAGCGGCCGAAAATACATGGGCCGTAATTTATCCCGCGGAGTGGTGTACTTGGCATCGGCCACGATGCCGACAATCTCGAAGGCGCCGGCATATTTCTGGTCAAAGACGCCGAAGTGCCGTCCTATCGGGTCTTCCTTCGGGAAAAATTTCCTGACGAAGGCCTGGTTTACCACCGCCACCATCTGCGAGGTCGCAGTGTCAGCGTCGGTAAATCCGCGTCCGCGAATCACAGGTTGACTGACGGTTTCGAAAAACCGCGGGCTTACGCGGTCCCACGACGACTCATTGTGCTCGTTCGGACCGGGTTCAGGACGTCCTTCTACGCGAACACCCTCGCCCCAATTGTTTCCCTCCAGCGTGCTGTAGAGTGCCAGTCCCACGCTCCGTACTCCAGGCAAAGCCCCAAACTGCTGCTCTAAAGTCTGGTAGAGCGCAGGCAGCTTGGCCGGCGTGTACCCTGCGCCTGCCGGATCCAGGTGCAGCACATACCGGTTGGTGGTCTGGATGCCGAAATCCTGGTGCTCCAGGTTCCGCAGGCTCTTGGTCAGCAATCCCGCACCCACCAGCAATACCAGCGACATCGCGGCCTGAAATACGATCAGCGATTTCTGGGGCAGGGACGAGCGGTCGCGCGTCGAACGGTTTATTCCGCGCAGCGCTTCCGCCGGATCGGAGTGCGAGGTAATCCAGGCAGGCACAATCCCAAACACGACTCCCGTCACCAGCGACAACAGGAACGCGAAACCGAGCACCGGAAGCGACGGGCTGGCGTCGATGGGGAGATGAGGCGAATCGGGAAAGGCGAGCGACAGAATTGTGCGCGTCCCGGCATAGGCCACGGCCAGACCTGCCAGTCCTCCCAGACATGCCAGGAGCACGCTGTCCGTCAGCATCTGCCGGATCAACCGGCTGCGCGCCGCGCCCAGCGCCATCCGTATCGAAGTCTCGGCTTTGCGCATCGTGCCCCGCGCCAACAGCAGGTTCGCCACGTTGGCGCACGCCACCAGCAGTACCAATGCCGAGATCGTCATCAGGAGATAGAGACCCTTGCCGGTCTCCTGCTGAAGGTTCTGAATGCCTCCGCCACCGGGCGTGATTACCACGTGCTGCTTGGGAATCACCGTCGAACCACCGTTCCTCGTGTAAGACTCCTGTGTCCCGAGCCAAATTCGCAGGTTGTTGGACAGCTTCGCCTGTAGGGCCCCCACACTCACGTCCGGCTTGACCCGGCCAATGGCATAGAGCCAATTACTGTCCGCGACCCGCAGCAGCGTATTCTGCCGCTCGATGACCGGTTCGATGGCCAACGGAATCCAAATGGCGGGTGGACGGCCCCTGATTCGGTCGCCAAAAAATCCCAGCGGCGCAATTCCCACCACGGTCGCCGGCTGGCCTTGAAGGTAAAGCGTCGAGCCCACAACTGTGGGGTCGCTGCCGTAATCCGATTGCCACGCCGAATAGCTCATTACTACGGCTGGGGGAGCGCCGGTGGTGTCGTCCGTAGGCGTCAACATCCGTCCGGCAAACGCCCCAATTCCAAAGGTCGAGAAGTAATTCCCCGATACATACTCGGTGCGCTCCGATTTGGCGGGCTCCGAGCCTCGCCGCACGGTCATGCTGTTACCTCCCGATTGCATTGCCGCCAGTTGCTCGAATTCCGGCGTGGTATCCCGAAAATGGCGATACAGTTCATAGGAGAAGAGGTCAAAATCGCCGTCCTCGTTCTCGAAGCCACCGTTGACGCAGCAGTCGTCTTTATCGCCAATTCGATACAGCGCCTTCGGATCGACCACGGGCAGCGATTTCATCAGCACCGCGTGCACCAATGTGAAGATGGCGGTGTTGGCGCCAATGCCCAACGCGATGGTGAGGATGACGGTTAATGCAAAACCCGGCGATTTGCGGAATTGCCGAAGCGCGATGCGGATATCATGCATGGGGAATCTCGTGGCTTTCAGTCCTGCTTACAAGCAGGTACGGTGCCACGACGAAAGTAGTTCAACCCACACATTCCATGGACCTTCCTCCACAGGCAGGCTGGAGTCAGGCGTCCGTCTCGGGTACGCGGTGCCCAAAGCTGGACAGTCTCACCGAAGTTCGTGCAGACTAAAGTATTGCCTTTCCGGGGGGACGTTAAGACGCGAAGAGATCGTGTTCTGCCCGCCGGATGGCTCAACCTGCTTACTTACGGCGTGCTGGCGCGTATATTATGATGTGAGTGGGTTCTTTTCGTCCGTGATCGACAAAACATCGAACAATAGGATTTGGCGTTGGCTGCTGCTGCTGGCATGTGTGCTGGTGTTCCTATTTGCGCTGCACGCCAAGGTGGGAGCTTACGATTACGGCCGAGCACTTACCGGAAGTCCTTCCACCTCAGCCAAGCTTTGGCTGGACGGGGAGAAAATACAGCAGCAATCCGGTGTCCCCAGAATCTCCCTGCTATGGTTCTCGGTTTTGATCCTCAGTCAGGTATCGTTATACCGCATTCCAGGTGCAGGGTTACCCTTGTTTGTGCCGATCCCGAGAAACCTGGGGCTTCGAGACCTGCATCGCACGCCGAGGCCTCCTCCGGTTGTCTAGCCGGTCCAGCTGTCTCGCGAGGATCTTAAATCCAATATTGTCGCGCGTTATTTCCTTCATGCTTCAATCCGCCGAAGCGGCGGACTGAACCGAAACGGCCCTAACTGGAACGAGGAAAATCTATGAAGTTACGACGTCGGCACAAGCTGCTTGTGTTGGGCGGTGTACTGATATGCCTGCTGATCGCAATAGCTGTAGTGCGGCGGGTAAGGGCAGGCGCGCCCGGCAATGCGGGCAGCGGCGAACAGGTGGCCTGGGCAGCGGTCGTTCCGGTCAAGCGGACGACCATTGCCGACTCTCTTTCAATTGCCGGCCAGTTCACTCCCTATCAAAACGTCGAGTTGCACGCCAAGGTGGCGGGCTACGTCAAGCACATCTACGTTGACATTGGGGACCACGTACGCGAAGGACAGGTATTGGCGGTCCTGGAGATCCCCGAGGTGGTGGCCCAGGTGAATGAAGCGCAAGCCTCCGTCCATCACGCCGAGGAAGAAATTTTGCGGGCCCAGAGTGACGTGGCTCGCGCTCAGGCCGACCATGTCGCCTTGGAAGCGAACGCGAATCGGCTGGTGAGCACGGCAGCCGCCCGCCCGGGACTGATCGCACAGCAGGAATTGGATGACGCCACGGCTAAGGACCGGGCTTCGGCCGCGCAGGTTGAGGCCGCGAAATCAGCCCTGGCCGCGGCGAGGCAGCAATTGGATGTTGCCAAGGCCAATCACCAGCACTACGCGGCCCTCCTGGATTACTCGCGGATCGTCGCTCCTTACGACGGAGTCGTAACCTGGCGCTTCTCGGATACGGGCGCTCTGGTGCAAGCCGGGACCTCGAATATGAGTGGCTTGCCGGTAGTCACGGTAGCGGAAGTGAACCTGTTGCGCCTTCGCATACCGGTTCCCGAGAGGATCGCAGCCAAAGTAAAGATCGGCGACACGGCCGACGTGAAGATCCAGGCTACTAACGAACACTTTACCGGCAAGGTGGCGCGCTTCACCGACGCGCTCGACCCCTCGACCCGAACCATGCAGGTGGAAATCGACGTTCCGAATCCGACCTACCGTTTGCAGCCGGGAATATATGCCGATGTCACGCTACTGGCCGACAGTCGGGACAATGTCCTGGCAGTGCCGGTCAATGCGATCCAGCGATCGGAAAAAAAGACCAGCGTGCTGGTGGTTGACCCCGAGAATCGGGTGCAGGTCCGCGAAGTGACCACCGGCATTACCAGCTCCAACAAGGTGGAGATCGTTGCGGGCCTCAACGAAGGGGAGCAGGTCATCGTCGGGAACCTGGGAGCCTACCAGCCGGGAGAAGTCGTCAGGCCCAAACCAAGCGCCATGGCCGAGCTGCCGGAAGGTTGGGAGTAGCGGCGAATGTCCAGTTTTGCCATCAAACATCCGTTCTTCATTCTCATGCTGTGCCTGATTATCGTGGTGGTCGGGGTGACCACGGTGGCGCGGATGCCGGTGGACCTGTTTCCTCCAATCAAGATTCCCGTGGTAGTGGTGGCAACGTTCTATAGCGGCATGCCCCCGCAGCAAATTGAAGGGGACATCACGGACACCTTCGAGCGCTTCTTTACCCTGGGCAGCAACATCGACCACATCGAGTCTCGCTCCCTGACCGGGGTGAGTCTGATCAAAGTGTACTTTCAGCCGGGAACCGATCCCGATGCAGCCGTGAGCGAGATCGCAAATCTTGCCATGGCCGACCTGCGGAGGCTCCCCCAGGGAACACTTCCTCCCGTCGTACTGAAGTTCGACGCTTCGAGCATGCCGGTTTGCCTGGTCACGCTGAAGGGGAAGGGGCTGACCGAGACGGAACTGCACGATCAAGGTCAGTTCAACGTGCGTAACCAGATTGCAAATGTTCCCGGCGCTTCGGTACCGCAGCCTTACGGAGGTAAGTATCGGCAGATCCAGTTTTACATCGATCCGGTAAAGCTGGAAGCAGCGCAACTGAGTCCCATGGATGTGGTTCGTACCGTTAATCGGGCCAATACCATCCTGCCGGCAGGGGACCTTCGGGTGGGCCCGCGGGACTACAACATTTACAGCAACAGCCAGATCCCCACGACCGCGGAGATGAATCGTCTGCCGCTCAAGGCCATCGGCAACAAGGTGCTTCGATTCGGGGACATCGGCAATGCGGAGGATGCCTCGGCGATCCAATACAACGTGGTTCGCGTGGACGGACAGAAGTCGGTATACCTTCCCATTCTGAAGCAAGGCGGCAATAGCAACACCATCGAGATTGTGGACGGCGTACGTGACCACGTCGAGAACCTGCGGGACATTCCCAAGAGCCTCATCGCCAATGTGGTGTTCGACCAGTCGCAGTATGTGAAGCTGGCGATTGCCAATGTGCTGCGCGAGGGTGGAATCGGTCTGGCGCTGACTGCCATCATGATTCTGGTGTTTCTGGGATCGTTGCGAGGTACGGTCTCGGTGCTGCTGTCGATTCCGATCTCGTGCCTGGCGGCTTTCCTCCTGCTGAACGCCATGGACAGCACTATCAATACCATCGTGCTGGGCGGGCTCGCACTGGTGCTGTCGCGATTGATCGATAACTCTGTGGTGGTGCTGGAAAACATTTTCCGCCACCTGGAGGCGGGGGAGGATCCTCGCACCGCGGCTGAAGAAGGAGGACGCGAGGTCGCATTGGCGGTCCTCGCCGCCACATTCACGACCGCCATCGTGTTCTTTCCGGTGGTCTTCCTGTCGGGCGTCAGCCTGTACCTATTTACTGCTCTGGCACTCGGCGTAGTGCTGGCTTTAGCCGCCTCCTACCTGGTCGCGATGTCAGTGGTGCCCTTGTTCTGCGCCAACTTCATCAAATCGATCCACGGCAGCGAGGCCGAGGGGGAGCGGACGGGCGGACGACTGCAACGAATCCTGGCACCGTTCAATCGCGCTTACGATTACGTTCTGGCAAAATACGACGCCAGCATTGCGTGGGCGCTGGAGAATCCCAAGCTGACGGTCACGGTCATCATGGCAGGATTCCTGCTGAGCCTGGCGCTGTCTCCGCTGCTGGGAGTTGCCTTTTTCCCGCGAACCGACCCGGGCCAGTTCGTCATCAACGTAAAAGCGCCGACCGGGACCCGCATTGAGCTGACCAATGACTACATTGCCCGGGTGGAGGACGACATTCGCCAGGTCGTGGACGCGCGCGACCTGGGGATGATTGTCTCGAACATCGGTGTCAACGCGGACCTTTCCGCCATCTACACCACCAACTCGGCCATGCACACGGCGTTCGTGCAGGTGCAGTTGAACGAGGACCATAAGGTCAGCACCTTCGAATACATCAACCGTGTGCGGCGGAAGCTGGCTTCTGACCTGCCGCAGATTTCCGTATTCTTTCAAACCGGCGGACTGGTGGACTCCATCGTCAACCAGGGTATGCCGGCACCGATCGACATCCAGGTTACCGGCAACGATCAGCATGCGGCCTACCAGGTGGCCAGCGAGATGGCGCGCAAACTGCGCCAGTTGCCTGATGTCAGCGATGTGCTGATTCCGCAGGACCTCGATTATCCCGGCATACAACTCAACGTCCAGCGCGAAATGGCGGCCCGGCTGGGGCTGACCGCCAGCGGCGTGGTGGAGAACGTGATCACCGCGCTGACCTCAAACGGAATGATTGCGCCCGGCTACTGGATCGACCCGCGCAGCGGGAACAACTACTTCCTGACCGTGCAGTATCCCGAATCACAGGATTGGCAGCATGACCATGGAAGACTTCAAGCAAATCCCCCTGCACTCGATGACCAACGCTAATCCGACCATGCTGGAGAACGTCGCCGACGTCAAACTCATCAACACTCCGACGGAAGTGGACCATTACCAGCTGTTCCGCATCATCGACGTTTATGTTGCGCCCAAGGGTGAAGATCTGGGCACACTTTCCAAGAAAGTCAAGGACATCATCAGGCGGACCCAATTGCCGCCCAATACGCGGGTGGAACTCCGCGGTTCGGTGGTTGCGATGAATCAGTCGTTCAAGAGCTTCGCGATTGGGCTCTCCCTTTCCGTCATCCTGGTGTATCTGGTGCTGATGGCGCAGTTCGCGTCATTCAGCGATCCCTTCCTGATTCTTCTCGCCGTTCCGCCGGGTTTCACGGGCGTGATTCTATTTCTGCTGATGACGCATACCACCATCAACATCATGTCTCTGATGGGAGTGATGATGATGATCGGCATCGTGGTGTCGGATTCGATTCTGATCGTGGAGTTCACGCGTGAGCTACGGCGGCGCGGATTGCCACTTCAGGAGGCCATCAAATCAGCCTGCCACGTACGGCTCCGGCCGATCATGATGACCACCTTTGCCACGCTGCTCGGCTTGATTCCTCTGGCGCTGGCCCTGGAAGCGGGCAGCGAGCAATACGCTCCCCTGGCGCGTGCCATCATCGGGGGACTGATGCTCTCCTTCGTGGCGACCCTGTTCCTGGTGCCGGCCGCCTATTTCCTGATGCACCGGAACCAGCAAGCTGAGGAAAGTCAGGAGGTGCGGCCTTGACAGTATCGGACCGGCTTGCAGTTTCGCCCAGCACTGGGAGCCAGCCTCACGAGCAGGTGGCA
Source organism: uncultured Acidobacteriaceae bacterium (assembly GCA_963798005.1). GTDB lineage: Bacteria > Acidobacteriota > Terriglobia > Terriglobales > Acidobacteriaceae > Bog-257. Next base: position 5,918 of record CAWCRZ010000016.1, on the reverse strand, counting down.
ACGGAGTTCTTCTATGTCTAGTTTCGCGATCAAGTACCCCTTTTTCATTCTCATGTTGTGCCTTGCCATTACTGTGGTGGGCGTGACCACCGTGGCGCGCATGCCGGTTGATCTGTTTCCGCAAATCCAGATCCCGGTGGTGGTGGTCGCCACCTTCTACAGTGGCATGCCTCCGCAGCAGATCGAGGCCGATATCACGGACACCTTCGAGCGTTTCTTCACCCTGGGCAGCAACATCGACCATATCGAGTCGCGTTCCCTGACCGGGGTAAGCTTGATCAAAGTGTACTTCCAGCCGGGAACCGATCCCGACGCCGCCGTCAGCGAGATCGCCAACTTGGCCATGGCCGATCTGCGACGTTTGCCGCAAGGCACTCTGCCTCCAGTTGTGCTGAAGTTCGACGCTTCGAGCCTTCCGGTTTGCCTCGTTACCCTCAAGGGACAGGGACTGAACGAAACCCAGTTGCATGACCAGGGACAATTCAACGTGCGCAACCAGATTGCGAACGTTCCCGGCGCTTCCGTGCCCCAGCCCTTCGGCGGCAAGTACCGGCAGATCCAGTTTTACATCGATCCGGTGAAGCTGGAGGCGGCGCAGATGAGCCCCATGGACGTGGTTGAGATCGTCAACGACGCCAACAAGATCCTCCCCGCCGGCGACGTCCGCATTGGGCCGCTGGACTACAACATCTACAGCAATAGTCAACTGCCCACCACGCAGGACATGAATGACGTCCCGCTGAAGGCGATTGGTAATAATGTTCTGCGCTTCGCCGATGTCGGCCATGCGGAGGATTCTTCGGCCATCCAATACAACATCGTTCGTGTGGACGGGCAAAAATCGGTCTATCTGCCCATTCTGAAACAGGGTGGCAACAGCAACACCATTCAGATTGTTAACGGAGTGCGGGACCGCATCAAGAGCCTGCTCGACGTCCCCCCCACCCTGGTGGCGAATGTCGTGTTCGATCAGTCGAAATATGTCAAGACTGCGGTGGCGAATGTAGTGCGCGAAGGCGGCATCGGGCTGGTGTTGACCGCCGCCATGATCCTGATCTTCCTCGGCTCCATGCGAGGCACGATCGCGGTGCTGATCTCGATTCCAATGTCCTGCCTGGCGGCGTTTCTGCTGCTGAATGCCTTTGGCAGCACGATCAATACCATGGTCCTGGGCGGGCTTGCCCTGGTGCTCTCGCGCTTGATCGACAACTCCGTGGTCGTGCTGGAAAACATTTTCCGCCACATGGAGGGGGGTGAGGATGCCCGTGCCGCAGCCGAGGTCGGCGGGCGCGAGGTGCAGATGGCGGTTTTGGCTGCCACGTTTACCACGGCCATCGTGTTTTTCCCGGTGGTGTTCCTTTACGGGGTCAGCCGGTATCTGTTCATCGCGCTGGCGCTGGGCGTGATCCTGGCCCTGGCGGCATCCTACCTGGTGGCCATGACTGTGGTTCCGCTGTTCTGCGCCAATTTCATCAAGGTCCTGCACGGGCAAGGTGGGCATCTGCCAACGAAGACCCTGTTCGGCCGTTTTGTCGCCGGATTCAACCACCGATACAACCGCATGCTGAGCGCCTACGATGCGGCGGTCGATAAAGCATTGGGGCGTCCCGGGGCGACCGTGGCCATCATCATGGGCGGGTTTGTTCTCAGCCTGGCGCTGTTTCCATTGCTCGGCGTGTCTTTCTTCCCCCGCACCGACCCGGGCCAGTTTGTGATCAATGTGAAAGCACCCACGGGCACGCGCCTGGAAATGACGAACCAGTACGTGGCGCGAATGGAAGACGACATTCGCCAGGTCGTCGGCAAGGACGACCTGCAGATGATCGTCTCCAATCTGGGCATTACACCCGACCTCTCCTCCATCTACACCAGCAACTCGGGACAACACACGGCATTTGTACAGGTGAGCCTCAGCCCCGAGCACAAGGTCAGCACCTTCGAGTACATGAACCGGGTGCGGCAGAAGTTGAATGCGGACCTTCCCGAGCTTTCCACCTACTTCCAGACTGGAGGCCTGGTGGATTCGGTCGTCAACATGGGCATGCCTGCTCCAGTTGACATCCAGGTAAGCGCGAATGATATGGCCGCCGCCTATGGGGTGGCCACGCAACTCGCCACCAAGTTGAGAGGGTTGAAGGGCGTCAGCGACGTGCTGATCCCGCAGGACCTCGATTACCCGGGACTCGAGCTCAATGTGCGGCGGGAAATGGCGGCGCGGTTAGGGCTGACGGCCAGCGACGTCGTAGACAACGTGGTCACCGCCCTCACCTCGAACGGCATGATTGCTCCCAGCTACTGGGTCGACCCGCACAACGGGAATAACTACTTCCTTACCGTGCAGTACACGAATCATCAAATCGCTTCGATGAGCATGGAAGACTTCAAACAGATTCCTCTGCACGCCAAAGACAATGCCAATCCCACCATGCTGGAGAATGTGGCGGACATCAAAGAGATCAACACACCCACCGAGGTGGACCACTACCAGCTCTTCCGCGTCATTGATGTATATGTTTCCCCTAAGGGCGAGGACCTGGGCGCTCTTTCCAGCCAGGTGGAGAAGATCATCAAAGGCACGAAGCTCCCGGAGAACGTACGCGTCGAGATGCGCGGCTCCGTGAAGGCCATGCACCAGTCGTTCCTGAGCTTCGGTCTTGGACTGTTGCTCTCCATTGTGCTGGTGTACCTGGTCCTGATGGCGCAGTTCGCTTCCTTTGTTGACCCTTTCATCATTCTGCTGGCGATTCCGTCGGGCATTACCGGTGTGCTGCTGATTCTGCTGCTTACGGGAACTACGCTAAACGTCATGTCGCTAATGGGAGTCATCATGATGACCGGAATTGTCGTCTCTAACAGCATTCTGATCGTGGACGTAACCCGGACCTACCGCGCGGGAGGCATGCCCATTCGGGAGGCGGTAGCGCTGGCTTGCCGCGTGCGCTTGCGCCCCATCCTGATGACTTCCTTGGCCACTATTCTGGGGCTCGTCCCCATGGCTCTGGCGCTCGAGGCAGGCAGCGAACAGTATGCGCCACTGGCCCGCGCCATCATCGGCGGTCTGCTGGTCTCGGTCGTCGTAACGGTATTCGTCGTACCGGCCGCTTATTTGCTGATTCATGGCAAGGAAGAGCGGCCGATCCAGGGGGTGCGGGCTTGAGAAGCAAGGTTCTTGGGCATGTATTCTTAATTTCGCTCGTCGGCGCCATAGGAAACCTGGCGGAGGCGCAGAATCCCACGACACCACCTTCGCCGCAAACCTACCCAGCACAGACCTTGCCGGGGCAGGCGCCTGCTGCACCTCTGCCGCAGATGCCAACGGCAGCGCCTCCTGGACAACCTGTCCAGCGCCTCACCGTGCAGGATGCCGAAGCGCTGGCGCTGAAGAACAATCCGCAAATCTCGGTGTACCGGTTGCTGGCGCTGGCATCGCAGCAGGTGACGCGTCAGGCGAAATCCGCGTATTATCCGAATGTTTATGGAAGTTTGACTGCAGTCGAGCCCGATCAAGGGAGTCGAATCGCCGCCGGTAATCTAAACAACCCGGTCGTCTTTCAGCGCGCCGCGGGTGGCCTTACCCTGTCACAACTTATTACCGATTTTGGGCGCACCAACAATCTTGTCGCCACTTCTGCGCTGCGCGCCAAAGCTGCCGACATGAATTCGACCGCGACCGCGGAGCAAGTCAAGCTGGCAGTGGACCAGGCGTTTTACAACGCTCTGCAAACTGCGGCATTGCTCCAAGTTGCCCAGCAGACCGTGAGCGAACGGCAAGCCGTCTCCGACCAGATCACGGCCCTATATGAAAACAAGCTGCGTTCGGAGCTGGATCTCAGTTTTGCCAACGTGAACCTCGCGCAGGCGAAGCTCCTGCTGCTCGATGCGCAAAACAATCAGCAAGCGGCATTGTCCCAGCTGTCAAACATCCTTGGATATGCCACGGAGCAGAATTTCGAACTGGTGGATACGCAGAAGGAGTTGAAGCCTCCATCCGATCAGGTCAGCCAGTTGGTGGACGAGGCCTTCAGCAACCGTCCGGAAATCGCAGCCCAGAACTACGAGTTTCAAGCTGCCCAGCACTTCCAGAAAGCCGAGCGTGACCTGCTGTTCCCCAGCATTGAGGCACTGGGCGTGGCCGGTCGCACGCCCTTCAGCAGCAGCATCGCGGGGGTGCCGGTATTCCGGAGCTGGTACGGCGCTGTTGGAGTGAACGTGAACATCCCGGTGTTTAATGGCTTCCTGTATCCGGCACGATCGAAAGAGGCGGCCTTGCGCGCTCAGGCGGACGAACAGCAACTGCGCGACCTCAAAGACCGCATTGCCAACGATGTTCGAACCAGTTGGCTAAGCGCCATCAACGCTTATAACCGTATAAGCGTGACGCAGCAGTTTGTTGATCAGGCGAACCTGGCGGTCGACCTGTCGCAAACCCGCTACAGCCTCGGCTTGAGTTCGATTGTGGAATTGAGTCAGGCGCAATTGCAGCAGACTGAAGCTCAGATCCAATATGCAGCGGCGAAATATCAATACCGCATTGCAGAAGCGACTCTGCGCTTTCAGATCGCGGCACCATAAGAAGACACGTATGGAAGCATCATAAACGCGGTAGGGCTTAAGAACTCGTAGCCCGGACTTCCACGCCGGAGGAAGCGCCGTCCTTCGTTCTTAAAGACCATGCCATGCGGGGCGTATTGTGGGCGAGACCGAACCTTCCCTTGGCATCGACCAGGATGATTCCTCCATGGCCGTTGAGCCGCGCCTTCAGGTAGTACAGCGCACGTTGCGCCACCTCCTGGGGATCCAACCCCTCCTCCACGCGGTCGGCGGCCCATTTACTTAGGACCAGTTTCATCATGGGCTCACCCCATCCTGTGGTGGAGACCGCTGCGCTTCGGTTGTCGGCGTAGCATCCACAACCGATGAGCGACGAGTCGCCCACCCGGCCCGGTGCCTTGTTCAAGGTGCCGCCGGTCGAGGTGGCGGCGGCAATGTTGCCATCCCGATCGAGGGCAACGGCGCCTACGGTGTCGCTGGATCGCATGGGACCGAACTCGTCCGGCATTTCCAGATAGCCCTGCTTCTTGGCCTCGCGCAAACGCTGGACCTCGCGCTCGATGATCAGGTCATCATTGGAGCAGAGTTCTATACCGTGCTCCTGGGCAAAGCGCTCAGCGCCTTTTCCCACGAAATACACGTGGGGGCTCTCGGTGAGGATCTTCTTGGCGGCGCGGATGGGATTGCGGATGTGCTCCACGCAGCCTACACCGCCGGCGCGCAGGGTGGCGCCGTCCATCATCAGCGCGTCGAGTTGCACCCGGCCGTCCATGTTGAGGAACGCCCCCCGGCCGGCGTCAAAGGTCTCGTCTTCTTCCATGGCGAGCACGGAAGCTTCGACTGCGTCGAGACAACTGCCGCCGTTTTGCAGTACCTGCCAACCTTGCGCCGTCGCAGCTTCCACGCCGCGAACATGTGCCTCGACGTCGTTGTCGGGGATGGCCCAGGCGCCGCCGTGAACCAGCAATACAGGATTGACCGCCAAAACCTACCTCTCGTTAAGGGACATTATCCGACCGCAAGGACAAACCAGAAAGCATACCAGAAGGACGGCGGCTGGCCGTTCCCCTGAGGGCCACTTCACGCCCATCTTCGGGTTGACATGTGATTCACATGCAAATATGCTTTGCACATGTCACGCATGATCCAGCTACGAAATGTTCCCGATGCTTTACATCGTACCTTGAAGGCCCGCGCCGCCCTGGCGGGCATGTCGCTGTCGGATTACCTGCTCGCTGAAATCCGCGAGATCGCGGAGCGTCCCACGCTGAGCGAATTGCAGCAACGTATGGAGCGGCGCCAGCCAATGCGTTTGCCGACGCCAGCGTCGGTTGTGGTACGCGCCGAGCGTGATGCCAGGTGATCGT
>CAWCRZ010000015.1:0-65923 GCA_963798005.1 uncultured Acidobacteriaceae bacterium | reverse complement strand
TTACGCATGGCGCGCAGTGACTCGACCGCCTCCGGAAGCGCAAACTGCTCGCCCAGGAAACCGTTGACGAACCGGCCGCCGCGAACTTCCCCGCGATCTTCCAGGCGGCGGAGCGCGATGCAGCAACTCGCGCCACCTCGGCAGGATCGATTCGCGCGTCAGCACCTCGCGGAAAACCATGCCGTAGCGATTCAGCAGCATCCAGCAAGTGGCCTCGACCATTGTTGCGGTCCAATCCTTCCGCCGGATAGAGCAGCGACCACCGTCCCCGGCGTGTGGCGCGGCCGGGCGAGCTTCGGCCGCTCCCCAGCGTTGCGCCGGCGCTGGGATCGATCAGCGCGCGCAGATTGTCGAAGCCGTCGGCGGTGACCATGCCCGCAGCCACCAGTTCCCAGAGCGCCGTCTCGATCTCGGCTTTGAGCTTTCTCGTGCCGCGCACGATATCCGCAAAGAACGAAGCGCCACGCCGCCGCAGGAATTCGAGCACCTCCCGTGCGCCCTCGCTCAACACGCGTTCATAGCTCTGTTCTTCCCCGAGCCTGCGGCTGCATCCAGTCGGCTTCTTCGCGCACGAAAAACGTGATGGGCGCAACGCTGGTTGGCACGACGCGGCGGCGCCTTCGCCCGATTCCTCCAGCGTGGCCGGATGCGGCGAAAGACCGGCCCCAGCCGACCGCGCCGGTAAGGCAAAGCCGGTCGAGAGCGGCGGGATCGTAATTATTCATGCGCACGGCGAGAATCTGCTTCTCCCATGCATTCGCGGGAATTTCAAAACCCTGCAACTGTCGCACCGCTTCCAGCAGGCCGCGCTCGCCGCTCAGTTGCGAGTGCGGAGCGACGTGCTGCCAGCGCAGCAGCCAGCGCATGAATTGCGCCGCCGTCACCGGCTCGACCTGCTTGCGCAGCGTGGCGACCGTCAGGCGGTGAATGCGCGCCAGCAGCCGGCGATCGCACCACTCGGCCGTATTCGGCTCGTTGCCCTTTGCCAGGCCGGTGAAATTCCCACGTAGCACCGAACCGGCGGCCTCCATGCGCAAGAGGGCTTTCTCCACCTCAGCCGCCGGAAGTCCGAGCCAGTATCCCAGCGCTTCCGCCGTTACCGGCCCGCAGTGCATCATCCAGCCGGTGACCATGGCAAGCATCGCGTCATCACGCGAGGATGCGGTCGTCGGTACTCTGGAGGCACGACCTCGAACTTCGCTTCCGGGAAGATCACCGCAAAATCTTTCGCCCGTTCCGAGGCGACCAAGTAGTGCCGTCCGTCGCCGTGCGCGCGCACCACGCGCCATCCCTCCATCAACTCGACAAGGAACGGCATCCAGCCGCCAACCGCTTGCTGCCAGTCAGGATCGGCGACTGTTCCGGCACCGCGACCAGGGTCTGCAACGTATCGTGCAGTTCGTCGGTGTCGCGAACGTCGGGCCGTGCTTCCTCGCGGACCCGCGAATCGCCGCCTGGTCGAGTCTTCCAACCTCGTTGCAGCACGCTTCGGGCAGCATGCGACGCATCTGCACGGCACGCGCGCGACGCTCCTCCAGCGGAGCGTCGTCGAGAAAGGCGTACGGATTGGCGTTCAGTATCTCGTGCGAAAACTGCGATGGCACCGGCGTATCCACCGCGAGGCAGCGAATCGTCCCGTCGCGAATTCCGTCCAGCACCCGCCGCAAGCCTTCGACGTCCATCGCTTCGGTCAGCACGTCCTTCATGACCTCGTGGACCAGCGGATGATCGGGAATCTGGATGTCGCCAGCGATGTTCTCCTGGCAGGCCGCAACATCGGGAAAGACCGACGCCAGCAAATCGTCGCTGCGCATGCGCTGGATTTGCGGCGGAACCTTCTTGCCGCCCTGGAAGCGCAGCAGCGCCAGCGAGCGGTTTGCATCCCAGCGCCAGCGCGTGGTAAAGATCGGCGAAGCCAGCACCGCCTGCTCCAGGATCTCCTGCACCGTCTCGGGTTGCAGGAAGTGGAAGACGTCGGCGAGCGGAAAGCTGTGCTGCTCGGCCAGCGCGATGTTCAGGCCGTTGTCGGTGGCCGCGGCCTGCAGCTCGAAGTTGAACGAACGGCAGAAACGTTTGCGCAGCGCCAGTCCCCAGGCCTTGTTGATGCGTCCGCCGAACGGAGCGTGAATCACCAGCTGCATGCCGCCGCCTTCATCGAAGAAGCGCTCGGCGATGATGGTCTTCTGCGTGGGCACGGCGCCCAGCACGGCGCGGCCGCTGACGATGTATTCAACCACCTGCTCAGCGCCGGCGTCATCGAGGCCGCACTCCTCCTTCAGCCATGCGACTGCGCTCTGCACTCGGGACTGGAGCCAATGCCCGCGCAACACGAGGCTTTGGCGCGTCGTCCTGCTGCGGCGAGGCTCGGCTCGGAATTCGCCGCACGCTGGCAGCGGCGCAGTGTTCGGCAGCAGCGCGCTGATGCGCTCGCGCAGCTCCGCGACGTGCTGCGACAGTTCGTCGGTGCGCGCCGGAGCTTCGCCGCGCCAGAACGGAATCGTCGGTGGCGCGCCGTGCGCGTCTTCCACCAGCACGCGTCCGGAGTTGGACTCCACGCGGCGAATGCGCCAGGAAGTATTGCCCAGCAGCATGATGTCGCCGGCATTGCTCTCGACCGCGAAGTCCTCATCGAGCGTGCCGACGACGATCTCATCCGGTTGCGCCACCACCGTGAACAGCGCCGTCTCCGGAATCGCTCCGCCGCTGGTGATGGCCGCCAGTCGCGCTCCGCGCCGCGCCCGCAAGACGCCGATTCACCATGTCGCGAAACAGATACGCGCCGTAGCGCCCGCGCTTGGCCGCGATACCTTGCGACAGCATCTCCAGAATTCGGTCGTACTCCTCGCGCCGCAGATCGCGATAGGGATACGCGCGGCGTACGCACTCGAAGAGCGCGTCTTCGTCCCAGTCTTCGGCGCGCACATGGCGACGATCTGCTGCGCCAGGATGTCGAGCGGCGCGTCCGGAATCTGAAGGCGATCGAGATCGCCATGCTTGATGGCGCGCACCGCGCAGCGCATTCCACCAGGTCGTCGCGCGTGGTGGCAAACAGCCGCCCTTTGGGAATGGCGCCGCGCCAGTGTCCTGAGCGGCCGACGCGCTGCAACGTGACGGCAATCGAGCGTGGCGAGTCGATCTGGCAGACCAGATCGACGGTGCCGATATCGATGCCCAGCTCGAGCGACGCGGTGGCCACCAGCAAGCGGATTTCGCCGTTCTTCAGCTTGCGCTCTGCCGTCAGGCGCAGCTTGCGCGCCAGGCTGCCGTGATGGGCGGCGACCAGTTCTTCCCCGATGCGCTCGCCGAGGTGCATGCGCCACGTCGCTCCGCCAGCCGCCGCGTGTTCACGAACACCAGCGTCGAGCGATGCTGCAACGCCAGCTCGGCAATGCGATCGTAAATCTCGTCCCACATCTCGTTGCTGGCGATCGGCCCCAGCTCTGACGGCGGAACCTCGACCGCCAGATCGAGCTTGCGGCGATGCCCGACGTTCACGATCGACGGAGCCGGCCGTCCGGCCCGGTGAGAAAGTGCGCGATCTCCTCGATCGGCTTTTGCGTGGCGGAAAGCCCAATGCGCGTCGGACGGTTCGCCAGTAGATTCGAGCCGCTCGAGCGAGAGCGTCAGGTGCGCGCCGCGCTTGTCGTCGGCGACGGCGTGGATTTCGTCCACGATCACCGTCTCCACATCGCGCAGGATGGCGCGGCTGCTGTTGGCGGTGAGCAGGATGTACAGCGACTCGGGCGTGGTCACCAGGATGTGCGGCGGGCGCTTCAGCATCGCGCGCCGTTCTTTCATCAGCGTGTCGCCGGTGCGGACGGCGGTGCGAATCTCGGGCATCAGCAGGCCGCGCTCGGCGGCAAGCGCCAGAATTTCGCCCAGCGGCACTTCCAGGTTCTTCTGAATGTCGTTGCCCAGCGCCTTGAGCGGCGAAACGTACAGCACTTCGGTCCGATCGGACAGGTCGCCAGCTAGCGCTTTGCGCACCAGCCGGTCAATGCAGATGAGAAATGCGGCCAGCGTCTTGCCGGAGCCGGTGGGAGCGGAGATCAGCGTGGTGCGGCCGGCGAGGATTTCAGGCCAGCCTTGCTCCTGCGGTTCGGTGGGCGTGCCGAAGCGGCCAACGAACCACTCCGCAACCAATGGATGCGCCCACGCCAGCGCGACCGGAATCTCCCCCACAGCCATAGGGACATTGTAGAAGGTTATTAGACTTTCGCCAATCCTTCGCCTTACCCGTAGCTCTATTTCAGCGGCATGTCGCAGGCCGCCGGCGGATTTCCGTGCAGAATCGCGTATAGCTTTACAACCGCTCCAGGAGGGGATTCGGGAACGAACGCGACGAAACCAATATAGCTGGACGTCAATCCAGGCTCGACCGCCCGAACGTCCGGCCGCCACTTACCAACTGCGCCCAGGCCAGTGATGACGCCGTCGGTGGTAGCGACGACGGTCAAGACGGGGGCTCGGCGTTTGCGGTCTATGGCCCAGCCGAGAATTCGCAGGCCCCGCCCGCTGGGATCATCGACCCGCACCACCGACTCAAAGGACCCCGCGCAATCCTCCGGGCTGGCGAGAGGAAAAACAGACTCCAGCGGTTTTCCTAGCTCGGAGCCGGCGTTACCGGAGAACACCGATAACCGGTTCGCTTTCATGTAAGGTACTGTTTTGCGCAGCAATCCCATCTCGGGATACGACTCGCTCAACGTTTCAGGGTCATAGACCCCTGTCAGCAAAGAGGCTGCTATCGCATTCTGCGCGAAAGCGTGCCGCCGCATCTCCCTGGCAGGGTATTGGGCGATAACCGCACCTCGCACGAAGATGGCCAGCAGGCACACCTGCAGGACCAGGAAGCCGTAACGTATCTGTGGACGTGCGAAAAACGTGCATCCTAACCACAGCAAACCCACGCAGCACCAGAACAGAAGCGCGACTGTCTGGTAACGCGAAGAAAACGCCTGAACGATACCGAAATTCACTCTTCCTGCGGCTGTGATCAGAGCGGTTCCCAGACAGAAAGCCATCGTAAGCGCGAGTTGAATCGCAAAAGGACGAAAAGCGCCAACGTAGGACAGCGCCGGCAGAAGCAGGGCGGCCACAACCGTCAAGCCAACGAGCGCGATGCCCTCAGAATCGCCCATGCCGCGATGTGACCAGGCACTGAGAAAGTACACTGCCCAATACTTGAAGAGCGCAACTGGCGCTCCCAGAGAAGCGATCGGGGAGGCATGGTCTTCGGGGCGAACGTAGCGATAGAAATACAGTGCAGTGCTGAGGACTCCGGTTACGACAAAACTCAGGATGGCCGCAATCCGTAACCTAAGATACAAAGCCGCCACCAACAGCAACGGCCATAGCAGAGTTCCGTTGGCAAGCGAATACGTGGCCGCCAGGGCCGCGAGCACAGAAACCACAAGAAACCTTGATGACGGCCGTTCTTCGGGCGGTCGCTGTGATTCGGCCCAGTAAAGCAGCAACGCCACGAAGGACACGGTTGCGAACAACTGCGGCAACACAAAACAAACTTGAAAGCCCCAGACGAAATTCTCGCGTTGGGAAGGACAAAACAAACAGAACCCCGCCAACCCAGCGCCAGTTCTCCACAGTGCTCCCCGCCAGCCGCCCAGCGCCCGCATGCTCCAACTCAGCAGCCCCCAATGCAGAAGTTGAATCACGAAAATGCTGGCCAGCAGGAACACCTGCCGTGCCTGGAATAAGCGTAGATCGATAGCTAGAAACAGCTTGGGAAGCACCAGGCGATGTTCATTGTGCAGCTCCCACAACCAGGCTGGGGAGAACGGGCTTTGCCCGTTCGCAACAACTTCGATCTGTGACCAGCCGTCCCAGTAAGGAAGGTTCGAGTAGCTAATCGCCACCAGGTACAACGTGGTTGTGATGGTGAGGATCCCGCCGAGCAAAATCGCGTAGGAGAGGAGAGAAGAAACCCAAGATGTCGGGGGTTCCCGGCGCTGGTCAGCAAAGATGCCACCGGTCGCCGCTCTGGTTGAGACCTGGTTCACGAAGTTATGATCCGGGCCTTGACCGTCACCGCCCCCACGCACCACAACAACGCGTCTTCCACATGTTCGCGAAGCGAGGGGCTGCTGAAAATTTTCCCCAACTGTGCACCCTCGGTAAGGCGCGCCGCCAATTCGGTCAGGATTCCCTGATAGCGGTCGGGCATGTGCAGCTTGGTGGCGCGCACCAGATCGTCGAAGACCAGCAGGCAATCCAGGATGACGCCGTCCGGATCGGCGTCCTGCGAGTTCACGCGATACAGAGCTTCGGCCACATCGCAGAAGGTTTCGAGCTCGGCAGGAGGTGGACCAATCCGCGCCAGGCTGGCATCGAGCGCCAGCGCCTCAGCCGCCAGCTGGGGATTGGTGAAGAAAAGAACTCGGCCCTCGGCCGTCAGCGGACGCTCATTGTCACCACCGACCGACAGCAAAGTGTAAAACTGCGGACCGTCGTGGCGGGCGTCCACGCGAAAACCGACGAGAATCAGTTCTTCGTGGGAATGCGGGTGGGGCGGGTGAAGAATCGGAAGCTCGGACATGGACACATGGTACAGAATCGCCGCAGCGATGCAACTCCCATTCCCATAACGAGTTCCGATTCCCAGCAACCTGCGCCCTTGGTTATCATCTATCTATTAGATATGGGAAACACATTTAAGACAGCGTTACTGCTGACGGCATTGACGCTCTTCCTCTTGTTCATGGGGCAAATCTTCGGCGGTCAGCGCGGCATGGAACTGGCGCTCGGACTGGCTGTGGTCATGAATTTCGCTTCGTACTTCTTCAGCGACAAGATCGCGCTGGCCATGTATCGCGCAACGCCGGCCACGCGCGAAGAGTTGCCGCGAGCCTATGAAGTGGTCGAGCGACTCACCCAGAAGATGGGCATTCCGATGCCCAAGATTTATGTCATCCCCACCGACTCGCCCAATGCCTTCGCTACGGGACGCAATCCGCAGCATGCTTCAGTGGCAGTCACCGCGGGGATTCTGGACCTGCTCAATGATGAAGAACTCGAAGGCGTGCTGGCGCACGAACTGGGCCACGTGAAGAACCGCGACATTCTGATCAGCTCGGTTGCAGCCACGCTGGCCGGTGCCATCACGCTACTCGCCCGCATGGGCTACTGGGCGTCGCTGTTCGGAGGTATGGGCGGGCGCGACGACCGGGACCGCGGCGGTGGCTTTGCTGGGCTGTTGATGTTGATTCTCGCGCCCATTGCCGCCACGCTGATCCAACTTGCCGTTTCGCGTTCGCGGGAATATCAGGCTGACGCTACGGGAGCGCAGCTAACCGGCAATCCTTACGCATTGGCCAGCGCGTTGAAGAAGTTGGATGCCTACTCCAAACGCATTCCGATGCAGGCCTCGCCGTCAACGGCGCATTTGTTCATCGTCGCGCCCCTGCTCTCCGGCGTCAGCTTTGCCAATCTGTTTTCGACCCATCCTCCGATCGCCAAGCGCATCGAGCGCCTGACGGGCCGTCCCGCGGAGTTGGATTACTGATGCTGCCCGCACAAGCGCTTGTTGTCCTGCGGAACGCAGATATACCACATTGTGTGACATGGACATGGGCGCTCGCAGAAAAGGTCCAACCCTCTCGCCGAGGCTGAGCCGGTGTTTGGTTTTCCACAGGCCCCCCTCGATGGCACGTCACCTTCCAAATGGACAATCGCACTACGAAGGCAGCAAAGGATAAGGTGCTCCCTTGTGCTTTCTTGCACTTGCGTAAGTTAGAAGGTGCAAGTATGTGCTGGTGGAAATCGCAGATGGCGGCGCGAGTTTGGTGGTTTACAAACCGCCATGCGCAGGTTGATAATAGAGCTTCAACCGGTAGTCAGTTTCAGGCCCTTTAACTCTCCAACATCGATACATCTGACATTGTGGGAGGAGCTGTAATATATGCAATCCGTTGCCGACCATCCTTCAGAACTCAACGCTCGCGAACGCATCTGGTTTTTCCCCGATAAGTTCTGGCAGGCAACCAAGAACATGCCTCCAGAGCAGGTTGCGTCCTTGATGGAAGAAGTTGAGCGCTATGCTGAAGCGCGGGATGTGCAGGCGCTCAGCAAATATCCGTTCGTCTTTGTCGGTGATCCTTACAAGAAAGGCGGGCCCAGAGCGAGGACCGCGCCGGCCGCATAAATCCAATTAAGCTTTTCTGGAACCGGCGGCCGCTGCTGTCGCCCGTCGAGGGGCGCGAGATGAGGCTGCCGGTTTTGCCAGCAGCGGATGAATTTTGATCGTCATCCCGCTCACCGCTTCCAACAAGTACCTGGCTCGGGCGAGCCGTTCCGCTGTCTCACTGGCTTCTTCCAGACCTTGTGCATAGACGTTGAGCATTCCCTCCGCGTGTTCCACCGAAATTCTGCTGACCTTTGCATCGTGCGCGGAATCGAACGCATCCGCCAACCGAAGAACTCCGATGACCGGCAGAAGCTCGGAGCGGCGTTTTGCACTTAGTCCCACAAAGTAAGAGTCGCCCTGTTGCGGCAGCCGGCCGCGATGGAAGCGCGCGACGGCAGCGACACAACGCAGATCCTCATCGCTCCAGCCCAGTGGCGGCTTCAGTTTGCAAGTCATCCGATAGGCGCGCTTGAGATGACCGTTCGCGCTCTTGCCACGTCCCACATCGTGGACGATGCCCGCTGCCTCCAGAATGCGACGGGAATCAGGCGGCCTGGAAAACATTCGGTGTTGCGATAACACGTCGTACAGTTGCAACGCGAAGCGCGTGACGCGCTCCGAATGACTGGTATCCGGATCCAGAAACGAAGCCCAGGTCCGCCACCTTTCCAGGGCGGCTTTCTCCAGCGCAGGGCCGCTGGGCAGTCCGGCGCGCCACACGTGCCACAGCGAATTTCTTCCCAGCATCCTCTCGCGGTAGAGATCGAGTCGCTTCTGCCGCTCCTCCACGATCTTCTGCTGCCAGCGCGCCGCGTCTTCCGGATTAATGTCCCCATGCGCACGGATCGTGGCGCGCAACACATCGAGGTCATGCACCTCACCGAGAGCATCCTGCAAATCCCGCAGGTCCGGCGCCCACTTTTCATGACGCTGCGGCAGGAAGTTCTCCACCGTGTAACGGAACCGCTTGATGCCGATGCGCAGTTGGTGGTAGCCCACCTGTGTACGGTTCTTGAGTGCCTGCCGATGCAACGCCTGCGCTTCCAGCAGCCGCTCCAGCGCCACATGCTGAAATACCAGACCCTCCAACGGCACTTTCCCGGTGCGCTTCGCCAGGTTTGCATTTAATGCCAACCAGCGTTTGCGATCGAAATTCTGCAGCGCCGCTTGCGCGGCCGCTTTTTGTGCGTTCTCTTTGTGCGAGAGCGTATGCAGGAGTTTGTGGCGAACGGAATCGTGATCTTCAGAAAGCCGGCCCACCCATTCCATCATCACCTGGGTATCGCGCAACTCGCCCAGGCTGCTGAAAAGCGACTTGCCCAGCTTCTTCATCTCCTTCCACTCCGGATCGGGGTCGACAGAGAGAAAGCCATCGGCCATCGAGCGGCACCGTCGAATGGCGACCCGCAGATCATGCACCGGATCGGCTGCGAAGTCCTGGCTCGCCTTGTCGCACTCTTCCAGAGCGCGCTGCGCCCAGTAGGCGAGACCGGCCTTCTTGTCGTGTGTGTTTGGGCCTGGCAGCATGAAATTGAATCCGCTGTTTTATTTATACAGCGGTTTACCGCGGGGAGGACAACAGAGGCCTGGCTATCTGCGGAGTCTACAGGTACACGCGCTCAGAGCTGCGCAGGGTGCGGTACCGCTGGAACACCTCGCGGTCGCTCTCCAAGCCGAGAATGGACTTGAGCGACGTACCACGGAAGGTGTGCGACAACATCTTCCACCAGTTGCGGAGCACGAACAGGGGCTCGTGCGCAATCACCGCCGGGATGTGCCGGGTCTTCATCCAACGCTCGGCGCGCCACCGTTCGTACTCGATGTCCCGAGGCTGGAGGTGTTGGGTGGCAACCACTGCGGTCGTGCCGTCATATTCTTCCATGCGTTCGATCATGATGAGGTTCCGCGCGCGGAAGTCCTTCGTCATCGGCGTACCCGGGTACGGTGTGGGATGCTGGATATACGGCCAGTCCACGTATTTGCCGGCGAACTCCAGGTTGGTCTTGATGGATTCGCGCGTGTCGTCGGGATTGCCAACGATGAGCCCGCCCACCACGTACATCTTGTTCTTGTGCAGGAAATCGATGGCGCGCAGCGTGGCGTTGCCGGTGCAACGTCCATCCTCGCGAAACTCGTTCTTGGCGGCCGCCTTCAAGAAGACGAGATCGTCTTCGAGGATGTTCTCGATGCCGAGAAAGACGTAACGAAACCCCGCCTCGCGCATCAACGGCGCCAGCGTCTCTCCATGCATGGCAATGGGAGACGTCATCGCCTGCACCGTGTACGAGATGTCGTTTAAGCCGGCGTCAATGATGGCGCGGCACAATGCCTCGAAGCGGCGGATGTTGAGCGAGATATTGTCGTCCACGATGAAGATGGCGCGCGCCCCGTGGTCGCGGGCGTCGCGGATATCGGCCAGTACGCGGTCGAACTCATAGGTGTGAAAATTGCGGCCACGCATCTCGATGATGGAACAAAAGCCACAGTCGAACGTGCAGCCGCGCGAGGTCTCGACCACGTCAACCTGCCGCCCCATCATGGTGTAACCGTTCAGCACGCGAGCGCTGCGCTTTGGCAGACGGATTTCGTCTCCCTCCAGGCTGTGTACCGGACGCGCCGGGTTTACATGCCAGCCATCGCTCGTGCGATACGACAGGCCCTGAATTGTGTCGAAGCCTTCTTCACTCTCGACCGCGCGCAGCAACTCCCGGAACGTAATTTCGCCTTCGCCGCGGACGATGTAGTCGATTCCGTTTCCCTCCTGCATGTAGGCCTCGGGCGCGAGGCTAGGATCGTAACCGCCAACCGCGACGCGCACTCCGGGACATAGGGATCGCAGCAGTTCAACGATCCGCAGCGAAGTCTTACGCTGGAACGTCATCACCGAAAGGCCGACGACGTCCGGCTTGACCTCGGCGGCCAACCGCTCGACCGTCTCACGTACGCTCTGCTGTACCAAGATCAGATCGGCGACGGCGACTTTGTGATGGGAATCGACGTTGCCCGCCAGCGAAGTCAGTGCTCCGTTGGGCATGCGCACGGCAACAGTGGGCATGTGCTCGAAGGAGTCGGGCATGGACAGAAGGAGAATATTCACAAGATTGCTCTTATAGGCCCCCACGGCCGGTTCATCTGTTGGCCTACATGCTACACCGAAATAACAGGCAAGATGCCGTCAGGTCAACACCTTCGCTACCTTCGCTTTTCATCTATTGCTGGGAGAGACTCGGTTCTCCAATCCATAGCCGGTTATTCAGCCGAATCCCGAGGCTCGGATATTCCTTGCCCCGCAGTTTTGCCTGGGCTTCCCGGTAGGGGCCAACGAAACGTATCGCCTCGGGAACGGAACGATAGAATCGCGGCAGCCATTTCATCGCGCGCTCGGCAGAACACCGTTCGCGCTCTCCATAGGTGAGATCAAACTCCTGCCGCAGCCGCGGCGGCAGCAGGTGGATGGTCAGGGTCCGATACCAGACCGGCGGTCGCAGCCACGATCCGGCGCCGCGCTGAAGCTCGCCGGCCATCTCGCGAGCTGATGCGCTTACGGTGAGCGTGTCTGACTGCAACATGGATTCGACGTATGCGCTGAAGTCTTGCCAATTCGCCGGCAGGTCCTCCCTCGAGATACCAAACAGCGCCGCAGTGGTTCGGCTCTGCTCATAGTAGTGTTCCCGTTCTTCGGGTATGAGAGGCGGCGACACAAGCTCGTAAGCCAGCAGCGCGCTGTCCACCAGAGTTGCGAACACCCAGCGCAGAGCGGCGACGTTGTTGGCCTCGTAGGCGGAACCTTGGGCGAATGGTCCGGCAGTCTCAGGCATCGTGCCGTGAATAACGCCATGACGCCGATGCAGATGACGCGCAACCGTGAGGGCCTGCTCGGTCGAGCCAAAGATCATGGTGAACATCACCCGAAAGGTCTGATGAAATCGGCCAACGGGGTCGTGCAACGTTCTGGAGTGTTCGGCAATCGCCGCCGCAACCCAGGGATGAGCCAACTGCAACAGGGCCGCGCGCCCCGCCGCCAGGAATAACGCCGACTCGCGATTGATCTTCCAACTGACAGAATCCGGGCCGAAGAGCCCTTCGCCAGCGCCCGCCGCCGAGAGCTTGACTTCGTCGAGCAGACACTCCAGGTCAGTCGCGGAGACCGTAAGGGATTCGGGACTCGCCATCACTCTATGGTATCCCCGGCGGCTGAAGAACCTCGTCCCCATGAACGCTCGCGGACAGGTCTGAAGACGCTGGACTTCCTGTTCAATCCGTGCCCTTCCATGTTCCCCCGGCTGTTTTTCCCCTTGCCCTGCTGCAAAAGAGTTACCATAGCGCCCGGATTAGTCACGCGTTTGGGTGACCGCAGTCACAGCCAGAATGCCCGTTCGGGACTCAAATAGTAACGGATCACAAACAAGTATGTTCGCCTTTCTTCCATCTGCGAACAGTGTTACGGCAGTACATTCCGAAAACATATTTACAAGGTTCGAGGAGGACCTCCAATGAGCGTAACTACCCATGCGCCCGCCATTAAGACCCCGGGCAACTACACCAACGACGTGATGGCCCTGGTGAAAGCGAAGAACCCCGCTGAGCCGGAATTTCACCAGGCAGTACAGGAAGTATTCGACTCTCTGCGCTTCGTTCTCGAAAGACATCCGGAATACATCTCCGCCAAAATCCTGGAGAGGATCGTGGAACCTGAGCGCGTCCTGATGTTCCGCGTGCCGTGGTTTGACGACCAGGGCAATGTTCAGGTCAATCGCGGCTTCCGTATCGAGATGAACAGCGCCATCGGCCCCTACAAGGGCGGCCTGCGGTTCCATGCCTCGGTCAATCTCGGTATCCTGAAGTTCCTCGCCTTCGAGCAGGTCTTCAAGAATTCCCTGACCACGCTGCCCATGGGCGGCGGCAAGGGCGGCTCGGACTTCGATCCCAAAGGCAAGAGCGACAACGAAGTCATGCGCTTCTGCCAGAGCTTCATGACCGAGCTCTGCCGCCACATCGGACCGGACACCGACGTTCCCGCCGGCGATATCGGCGTGGGCGGACGCGAGATCGGCTTCCTCTTTGGACAATACAAGCGCATCCGGAACGAATTCACCGGCGTGCTCACCGGCAAAGGCCTGAACTGGGGCGGTTCGCTGATCCGTCCGGAAGCCACCGGCTACGGTTGCGTGTACTTCGCGGAGGAAATGCTGAAGAGCCGCAAGGACACCTTCGACGGCAAGACCTGCCTGGTCTCCGGCAGCGGCAACGTCTCGCAGTACACCATCGAGAAGCTGCTTGACCTGGGCGCGAAGCCAGTCACAGTCTCCGACTCCGACGGCGCCATCTACGACCCCGAGGGAATCAACCGCGAGAAGCTGGCCTGGATCATGGAGCTGAAGAACGTGAAGCGCGGCCGCATTCGTGAGTATGCGGACCAGTACAAAAAAGCTATCTTCATGCCCACCGACCTGAAGCTCGGCTACAACCCGCTCTGGAACATCAAAGCCGATTGCGCGTTTCCCAGCGCCACGCAGAACGAAATCAACGCCAAGGACGCGACCAACCTCATCAACAACGGGATCAAGGTCGTTGCCGAAGGCGCCAACATGCCGAGCACTCTGGAAGCCACCAAGCTGTTCCTGGAGGCGAAAGTCCTCTACGGTCCGGCCAAGGCAGCGAATGCCGGCGGCGTGGCCACTTCCGGTCTCGAGATGTCGCAGAACAGCGCACGTCTGAACTGGACCCGCGAAGAAGTGGACGATCGTCTGCACAAGATCATGATCGCCATCCACAAGACCTGCTTCGAGACCGCCGAGACCTACGGGACCCCCGGCAATCTGGTGAACGGCGCCAACATCGGCGGCTTCCTGAAAGTCGCCAATGCCATGCTGGACCAAGGACTCGTGTAGTTCTTGTTGCAGCGTTTGCTTATCTTGCGGGGTGGAGCAATCCACCCCGCGTTTTTTCTTCACACCGCGCGTCTGCGAACCACAGCATCCTCGGACCCGCGCTGAAACGTCAATCGCGAACCGCTACACCCGTGCGAGGCAAGCGCACCTGAAACCGGGTATCGCCCGGAGTTGAGATCACATTGATCGACCCGTGATGTTTCCGCACGATTCGCAGGCTGGTATCCAGACCGGCGGATCGGGTTCCCAACTCGAGCCGGAAAAAGATGCCGGAGAATCCTTGCGGAGTTTCGCTCACTCTCGGGCGGCTACGTGCTGTAGTTCGACCTTGAATGGCTCGGGAGTAACCTGCGCAACTCCCGAGTACGGGCTGTCCAGCGTAATGATGAGGAAAAGGCTAAAAGCGAGAATACCGGCCAAGGCTGCTGTCATGGCTGCCTGCGAGGAGATGCTTTCATGCCCGAATAAGTAGGTAAAGGCGATGAGAAGAACCCCACCTGAAATGAGCAGGCCCCAGAGCGGGGTTGGCACCGTGCCACGGCTGGTAAACAGCCGTATCCTACGAAAGTTCGCCAAGGCGTCCAAATGCGTCAGCGACTCGGCGTAATACGCCTGCAGTTTGGGAGTATCAGGCTGACCAGTGCCATACACATCCCACAGTTTCTGCATGGCCTGCCAGGTGCGCGCGCTGTCACGCCCTTCGGCCATGGCAGGAAATTCATCCTGGGTTACGGAATTCAAGTACTCCATGAGCGCGGTGCGTAGATTTTGACGCAGCGGGTCGGGCATAACGGCTGACAGGCGGGACAGGTCCCCCACCTCGTTTGCCTCGTGCTCCAGGTTTGTGCCTGCGTCCTTGAAGCCGCTCCAAACTACAAAAATCGCGAACGCTATGAGTACGGCATACAGCGTTCCTATCATCAGGAAGTAGTAGCTGGCCACCTCGTGGTGTCTCTTCAGCCACTCGATATCGACGTAGCGGCGAACTATTAGCAATCCCCCGACCGAAACCAACATTGCACCGCCGACTAACAGCACACCGTTTAAGATGGTGTCCATCCTCTTGCTCTCCTTGCAATAAGACTATAGGAAGTGCCGCAACAGAAAACAGCATGGGACGCCAGGCCGCGCCGAAGTTGAGCACCTGTAAGTTAGACAATGTATGCTACTCCCTGGCGCTCCCCGAGGTGCATTGTTCATGGCATCTCGCAGAATACGGGCCGGGATGGAAATCCGGCTGATTTGAACCGGGTATCGATGAACCCCATCGACTTCATCAAAACTCTCGTCGTTGCGTTCGTGACGCTGTTCCCGGTGGTGAATCCGATCGGCGACGCTCCAATCTTCCTCAGCCTCACTGAGCGCTACCCGCAGTCCGCACAAAAAGTCCTGGCGCGAAAAATTGCCGCTTACGGATTCATTCTGCTGGCGGTCTCGTTCCTGTTCGGCAGCGTAATTCTGGACTTCTTCGGCATCTCCCTGCCCGTGGTACAGATTGCCGGAGGCTTGGTGGTGGCCTACACCGGGTGGAGTTTGCTCAATCAAGCAGACGACGACGCCCCTGGGAAGCAACCGCCCGAAACGCTGGAGGACGCGTTGGAGCATGCTTTTTTCCCGTTGACCTTACCCATTACCGTCGGCCCGGGTTGCATCTCCATCGCCATCACGCTGGGCGCCCATTTGAGACACCAGGCCGGCACGGGCTTTGAACACGGCTATCCGCGCCATTTCCTGGCAGCCTTGTTGGGTATGTTCCTGCTTTGTCTTCTGGTCATGGTTTGTTACGGCAATGCCAGCCGCCTGGTACGGATGCTCGGCAAGTCAGGTACCAGCATTGTGACCCGCCTTTCCGCGTTCATCCTGCTGGCAATCGGGGTACAGATCATCTGGAACGGCCTGACCTCGGGCTTACCGCAAATGCTCTCCGGAGTGGTTGTGCACTGACGCTTTGGCCGATGACCGTCAGCCCGTCAGACTAGAGATTGCCGACTCGGCAGCCGTGTGACGTTTTAACAGTGGAGTGTGACGAAACTCCCTCGGAAGTTGGGCCCACCCGCAGTAGAATCGTTCCGGAGACGATTGTGGCCTTGGGCAGCAAACGTACGGGGAGATCTTCGAAGCTGGCAACTGCCCCCGGTGTACTCCCACCTGCCCTTAAGTCCTTGCCAATCAATTATGTACGTGTAAACCTTCGAGGCTCTGATACTTGCCAGGATTTCTTGCCTAAATTGTTGATTCCAGGTGGCGCGCTGAGCGGGCAGCCAGAGACAGTCGGCGGCGAACCGAGGCCCCTTTGACTACCACCCGACCAGCACCGGATCATCCCGGTCCCCAGGCCGAGCGCCTCTTCGACGCCTTCGAAAACCTGATGCCGTTCCGCGTGAACGACATCCTGCTGGTCTCCAGCCTCTACGACTCGTTCATCCTGCGCGAGGACGGCCGCCTCAACGAACTGCTCATCGGCGAGTCTCTGGAGTTAGACCTGCACCAGGTCCCCGGCGTGACCCAGGTTTCAACCGGAACAGAAGCGCTGGCGCTGGCGCGTTCGCAGTCGCGCTTCAACCTGATCGTCACCAACCTGCAGATCGCCGACATGGATGCCGCGCAACTGGCGCGCGAGGTTAAAGCTGCTGGCCTTGACGTGCCGGTCGTAGTGCTGGCCTACGACTATCGCGAGATCACGAATTTTGTCGCCCGCAATCCCCACACCGACATCGAGCGCATCTTCCTGTGGCAAGGCAACACCCGCATCCTTATCGCAATCGTGAAGTACATCGAGGACAAGCGCAACGTTTATCACGACACCAAAGCTATGGATGTGCCGGTGATCCTGGTGGTGGAAGACGATATTCACTACTACTCACTCTTTCTTCCGGTCATCTATACGGAGCTCATCAGCCAGTCGCGCCGCCTGCTGAGCGAAGGCATCAACGTCGCCCACAAACTGGTGCGAATGCGCGCGCGCCCCAAGATCCTGCTCTCCTCCAACTACGAGGACGCGGAGCGGGAAGCCAGAAAATACCGCGACCACCTGCTCGCCCTGGTGTCCGATATCGAGTTTCCCCGCGGCGGTAAATTGACACCGGAAGCCGGCTTTGAGCTGGCGCGCACCGTGCGGGAGATGGTGCCCGATGTGCCCATTGTTTTGCAGTCGAGCCACGCCGAGTTTGTGAAACGCGCGCACCAGGAGGAGTTCGGCTTTCTCCAGAAACGCTCACCCACGTTGCTGGGCGATTTGCGCGACATCCTCACCGAGCAAGTCGGGTTCGGCGACTTTGTTTTTCGCCTGGCCGACAAGACGGAGGTTTCGCGTGCCTCCGACTTGAACGCGCTGGAGACGCAACTGGCCACGGTGCCGGCGGAGAGCATCGCCTACCACGGCGAGCGTAACCACTTCTCGCACTGGCTGATGGCACGCACGGAATTCGCCCTGGCGCAGAAGCTGCGACCGCGCAAGGTTTCCGACTTCAAGGACACCGAGCACCTGCGTCGCGACCTGATCGAATCCATCACCGAGTATCGCCGCGAGCAGGGCCAGGTCCTGATCGGCGAATTTAACCCGGCGACGTTCCAGCCGTCGGAAAACTTCTTCCTTCAGATTGGGGGCGGCTCGCTGGGCGGGAAGGCGCGCGGACTGGCCTTCATCCGTCACCTGTTGCATCAGCGCCGAATTGCCCGCAGATATCCCGGCATTCGCATCGCGGTCCCGGCTACTCTGGTACTGACAACCGAAATCTTCGACAGCTTTCTGAAGGATAACGACCTGCTCGACCTTGCCATTCATGGCACCGAGGACGACGAGATTGTCCGCCGCTTTCTTGCGGCGACGTTTCCCATCGATCTGATCGATAACCTGCTGGCATTCTTGCAGGAAGTGCGCTATCCGCTGGCCGTGCGCTCCTCGAGCCTGTTGGAGGACTCGCAGTATCAGCCCTTCTCAGGCGTTTACGAGACTTTCATGCTGGCCAACAATAACGCGGACATCCAGTTGCGGCTCGAGCAACTCCTGGAAGCCATCAAACTGGTGTATGCCTCCACGTTCAGCCAGCATGCCAAAGCTTACGTCCGGGCCACGCCCTACCGCCTGGAAGAAGAGAAGATGGCGGTGCTGCTTCAGCAGGTCGTGGGCAATACCCATGGCAACCGCTTCTATCCCGACTTCTCTGGCGTGGTGCGGTCGCGCAATTTCTATCCTCATCCACCGATGAGGGTGGAAGACGGTTTCGCCGCCGTTGCCTTGGGTTTGGGGCGCGCGGTGGTTGGCGGAGGAAAATGTCTGACCTTCAGTCCCCGCTATCCGCAACATCTGGTGCAGTTTTCCTCGGTGGAAGACATCCTGGCCAACTCGCAAACGGAATTCTGGGCGCTCGAACTGGACCATCCCTCGCGCGACGGCGATCCCGCGGCTGACCTGCGCGAAGTTCCCTTCCGGCTCGATGTTGCGGAAGCGGATGGAACCTTGCAGATGCTGGGCTCCACGTACTCGGTGGACAACAACGCCGTTTACGATGGGCTTAGCCGGCGCGGGCCGCGCATCGTGAGCTTCGCACCCATCTTGAAATACGGTTTGTTTCCTCTGCCTGGAATTCTGGATCAGCTCATGCGTATTGGCGAAGATGCGCTGGGGCGTCCGGTGGAGATCGAGTTTGCGGTCCGCCTCTCGCAACTTCCCAGCGAACCGGCAGACTTCGGCTTCCTCCAGTTACGTCCTCTGGTGATGTCGCGCGCGGGCGAAGACATTCACATCGAAACCGTCGCGCCCGAGCGCTTAGTGTGTCAAAGCTCGCAGGTGCTGGGACACGGACGCGTTCAGGACCTGCGCGATGTTGTGGTGGTTGACTTCCATCGCTTTGAGCGGGCGCAAAGTTTCGAGGTTGCGCAGAGTGTGGCTCACTTCAACGCCGAGCTTAGTGAGAGCGGCACGCCCTATTTGCTGATCGGCGTCGGCCGCCTGGGCTCTACGGATTCCTGGCTCGGCATCCCCGTGACCTGGGACCAGATCGCCGGCGCGCGCGTCATTCTGGAGTCCGGCTTCCGCGACTTCCGCGTCGTCCCCTCGCAGGGCAGTCACTTCTTTCAGAACCTCACCGCTTTCCAGATCGGCTACTTCACCGTCAATCCTGACGCCGGCGAAGGCTTCGTGGACTGGCAATGGCTCGCCGCCCAACCCGCCGTCGAGGAGCACGGCTGCGTCCGGCATTTGCAATTCGCATCGCCGCTGGTTGTGCTGATGAACGGCAAGACCAGCGAAGGGATGATCTTCAAGCCGGAGGCGCGGAGTGAGTAAACGCTTGGTTTCGCGAACTTTCAGCGGTTCGCAGCGGCCCCTGCCGCGCTGCCTCCGCTGACCGGGGCTTGACGCTTCTCCGGAGGTGTCTCCGAGAGACTCTTGCTCACCGCCTCGGCCACTATAGCGTTGCCGGCGGAGTTGTAATGGATGTCGCCGAAGATGAAGTAGTCGAGATACCAGCAGCCTGGTTCCCAACTCGGGCATTCCGCCTTCGCCGCGAAAAAAGCCGGGAACAACGAGACGAATCGCTTGCACTTGCCTTCACACCACTGGCGCCAGATGCGCACCTGGCGCGAATCCGCGGCGTCATGGGCAATTTGGTTCGGCCACGGATAGACGACCACGCTGATGGGAATATTGCGCGCCGCTAGTTCCTGCCAAAGCAGGTCCATCTTGGCTTTCTCTTTGGCGATGCCGCTCTCCAATCCGAGTGGCGCGTATCCGGTTTCAAATGGCTGGGTGTCGGAGACTTTGCGGTAGGTCCACGCACCGCGCTCCTGATCGAACTCGTTGCCCTCGCCGCGGTCGAGATGGTAGTAGCCGAAGCGTACCAGGATTCGCTCGCAGATCTCGACGAGGTCGTCGGTGATCAGGAAATGTTTGGTAATACGTTCCCGCATTTTGGAATACCAGTCCTGATAGATGGATTTTCCCTTGGGTATCGTCACCGCGCCGCTTGCGTCCTTGTCGCGGTAGAGAGCGGCCTCGTCCTGCGCGTCCGAGATGTCGATGAAGACGATTACTTCGTCAACTTCTATGCCCTTCTCGAAAACCATCCGCGCTGTATTGAGATAGTTCGACGGCGAGTAAGCTCCCATGCTCCCGTTCAAGAATTCGTATTGCGGAAAATTGGCTGCGATTCGACCCACAAACGTGTCGTCCCAGGTTGTCATTCCTTCGGCATGAGAATCGCCCAGAATGAGCACGCGCGGCCTGGCTTCCGTCAAAGGAACGTCTCGGACTCTGTCGTCCCGGAAGCCAAGATTATTGGTGAACATCGGATACGAAGACTTGCCCCACAGGCGAATGCAGGAGCAGTTGGGCTGCAAAGCGAAGAATCGCACCGGATCGAGCGGAGCGAAGCAATAACCCTGTACCCCACCCGAGACAACCGACCCCTGCAGCGCCGAGGTGTAGAAATAGTCGAACGTCAGAAAAGCGGCGGCGCTGAGCGCGGCCGACGCGAGAAACAGCATCAGCTTGATCGCACCGCTCCCCTTCCGATGGTGCGTAACACGCTCCGCTTGTCCCGCGCTCGTCTGGACCGTACTCACGATTCCATTGTCCCTCAGGTGTTCTTATTTCTCGCGCGAGATGTGAACGTCGTCCCAGTAGATTGTTCCCGAACCCGGCCCGCGCAACAGATGCAGACGGACCGTTCCATCCCGGCCGGCGGCGAAGGAGCGAGACAGATTTCGCCAATCGGGTCCTACGGTGACGAACGGCGAGGAAGTCGTGGCGTTGTCGGTAGGATCGTAAATTGTGAGCTGCGCCTGCGCAGTTGCAGCGGGAGAACCAGACACCCACACCGAAGCGCTGTAGGTCGCGCCCGGTTCCAGTCCGGTCACATCCTCAAACACGCTACCGAGTCCAGTCTCCGCCAGGCTGTGCGATCCATTGTGAGCGCGCGTGGAATCCACACCGGCGCCGACCTCCCAAACCGTCGACCACGGCGACAGGTCCCCACCTTCGAACCCAGGATTGGCAATAGCGCTCTCAAGTCTGGCCTCGGGAGTCATCAGCTCAGAACTGAGTCCGAAGTCCGATTTCACGGAGCACAGGATAACGCGATCCAGGTCATGGCACTTCCCTGGCCCAGTTGGACCTGCTGCGATACGAGCAGCGAGTTCGGGTGTTACAACGTAGGCCGAATCGGGCGAGAGCGGCTGCTCCGAGAGAGCCTCGAGGGCTTGGTGGCAATGCCAGTCGCGCGCGACTTCGGTGTAGCGGGCCGACTGATAGCTGTTGGTTCTCATCTTCTGCCGAACAGCCAGGAAGCCGAAAATACGGTAACTGTCGGGCCCGAGTGGCGCCGCCGGGCCATCGCATTGCCAGGCGGGAAGAACAATAAGGTTCTCATGCACTGAACCAAGCGTCGACCAAATCGGTGACTTGAGCGGCGAGGGATGCGCCTCGCTGATGGTAGTGCGCACCCAGTGACGGAGCGATTGTGTGTCAGCGATTTGAAGGAGCAACGCGCAGCCCACCAGCAGACTCGCCCACACCTTCTTGAAGAAGAGAAAAGGTGCGGTGAGTACAACCACCAGAATCAAGTAGTAAGGAGTCCAGAACAGCCGCCCGCTGGCCCGCAGCGATGCGAGATAGGGCGACAGCTTTTCGCCGGGGTCCAGGTCCGCCAGAGTTCTCGAAGCCAGCGTTATCTTAGTCGAGAGCGCCAGAAGCGTAAGCGCGGCGCAACAAAGCAATAGCGGTATGAGCCAGCGCAGATTAAGCCTTGGCAGATTGCGTCGCTGCAAGACGGCCACGATCAAGACGACAAGCGACAGGATAAGCACCCCGACACCCAGATAGTTGTAGCCTTCGTACTGGCCGGGCGTCGCTGCGGATATCCGCGGAAGAAGGATGGATTTCCATCCGCGAGGATCGCCCAGCGAGAGGAGATTCATGGAGAACACGCGGTAGCCGCCGCTCTTGTAACCGCGTCCTCCTTCGATGACCAGGCCCAGCGAGTAGGCCATGGCAAAGCCAGTCACACAAAACAGAATCAAGGCCCCGGCGGCCCGCGGAAGCGTCACCCTCCGCTGCCATAGCAGGCTGAGGACGGCGGCAGCCAGCACCGCCACCACTTGGAATGCGAGGTACGGATTCATACCAACCGATATGGCCGTCAGCGCAGTCCCCGCCATCACGAACCGCCGAATTGCGTGGGGTGATTCCTGCTGTGCCTGGAGAAACACCAACAGCGCCGCCAGCAGAAGCCATTGATTGGAGAGCGAGTAATGCCCCATGAGCCGGTACGTCAGAGGCGGTGCAAGCAGAAAAAAGATGCTGCACAACGCAATTCCCACCACGTCCGTGCCCAGGATCAAACGGAAGATTCGGAGCGCGAAAAAGAATTGCAGGGCACAGGCAAGAACCACTTCCAGACCGAAGTATTGAAAGGGTTCGGGAAGCAGGGGCGACAGCGGCTTCAGCACCACCGCCGCAAGCGGATTCAAGTCCAGCAGGGCAACCGACTCTCCCTCGGGATAACCCAGTCGGTTGGTGTACGTGAGGGGCCAATGAACATGCGGGTCCTGACGAAACAGCTCCCATCCGATGTAGTGGTAGGCCGGATCGACTGTCACCCAGTCCACGTTGCGCGGATTCAGCGGCCCGGGACCCATCACAATCAGGGCGTACAGCAACCCCGCGACGAACGCCAGAGCAAGATCGAACCACAGTGAGTCAATCCAGGCAAATCCGGACCGGCGTTGCACGAGTACGGCCGCCGAATCCGCATTCCTGTCCGGCAAATCAGCGGCTAGAGGTGTGGTTCGGGTTCCCATGAAAGGAGAGCTGCCAGAGAAAAAAGAGTACCACAGGGGCTGCGGCTGGCCCCGCCGCTCCCGACGCGAAAGCCGCAAAATTAGCGTGCGAGAACCTGAATCCTTTGATAGACTTTATCATCTAACAATTATGCGCCGGGAGACTTACAACGAGTTTCGCCAATTGTGCCGCGTGCACAACCTGGCGGCGACACACCAGAGGCAAAAAATCTACGAAGCGCTGGTGTCACGACCCGGGCATTATTCGCCGGAGGAGATCTACGAGCAGGTAAAACAAGACTTGCCGTCGATCTCGCTCGCGACGGTTTATAAAAACCTTAAGACCTTCGTGCATGCCGGCATGCTGCATGAGGTCAGCCCTCATCATGGCTCGTGGCGTATTGACGCCAATCGCCATCCCCATCATCACCTGGTTTGCACGCGGTGCCGGTCCATCACCGACCTACCCGTTGACTCGCTCGCCCCCGTGAAGTTGCGAGGCACAGTTCCTTCCGGCTTCAGGGTGGAAAAGTTTAGTATTGAGTTGCAGGGTATCTGCAAGGCGTGCGCTGCAACAGAATTCAAGCAGTCTTAAACTTACATACGAACGGAGATAGAAATGTTAGGCATAGGAGAGCAATTTCCTGATTTCAGTCTTACCGCAACCGTTACGACCAATAAAGACAACGCATTCAAAACCATTACCAACCAGGACTACAAGGGCAAGTGGAGGGTCTTCTTCTTCTGGCCGAAGGACTTCACCTTCGTTTGCCCGACCGAGATCGCCGCGTTCGGCAAGCTCAACAAAGAATTCCAGGACCGCGACGCCCAGATTCTGGGCGGCAGCATCGATTCGGAGTTCGTGCACCTGGCATGGCGCAACAATCACCCCGACCTGAAGGACCTGCCGTTCCCCATGCTTTCCGACATCAAGCGCGACCTGTCGTCCACGCTCGGAATTCTGGATGAAAAAGAAGGCGTGGCCCAGCGTGCCACCTATGTCGTCGATCCGGAGAACGTCATTCGCTTCGTGTACGTGACCGACCTTTCGGTAGGCCGCAACCCGCAGGAGGTCCTGCGCGTGCTGGACGCGCTTCAGACCGACGAACTCTGCCCCTGCAATTGGCAAAAGGGCCAGGAGACACTTCAGGTCTAAGTCACAGTCATGCGGCTCCGCTCCTCGGAGCGGAGCCTATTTTTTGGCATTTGAAACCGCTGGGGCGCTGTCGCGAAGCCGTTTCAGAAAGCGTTGCCTTTCTCGAGGAGAGTCCTATGAGTCTTGATGAACTTATCGAAAGCCTGCCTTCCTATGCGAAAGACCTGAAGCTGAATTTCTCCAGCGTTGTGCGCCAGCAGAGCGAATTGACCGAACAGCAATTATGGGGAACCGTGGTTGCTTCGGCCATCGCCTCGCGCAATGAGCAAATGATCGCCGCGGTCTGGCAGGAGGCGGCAACCCATTTGACGCCCGAGGCTCTCGAGGCGGCAAAAGCGGCGGCAGCCATTATGGCCATGAACAATATCTTTTACCGCTTCAAACACCTCACCTCCAATGAGAAGTACAGCACCATGCGCGGCGGATTACGGATGAACGTGATGCGCACCCATGGCATCGATCCTCTCGATTTCGAGCTGTGGGCCACGGTGGTGTCGGCGATCAACAACTGCGGCGCCTGCGTTGACTCCCACGAGAAGTCGCTGCGGGAGAAGGGCTTCAGCGAGGAAAAAATCCTGGCAGCAGTACGCGTCGCGGCGGTGGTTCACGCGATCTCCGTAGTGCTCGATACGGAGAAGGTCACGGTAGCCGAGCCGGTTGGAGCCTGAGACCGCAGCAGGCTCGTACGCAGGCATTGCCATCAATCCGCTCGCTAACCTTGGGACGGGATGCTCGCAACCTACGGGTGGCGTCCCGGAGGCGATCTCTCATACGTCACACGCCTTTGTGACGTATGTACTTGTTCCATGTGCGGTAGGAATGTTCCGCTGGACTGTATCTGGGCAAAGCCTCAAATGCCGCGCCCCGGCCATAAGCCGCAACCGCCGCTATCTATGGGCCTTTGCTGCAAATTATCGCTGCTCCGTAACAGGGAACGGAGCGCAGCAAGATGGACGGAGCACCGGTCACCGCGGATTTCGCAGGTTTTCGCCCCGGAGAGCGTTCGAACCCACGCTCCGGCCGTAAGACACGGGGATACGATGTGAAGTACAGGGGGTCGTCGTGCTTACACCTTATGGTTTGGACATCATAGAAAGCTGCCTCACTTGCAAGATGCGGGCAGACCATATTTTTTGCGATCTTCCACCAGCTGCACTACAGACGTTCGAGTCCGTCAAATACGCCACTGCATACCCTAAAGGTGCGGTCCTGTTTGTCGAGGGTCAGGCCCCACGCGGGATTTTTGTGCTGTGCAAAGGCCGCGTGAAACTTTCCATCTGTTCCACCGATGGCAAGACATTGATCCTGAAAATCGCTGAACCCGGGGAAGTACTGGGCCTCAGTGCGACCGTGGGCGGCAAGCCCTACGAGTTGACCGCGGAGACGGTCGACCCGTGCCAGGTGAACTTCGTGAAACGTGAGGATTTTTTGCACTTCCTCAAGGAGCACAGTGAGGCCTGCCTGCGCGTGGCCGAACAGCTCAGCGAGAAGTACAACAGTGCCTGCCGGGAAATTCGCGCGCTAGGGCTGTCACATTCGGCCGCGGAAAAGCTGGCGAAGCTCCTGCTGGAGTGGAGCGCCAAGAACGGTGAAGCCACCAAGTCCGAGCCCCGGCTAAAGCTCGCGCTCACTCACGAAGAGATCGCGCAGATGATCGGCACCTCACGGGAGACCGTGACCCGGTTGTTCGCCGACCTGAAGCGCAGGCAGATCGTACAATCGAAGGGCTCGACCCTGCTGATCCGCAACAAGGCGGCCCTGAAGGCACTGGCCATCACCTCGTAATCGCAGGGGATATTCCGGGCTGTCTGGACATTTTCATCCTTCCGCGGGCAATGTGTCCCTATTTAGGACATCTTCTGTCTGGGGGTAAGTGCCTGTAATGCCTGTCTCAGCAGCACATCCTGTGAAGAGGGTCACGGAAAACGGTGATTGCAATCACAGCATTCTCATGGTCAATAGCGGTATTACCCCAATATGGAGACCACGGCGCAGTCGAGTTGCGTGACTTGCGATTTCCGTCCCGACCGGTTTTTTTGCGACATGCCCGCTGAGTCGCTGAAAGCTTTCGACGAGATCAAATCGCTTGCCTTATACCGCCGAAACACAGTGCTGTTTGCCGAGGGGCGCCCAGTGCGAGGTGTATACATCCTTTGCGATGGTCGCGCCAAGCTCTCTATCTGCTCCGACACCGGCAAACGCCTCACCCTGCGTGTAGCCAGACCCGGAGAAGTATTGGGCCTGGAGGCTGCCCTTTCCAACACGCCGTACGAAATCACCGCTGAGTTGCTGGACAACTCGCAGGTCGTATTCGTCCGCAAGAAGGAGTTAGCGAAATTCTTACGCGAGCATGGTGAGCTTTGTTTACAGGTCGTACGTATGCTAAGCGAGGACCTTCACGGCGCCTATGCGCGGGTTCGCAACATTTCCACGGGGCACTGCCGTCATGGCAGAATCGCCTTCCGCCCGCGCTCCATGGTGGTCTAGGCACGGCTGCCGGTTGCTGGCACCGCGAGGCGTCGCGGGAATATCGCCACCTGACCACCAAGGTGGTATTAACGGCGAACGAAACCTGTAGTATCCTTCGCAAAATCAGCGGCTGGCTCGCCGTGCTCTTAACCGTGTGGACCAAGGCCAGCCCACATTCTGAGCCGCTGGGCAGCCGCTGTTGAGGAGCCAGGATGACTCTTTCTGGTTGTCGACCGATCCCGCCGCTCTGGTTGTCTTTTCTGTTGGCTAGCTGTTTGATCGCAGTTGCTCCAGCCCAGGAACACGCAACTGCTCCGGCTCCGCAGGCATCCGCCGCGCTCCCCGGCTCGACCACCGCCCAATACGCCGAGACCGACGCTTGCAAGACCTGCCACCAGGAAGTCTGGGACAAGCACTTCGCGGCTACTCCGCATGCGGCGTTGCTGAAAGGCGATCAACACGGTTGTCAGGCTTGTCACGGCCCCGCGCAGGCCCACATTGAGGGCGGCGGTGATCCCACCAAAATTGTTCGCTTTGAAAAGTTGAGTCCAGCCGAAACGGCAGCGATCTGCACGAAATGTCATCAATCCAGCCTGGAGACGCAGAATTTTTCCAAGTCCGAACACCTGGCCAGCGGCGTCAGTTGCACGAACTGTCACAGTCCTCATGGTTCCACCGACGTCAATTTTCTATTGGTGAAGCCGCAGACCGCGCTGTGCTATGGGTGCCATGCCGCGCAGAGAGCTGAATTCGCCCGGCCTTACCGTCACCGTGTCGATGTCGGGCTTATCCAGTGCACCGACTGCCACAATCCCCATGGGACTGAGACCGGTCACCAGGTGCGCGCCGCCGCCGGCCAGTTCGCGGTTTGCACCAAATGTCACACTGACACCATGGGGCCTTTCGTCTTCGAGCATGCTCCGGTGAAAACCGACCAAGGTTGCCTGTCCTGTCACACGCCACACGGCTCGACGAATCCCCGGTTACTGCAGGTCAACAATGTCAACTTCCTGTGCCTCCGTTGCCACACGCCCAACATGAACGGAGCTGCGGGTCAGCCTATAGGACCAGCTCACAACCAGTCTGCCAAGTACCAGGCATGCACCATGTGCCACACGCAGATTCATGGTTCCAACTTCGATCCCTTTTTCTTCCGCTAGTTGAGAGGCATGCCAATGGCTCTTCCAAGGAATCTCGGCGCTTATTCTTTTGGATTCGCTCTGATGGCGGCTTGCCTGTTCTTCATGGGCAGCACGTTGGCGCAGAACCCGGGGCCGACGTCGTCCCCCACCTCTTCGAGTTCGTCCGATGCGGGAGAGGGCAAACAGGTTGGCGATTTTCGGGTGACCCAATCGATTGACATCGGCGGTCGCATCTCCGAGGTCAATGGCAGCCAGCCGATGTATGACACGCTGGTCAACTACCAGACCGGCGCGCGTATTCTCGACCAGTCGCTCACTATGCAGTCGCTTTCGCACGAAGACATTTTCGATACTCTGACCCTCAACAGCTTCGGATGGGGCGGCGACCCCGAACAGGCCGCGCGTGTGCGTATCGCAAAGTACGGCTGGTACACCTTCACGGGCAGCTATCAGCACGTGCAGAACTACTTTGATTACGACTTGTTCGCGAATCCCTTGAATCCCCCCACCGGGTCTCCGTTCATTCCCATCCTGAACTCGCCCCACGGTTACTACAACCGGCAGAACCTCTACAACTTTGACCTTGTGGTGATGCCCATGCGGCGAGTCTCGTTCCGCGTCGATTACAACCGGAACCGCTTCATTGGGCCCTCCTTCAGTAGCCTCCACGAGGGCACCGAGGCACTGCTCAACCAGGACACCAACAACACTCTGAACGGATACCGCTTTGGGGTGGATTTCCGTGCCACTAAGAAAACCACGCTCAGCTACACCCAACTGCTGCAATACTATTCCGGCGGGACGCTGTATAGCCTGAACCCCTTCAATTCCTGGCCTCTATCCAACGGCACACCGGTCAGCTTCGGACTCCCCTGGTTCAACAGCGGAAGTCCGTGCACAGCTCCCCTGAAGAACGGGATCGCCAATCCTGTCTGCAACGGCTTCCTCGACTACAGCCAGTATCAGCATGTGAGCACCTTTATTCCTACCGAGCAACTCAATCTGAAGTCGTCTTCTCTCAAATGGCTGGACTTCAATGGGCAATTCCAGTACAGCCACGCAAATTCCAGCACCCCGCTGACCGCGATCTTCAGCGGCCTGACCACCCGCACCGCGAACCTCGGCTACAACACCTCGGGTAGCAGTTCCAGTTCGCGCTGGAACTCTTCCTCGGCCGACGTCTCAGCGACGTTCCACATCACGGACAAACTTCGTTTGGTCGAGATTTTCCGCTTCCGTAATTTCAGCGTGGCCGGCGATTATCAGGACATGCAGGCCAATTACTTCGCCGCCGCCAGCGCCGGCACTGCCTCCCTGCTTACTCCGGTGGCGACTTTTCCGCTCAATCTGTTGCACAGTTCGAGCTCTCCGGCCGACATAATCAACGAAACCAACATCAACATGATTGGCCAGAAAACGAAGCAGAATGATGTTCAGTTGCAGTACGACATCTCACGCTCCTTCGGCGTGCGTGTGGGGTTCGTCTGGGACAACTATATTATTCAGCCGGGGGACACCTATCAGGCCTCGGCGGGCGATATCTATTACCCGAACCTGCCCAATCGCGGCAATTGCGTGGGACTGCCGCTGAACCCCGATGGCAGTTGCACCTTCAGCGGGGTCATCACCCCCTGGGGCAGTCCCACCACTGAGATCAATCGCTACTCCGGAGTCCTCGGGGCCTGGTTTCGCCACGGGAACGCTTTCCATGCCAATGTCAACGCTCAAGTTGGCGGCGCCGACAACTGGATCTATCGTACCGACCCCACGAGCTTCTTCAACATAACTGGCAACGTCTCCTATGCTCCGCGCCCGTGGTTGACCCTCGGCGGCAATCTTATGTTCCAGCAAGGCTCGAACGGCGCCGGCGACATCGCTTACAAGCAGCACAATTACAGCACCATGGTAAACGCCACGATCACGCCCAGCTCCCGCTGGGGACTCGACCTGGCCTACAACTTCGATGCCCTCCAGCAGGACGCCTTGCTCTGCTTTGCCGGTTCGGTGGTTCCGCCGGGTTCTTTCACTTGTCTCGGCGATAGCACGCTCCTGGAGACCAACGGCACTTACCGGACGCACACCCAATATGGCTACTTCGCCTTGACCCTGACACCGGTGGAACGGGTCACCATGCGCCTGGGGTACAACGTAGTGGACAACCAGGGCAATACCACCTCCTTCAACACCCTGCTGCCTCTGGGACCGCTTTCCTCCATCTACCAATCCCCTCTTGCTGGCATCGATGTCACGGTGCGCAGGAATGTGACCTTGAAAGCCGCTTGGAATTATTACCAATACGGCGAAGGGTCCTTCGTGGGGCCGACGGCTTCCCGCTACTTCCACGCCAACAACACCACCCTCGCGCTGCGCTACGCCTTCTGATTTGTGGCCGCCGTAGCGTAATCGTCTCCCCCGCAAGAACCTGATTTGGTGTGACTTCCGGGACTCCCTGGCCTGAACAGCACACCGTCATGTGACCGACATCACACCCCGGTGTGAGGGCACTCATTGCCTCTTTCCCCCTTCTCAGCCATGGTTGAGTGTGGCCCGGCGCAGCGTCGCACGGGCGAAAGCGAGGGGTTCCTGGTGAAGCGTTGCGGTCTGGTCTTCTTGGTTGCCTTGTTGCTCTCGGCGGGGGCGGCAGCCAAGCACGCGCCTAAGATGAGCAGTGAAGATTGTCTGGCTTGCCATAACGATTCGTCTCTCACCAAAGACGAGAACGGCAAGCAGGTCAGCCTGCATGTGGACGACGCAAAATTCAAAGCCTCGATTCATGGCACGTTCGGCTGCACCGATTGTCATACCGACATTAAGGCATTCCCTCACGAGCCAACCCCAGTCAAGCCGGTGTGCGCCACCTGCCATGCCGACCAGCAGGCGGCTTACGATCACGGCATCCACGCCAGCTCCGCCAGGGCAGGCAACACCAATGTAGCGAAGTGCCAGGATTGCCATGGCAACGTCCACGCAATCCTGCCGGCCAGCGATCCCCAGTCAAAGGTAGCTCGAGGCAACATTCCGCAAACCTGCGGCGCCTGCCACGGGCAGAAATTTGTCATGGCATCGAGCGGTATCAGCTCTGCTCCCTTCCTCTCGTACCAGCAGAGTGTTCACGGCAAGGCGGTCGCTGCTGGGTCCGATAAGGCTGCGGTATGCACGGACTGCCATGGTGAGCACGACATCCTGCCCGCCACCGATCCCAAATCGCCCATCAACAAATTCAATGTTCCCATCACTTGCGCTAAGTGCCACGACACCATCAAACAGCAATATGTGCAAAGCATCCACGGCCAGGCCATCGCGCGCGGCAACTGGCAGGCGCCGGTGTGCACCGACTGCCACGGCATTCACACCATCAAAGGGCCCAGCGATCCGAATTCTTCGGTGGCGGCGGCGAATGTGGGCAACGCGTGTGCTCAGTGTCATGGCAGCGTGCGTCTTTCCAACGAGTTTGGAATGCCTTCCGGCCGCGTGACTTCCTATCTCTCCAGCTATCACGGCATGGCCTCGAAGATGGGTTCGGCGACGGTGGCCAATTGCGCCAGTTGTCACGGGGTACACAATATTCTGCCTTCGAGTGACCCGCGATCCAAGATCAATCACGCCAACCTGGCCAACACCTGCGGCAAATGTCATCCTGGCGCCAACGACAAATTCGTCAGTTTCAAGGTGCATTCGGACGGGCTGGCAAAGGCGGATTTTGGCAGCAAAGTCATTGCCTACATCAGCAAGTTTTATATCTGGATGATTGTGGCGGTCATCGGCGGCATGGTCCTGCACAACCTGATCGTATTTCGTAAGAAGATGATCCTGCGCCGCATTGGGCAGCCGCGGATCCTGTTCCGCATGACGCTGGAACAGCGCATCCAGCACTTGCTCCTACTCACCAGTTTCTTCATCCTGGTGCTGACTGGTTTTGCCTTGCGCTATCCCGGATCATGGCTGGGCACCGTCTTCATCAACGAGGCGGTGCGCAGGATCGTGCACCGGTTGGCGGCTGTCGTGATGATTGTGGTGGGCCTCTACCACATTTGGTATCTGGCGACCAAACCCGACGGCCGCCAGTTGATGAAAGACATGCTGCCCGATTGGAAGGACGTCACCGACGTGCGTGATGCTTTCCGCTACTACCTGGGTCAAAGCCAGCAACGTCCGCTGTTCCGTCGATTCACGTATGCCGAAAAAGCCGAGTACTGGGCGCTGGTATGGGGTATCTTCGTGATGGCCGCTACCGGACTGATGGTCTGGTTCAAGATCGGTGTAGGCGTCCGCGTGCCCGGCTGGTGGGTGGATGTGGCGCTGACCATCCACTGGTACGAAGCCATTTTGGCCACGCTCGCCATCGTCGTGTGGCACCTCTACAGTGTGATTTTCGATCCCGATACCTACCCCATGAACTGGGCGTGGTATGACGGAAAGATGTCCATCGAGCACTACGAGCATGAGCATCCGCTGGATATGGTCGCGATCGAAAAGGCGGAAGGCTCGGAAGACGAGGCGCCACCTGTCGAGCCAGAGGCGGACAAGCAGGCGGAAACCGCCGGCAGTCCAAAATAGCGCGATGGTTGTGGCCAAGGACCCGTTACAACTTTGGGGTGAGGCGCACGGCTGAGTTGGTTTTTCTGCAATACGATGCAATGGTTGTAATTTCGGCAACACTGAATGTGCTTCATGCACTGGGGTGAGGCGAAGAAGGGACAATTAAATAGAATGACTGAGGACACGCGGAGGGACCCTCTACGCGATCATCCGCCCGTTTCGAGAAATCTCATTCGCAATCCCATCAGCCTGATCGGCGTGGCCTTGGCCGCAGTGGCTTTGGTCAACATCATTTTTTTGGTCCTGATGGACGTCCTCGCCAGCCACCCGTCCCCCTACGTCGGCATTCTTGCCTACATGGTGGCGCCGGCATTTCTAGTTTCCGGGCTGGTCCTGCTCCCCATCGGAATGGTGATCGAGCGGCGACGACGGCTTCGCGCCGTTGGTGCTCCGCCTCATTTCCCGAAGCTCGACCTCAACAATCCCGCGCAGCGCAGTACCTTGGCTTTTGTCCTCAGCTTCGTAGTGATATTCGCGCTGGTCAGCGCGGTCGGGAGTTACCAGGCGTACGAATTCACCGACTCGGTCAATTTCTGCGGCCAGTTATGCCACACCGTCATGCATCCCGAGTTCACCGCCTACGAGGCCTCGCCTCATGCCCGCGTGGCTTGCGTCGAATGCCACGTTGGATCGGGTGCGAGCTGGTACGTGAAGTCCAAGCTCTCGGGCCTCCGCCAGGTTTACTACACCGTGCGCGGCACCTATCCCCGGCCTATCCCTACCCCGGTGGCGAACCTGCGCCCCGCCCAGCAAACCTGCGAACAATGTCACTGGCCGAAGAAGTTCTGGGGCGCCCAGCTCAAGACCTTTACCCATTACGGTACCGACGAGCAGAACACGCCACGCGTACTCCGTATGTTGATCAAGACCGGAGGGGGCGATCCCAGCCTGGGCCAGGCCGGCGAAGGCATCCACTGGCATATGAACATCGCCAACAAAGTCACCTATTTCGCTAGCGATGAACAGCGGCAGGTGATTCCCTGGGTGAGCATGGAAGACAAGAACGGCAATGTGACCGAGTACGTGTCGAAAGACAGCGCCCCCACCCAGACGCAGATTGACAAGGCCGATAAGCGCCGCATGGACTGCATAGATTGCCACAACCGCCCGTCGCACATCTATGTGCCACCTGACCTCTCCGTGGATCGGGCCATCTCTGGGAAGTCTATCGATCCTAGCCTGCCCTTCATCAAGCTGCAGGGAGTGCAGGTGCTGACGGCTGACTACAAGAGCTCTGAAGAGGCAAAGAATGCGATTGCCGCCAACATCGCAAAGTTCTACCAGGAGAAGTATCCGCAGATCGCATCGGCCAAAGCCGGCGCTATCAATGCTGCGGTGGTGGAGCTACAGCGCATCTACAACACCACGTTCTTTCCTTACATGAAGGTGAACTGGAAAACCCATCCCAATAATATCGGACATTTCTACTACCCGGGTTGCTTCCGCTGCCACGACGGCAATCACGTAAGCAAGGACGGCAAGGTCATCAGCAAGGATTGCAACTCCTGCCACACCGTTCTCGATCAGCAGGAGAGCGGCACGCAGATTGCATCATTGCCGGCTCAGCCCTTCAAGCATCCCGTGGACATCGGCGACTTGACTGCTGTGAACTGCTCCGACTGCCATACTGGGGGTGTTGGACCGTAAGGAAACGCCTCTCACCGCAGAGGCATCACTGCAGAGTGATCGGGGTTCAACTCGCGGGTGGGTTCGAGTTGGTCTTTTGCGTCTGTTGCTGGCGCTGTTGCTTTTCCTTACTGACCGGCGTCTTCTCGCTCGGGGCATCGCATTTCGCCGCCATCACCTCGACCGTCGTCGCCTGGAATCTGCGCGCCTTCTTCGCGCTTGACGCGTCCGCCGACGGATCGCCTGGCTTCCATAAGCCGGTCAGCTTCACTTTGTTGCCGGCATCGGTCTTCAGATCATCCGGGCCTACGACCTCCACTCCCGTGCGATAGGTCATGCTGCGGAGCGTGAACTTGCCCTTGGTATCGGGCCCGCTGAGACAACCGATGATTACAGTGTGGCCCTGAGGTTCAGCGTTGGCGGGCTGGTCGGCGGCGGCTGAGTTGCTCTGGGCCGGGCGCGCGGGATCTTGCGCGAAGACCGACACCGCAACCACGATTGCCACACCCAGTGCAGCGATACAAGACTCAATAAGAAACCGACGCATAGCTGTATCGAGAATAACAGTTGCGACGCCATGGGATTCAGGCTCGCCGGAATCCGGGCACCGGGAGAGCTTCGTCCCGATCGGCAAGCCCTTCCAACCAGCAGCCTGATAAACCGCCCATTGGATTACAATAAGAGCTGCTTTGGCGTTAGGCTGTCGCCTTGTCTCCCGGGCGTCGGTGCCACCTAGAAGAGCTGTGTACCAGGGTCCCGATCCGGAGTCGCGTCTCTAAGATGTTGAGGGATTTCGAGGATTTCCGCCCGGAATTAGCATCTTAGATAACGGAAGACACTGCATGCCCGTCTCATACACAGCGGCATCTCTGCGTATTCATAAACGTGGCAATCAAACTCAAATTACCCGATAGCCGGCCCGCCGCCCGCAGCGCGTCCAAGTCCGGCCCTCGCCCCGCAAGAAGCAAAGCGGCGCAAGCGCAACGGTTCTCGCTGGGCGATCCGCTGGTAAAACTGTTTGTCGCCGGCTTTGCGATTGCCGGCATCGTCTTCTTGACGATGTTCGTGTACTTCTACGTCAAGTACGAGAGGATCGTGGACCGCCGCATGGCTGGTCCAATCTTCAGCAATGCAGCCAAGATCTACGCCCGCCCACAAACGGTTTCCGTCGGCGACAAGATGGATGCAGCGGAAATTGCGACCCAACTGCGCCGCGCAGGATACACCCAGGAAGGCAAGGACAGCGATTCGCCTGTCGGCCACTTCCGCCTCTCGTCGCGTTCGATACAGATAACGCCCGGGCCTGAGTCCTTCCATGGCTCCGGCAACGCCATCATCACCTTTGAGAGCGGAAAGGTCAGCGCCATCTCGGCCGCCGGGAACGAAAACGCTGCCGCTTACGAGTTGGAACCGGAACTGGTGACCGCTCTGTTTGAAGGGACGGAACGTTCCAAGCGAGAAATCATCAAGTTCGACGACATACCCAGGATGATGGTGGACGCGGTGCTGGCGATTGAAGACCGCCGCTTCTTCCAGCACGGCGGCGTGAACTACTACCGCCTGGTGGAAGCTGCGGCCATCGATGTGCGCGCCGGGCGCCACGGCCAGGGTGGCTCCACCATCACCATGCAACTTTCGCGTGGCTTCTTCCTCTCCCCGGAGAAGACCGTCAAGCGGAAGATGGTCGAGATGCTGATCGCTCTCGAACTGGAGCGCAAGTTCAGCAAGCAGCGCATCTTCGAGATGTACGCCAACCAGGTGTACATGGGCCAGCGCGGCTCGTACACCATCGCAGGCTTCGCCGAGGCCTCGCACGCCTACTTCAACAAGGACATCAAGAACCTGACCCTGCCCGAGGCCGCGTTGCTGGCCGGGATCATCCAGCGGCCCAATTATCTTTCGCCCTACAAAAACCCCAAACGCGCGCTGGAGCGCCGCAACCTCGTGCTCGACTCCATGGTGGAGACCGGCGCCATCACGCGCGACCAAGCCGAGCACGCCAAAGCGACTCCGCTCAAGCTAACTACTCCCAACGTCGAAGCCAGCGACGCTCCGTACTTCGTCGACCTGGTAAAGGACCAACTCTCTAACCAGTACAGCGAGACGGAACTCAACGATCACGCCTACCGCATTTACACCACACTCGATCCCGATTTACAGCGCGCCGCCGCCGAAGCGGTCGACGAAGGCATGAAGCTGGTGGATGAGCAGGTGACGAAACGGCGCACCCACAAGACCAAGGTCGGCACGGGCAAGGACGCCAAGACGGAAACCACGGTCGATTCCGGACCCATGCCTCAGGTGGCGCTGGTGGCCATCGATCCCCACACCGGCGAGGTGCTGGCCCTGGTCGGCGGCAGGAACTACGGCATGAGCCAGTTGGACCACGCCATCGCCAAGCGCCCAACCGGATCCATCTTCAAGCCGTTCGTGTACGCTGCTGCCATCAACACGGCGTTGAGCGGCGCAACCATGACCTCCGCCTCCGATGAGGCCAATGCGACCGAGGGCAACACCAGCGGCAATGGCGTGTTCACGCCCGCCACGCTGGTGGATGACTCGCCGGTAAGCATTGCCTACGGCGACCAGGTGTACGAGCCGCGCAACTACAAGCAGGAGTATCACGGCGAAGTGACGGCCCGCTATGCCCTGGCCATGTCGCTCAACAACGCTACTGTAAAAGTTGCGCAGGAAGCGGGATTCGAGCGCGTGGCGGCGTTGGCCAAGGCTGCCGGAATCCCCAGTGTGCGGGCTACTCCGGCGATCGCGCTCGGGGCCTACGATGCGACTCCGCTGGAGATGGCGGGGGCCTACACCGTGTTCGCCAACGCCGGTACTCACCTCTCGCCCATCATGGTGAAGTCGGTGCGCGATGCGCGCGGCAAGGCGCTCGACGATTACCACACCGACAGCAAGTCCGTGCTCGATCCCCGAGTGGCGTATGTCCTGACAACCATGATGGAAGGCGTCATCAACAACGGCACCGGCTACACCGTTCGCGCCCGGGGATTCCAGGCCCCGGCCGCCGGCAAGACTGGCACCTCCCACGACGCCTGGTTTGCCGGCTATACCACCAACCTGCTGTGCATCGTATGGGTGGGCAACGACGATTACACCGACCTGAAGCTGAGCGGAAGCTCAACCGCCGCGCCCATCTGGGCGGAGTTCATGAAGCGCGCCGTGAAGCTGCCCCAGTACTCCGATGCCAAGAACTTCCCTGCTCCCTCGGGCGTGGTTGAAGTGACGCTGGACAAGCTGACCAACCGCCTGGCCACGCCCACCTGTCCGCAGGATTACACCGTCGCCTTCATCGCTGGCACCGAGCCCAAGGAGACCTGCGATCAGGCCTTCACCGATCA
This sequence comes from uncultured Acidobacteriaceae bacterium, assembly GCA_963798005.1. Taxonomy (GTDB): domain Bacteria; phylum Acidobacteriota; class Terriglobia; order Terriglobales; family Acidobacteriaceae; genus Bog-257. The sequence goes on along the minus strand of CAWCRZ010000015.1, from coordinate 28,760 downwards.
CCGGGGAGTGTTCACCAAGATCTTAGGTTTGGGCTCGCCTCCTGTGGCTCCGCCACCCGCCACCACCAATGGCGCTGTCGCAGCAGCCTCGAGCCCCACTCCGGACCAGACGCCGAACGCCCAGCCGGCAGCGAGCCAGCAAACGCCGGCCAAGAAGAAGAAGGGGTTCTTCAGCAAGCTCTTCGGTCGGGGCGACAGCACAGTAATGACCAGCCGCAGAGCAATGGGACCGGCGGCACCGAAAACGGGAACAATTCTCCGCCAAAATAGGTCTATTATTGTCGGGTGTGGGGTCCGGGAGACCCGGCCATGGCTGCTCTTCCATCGTCGCGGGCGCTGCTGCAAATCTGTCGGCTAGCCTGTCTCTCGCTTCCCGTTCTTCTGTTAGCCCAGGATCCCCAGCAGGCTATGCCTCAGCCGCCGGTGACTCAAGATCCCCAACAGGCTACCTCTCAGCCGCCATCGACTCCCAATCCCAACTCCTCCGCAGCCGAACTGGAGGAACAAGGCGACCTGTTGCGTACCCAGAAGCGATACCTGGACTCCATTGACTTCTACAAAGCAGCCCTGGCCAAGCAGCCGACCGCTCTGCTGTGGAACAAAGAGGGCATGGCCTACCTGCTTTTGCAACGTCCGGTCGAAGCCACCAAGTGTTTCGATCGGGCCATCAAGGCGGACAAGCACGCCGCCGAAGGTTACAACAACCGCGGCTACATGGAGTTCAGGAAACAGAGCTACAACAAGGCGATCAAGTACTACCAGAAGGCCATATCGATACATCCCACCGACGCTGTCTTCCACTACAACATGGCGTCCGCGTACTTCGCCATGCACAACTACGGACGCGCCGCGCAGGAGTATCGCGCCGCCTACCAGCTCGATCCCGACATCTTCCAGCGGGTTTCGCGAATCGGCGTGATGGCGCAGACCACCTCGCCCGAGGACCGCGCCGCGTTCTCCTTCATGGTGGCCAGGATGTACGCCCAGGCCGGTGACCTGGACCACTCGCTCGAGTACCTGCGTAAGGCCATGGAAGAAGGCTACAAGGACATCAAGAAGGTTTACACCGAATCCGAATTCGCCAGCCTCCGCGAAGACAAGCGCTTCACCGAACTGATGGCGCAGAAGCCCCAGCCGATACAGTAAGGCATGTGCCCGGCCACCTCTGCAAGTCGAGCCAATAAACATTAACTCCCAGGGACCCGTATCGGCTGGGAACTGTCCACTCAACCAGTATCCAGGATATGTTAAGTATGTAACGAATCAGGTCCAACATCGCGACGGCAGCGCGTTTGCGTATGCCGGTCTTTTAATGGCTGACATTATTAATACCGGCAGCAGACATGATTTGGGAAGCGGCACCTCAACGGGGAGTGCCACAACGACCGGTGACGGCAGCTTTACCCCGGATCAATACTCCGTGTGCTCATCTGCCTGCCCCGGAAGCACTGGAGAAACAGATGCAACGCAGAGTTGGACTATGAACGGACTAGCCCGCATTTCTCACGCGCATTAACCGGAGCATAAATTTGCTGCGTTGGTGGGGCTATAGGGTGGTCTTTTGCACGGAGAGGATGCCCCGGCAGGTGTTCTGGGATCGAAGCAGGAGGTTGCAGGGCATAATGCGCGCTCCGGCAAGCATGTTTTAGCATGGCTCCGCCCGCCGATGAGTGCAGCGAGGATGGAAACGCGGTTGTCGGAGTGGAGGGCGGAGTTCAGCAGCGCAGGGCGTGGAAGGCGCACGCGTAGATGTGCTTCCAGGGATAGGCGCTGCTCATCTGCAGCACGATGCGGCGCACGCTGCGGCGCACCAGGGTGCCGATCTTGAACAGCTTGCGGCGGATGGTGTCGACCTGGGCCTGGGCCCACTCGGTGCCCTTCAGCCCCAGCCGGCGCAGGGCTTCCATCAGGGTGTAGGCCAGGGCGGAGAAGTAGAGGCGCAACTGGTTGCCCTTCATTTCGTCGGTGGAGAGCCGGTCGGCGAACAGGTACATTTGTTCCTTGATGCGGTTCTCCATCTCGCCGCGGGCGCAGTAGAACTTCTCGTATAAGTCCTGCGCCGACCACTCGCCGGGAGCGAGCGAAGTGACCACGAAGCGCGGGTTCTCGCCCTTGTCGAGGAACTCGGCTTTGGCCACCACACGGCGGGCGCGCGACCAGCTCTTGCGGGTCTGATAGTCGAACTCGGCGAAGACGCGGGCCGCCTTGCCGGTGGTCTGATGAAGGACACGAGCTTGGTGCATCGGAGCGCCGATGATTTTCGCCAGCCGCTGATTGCGGGCCAGGCCGAAGACGTAATCGACCTGATGGGCTTCGCACCAGGCCATCAGCTCTTCGCGACAGAAGCCGCTGTCGGCGCGCAACACGATCTTCACCTCGGGCCAGCGCTGGCGCAACTGCGCCACGATGCGACTCACTTCTTCCACACTGCCCGCGGCCGCGTCCTGGTTGGCGGGCCGCAGCCGTGCGCACAGCAACTGGTCGCCGGCGAAGATGTACAGCGGCAGATAGCAGTAGCTGTCGTAGTAGCCGTGGAAGAAGCGTTCCGGCTGATGGCCGTAGAGCGGGATGTCGGTCGCATCCAGGTCGAGCACGATCTCCGTCCGGAGCGGCCGCCTGCGATTCCAGGTAGAGGTCCGTCAGCAGCCGGTCGATCGACTCCGGCCGAGTACGCGATCTTGTGGTAGCGAGAGCTGCGACCGGTCAGCTCCAGCCGGTTCAACGTACTCTTGCCAGCCAGCGGCTCATCCAGTTCCCGCTTGCCGCTGAGCAGCCCCAGCAGCGGATCGGCGCGAAGTTGCTCATGATCGTTCAGGTCCTCATAGCCCAGCGCCAACCCATAGATGCGCTGCGCCAGCATCTCGGACAGTGGATGGGTGACCAGCAGCGGCGAGCGGCCATCGATAAAACAGCCTGCCAGCCGCCCCAGCAGGTTGATCTTCCGGTCTGTCTCCCGCAACAACAGCGCCCCGCCGTCGCTCGACACCTGACCAGCCGTGAACCCGGCCTCCACACGGCGCGAAAAATGAGGTGCAAACTCGAAGGCTTCTTGATTACACTCTGTCAGCAAAGGCCGCTCCTTTTTCCGGGCATCTGACTACGTCCGACAACGCAGTTATGCCTGAAAAGTGCGACCTTTGGCCACTACTTTCTGCTCTCGACCTTTACTCTTTGCCTACACCTTGTGAGAAATGCGGGCTAGCCCTTTCACACGCCAACGGCGTTATTTACAAGTGCACGTCAATTTCAATTGATGGTCATTAAATCGTGAAAATAGCGGCACAATTCGCGGCAGTGCAGTTGCTGATTTTAGTATTGAGTTCAATTTTGGGGGCAGTTCCGGCAGAAACGAAGGTGAGCGGTATCGTCACTGATTCCGCCGGAGCGGAACTGTCGCATGCCTGGGTAGCGGCGCTGCCCAGAACAGAGGCTGAAAATATCGGTGTCGTGGGGGACCGTCCAAGTCCTTGGGTCCAGGCCGACAGTCATGGGAGATTCAGTATCAGCTTGTCCCGAGGGCGCTACAAGATCCAAGCCAAGGATGAGGTTGACGGATATCCGGATCCTGTTTTCGTGTTGAATGACGATCCAACAGCCAAGTTTCCAGAGTTATCCGTTCAACAGCAGGACATTTCCGGTGTTCACGTGATGTTGGGGAAACGAGGTGCCATTCTAGACGGGGAACTCATGGATCAATCCGGAAAACCTATTCGGCAAGGTAAAGTCACCATTCGTGACGCTCGAAATCCAAGTGCGTATGTTGACGTGTTCACGGACGCCACCGGAAAGTTCCAATTTGCCGTTCCAAGCAAACCCCTCCTGATTTCTGCTACTGCAAACGACTACAAAACCACCGCTTTCGAAGGGGGTTCTGAGATAACCCTTTTAGAAGGAGAACACCGAACGATTGTTCTCGAACTTCAACGACAATAACAACACGTGGGGTGGCAGGAAACCCCGGCGGGTGGCCCGCCCTTTCGGTTTGAGACTATGCATCACGTTTCAGAGTGGGGGTGCCCCACCCTTGTCGCCGTGTTTTGCCGACAGGGTGGGTATGAGCTTCTGCGCCACGATCTGATCGAGCATCTGGGATGGCAACCGCGAGCGTGCCTCGTTCCGGTTCGCCAATAAGCAGATGCAAATGCTCGGGCATGACCCCGCAGCCGGTGACGGACAACCCATACCAGCAGCGCACCCGGTCGAGGGTTTGTTGGAACACGTCTCGGGCTTGGGGAGTAGCCAACAACGGCGCGCGCCGAACAACTGAGGGTGATGAAGTGCAGGTCGGGTGCTTGCTGGTAACGTTTGAGTACTCGCGGCACAAAACAAGGCTAAGTGTTATTCCAAGATTGCGCTGTGACGTGTGTTGCAGACCTGTGCCCACCCTCTCGCCAAAGGCGGGCGAGAAGGGTGGGGCGCCCCAGTGTGGGGAAGGTTTCTGAAGGTCAGGGCCGAGGCGCGCATCACATGCAACCGTGACCTGCGCCCTTGCGCATGCGGGGCTCGGCGCGGTATTACCGAATTGCGAGGAGGACGTTTTTGTGTCTTCGCAGGCCGCACCCAGTGTGCGGGCCTAGCAAAGCTCTTTGAAAAGGACAGGGGCCAGCGTCTAGGAGCTAGGTGTTGGTCAACGCATGCCTGCAAACGGTCGCCAAAACGTTGGAGATTGTTCGACGGTAAGTCCTTTGAATCGAATATTTTGCGATAAATGCTTTCGATTCAGTAGGCTGCATCGAAATTCACCGTAAATTGCTGATTCTAAGGAGCGAAAAGGCAGAGGATGACCCCACTTCCGGGCCGGAAAAGCAGGTCCCTCCGCTCGGACTGAAGTCCTCGGTCGGGATGACAAAGCGAAGAGCGAAGGGCGAATCGCGAAGCGCGCAGCAGCGAGCGAACAGCAAACATCCGCGAAACCGCCGCGAGTCGCGTTCAACTCTGCTCCCGCTTGCGCATGAAGGCTGGAACCTCCAGATCGTCGGCGTCGTAGGTGATGTTCACGCCGCTGCTGACGGTCTCGATGACGGACGACTCCTCACGCATCGGCTGAGCCGGAACATCTTCCACCGGTTCGGCGTGGCGCACGATCTCGGAGATGTCCTCCAGGTCGTCGGGCAGATACGAGATCGGCTGCGGACGCTCCGCGGCGCGCTGCGTCTCAGGCTCTGCTTCCCGCATTGCCTCCGCTCGGTATGAGGAAGGCTTCTGCGGCTCGTGCATCGACGGCACTTCATACGTCGCATGCGCGCTCGGGTTCGCGGCGCGAACGTGATGTACAACGTCGGCAACGTTGGTCGCATGATCACTGTGGCGCGAAGCGGTCTTGAAGCCGGTTGCGATGACCGTGATCTTGACTTCGTCCTTCATCTTCTCGTCGAGCACGGCGCCGAAGATGATGTTGGCGTCCTCGTGCGCGGCGCTCTGGATGATGGTGGAGGCTTCGTTCACCTCGGCCAGACGCAGCGAACTCGATCCCGTGATGTTGATGAGAATGCCGCGCGCGCCGTCGATGGCTCCGGCTTCCAACAGCGGAGACGCAATTGCCGCCTGCGCCGCCAGCGTGGCGCGGCCTTCGCCCTTCGCGGTAGCGGTGCCCATCACGGCGTAACCCATTCCCGCCATGATGGTCTTCACGTCGGCGAAGTCGCGGTTGATGATGCCGGGAATGGTGATGATGTCGGAGATGCCTTGCACCGCCTGGCGCAGGATGTCGTCGGCGACGCGGAACGACTCGAAGAAGCCGGCGTCCTTGGCGACGGCCAGCAGCTTCTCGTTGGGGATGACGACGGTGGTGTCCACCGAATCGATGAGCTCCTGCAAGCCGCGCTCCGCCTGGTTTTGACGGCGTTTGCCTTCGAACGCGAACGGCTTGGTGACGACCGCGACGGTGAGCGCGCCCATCTCGCTGGCCAGCGAGGCGATGATCGGCGCTGCGCCGGTTCCGGTGCCGCCGCCGAGACCGGTGGTGACGAACACCATGTCGGCGCCTTCCAGCGCTTCGATAATTTTGTCGGCGTCTTCGAGCGCAGCCTTGCGGCCGACTTCGGGATTAGCGCCTGCGCCGAGGCCGTTGGTCAGCTTAACGCCAAGCTGGATCTTCACCGGAGCGCGCGACAGCTTCAGCGCCTGAAGGTCGGTGTTGGCGACGACGAACTCGACGCCTTCCAGGTGCGACTCGATCATGCGGTTGACGGCGTTGCCGCCGCCGCCGCCGACGCCGATGACCCTGATCTTCGCGGTGTTCAGCTGCTCTTCGTTGAAATGGATGCGAATGTCGTCTTCGGGTTCGCCCTTCTTGCTGAAGTCTTCGATCATCTCTACTCCGGTGAGCACCGCCGTAGCGGCGCTGGTCAGGTCTTGAATTGGTTATGCGTTTTGCCTGGCAAACAGTGCTTTGAGCTTGGCTCCTAGTCCGCGATCGATGTTCATTCGCGCCTGGCGCGCCCGATGTCCGTACAGTACCATGCCGATCGCGGTTGCGAACTCCGGTTCCAGCAGGTTCGAAGGCAGCTTGGCGATGGGCACAGGATATCCGAGACGAACCGGACGCCGCAGGATGTCATCCGCGACCTCCAGCAGCGACGTGAGCCGCGAGCCGCCGCCGGTAAACACGAGGCCAGCGCCCAGCAGTTCGGAGATTCCCGCCTGGCGCAGGTGATCGCGCAAAAGCTCCATCAACTCACGCGCGCGCGGCTCCAGGATTTCTCCCAGCATGCGTTGCTGCATCATGCGCGATGGCCGATCGCCGACCGAAGGCACTTCGATCTCGTTGCCCAGGGCGATTCGCGTGACTACGGCGCAGCCAAACATCTTCTTGATGCTCTCGGCATCGGGAATCGGCGTGCGGAATCCTACTCCGACATCGTTGGTGAAGTGATCGCCGCCGATGGGAATCACGCCGGTGTGAATTACCACTCCCTCGAAGTACACGATGAGGTCGGTCGAGCCGGCGCCGATGTCCACCAGGCAAACGCCGAGCTCGCGCTCGTCGGTTTGCAGCACCGAGTCTGCACAAGCCAGCGCCTCGAACACGGTGTCGTCCACGTGAATGCCGGCGCGGTTCACCGCGGTAACGACGTTCTGCGTCGCCGTTGTGCCTGCGGTGACGACATGTGCGCGAACTTCGAGCTTTCTACCCATCAGTCCAGCAGGATCGTGGACGCCGCCCTGACCGTCGACAATGAACTCCTGCGGCAGAAGATGCAGCGGCTCACGGTCCTCGGGCATGGCGATGCTGCGCGCCTTCTCCACCGCCTGGCGGACATCCTCGCGGCTGATCTCGCGCGAACGAGATCCCAGCGTGATACCGCCATGGCTATTCACTCCGCGAATGTGGAGTCCAGCCACTCCCACCACGGCGTGCTCCACGGGAGCCTGAGCCGCATTCTCGGCTTCTTCCACGGCCTTCTTGATGGAGTCCACCGCTTTGTCGAGATCGGCAATCACACCTTTTCGCATTCCCCGCGAGTCGGAAATGCCGTGTCCACGGTAGCGCAGCGCGTAGTCGTTCACTTCCGCGACAATAACGCATGTCTTGGCGCTACCAACATCAATCACCGCAAGCAGATTCTCTGTTTGACTTCCCATGGTTTACGCGTGCTTCTTCTTTCGTGGCGCAGCTGCGTTCTTCGGTGTCGCTTCTGGCTTCTCTTCTACGGTAGGAGTTTCTCTGCTGCCAATGGCAGGCGCTACATCCGGGTTGACGATCACCTGGTGTTCGTAGCGCAGATCCACAGACTGCAATTTCTCGAATTGCGCTCGCCACTCCTGCACGTGCGTTACATAGATCTTAAAACGCTCCAGAAAATTCGACGATCCCAGGTGCACCAGCACCGCGCCGTGCGGATCGGTGACCGTGGCCTTCACGTCATCCGGATCGGACAGGTCAACATCGCTCAGGTCGCGCGAATAGTGGGCTCCGCCGGCGTCCAGCTCGGTCATCAGTTGCATGTACGTCTTCATGCGCGCGGCTCGCGTCGAGAGCGGCTCCGCGTCCGTCATGCCGACGATGACTGGAAATGAATAGCTGGCCTGAGAATTCCCAGGCGCTTCCATAATTACGCCGGCGGCGTCGATGAGCTGGATATGCGAGCCGATCTGGATGAAAGCGACAGGTGTGCGCTCATGGATGACCACTTTAAGGCGATTGGGGAGCAGGCGCATGACAGATGCGGATTGCACCCACGGAATCTGTTCCAATTGTCTCCTGCGCGCGTCCAACGGCACAAAGAAGATGTTGCGGTCGATATCGCTCGCCATCGCTTCCAGCACCTGCGAGCGGCTGGCGTTTCGGGTGCCCGAAACAGCAATGTTATCGCTGGAATCGATGCGAAACCGCCACGACCCCGTAGCGTACTGATGAACCGCAATCCAGATCAAAGCGATAGACCCGGCCATTGCGATCGCCACAAAAGTAATTTTGAGCCGACTCGCCGCCTTGCGTGGCAACGTACCACGACGCACCGGAATGCGTTTCTGCCCGCGCAAAAACGGCGACTCGGCCTCCGCGTCGAGATCGAGCATGCGCGCGTCAAGTGCCGATTCGTCATAGCTGCGGTCACGACTCGAGCTTCCGCGCGGGGCTACTTCGAGTTCTTCTTCCGGCGTTGTCGATGAGCTTTTCGGTGCCATGAAAACTGGGGAAAACGACCACGACTTCGGGCATCCGCCCCACTATAACCGTTTTCGCGCGCGCTGCGGAGGTAAGAATCGGAAGCGCGAGATTCCGTGGCGAAGTTGAACCACAAGAGTAAACTTCCCGCTGCGATGTCGACCGGACGCCGGGATGGACCGCTCACGGGGCGATTATTCGCTCCGTATTTCTGCGGCCCTGCTTCCCAGTTCCTGAAGCAAGCGCGGTCCCAGTTGCGAAACGCTCCCCGCGCCGAGGGTGAGGATCATGTCTCCGGAACCGGCAGCATTAGCAGCCAGCGCGACAGCTTCGGCGAAGGAGGAGACGTAAACAGCCGTTTGCTCCCCGGAGCTCGTGATGCGATCGGCCAACAGCTCGCCGGTTACGCCTGCAATTGGCGGCTCGCTGGCCGCGTAGATGTCCAACACAAACACTGAATCGGCATCGCGGAATGCGGCGGCGAAGTCATCGAGCAACAATTGCGTTCGGGTGTAGCGATGGGGCTGAAAGATCACGTGCACCTTGCGAAAGCCGCATTGCCGTGCCGCACCTAAGGTAGCGCGGATCTCGGTAGGATGATGTCCGTAATCATCGATGACCGTCACACCACCGACGGCACCGATTTGCTGAAATCTTCGATCGACACCGTTAAAGTTCGCCAACGCTTCACGAATCGTATCCGCCGGTACGTCTAATCCGACGCCAACCGCAATCGCTGCGGTGGCGTTCTTGACGTTGTGCTCGCCCGGAACGCGAAGGTGAAACTCTCCCAGATCGCTCCCGCGATAGCTGACCCGAAAACTGCTCAGTGCGGCGCTGTTCTGTCGCGGAGCGCAATGGACATCGGTGATGTGGAAATCCGAGCCTTCGCGCGTTCCGTAGGTAAGAATCCGCCGCTGCACCGTGGGCAGCAGCCGCCGCAACTCGTCGTTATCGTTGCAGGCGAAGACCATTCCGTAGAAGGGCACACGGTCCATGAATTCCCGGAAGGTGTCCTGAACATCCTTCATGTCGCGATAGCAGTCCATGTGCTCGCGATCCAGGTTGGTGACGACCGCAAGAATTGGCGAAAGCTTGAGGAAGGAGCGATCGCTTTCGTCGGCTTCCGCTACCAGGTATTGCGACTTACCCAGCCGCGCGTTCGATCCCATGGCGTCCACTCGCCCGCCGACCACCACCGTCGGATCCAGTCCTGCTGCGGCCAGAACGGCCGCCACCATCGAGGTTGTTGTGGTCTTGCCATGCATGCCGCCGATGGCGATGCCGTACTTCAGGCGCATGAGTTCAGCGAGCATCTCGGCGCGTTGGATTACAGGGATATGGTGTTCGTGGGCCGCCACGACCTCGACATTCTCACGAGTGATTGCAGAACTGACGATTACCACATCGGCGCCAGCCACGTTGTCCGGATTGTGCCCCGCGAATATGGCTGCTCCGATTGTGGCGAGCCGATTCGTCACCGGCGAGGGCTTCAGGTCTGAGCCGGAAACTTTGTAGCCCAGATTGAGCAGCACCTCAGCGATACCGCTCATACCAATGCCGCCGATACCGACAAAATGGACGCGTTGAATCTTGGCAAACATGCAAGAGACGAGCCTCTAGGCTACAGCGTGCCGGCTTGGGATGCCAGCGATCCGGGCAGCCAAGGTGGCGATCTCGGCGGCTGCATCAGGATGGGCGAAGCGCCCAGCCGCCTCCGACATCTGCCCAAGCAGCGAAGCATTCGCCAATAGCCCAGCAATCTCCTTGACCAGCCGGTCGGTATTGAGCTCGGACTGGGGCAGCAGGCGGGCCGCACTCGCGCGGGACAGAGTCTCGGCGTTTCGAGTTTGATGGTCGTCGGCTGCCGTCGGCAGCGGAACAAAAATGGCCGGCTTTCCTGCCGCCGTTATCTCGGCCACGGTGCTGGCTCCTGAGCGGCAAAGCAGCAAATCGGCCCGTGCGAAGGTACCGGGCATGTCATCGATGAAGGGAGAGACTTCGGCGGAAATCATAGTGCGCAGGTAAACCGCCTGGGCTTCCGCGTAATCCTTTTCGCCGGTCTGGTGAATGATGTGAATGGTCGGCACCACGCCCACTAGGGCCGGCAAAGCCTGCAGCACGGCTTGATTGATAGCGTGGGCGCCCTGGCTGCCGCCAAAGACCAGCAACGTCGGTTGCCTATCCTTGGGACGCGCCGCGACATTGAAGAATTCCCTCCGCACCGGCACTCCAGTGACATGGCAATTGCGGAAATAGTGGCAAGTCGCCTCGAAGTGGACGGCTGCCGCGCTGACCATGGGAGCGACCAGGCGATTGGCTATCCCTGGAATTACATTAGGTTCGAACGCCAGGGTTGGAACGCCCATGATGGCGGCTGCCAGCATCGCCGGTCCTGACGCGTAGCCGCCAACGCCAATCATCACGTCCGGACGAAACTCGCGGATCAATTTGGCAGACGCCATGATCGCGCGGGGTAGATCAAACAACGTCTTCAGGCGGGTTGCGAAATCCACGCGGTTCAGCGCGCCCACTTCGATCAGATGAAGCTCAAACCCCGCCGCTGGAACCAGACGAGTCTCGATGCCGTGTTGCGTTCCAACAAACAGCACTTGCGCGCCATAGCGCGAACGCAACTCCTGCGCGATCGCCAGTGCAGGGATAACGTGCCCGCCGGTACCGCCTCCAGCCACGATCACGCGCATGGCTAGTCCGTCTGCTGCGTGATGTTGAGAAGCACTCCGACGCTAGCCAGAGTAATAAACAAAGATGAGCCGCCGTAAGAGATAAACGGCAGCGGAATACCCTTGGCGGGCATCATGGCAAGCACAACGCTGATATTGAACAGCGCTTGCACGACCACCATCGCGGTTATCCCGGTGGCGAGAAACTTCGCGAACATGTCCTCGGTGCGAAGTGCGGTCCTTATGCCGCGATATAAAAAGACGCCAAACAGCGCAACCACCAGCAGTGAGCCCCACAAACCCAACTCCTCTGCCGTGACCGCGTAGATGAAGTCCGTATGCGGCTCGGGAAGGTAGAAGAGTTTTTGCTTGCCCTCCATCAGACCAAGCCCCGCCAAGCCTCCCGTGCTGACCGCGATCATCGACTGAATAATGTGGAAGCCTTTGCCTTGCGGGTCCTTGAAGGGATCGAGAAAGGCCTGAACGCGCGCCCAGCGCCACGGCACACGAACCACCAGGAAGTAAAGCGGCAGCAACGAGCCGGCCAGCGCATACCACAGATACCGCATGTTCATGCCCGCAACGAACAATATGGAGGCGGAAATGGCCATGCAGGCGATGGCGGTGCCCAGGTCAGGCTCCTTCACGATGAGCAATGCGAAAAGAACGCGTCGGCGCGGCGGCCGGAACCAGCACCTGCTTCCAATCGGTGACCTGCTGCCAGCGCGACTCCAGAAAATAGGCGAGATACAGGATGAGCGCGGGCTTCGCCAACTCCGAAGGCTGGAAGGAGAAGCCGCCAAACTTGATCCAGCGGTGGGTATTGTGCGAGTCCCGGAACAGAAATACGGCGATGAGCAGCAGGCACGTAAAGCCTAGAAACGTAAACACCACTGACGGTCTGCGATACTTTTTGTAGTCGATGTTCATGACCGCGAGCATGGCCACAATGCCGGCCGCCGCCCACGCCATCTGCCGCAGCAGGAAGCCGTACGGGGAGCCAAAACGCTCCTTCGCCATCACCGCGGACGCGCTGAAGACCATCACCAGTCCAATAAAGACGAGCAACAGCGTTACCGTGAACAGCCACTTATCCACACTGACGCGCTTGGCCATTATTCGCTGCCTCCGCGCGTGCTGCTTCCCACGTGCTCGCGCTCTTTCTCTCTGGCCGCCAATTGGCGCACCTGCTCTTTGAACGTCCGTCCGCGATGCTCGTAGCTCTCGAACTGATCGAAGCTTGCGCATGCCGGAGCCAGCAGTACCACGTCGCCCGCAGTTGCCGTTTCGCTGACGCGTTTCACAGCGGCCTCCAGCGTTCCCATTTTTGCAACTTCCGCGCCCTGTATCTGCGATTCGATCTTCGCAGCGGCTGCGCCTATGGTGTACACGCGCTTAACACGCTCCTTCAACAGCGGATTGAGCACGCTGTAATCGCTACCCTTGTCCTTCCCTCCAAGAATGAGGTGGATTCGGCCGGGAAACGATTCCAGAGCTTTGATCGTGGCATCGACATTGGTCGCTTTCGAATCGTTGTAGTAATCCACTCCACGAACGGTTGCGACAAACTCCAGCCGGTGTTCAACCGCCTTGAACGATGCGACCGCCAAGCGGATTTGCGCCGGCTCGATTCCCGCCAGCATTCCAATACAGACCCCCGCCAGTACGTTCTCGAGATTGTGCGAGCCCTTCAACGAGATCTCGGCAACCGGCATGATCTCGCGTTCGGTTCTTTCGTCGCGCCAAAAAACGCGTTGGTCACGAACGAAAGTTCCGCGCTCGATTTCTCTCCTGCGACTGAACCAGTACACCGGTGCTTTCGCTATTGCAGCCATTGCGAAGCAGGACGGGTTATCGGCATTCAACACCGCGAAATCACTGGCCGTCTGGTTCTCCAAGATACGGGCTTTCGCCGCTGCGTAGTTCTCGAAGGTGTAGTGCCGGTCGAGATGGTCAGGCGTGACATTCAGCACCACGGCAATCTTCGGGTGAAACGTCTCGATGGTTTCCAATTGGAAGCTGCTGATCTCCAGCACAAGCCAGGTATCATCGGTAGCCGTGTCCACAAAACTGATTGCCGGCGTCCCGATGTTTCCGCCGACCATTACCCTGCCTCCGCCTGCACTAATGATCGCACCGACCAGCGCTGTCGTTGTGGTCTTGCCGTTGGAGCCGGTGATGGCCACGATGTCGCCCTTAAGAAAGCGCGCCGCTAGTTCGACCTCGCCGATGACTGGGATGCTCAACGCCCGCGCCTGTACCAACTGAGGAACGTCGACCGGGACGCCCGGACTGATGACGATCAGGTCCTGGTCGCGAAACGTTCGTTCGCTGTGCTGTCCCGTCTCAACGCTAATTCCGTGGTCCAGCAGAAGAGGAATCTCCTGCGGAAGTTGCTCTTCCGTCTTGGCATCGGAGACGGCAACTCGCGCACCACGTGCCTCCAGAAAAAGAGCACTGGCCACGCCGGACTTGCCCAGCCCGACCACGAGTACGCGCTTCCCTTTCACGTCCATCATCAATTCCGCCCGGCCCATTGTGCCATGTTTCCCGGCCGCCTACCGCAACTTCAACGTGGTGAGAGCAAAGAGTGCAAACACCAGCGAGGCGATCCAAAAGCGCACAATCACCTTGGACTCACTCCAGCCCAGCAATTCGAAGTGATGGTGGATCGGCGCCATCTTGAAGATGCGCTTTCTGCGCAGCTTGTACGAACCCACCTGCAAGATGACGGATAGCGCTTCGATCACGAAAATACCGCCGATGAAGGGCAGCAGCAGCTCTTGCTTGATGATGACGGCCACGGTCCCAATCGCTCCGCCCAGCGCCAGCGATCCCACGTCGCCCATGAAGATCTCGGCCGGATGTGCGTTGTACCAGAGAAATCCGATCGCCGAGCCGACCATCGAACCGCAGAAGATTGTCACCTCGGAAACCTGCGGCATCTTGGAGAGTTCAAGATAGTCGGCAAAAACGGCGTGCCCGCTCACATAGGTAAGCACGGTGAGCGCTCCAGCAGCGATGACCGTGCAGCCTATCGCCAACCCGTCAAGGCCGTCCGTGAGGTTCACTGCATTACTGGAGCCGACAATGACCAGACCCACAAACGCAATAAACGGCAGGAACGCGATTGGAGCCAGATAACCATGGTGCAGGCTGCTGATCACCAGGTCGGGACGGAAATGCTTCAGAAATGGAACAATGAGCCGCGTCGAGTATAGGCCGTGAGTCTCCAGCGCGCTCAACGTGGCTCCAACGGCGAACGCCGCCAGGATTTGATATCCCAGCTTGGCCCGCGCGGTAAGACCGAGGTTGCGCCGATGAACCACCTTCAGGTAATCGTCGGCAAATCCAATCGTCCCAAAGGCCAGCGTTGCGACCACGGCAATCCAAACGAAACGATTGCTAAGGTCAGCCCACAGCAGCGTGGGAACAATCATCCCGACCACGATCAGTACTCCACCCATGGTCGGCGTGCCGGCTTTCTTCAGGTGGGCCTTGGGGCCGTCTTCGCGGATATATTGACCAATCTGGAATTCACGCAACCGGCGAACGACGGCGGGTCCGATGATGAGGCCGATAAACAGCGCGGTCAGGCTGGCAAAGGCGGTGCGAAAGGTCAAATAGCGAAAGATTCGGAACGGACCGATGTGGAAGACAACGAAACCCTTCTGGTAAAGCAACCAATAGAGCAAATTTCTTCCCCGTCCTGCATGGTAACTCTAATGTGCAGCAACTACAGCTTTACCCGCCCAAACCTCAAGCGCGCGCTCAAGGCGGACTCCGCGCGACGCCTTCAGCAGGACCACATCACCAGCCTTGATCTCCTGCCTCAGCCATTCGCCGGCATCTTCGGGGGAGTTTACAAACTCCGCACGCATTCCTTCGTGACTAGCCGCTTCGACCATCCCCTTCGCTAGTCCCCGGACCCCCAGCAGCACATCGATTCCGCACTTCGCCATCTGTCGGCCGCATTCGCGGTGCATGGCTTCAGCCATGGGGCCGAGCTCCAGCATCTCTCCAGCGACCACCACGCGGCGCTGCGCGGGAAGCTGCGCCAGCGAACGGACCATGCTGTCCAGGGCCTTCGGATTGGAATTGTAACAATCGTTGATGATGGTCGCGCCCGCGTAGCTGAGGATTTCGCCGCGTTTGTCAGCCGCTGACAGGGTGGCGAGAGATCCGGCAGCTTCGCCGAGGGAGACGCCATACTGCACTCCCACTGCAACCGCCGCCAGCGCGTTGTAAATGTTGTGCTCGCCTAATAGCGGCAACGTCGCCTGCGCCTGCTGACCATCGACGACAATCTCGAATGCCGATCCCTCCGCACCGTGCGACTCGATGTTCCGTGCCGCCACATCGGCCGGCCTATGCACGCCAAAGGTCACAACTCTTCCCTGAAAATCACGGCCGAACTGCGAGACGTATTCGTCGTCCGCATTCAGGACGGCGGTCCCTCCAGCCGGGAGTGACCGAATCAACTCATATTTGGCCCGGGCGATCGCAGCAATGGAATCGAAATACTCCAGATGCACCGGCGCCACCAACGTCACGACCCCGCAGTTCGGCTTCGCGAGTCTGGCCAACTCAGCAATCTCACCTGCGTGCGACATCCCGATTTCAATAACAGCGAGGTCGTGCTCCGGCTCCAGCTTCAGCAATTGCAGCGGCATTCCGAAGTGGTTGTTCAGGTTGCCCTGCGATTTCAACACGTGATGCTGGGTCGCCAGGACGTGCGCGATCGCTTCCTTCGTCGTGGTCTTTCCCGCCGATCCGGTAACCGCAAGAACTGGTTTGCCCGAGAACATACGTACCGCCGCGCCCAAATTCTGCAAGGCGACCAGGGGATCATCCACCACCAGCAAGCTGGTCGGCACCGGATATCGCGCTATCTGGTCTTTGCCAACCACGGCTCCCACCGCGCCCTTCGCGAGTGCGGCTTCGACAAACTCGTGCCCATCAAGGCGCTCTCCGCGGACGGCGAAGAACAACTCGCCCGCTTGCAACGTACGCGAATCGATGGAGTAGCCAGTCGCCACGGCATCACGAGGGAAGGCGCCCGTGGCCTGCATGAACTCGGCAACCCGAAAGAGTTTCAGCTTCATGGTTTCGCCGATTGCGCCGGCTCAGGCTCACCATAGCCGGCATTCCGCAAGGCGTGCCGTGCCACGTCAACATCATCAAAGGCCGCCGCGCCGGTGCTGGTGACCTGGAGTTTTTCGTGGCCCTTGCCCGCGATCAACACAATATCGCCAGGCTGTGCTTCCCCAATCGCGAGAGCAATAGCCTTGCGCCGATCCGGCTCCATGGTGTAGCTGACGCCGCTTCGCTGCAGGCCGGCAAGTGCGTCGTTCATGATGTCGAGCGGGTTCTCGCTTCGCGGGTTGTCGCTAGTCAGAACCACAACATCGCTGCCCCTTCCCGCCGCCTCGCCCATCAGCGGGCGTTTACTGCGGTCACGATCGCCGCCGCATCCGAACAGCGTTATCACGCGCCCATTGCCCCCGCGCTGGGCGACAAAATCCCGCGCCACAGCCGTAAGATTCCGCAACGCATCATCGGTGTGGGCATAATCTACGATGACCGCGAAGGGCTGTCCCACATCCACGCGCTCGAAGCGTCCGGCCACTCGCGTCAGCGAGCTGGCGCCCGCGGCAATTGCGCTGGGCTCGACATCACGCGCATAGGCAGCGGCAGACGCCGCGATCAGGTTGTAAACGTTCACCCGGCCCAGCAAAGGGCTCCAGATGGGAACTTCCCCCTGCGGGGTCACCAGGTTGAACCTGACTCCGGCGTTCTCGATGCTCAGATCTTTCGCGTGAAAGTCCCCGCTGTCGATTCCATACGTGATCATTTCGGTCTGCTTTTTGCAGAGCTTGAGCAAACGCTGCCCATACTCGTCTTCCACGTTGATCACTGCCGCCCGTGGCGGCTCGGTACCGCAGCCTTCGAAAAGAATTGCCTTCGACGCGAAATAGTCCTCCATGGTGCGGTGATAGTCAAGATGATCGCGGGTGAGATTGGTGAACACCGCTACATCGAACGGCACGCCATAAACCCGCTGTTGCTCCAGAGCGTGGGAAGACACTTCCATAGCCACCTCGGTGCAACCGGCTTCGACCGCGCGTGCCAGGACTTGATTCAACTCCAAAGCTTCGGGAGTCGTATGCGGGGCGGGAAGCACCTCATCGCCAATGCGATACTCCACCGTGCCGAGTAACGCCGCTTTACGCCCGCTAGCGCGCAGCATCGCGTTCAGCAGGAACGCCGTTGTGGTCTTGCCATTGGTCCCGGTGATGCCGCTGATGGACAGCCGTTCCGCCGGACGGCCATAGAAATTCGCGCTCAACCTCGCCAGCGCGCGTCGTCCATGCGCGACCTGTGCCCACGCAACCCCCGCTCTGGGCGGCAAAGAATCGCTTACTACAGCAACTGCACCAGCCCGCAGGGCTGCTTCAATGTGGCGATTTCCGTCGGTGGTCTCGCCGCGAATGGCGACAAAACACCAACCCGCCTCCACCCGGCGGCTGTCATAATCAAGCCCCGCGATGGACGGATCGCCTTGTTGCGCGAGGTATTCAGCTCCATCCAGCAACTGAAGGAAGTTCATTTCTACCGGCATTATAGCTATGCTTCACGCGTGTGAGGGCGCCGGAATCGCCGACGTGCCCAGCTTGACACTCAACAGGACATGGTATTACATTTATGGAAATGTAATGGAGCAATGGGCCACCACCATGGAGTCTGCGATCACCACCAAGGGCCAGGCAACAATTCCGAAAGCCATTCGGGAACATCTCCATCTCAAGCCGGGTGACCGGGTGAAGTTCTTCGTGCATCCCGACGGCACCGTGTTTCTTCTGCCCAAAATTCCGGTGTCGGCGTTGCGCGGTATCGTCAAGGCGCGCCGACGCGTGACCTTGGAGGAGATGGAAGAAGCCATTGCGGCCGGCGCCACCGAAGCTTATCGGGCTCGCAGCGGACGAAATGATCGGCCTGGACACCAACGTTCTGCTTCGCTACCTGGCGCAAGATGACCCTGTGCAATCGCCAAAAGCAACCGCTGTCATCGAGCGGCGCCTGACGGAGAGAAATCCGGGGTTCGTCAGTATTGTCTCGATGGCCGAGACAGCGTGGGTGCTAAAGCGCGCGTATGGTCTCACCGATCACGAAATTGCCGCCGCGATCGAGCGGATTGTGCAGGCCGAACTCCTGATCGTGGAAAACGAGCAGGAGGTAGTCACTGCTATGGTCGCGCTTAGAAAAGGCTACGGCGCTTTCGCTGACGCGCTCATCGGCGCATTGGCCGTCAAAGCAGGCTGCTCACGAATCCTTACCTTCGATCGGAAAGCGCTCCGGCTGCCATGGTTCGAGCTTCTGTGAGCGGTCGTGGCCAGTAAGTCCAGCGTTGTAGAGCTGGTCAATGCGTGAATCGCACCGTGACCTTCTGTCCGGAAGGCAAGTGGCTCCCAGCAGCAGGCCATTGTTCGCGAGCCACGCCACTACCGACTGCATTGATCTCAAGCCCCGATTGCTGTGCGATTTCCACCGCGGTACGCAAGGGCTTACCTAAGAACGATGGCACAACGCGAGCATTATCCACATCCAGTACGACAATGCCATTGCCGTTGGGGGCCTGCTCCGCAGGAGTCGGCTGTGGAGCGGTTGCCTGGGCCAACTCCGCTCCAGAAGGAGCTTGGGTTGACGGCGCTACCGGCCCGGACGGAGCCGGGTTTGACGAACCAGACGATGCGGCTGACGATTCCGGCTGTGGCTTGTTGGGGTTGGGCACATCTGCGTCAGATGACTGCAAACCCGCGCCGAGCCGGTCTGAGGACTCATCCGCATTTTCTTCCTTTGCCGACGCAATCATTGTCTGTCGCTTCACATCCGCATCATGCGGCACGTGCATGTATTCGAGCACCTGCTCGGCAATGCGTTTGAAAACTGGCGCCGACACCTGCCCCCCTGGTGCAGTCCAATCGGCGAGTCGAGAATCACAGCAATCGTCACCGTCGGGTTGTTGACCGGTGAGAACCCGATAAACGAAGCGACATACTTGGTCTTGGAATAAACGCCGGTGGCGGGATCGACTCTCTGCGCGGTGCCCGTCTTGCCGGCCGACGAATATCCGTTCAGGATGGCCCTCCTCGCTGTCCCAAACAACACTACCCCTTCCATCATTTTCTTCATCTGGGCGGCGGTCATTGGTGCTACCACCCGGTGCTGTTGTGCCGGATGAAAAACGACAGGCTTCGGCGTTCCATCTGGCGGAAGTTCGCCCGCCACGATGCGCGGCGGGGTGTAAACGCCGTCGTTGGCAATCGTCGAGATCATCGAGATGACCTGAATCGGGCTCACGCCAATCTCCTGTCCCATCGAGATGGCGCCAATCGACACCTTCGACCAGCGGTTGACCGGCTTGGTGAGCCCGCGTGTCTCGCCAGGAAGCTCAATGCCAGTTTGCGCCCCGAAGCCAAAGTCGCGGATGTAGTGATAGAGGCGCTCGTCGCCGACCCGCATTCCGACCTTGATGGCCGCCACGTCGCTGGAGTGAGCCAGCGCTTCCGCAATGGTGATAACGCCCAGGCTCTCATGATCGTGGATTTTCATGCCGAAGACATCGATCGAACCATGCTGGCAATCGATGGTGTCCTCCGGTTTCGCGAGGTGCTGGTCGAAAGCCGCCGAGTAGGTCACGATTTTGAACACTGAACCGGGCTCATAAACGTCGCTGACCGCGCGATTTTTCAGCGACTCCTGGGGAACGTCGTTGAAGACGTTGGGATTGAACGTGGGCCGGTTGGCCAGCGCGAGGATCTCGCCGGTACGCGGGTTCTGCACGATCACCGTTCCGGCAATGGCTTTTGTGTCGTCCATGCCGCGGGCAAGCTCGCGCTCGGCAATGTACTGGATCGTCTGGTCGATGGTGAGCACGAGGTTCTGCCCGGGATCAGGCGGCTTTTCCACGCGGCTAAACCACTTGCGCCGGGCATCGATCGAGATCAGCTCCTTGCCGGGAATGCCGCGCAGATCGTCATCGAAGACGCGCTCCAGGCCGCCCAATCCCTCGTCATCCATGCCAACGTAACCTAGTACTTGCGCTGCCAGCTCGCGATCGGGGTAAAAGCGTTTGGGCTCCTTGCGGAAGTAGATTCCTCGCAGGTTCAGTTCCCGAATGCGATCGGCCGTTTCGGCGTCCACTTTGCGGGCGATGTAGGCGAAATTGCGCGAAGCCTCGATCCTGGCGACGATTTCCTGCGGATCGAGGTTTAGCACTTTGCCGAGGATGGCGGCGGTGCTTTCAGGATCGTGGACCTCGCTGGGCACCGCGAATACAGAATCGACATCAATCGACATCGCGAGCGGATGTCCGTAGCGATCAAAGATGTTTCCCCGGCGAGGCTCGACTGGGATGGTGCGATTTTGTTGGCGATGAGCGAGTTGCATGAAAAAGCCGTGCTTCACGACTTGCAACCGCACCAGACGAACACTGATGGCCAGTATCCACAAACAAAGCAGCGCAGCCAGGATGTACAGCCTTCGAGTCGGCGTCTTGGGCGCGCTTGCTCGCATTCCCTGCTTACTCCGTTCCCGCTGGTTGCGCTGCTTTCATGGAGAAGGCGGTCCGTTGCTGGCGGACCGCCGCTTGGAATTTCTGCTCTGGGTTTTGCCGGTCGATCGCCTTACGGCTCGGCCGAAACCACCGAGATTCCGCTCGCCTGCGCCACCACCGCTGTGGCAGGATCTGAGGTCGGTTCCATCGGCTGCCATTCTCCGTCCACCGGGCGCCGCATGCCCATCTGCAGGGCCAGGCGCTCGATGCGCGCCAGGTCCTTCAGCGACGCTGCTTCCAGGCTCAAAGCGCGATTCGATTCCACGATGGTATCTCTCTGAACCTTCAGTTGCTCGATACGGTAGCCGTACTCGATGGCGCTGAAGTGCTGCCACAGATAGACCATCACAAACAGGAAGAAAACGCTCAGTGTGATGCCAAACGAAATCATCTCGCGGCGGCGCTTCGGGTCGGTAACTTTCGCCACGCGCGAGTTATCGATGCGCTTGGCGAAATAAATCTCGGGCGTGCCGATGAACATGCCGCGCGGCTGCGTCACCGTCGCCGCCTCGCTCCAATCAACTGCCTCTGCCATGCTTGGAAAAAGAACTCCGGCTGCCATTACTCTCTCCTGCCGAACCGCCTCAATGGTTGGCCTTGGTCCGGCTTGAATCCTTGACACACACGGGCCGAATTTTTCCGACCCGGAAGTTATCCACATTCTTCACAGCTTTTTCCGCATCCCGCCTGCGGTGTTCACAAAACACTTGCGGGATTCCGAAACCGTCTAACCGCTAACGCAGAATTTAAATCCGCTCCGCAGCTCGCAATTTGGCGCTGCGCGCTCGCGGGTTGCGATCGATCTCTTCCTGGTCGCCGGTCACCGGCTTCTTCGTCAGCGCCCGGTACACTCCGTCCCGCGCTCCTTCTCGCAAGGCATCCTTCACGATGCGGTCCTCCAACGAGTGGAAGCTGATGACGACCAGCCGGCCGCCCGGCCTCAGCACCTGCGGCGCCTCGCCGCTACTCAACAGCGCGCGCAGGTCGTCAAGTTCACGGTTCACTAGAATTCGGATTGCCTGGAAAGTCCGCGTCGCCGGATGAATGCGCCTTTCAGCCTGGTTCATTGGCCGGGCCGCGGCCGAAACGACTGCCGCAAGTTGTGCAGTTGTCGTGATCGGCCGCGCCCGTACAATGGCTCTGGCGATTCTCCGCGACCTCCTTTCCTCACCGAATTCGTAAATCGCGTCGGCAAGCTCGCGCTCGTCGATGCGGTTTACCACTTGTTCGGCAGTCAGCCCGGAATGCGGATTCATTCGCATGTCCAACGGGCCGTCCGCCTGAAAACTGAATCCACGCGCGGCGTCTTCTAGTTGCATGGAACTGACACCCAAATCGGCCAACAGGCCATCCGCGCTGGCAGACGCAACGTGCTGCGCCACATCCGCGAACGAAGCGTGCACCAACTCCACCTGCGGCCAGTCATCCGCTAGCTCCGTCGGCGGATTCTTGAGCCGCTCGCATGCCCGCTCCAACGCCGCTGCGTCCTTATCGAAGCCAATCAAACGACCCTGTGCGCCGAGGTGTTTTGCGATTTCCCAACTGTGCCCGCCCAGGCCCACGGTCGCGTCGATATAAGTCCCGCCGCGTCGCACGGCCAGGAATTCGATCGCCGGTTTTAAAAGAACTGCCACATGGCCGAACTCTTTGCTCTTGCCATGCGCGCCCCCGGGGGCGCTGTTCGCTTCTGAAAACCCGTTGTCCATTCACTCCCATTCCGTCGCGAATGGAACCCGAAACTTGACTCGCTCTAAATCCCCATCCGGTCCAGTTCTTGCTCATCCTCAGAAGTAAGCGGCTCCTGCACTTCTTTGCGCAACGTTTCCGCGTTCTGAACTTCCAGGAACTTCACCCGCCCGCTGACCGCCACCTCGCCTTTCAGTTCCGCCGACTCGCGCAGAATCGAAGGCAGCAGCAAACGGCCTTGCCCGTCCATCTCCACCGATTGCCCGTAGTAGCTGGTCCGCTTGAGTAACCGCTGCTTGGACTTGTTGAAGTTGGACACTGTGCTCAATTTGCGCTCGATCTCCTCCCACTCCTGAAGGGGATATACTTTGGCACTCTTGCCGTCCCAGCTGGTGATGTAGAATTGCGCGCTGTAGTTCTCGTCGAACAGGCGCTTGAATTCCGCCGGCACCTTGAGGCGCCCTTTTTCGTCCAGACGGGTTAAGTGTGTACCGCGAAACATAACGCCTGGCCTTTGACCGCCGGGCCCAAATTTCTTGCACGGAGGCAAATATCACTGGCCCTAAATCGCTGCGATCCGGCTTGTTGGGCCATAAAGCCATTTCGAGCCACTTGTTCCACGTGGAACAGAAAGATTCGAACCACAATGTACCACTTCTTACCACTTCCGTTGGAGGTATCCTACTCCTAAACAGTTGCGTGTCAAGAGGAAATTGCGGTTTTTTTGGGCGCGTCCGGCCAAAGGCGGCGCAACACAATTCCTAGTACCTCCTAGATTGGGTCCACACAAGAACTTGCGTTTACTCTGAGGGTTCCAGGCGGACGATTCCCGGAGAAAACCGGTACAAAGGCATGAGTCAGCGGTTTGAAGCCGAACACTGGATCGCAGCACCGCTGCCGCGCGTGTTCGCGTTCTTTGCCGATCCGCACAATCTGCCGCGCATCATGCCGCCCCGGCAAGGCGCGAAACTGATCAAGCTCAACCTGGTTCCGCCGCGGTTCCCTGTTGGCACAACCTCGCCCCAGGCCGGACAGATGGCGGGGTTAGGCACGGAGATTGTGTTCAAGTTTCGCGCCATCCCGCACCTTCCCGATGCACGAGAAATGGGTGGCGCTCATCACCGGCTTCTCGCTAAACGAGTACTTCAGCGACACCCAGAAACAAGGGCCGTTTCATCGCTGGCAGCACACGCACTCCTTCGCCGCGAAAACCATGGACGGCCGCCCGGGCACGCTCATCCACGACCTGGTGGAATATGAGATTGGGTTCGGTGCGATCGGAAAAATGCTGGAAAAACTGCTCTTTCAGGGCATGCTGCGCAAGACATTCGAATACCGCAAGAAGGCGGTGGAGAGCCTCTTCGCAAAAGAATCCTGACCGCAGACTTAGAGCCTGTAACAGAACCCTTCCAGACATCAGTAAGGGTGACCTGTGTCTGGTTGACGGTGGTTCAGGCGCAATGAGCTAGTTTGCAGCAGTGGTGAAACTTCCCACAAGAGGACTTGTGGACAACTGTCGGGGCTACACGCTCGTGCGGTTCCCTATCCAATGGCGCGACGAGTCGCACTCTGGACAGGAGCAATACGGAAATCACGTTCCACAAGCCGACTTCTCGGCAGTAATCCGATGATTGCCACTTCAACGGCTTGCCGACAACACGTCCAAGTGACTTCCCCGAACGAGATTTCTGGCCCGCGTCAATGAGCCGCTGTCCGGATATAGGCAGAGCCGCTCTGACGGCGACTGGTCACCCGCTGTGTGGCGACTTAAGGCCATGCTTCAGGATTACCTGCTAGATGGAGATTTCACGCCATCTATCTGGGGTAGACCAACGAACTGGTTTCCGAAAAGCCGAGCCATTGGAACTATCGAGCGACACTCTGAGCTTTGACAAATATTGCGTCTTATTGCAGCGATTGTCCTTGCTCGACCACCAGCTTGTAGGCGACGTAGTACTTGTAAATATTGCTGACGTACTGGACAGTCGTCTGTCCTACCTTTTGTGACACCAGCAACTCGACGTTGCCGAACCACTTGTTGGGATCGAGCCCCTGGGCCGGTGCCTCCTTACGAAGATCCGCGATCCGATTCGGGCCCGCGTTGTACGCCGCGAATGTAAGTAGCAATCGGTTCATCGGATCAATCTTCGGGTCGCTGAAATACTCCGTTGCAATCGAATTCAGCAGCTTCACTCCGGCGTGGATATTGTTTTCGGCGGTCCCGATGTCGGGGATACTGATGGGCGGCGCCGCTGCGGTCGACGGTTTGACCTGCATGACCCCAACTGCGCCCCCAGGACTTCTCGCCGCCTGGTTGAGCTGGGACTCCTGGTAGCCCTGGGCGATGACCATCAGGTAGTCGAAACCATATTGCGATGAATACGTCTTGAAGAAATTCGCCAGCTGGTTGAATTTCTTGATCTGTTCGTCATTAGTTGGATTCGTGATCCACTGATTACTCTCCAGGTATCGCCGCAGCAGGGTGTTACCGAACGACGTTCCGGCGGCGTGGGTCCTAACGAATTCATCCACCAACTCTTTGAACTTCGGATTGTTCTTGCGGACCGCCCATGCCAGGTCCTCCTGGTTCGCAATGACGATATTGGGCTGAGGCGTGATGTTGTGAAAAACGCTGGCCCACAGCTTGGCGCGCTGCGTGATGGTAACGGTTGCGGGAAGTATGCCGGCGTTCACCATTTCCATCAGGTCTTCGTCCAACAGGTTCTTGTCGGCGCTCTCGATCAGGATGGGCGGCTTGCCTTGCTTCCGTAACGAGTCGTTTACCTTCTCCAAGTTCCCGTAGTACGTAGTGACGGGATTGACGAAGACTTTCTTCCCGCTCAGGTCCTGCAACGACGCAACTGGACCGAAGTCCTTTCCCGTCACAAGAATCTGCTTCACACCAGTCTCAAGCGGGACTGAGAATGCGACCTGCTGTGATCGTTCCGGAGTCATGGCCACCGGGTATGCGATCAGGTCGCCAACGCCTTCGTTCAAGTACGATTCAAGTTGATCGGGCCGGACCGGAATAAACGTAACCTGCACGTGCTGCCTGGTGCGCAGCTTCTGGTTGAGAAACTGCTCGAAGTATTGCAGCGCTTCGTAATAAATGCCCTCCGGCTTTCCATCAACATAGAAGAAGCCTGAGCGGCTATACAAGACAAGGGCCCGAACGCTCCCGCGCTTCACCATCTCATCCAGGTCGCCCGTATGCCGCTCAAAGTTCAAAGGCAACCCGCTGACACCGGACTGCGCTGGAGGCTTGTCCGTAGAGGGCTCGCTCTGCTGCGCGAACGCCAACGCGGCCGCAAACAGAAGAAAGAATAGCGACAGGCGAG
Organism: uncultured Acidobacteriaceae bacterium; assembly: GCA_963798005.1. Lineage (GTDB taxonomy): Bacteria > Acidobacteriota > Terriglobia > Terriglobales > Acidobacteriaceae > Bog-257. Next base: position 2,828 of record CAWCRZ010000015.1, on the reverse strand, counting down.
AAAATCGCTCCATTCTCTCAAGATAATCCAGTTTCGTCGCTGGCCGCCAGCGCGACGAGAGGAGCGGTTGTGCGGCGTGTGTACTAGTACGGCTTCGCTTGTCCGATCTGCGGAGCACGCACCGGCTTCGCCATGCCGTAAAAGATCACGACGCCTTGCCCGCCGCAGCGCGTCGATAGCGCCTCCTTGGGAGTGCCGATACAGCTGTCGATGTCCTGCCAGTTGTTCATCACCCAGACATTGCCCGCCGGGTCGATGCCGAGATCCGTCTGCATTTCCAAGCCGCCACCGACATAGCCGCCAGGAGGAGAAATCTGCTCGCCTGTATGTGTTCCCGGCGGGCAGTGTTCGGTCCGCACGCCGCACAGCTCCACGATTGGGCTGCTCGGCATCGCGAAGTTTGAAATCCAGGCATTATCGTTACCATCCAGCACTACCGCCCAAGGGCCTGGGAGGCCGCTGCTCTTGAAAGGAGAGCCCGGATACGGTGTTCCGTCAGGGCGCAGCAGCGTGACGCTGCCACCGTCCGCGGTGCCTCCTTTCTGTTCCGACATGGTCTTCGTCAAGTAGTCAGAGGCCGCGGCAACTCCTTCAGCCTTCAGTCGCACCCCCATGTCAACCAGGTGTGCCATGCCCAGCGCGCCGGTGCCGAACCGGTTTGTGATCCACACGTTGCCCTGACTGTCGATGTTGAGACCGCTATTGTTGATTCCGGTATCGAAGTTCTCAGCCTTGGTCGGGTCAGAGGCGGGAAAGCGGGTAACGTGCGGAAGACCGCTATTGGAAACCCATATCCGGTCCTGTTGATCGATAGCGAGATGAAACGGGGCCATGAATGACTTGCACGGCTCAGCGCTGTCGCCCTCGCAAACGATCCGGCCCTTCGTTATGTCCCCTTGGGGGAAGTAGACGAGCTGCCTTTTCTCAACCCCCAACACCCAGACGTCTCCCTTCGGCGTCACGATCACGCCCTGCATCAGGCCAAGCCGACCGCCGAAGTTGATTCCCTCAGGCGGCGTCAGAGGCTTTCCGTTCTTGTCAAATACAGAAATGGTCTTGCTGCCATACGTGGTGAACCACGCGTTGTCATGGGAATCGACGGCAGCGCCGAAGGTGCCGCCTTCCATGCCGCCACCCGTGAAACCCGTTGTAATCGGCGAGAGCGGTGTGCCGTTCGGCGCGAACTTGGTCGCGTGTCCCTGCCACAATGAGTCCTGTCCCTGCCAGCCAACGCTGAAGTTGTCAGGGACCCACAGGTTGCCCTCGCTGTCGAACATGCACTTACCACCCGCAACATAGCCACCACCTGTGAACTTGAGCGGAAGCACCCAGGCACTGGGCGCCCAGTTAAGGTACGGCATGTACGGAACTTCGAGCATGTGATTGCTCGGCGACACTGAATAGAATTGGCGAAGCAGGACGAAAAGTTTGTCGGGCTGGTGCCAGGGGAAAAGTGCGATATCCTCGGCGGCACTTAGGGTATTTGTTGGAGCGCTCCAACCCGGTGGTGTAGCCGCTTCGAATAAACTGCTGCAGGCCTCAGCCTTAACCCGATTGACGCACGCGGAGAGCAAGTCGGCCAGCGTGGCGAAGTTGGCCATCGTCGGTGTCTGGCTGCTATTGAGCGGATCCTGAATGGTGCCGCCCCACCCGCCAGTTTCCAGGTCGACGAAGTTGGGCACATTGCCCGCCGCAATGCGCAGCTGCAGTTGTGCGCCCTTGATAGTCACGCCGTCGATGAGTTGCGCGTGCGTCCAGACGGACGCGATGGTGGTGAACTCGTTGATGACCACTCGCGCCGGCGGTTTGGCGCCCACCACAGCCAGCAGCGTGATCGCCGGATTGTTGCCACCCGCCTTGTTTCTCGCAGGAACGCCTCCGCCTGCCGTGAGGTAGAGGCTCGAATCGGCCGGCGCTCCCGCGGTGCTCACTTCAAATCGGCCTTCGTTGTCGGTCTTGGTTTGCGCGAGCTGCTTGGGTACGTCAGAACTTGCAGCCCAAAGTGTGACCGTGGATTGAGCGATAGGCGCTCCTCCGCCCATCACTTGGCCTTTTATGTCGGCGGCGAAGGCCCGAGTTGCCAAGAACATGCCTGAGATGGCAACGGCGGCCAAGGTCAACTTTACAGCGGTTGTCTGAGAGCGCATTCCTTTTTCTCCTTCAGGCTAGCGACCGGTGCCGTCGCGATAACAGTAGGCGCGACGAGGTTTGCATCTGGGAGCAGTTTCGCACCGATTTTACGTGAGGTCTGCTGTAGGGCGGAAGGATGGCTGGCGCGAACAGGGCAACTCGCACCCTATCTAAACCGGATGGAATATGTTCCTCGGGAGTCGGCCAGCATCCGGTGACGGCACGGCACGCCAACTTGCCGTATAACGCTAGGGCCTTATCGGAAGTGCCCCGGCGTGAAAAGACCAAGGGAGCGCCTCAGCGTAATGCCGGGGCGCTTTCGATAAGGGCGTTAGAAGGAAGCCGCTGGCACCAGGGGTGCGTGGGCCGTCAGGTTATGGGTTTTGAATGTTGGTGAAAGCGTCGAAGGCGGGGAGAAGGGTTGGTTGGTTCAGGCGAATCCGGCAGAGCCGATTGGGAGCAAAGCGGATATGGCGTGTTGAGACTCTCCTCTGACGGTTGGAACGAGAGTTTTCGCCTGCCAAGGCACACGCATTGTACGCACGCCGAAGCGCGCATGCTTCTCGTCAAAGGGACCGCCTGGTTAGGAGCTATCAAGGATATAGACCTGGTGTCCTTGTTCTTGCTGCATGTGGGCGGCGGTTAGCAACTCCACAACGTGCATGGGGCTACCGCAGATCGGACACTGCCAGACCGCG
>CAWCRZ010000014.1:0-99370 GCA_963798005.1 uncultured Acidobacteriaceae bacterium | reverse complement strand
GCTAAGTGGTCGGTCGGACCCTGGGCGTGAACGTCCGCGCTCAACTGGCCGGCGATCCTGGTATTCGGGCTGAAGGCCACGCCGAAGGCCGCGGCGAGTCGCGCCACTTCCTGAATCGAGGCGTCTGACGCTTTCAGGTTAACGTCAACCACGGACGTACTGGCGTGCGAGTTGATCATCCCGCTGATCGAGAGCGGGGTCGAGCCTAGTTTGAGCGCGCCTTGCTTGATCTGCAGCACGTCGCCGTTCAGGTCGTCGCTCAGGTCGAAATCGGCGGCGACGGGATAGCCAGCCGCCACGCCATGAATCACAGCGTTCTCCAGCTTCAACGAACCGTTGGCCGCCATTTTGCCGCTGGAGTTGGCCAGATCGGCCGAACCCCGAGAGGACCGCGTCCGTACCCTCGAGCGCCGACGCATTCAGGAACTTCTGTAGGCCCGAGATCGAGACTTCCTTCAACTTCACCTTGCCTTTGAACGGCGTACTGGCGAAGTCGGTATTATTGACCGGCCCTCCCTCGCCGCTGAGTTGCAGGGTCTGCGCGCCGCCGCCCGGCAAGTGCGCGGCGGCGTCAAGCGTGAAGGGCTTGCCGGGCGCGTAGTCTCGCAGCGTCACATCGATGTGATCGTAAACCGCCCGCGACTGATGCTTCAGATAGTCGGTGATGGCAATCTGGCTGTCGGTGACTTTCAGTTCAGCCAGCGAGAAGCCTCCCGACGTGGGTGGCGCGGTCTGCGCCGGGGCCTGCTTGGCTGGGGCTTGCGGTTGACTGGGTGCTGGCTGCGCGGGCGGCGGAGCATTGCCCGCCGTCGAGAAGTTCCATACGCCCTGCGCGTTGCGGATAATCTCGATCTTGGCCTGTTTCAGCTCCAGGCTGTCCACCTGGATGTTCTTGGCCAGCAGGGGTAACAGCGCAATACTCACGTCTAGTTCGCTGACCTGGGCGAAAGGCACCTTGCTGCCAAAGCTGGGGTCGTCTCCGATGATGACGTTATTGACCTCTACGCGAAGCGGAAAGACCCCCAGCGACATAGCTCCCAACTGTACCGGACGATTCAGCCGCTGCTGCAGACTGGGACTGTATTTGTCCGCGGTACTGGTTGACGTCAATCAGGTGGGGAAGCGCGAGGAGAACGCCGACAACGATGAGAACGAGGGCGACGACGACGATGGCAAGCTTTTTCATGGGCTGCTCCTCTGTCCGTGGTCGGACGCTGGGTTCTGGATTGACTGAATTCGTTTACTCAGTTAGATAGAAGCCCAACAGCGGGCGCCAGTTGCACACTTATTCTACGACGCGGCGGTCGAAGGCTCGTCTTCTTCGGCGTGGATGAGCCCGAACTTTTTCAGCTTGTAGCGAAGCGCGTCGCGGCTCATGTCGAGCAGCCGGGCAGCGTGGGTCTGGTTTCCATTGGCCTGCCCCATGGCGATGTCCACCAACTCGCGCTCGACCTCTTCCAGCGACGTGCCCCCCTCCGGAATATGCAATGGCGGCAGGCTACGGCCGTCGGGCAACTGCCTGGCGGCGGGAGTGCTACCGCCGTTGTTCCCCGAGGACAGCTCAAAGGCGGTGAAGGCCGACTTCTGTTGCGCCACCGCGAACGGCAGATACTCGGCATTGAGCATCGCGGATTCTTCCAGGATCATGGAGCGCTCGACGGCGTTCTTCAGCTCGCGAACGTTGCCTGGCCAGTCGTACTTGAGCATCAGCTTACGGGTGTCGTCGGTGATGCCCTTCACGTTCTTGCGGAACTTACGGTTGTAGCGGCCGATAAAGTAATCCACCAGCGGCAACACGTCTTCCTTGCGCTCGCGCAGAGGCGGCAGAAAAATCGAAATGATGGCCAGCCGGTAGTAGAGGTCCTGGCGGAACGCGTTGTCCTTCACAGCCCGCTCCCAGGTCGCGGTTCGAGGCCGCGATCACGCGCACATCCACCTGCATATCGCGGACCCCGCCCACCCGGCGGATCACCTGGTCTTCCAGTACACGCAGCAGTTTTGCCTGTAGCAGCGGCGAAAGCTCTCCCAATCTCGTCGAGGAACAGCGTGCCGCCGTCGGCCATCTCAAACAGGCCTTTCTTCATGGTCTTGGCGTCGGTGAACGCGCCCCGCTCGTGGCCGAAAAGCTCGGCCTCCATCAGCGTCTCAGGAATCGCCGAGCAGTTGATGGCAACGAAAGGCTTGTCCTGCCGCCGGCTCTGGTAATGGATGGCTTTGGCAATGAGGTCCTTGCCGGTACCGCTTTCGCCCTGGACCAGAATTGTGGTGGCTTCGCTGGTGGCGATCTTGTGCACGAACGCCAGCAGTTCTGCCATCTTTTGCGACACGCCAACGACGTTGTGGTATCCGGTGCGGCGGCGCACCTCGCCGCGCAGCGACTCGACCTCCGAGCGCAAGCGCGTGGTCTCCAGCGCGTTCTTGACCGTGACCGCCAGCTCGTCGAAGTCCAGCGGCTTGCCCACGAAGTCGTAGGCGCCTAGTTTAAGCGCCGTCTTCACGTCTTCCAGTTGCGGATCAGCCGTAATCATGATGACGGCCCGCGCATCGCCACTCTTCTTCAGTTGCTCCAGAAGTTCGATGCCATTGGAGTCGGGCAGGCGCACGTCGAGAAGCACGAGATCAGGCGTCTCGTGTTGGGCCACGCGCAGCGCAGCCACGCCGTTGTCAGCCTCCAGAACGTGATAGCCCCACTCTTCGCACTTCTGCCGGAGAGACCAACGAACCAGCTTCTCGTCGTCAACAATTAGAACTTTTTCCGCGGCCATTACAGCTCTAAACAAGCTTACTACAGCGGGCCGATTTTAACGGAGGGAGCCCTCGGATGTTTCCCCCACCGCGGCACCGAGACAGAAAACAATTGGACAGTCCCTTCGCTGCGCGGTCCTCCAGGTTATTGCGTGATGGCCGAAAAAGACCAGGGCTTGTTGCACGGCGGTGGAGAGGTCGCCCACACTGAATGGCTTCTGTAGAAAGGCGCTGCCACGCAGCAGGATCTCGCGCCGGGCCGCACTATCTTCGGTGTAGCCAGACATGAAAAGCATCTTCATTCCCGGATACCGCCGGGCAAGCTCGCCCCCCAACTCGTAACCGCTCATGCCCGGCATCACCAGGTCGGCAAGCACCAGGTCGATTTTCCCCAAGATGTTCTCTGCACAGGCCTAGCGCCACTTCCCCACTCTCGGCTTCCAGCACCTGGTAGCCCAGTTGCTGCAAACACTCGCGGACATTGCTGCGAATCATGGCTTCATCTTCCACCACCAACACCGTGCGCCCGGAGGGCTGAAAGCTCAGCTCGCTGGGCGACACCGGAGTTTCCAGGGCCGCCGCCGTGGTGGGAAAGTACAGTTTGAACGTGGTTCCGTGGCCAGATTCGCTGTACACCCAGATATAGCCACCGCTTTGCTTGACGATTCCGTAAACGATGGAAAGCCCCAGGCCCGTACCCTTGCCCACTTCCTTGGTGGTGAAAAAGGGATCGAAGATGCGCGGCAGGATCGACTTGTCGATGCCGGTACCGGTGTCGCTGACCGCCATCATCACGTAGCGTCCCGGCTGCACCGGAGGGTGCGCCTTGGTGTACACGTCATCCAGTTCCACACTGGCGGTTTCGATATGGAGCGTGCCCCCCGCCGGCATGGCGTCGCGAGCGTTGACCGCAAGGTTAAGGATGACCTGCGACACCTGGTCGGGATCGAGACGCGAGTTGTCTACGCTGGCGGAGAGCTTGGTAACCAATTTGATGTCTTCACCAATCACCCGGCGCAGCATGTGCGAGGTTTCGCTGACCACGGAATTCAAATTGATGATGCGCGTCTGCATGATCTGCTGCCGCCCGAAGGCCAGCATCTGCCTCGTCAGCGCGGCCGCACGATCGGCCGCATTGGAGACCTGGAGAAGGGGTTTACTCAGCGGGCTGTCGGGCGTGATCTGGCGAAGCATCATTTCGGTGGACAGCTTGATGACCACCAGGACGTTGTTGAAATCGTGGGCCATCCCTCCGGCCAACCTGCCCACCGCCTCCAGCTTTTGCACTTGCCGGACCTGCCGCTCCAGCGTGCTCTGTTCCGTCATGTTCTCGACGTAGCCTTCAAAGTGCTCGTCGCCATCCGCCCCCCGGACGACGGATCCGGAAATGCGCACTGGTATGGTGCTGCCACCCCGCCGCAGGAAGTTGGTCTCAAAACCCTTAATCGTCAGGTTGCGACGCAGGATCTCGATAATCCGGCCGCGCTCTCGGGAGTCGGCCCACACCTGTTTGGAAACCTTTAGCTCCAAAGCTTCGTCCTGCGTGTAACCACCCAGCATTTCGCCGAGCGTCGAGTTCATGGCCTCGATGCGATCTCCTTCGAGAGAGCTGCGGCAGATGCCCAAGGGCGCATTGTCCAGCAGCGATTGCAAGGCAGTTTGGGACTGCTGGAGCGCCGCTTCGACCGCCCGGCTTCGAGTAACGTCGCGGGAGAGTACCAGCTCCTGCTTACGTCCGTTCTCGTCGAACGTGAAAGCAATGACCTCGACGAACAAGAGACTGCCGTCCTTGCGCCGATGGCGCCAGATTCCTGGATTGGCGAGTCCGGCTTGGCGCCCGCTCACCGTCTCCCTTAACGCGGAGGCCTCCTCTGGCGGCCGGATATCCAGCAGGGTCATCGCCAGAAATTCCTCCCGCGAAAAACCGTAGGCTTTTACCGCCGCCTCGTTGACCTCCAGAAACCGCAGTGTCTCGCAGTCATAAATCCACATGGGATAGGGGTTGGCGGAGAATATCAGCTTGTGGCGTTCTTCCGCCCGGCGTAGCCGCTCAACCTCACGGGAAAGTTCCTGATACAGGCGGGCGTGATGGCGAGAAGATCTCAGAAGCAATACAAGGCTTGCTCCCAGCGCAAACAAAAGCGCGAGCGCGACAATGAAGAACAGCAGCATCCGGCCAGACCGTGAAACAGTGGTGCTTCTGTACGTGTCCCTGCGAACGTCAATCCTGGCGCCGATCCGGAATTCGCAGCGACGAAGTAATGCAAAAATCCAGGCTGCCTTCCGGCGTTACTATTACCTAACCTACAGGATCTGAGTGAGTGTCGCCTTCCAATATTCGAGCCGCATATGACCAAGCCTTCAACCATTCCGCTTGCGCGGTAACTTCACTGGGCGACGCCCGCGCCGGGGAAGGGGCGCGAGATACTTCTGTACTATGACTAGCAGTTGTATCCTGGATTTGATGTGATGGCCATCACACTATGAAGTTTTCCTTGTTAAATTATGAAAGCAACAATTCGCAACTGGTTAGTCGGAAATAAATAGGGGAATAGTTATCTGAGCTGAGACGATCTACTGAACAAATAATCGACTCGATGTAGGCCGTTAGCCTGGATCCTATATGCATTCCGGCTTCTTCAACATCGAACCCAGTGGGCAGGCTGCACAGTTTGGCTCGCTCTTATGGCAATAATGTTTTCCAGCTTGTACCAGCAACCCATGCATTTCGTTGTAAACCTGTGATAACAGACTACGTTCGGCCCGGCTCATCCTGGAAGGTGAATGGGCTTTCGGTCGGGAGCTAACTTGCAGATCGGCCGGCAGCGGTGAAAGCGTTTTTTCTGCCCGCAGCGCCCGCTCTACCAGTAGCCTGATGTCGTCGTACTTCGCGTTCGCGGGTATCGTCTGGTGTCGCTGCAAAATCCGGCGAGTGTAGGCATCCACGACAAAGATCGCGTGACCGCCGCCGTAAAGCAGGATGGAATCGGCGGTTTCGGGCCCAACTCCTTTCAGCGCCAGCAACGCCACCCGCAGTGACTCAGTCGGAGTGGCCAACATTTGCTCCAGCGAACCGTCATAGTTCGCGTCGAGAAATGCGACGAAGTTTTTCAGCCGTTGCGCCTTTTGCCGGAAGTATCCCGAAGAGCGAATGAGTTGCTCCAGCTTGGGTTGCGGCAATTCGCGAATACCCGCCACGCTCAGCTTTCCCGCCACCCGCAAGCTGGCCAGGGCGCGTTCAACATTAGTCCACGACGTGTTCTGGGTAAGGATGGCGCCCACAACAACTTCGAAGGGAGTTTCCGCCGGCCACCAATGCTGCGGTCCCCAGGCAGCCGCCAGCTTGCGGTACATCGCACGCACCGCAGCTTCCGGCTTGTTCTTGGTTGAGGGTTTCACTGCGGGGCCCGGTTCGTTTCCTGTCGGAGCGCGAGGGTCAAAGGCGCCTCCGCGCGCCGACTGCTGCCGATATACTGGTTCCGACCATGCGCTATATCCTGCGCTTTCTGTGGAACGCCACACGCGGCCACCGCCTCACGCCGTGGCGCAGTCCCTATCTGCTCTGGCGAATTGAAACCTATACCGGTATTAAGATGCAAAGCATCGGCTTCCTGGAGTTCTTTGGTTTCTCCTGGCGCGAGCGCGCCGAGCTGCTGCGCTTCCTCAAGTGGACGGGCAAGATGGAGCGCTACGCGCGCGTGAAGCCGAAGAACCCGTGAGTAGCGGGCCGAAATCACTTAAGCGTGTCCCAATCCTCAATCGGGGTAGCAGGCGCGATAAGATCTCCGACGATCTTCGCCTTTCTGGCGAGCACCAGCCCCACCGGCGTCCCCACACCCGCTCCCAGCTTCTCTGCCGCCGACTCTTGCCGGGCCGCAATTTCCAAATACCCCGAGCTGCCGGCGATGGCGAAGATCTCGCCTTCCTCACCCTCGGCATAGGAATGGCGCAGGCGAACCATGGTTTCGCAAATCAGGATGCTGACCGCGGGAGCCGATCTCCCGAACAGCGCGGGCGCTTCCTGGGCGCTGATGTTGGTGATCAGGTTGCCGAACTTGTCCACCTTGATCACCACTCCGCGCAAGCTGTTGTCGCCAATCCGTTCCACCGCGGGCAGCGGCACCCGTACGTAATCGGAAACCTCCGGGCCAAATTCGGACGGCGAGATGCCATTGCTCAGCCATCCCGCGACCGGGGCAAAGATGTCGCGGCCGTGAAAGGTCTGGCTCACCGGCTGACGAAAATAGCGATCGGCGGTAATGTGGCGCACGCTGAACTTCGGCTCTTTCGCCTCCACCAGCGAGAGCACGCCATTGTCGGGCGCCACGAAAACGTAGTCCTCGGTTTCCGCAAGGATAGGACGGCGCGCGCTCCCCACGCCCGGATCCACCACCACCACATGCACCGTGCCCGGCGGAAAGAAGCAATAAGCTTGCGCAATGGTCCATGCGCCATCCAACACGTCGTAGGAAGTTACGGCATGCGAGATGTCAACGATGGCGGTCTCAGCATGTAGGTTCAGCACCACGCCATGCAAGATGCCCACGAACGGATCGCTCAGGCCGAAGTCAGTCGTGAAGGTGACGATGCGGGTTTCGGACATGCATTGGCAAAGTAAGCGCAGCCGCGGCTTCAGTCAAGCGACCCTTCACTCCTGACCGTCTCCTGAATCCTGAGTGCTGAACCCTGAACCTGTCCCAAAGTAACTGTATGCTCCGAGCACGGGTAGAGCGGCGCTTTAGCGCCGCGTTCGTGTGCCGGGAAGAAAATACTTCAACCGCTGAGGTCGTTGACCTCAGCGGCTGAAGCCAGCAATTGTACTAACCCTGGGGACGCGGGCCTGAAGGCCCGCTCTACCCGTACCAGCCGGATACAGCAACTCTGGAATTGCTCTAACTAAAACTGTGCAGTTACCATGTCCCCATGCGCAGGACAAGACCGGTGGTGAACTGAAGCCCGTTGGAGTAGTTGACCCCGTTCAGATCGTTGTTCCAGGAGTGTGAGTAATCGAGGCTAGCGACTCGAAAAGCGAGGGCATTGTTGATCTTGTAGTCCACTCCGCCTCCCATGGCAACAGCGAAGCCGTTGGTGTCCCAATCCTGGGTGTAGAGCGAATGTTGGGCATTGCCAAGTTTCTTCGGGTAGATTTCCGCAATCACAGCGGCCCTCTCTTCCGGATAAAGCCGTTCCTGGCTGAGCTTGTTACCGCCGACCAGCAACTGCGCGTGCGTGTTCCAGCGCCCGGAAGTTATCGGCGTCCACCGTGGACCGATCATGTAGGTGAGCGAATCTCCGGTTAGATTGGTTGGAAGATCCAGTATCTTGCAACCGCCGACCACGCCTACGATCTGCCACTCGGAAGCAATCCGAAACCCAACTGAGCTCCCGCCGCCCGCGCATGACCCCTTGGCGCCGTTACCGAAATACTGCCTGAAGGTAGGCTCGACAGTGAACTCAAAGGGCGCAACGCCGGGCGGAGGATTCACCGGGACCTTCGCGCTGGCTTGCTCCATAAAGCTCTTTACCGCGGCGGCCTCTGGATAGGGCTTGAACACGCCCGGCCTGTCGTCGCGATGCCAGGGCAGTTCGCCGGTCAATACGTTGGCCATGGAGCGCGAGGGGTTCAGTGCGCCGCGGGCAAACAGGCGAAAGTAAGGGTTCGCGGTATGAGCTTCGATCGCACGTATGACGTAGCGGTCGATGGAGTCTTCGGCGATGGTCCATCCCATACCAACCGTCGGAGTAACAACGTGGTCCACGAAGCCCTGCTGCGGATACAGCGCCTGAATGTGGCCCAGAGACGCCTCGCTGATGGGCCCAATCTCGAATTGCACGCTGTAAATGTAAGCGAAGGCCGCGCTGCGGAGCTTACTCTTCCAGTAGCGGCTGTTCTTGCCGAACTCCACCGTGCGATAAGCGCGGTCATTATGTTGCCAGATGAATCCCGACACCGCACCTTGCATGGGATGGCCAACATAATTGACCAAAAACGGGTCGCCGTCCGCCCATCCGTGGAGGTTTTCGGCCGAATCGAAATATCCGGGAAAGAACGGCTGCTGGAGTCCCTCCCGGGTCCCCTGCTCAGTGGCAATGCGGAAAGTGTGTTCGACGGCCAGAAACGCCAGCGAACCTGCAAACACCCCGCGCCAGTCGATCCCTTTATCTTTCTGGGAAGGCGTAGCGACGGCGATTCCGCCGGAAGCCGAGTTGGCAGCACCTGTTCCCGATAGAGAGTTACCAGCATGGCTGGCTGACCGGCTCGGATACGACGCCGGTTCTCCGCCCCCGGGAATTTCGGCGAGACTCTGTGCACGCGCCTGGGGCGTGCCGCTCAGGCCCCAGAGAACCGCCAACAATCCGGCAAGCGCTGCTTTTTTCAACGTCGTCATAGGAGGAAATCGGCGCGACCCGTTCTCAGGGAAGGAACGGTATACATAGAATGCATGATTTGGCCTCTTTTTCAAACTAAGAAAACTACTGATTGACGTTTTTTTAAGACAGTTTTTCCACATGCGGACAGTTTCATCAGGGCAGGATTTTCATCTCCACTTTGGTGGTGACCCAGAACCGGCTCGAATGACAAATGGCTCCGCCGACCTTCAGGGATGCGAAGAGCGACCAGGCGAAAATCCATTGGCGGCCCGCGAGTGGCTCCTGCTACACTCGCGGCTGTGCGGGTACTGGGAATCGATTGCGGTGGCGAATACACCGGCTACGGAGTCGTCGAACAGGACGCCACCGGCCTGTTGCATCACCTTTGCAGCGGCGCTATCCGGCTTTCCGCGCGCGACGCGCTCGAACTCCGGCTGAAGAGAATCTGCGAGGGCTTGCAAGAGATCATCTTATCCTACTCGCCGGAGGAGGTAGCCATCGAAGACGTGTTCTACGCCGTGAACGTCAAATCGGCGCTGAAGCTGGGGCATGTCCGCGGGGTTGCGATGCTGGTGGCAGCCCAGGCTGGCCTCGGCGTGGTCGCGTATTCGCCCCTGTCCATCAAGTCGGCCGTCGTGGGTTACGGGCGGGCCGAGAAATCGCAGGTCCAGATGATGGTGGCGCGGTTGCTCGAGATGCCGGCTCCGCCCGAGCCTCCGGACGCGGCCGACGCGCTGGCCATCGCCATCTGCCACCTGCACACCGCCGGAACCCTGCGGCGGCAGCAGGCCAACGCGCGTTGAAGGGTCGCGCCTCTGCACCGGTGCCGTAGCTCAGGTCAAACAACACGGTGGAACAAAATGCCCCCCAAGGTCGCCTCGAACCAGCCGCGCAGCCGGGGCTTGGATGGGATCTCCGGGCTCAAGTGCTTGCGTGAGAACTGTCCTTCGGTCGGGATGGTAGCAAGAACTGTCCTTCCCTTGCGATGGTGGTACGAAGCGCTCGTGCCGCCGCTCTGCGGCTTCTCCGAATGTCATACTGTACATACTTGTATGTGTCATACTTTACATACTTGTATGATATAAAGAGAGGGAAATCGGCCAGAATTGCATAATAAACCTAATGTAATCAATACACTAGATGCAAGTCGTTTAGAATGTAATGCTTGCGACATAAATGATGTCTAAATTATTGAAAACAGGTAAAGCGCAGGAGTGGAGGTTTACCAGGACATCCACTCGCCATCCAACGTCGAAAATGAATCGGACATCGGCTCTGAGGCTTCGCAGGTCATCGGACGAAGGCCGCGAATCGGATAGAATTCTGGACGGAATGAGAATCGGTTTTGTCTTGGCCGTGCTTCTGTTGTTCTTGCCGGCTTCATCCGCTTCCGCGCAACCGGCCGCAGCGCCGACAGCCGAACCGGCGTCGGTCTGGTTCAAGTTTTATTGGAGCGAAGGATTACCCTGGCAGAGTTATTCCATCCAAGTGCAGACCGACGGAAAGACCCATTTCGAGGGAACCCCAAACCCTTCCGAGGGCGGAGACACCGATCCGGTAGAGGAAGACTTCACCATGTCGGAGGCCAATCGGCAGAAGGTCTTCGACGCGGCCCGGAAGTTGAATTACTTCCGGGGCGATTTCGATTCCCATCTCAAGCATATTGCTCAAACCGGATCCAAGACCCTGATGTACAAGTCGCCTCAAGTCGAGGGCTCCAGCACCTATAACTACTCGCAGAACCCTGACGTGCAGCAATTGACCCAGATTTTTTTGGGGTTGGCAACTACGCTCGACTACGGTCGCAAACTGGCTTGGCAGTACCGTTTTGACAAGCTCGGCATGGACCAGCGGCTGCGGGAACTGGAAGGTCTGCAAGCCGGCCATCAGGTCGAAGAACTAAGTGCCATTGAGCCTATTTTGCGCAAAATCGCCAACGATCCGAACCTGATGCATATCTCCCAGCAAAGCGCGCAACACTTGCTCAAAACCGTTACTGCCGTCGACGCGGCGCCGGAAAGCGCTATTCGTCCCTGACGAGGAGCTTAGGTGGCCGGTCAGGCAGTACCTTGCCAAGGTCCTCTGCCCACGAATTTACAAATTACGCATGTATTTTTCGGCAACTTCGCCGCGGAAGGGTGTTCTAATAGGTAGTAACAGAGAAGGCCTCGAGGAGCACGGACCCGAGATACGCCGATCCCCTCTCAGGTTGCGAAACAACGCTCAGGTCACAGGTCAAGGGAGTGCAATTTATGTCACGGCGAATGGGGTTTGCATTACCGGTATTGGCGGTTTTTTTGCTGGCTGGCATGTCAGTATGCGTACAAGCTCAGTCGCACGTACGCATCGTCCGCCTCAGCTACATCGATGGGCAGGTGCAGATGGCCCACGGGGACCAGGACTTGAACCACGCGGTCCTGAACACGCCCATCGTGGAAGGCACGCGCATCCTTACCCGCAGCGATGGTCTGGCCGAAATCGAGTTCGAGGACCAGAGTGCTCTGCGTCTGGCGGGGAATTCCGAAGTGCGGTTCCGGCAGCTATCTATGAACGATGCCGGCGCCAAAGTAAATGAGGTCGAAGTCGTCAAGGGAGTTGTCTTTTTCAATGTGCACTCCAAGGGCGGCGACGTTTACCGTGCAGTCGCAGATGGGAATACCTTCCTCGTGCGGCGCGATAGTTCAGCGCGAATCAGCGCCGGTCCGGACGAGCTGCAGCTTGCGGTATTGAAGGGCGAGGTCCAACTGGAGGACCAACCCCAGATGGTGAATGTCAAGAAGAATGAGACCTTGACCGTCGATCCGCAGCAACCCTCAGAGTACAAAGTGGCCCACGGCACGGCCGCGATTCCGGTGGACACGTGGAACAAGGAGCGCCAGGCCTATACCGATGCCTACGCACACAATTCAGGTTATGGTGGCCCGCACTCCGGATACGGCCTTCAGGACCTCAACTATTACGGCGAATACTTCTACGCTCCGGCTTATGGATACGTCTGGCAGCCCTACGGTTTCGCCAACTCCATGATGGGATGGAACCCGTACATGAACGGAGCGTGGACATTTGCTCCCGGCCTCGGATACTCCTGGGCGTCCGCCTATCCTTGGGGATGGCTGCCTTATCACTACGGGTCATGGGCCTTCCTCAATGGTGGCGTGGGATGGGCTTGGATTCCAGGCAGTTACGGCGGTCCATGGTATTCCAGCGGTTTTCAGAGCACTCCGGTGGTTGTAAAGCCGCCGGCGAATTGGCAGCCTGTATCCGCTCCGGTGGCGTCGGGCGGTAACTCTCCGCAACCAACAATTCTCGTCGGCAAGGCCGCTGGGGCGCCGGCTTATGTTCCCGGTGGACGCATCCCGCCGAATTTCTCCAGCGTGATCCCGGGCCGTTTCGTCGGTCCCCGTGTTGCGACAAACAATTTGGTCCTGCCGAATTCGCGGAACGAGCGGGCTGCGAGCCATGGGGTGTTCGCCACCAATACCGCGCACAGCCCATCGGCGGCGCATGTATTCGCTCCTCCGGCGGCATACTCCCGCGCGTCCTCTGCGTCACCTTCGCTCTCGTCAGGCTACGGCGCCGTGGGGAGTTCGCCGGGCGCCGGTGCAAGTTATGGTGGAGAGACGGGGAGAGGAGCAATGGGGAACGCGCACGGTGCGAGCGCCAGTCACGGCTCAGGCTCAGGTGCGTCGCACAAGTAACAGAGCCCCGGATCAAAAACAGGGCGACCGATCCGGTCGCCCTGCTTCATTTCACGCGAACGAAATCAGGCGTAAATCCCGCGCTGCCTTATGGTGTAGGCCACGCGGTCGATGGCCAGCATGTAAGCGGCAATGCGGTTGTTGACGTGATGGGTTTCGGCGTAGCGGACAACATCCTCGAACGACGACACCATGATGTCCTTCAATTGCTCGTTGACCACCGACTCCTTCCAGAAATAGCCCTGCCGGTCCTGCACCCACTCGAAATAGGAGGCAGTAACACCGCCGGCATTGGCCAGAATGTCGGGCATGACGAACACGTGTTTGTCGGCGAGAATGTCGTCGGCCGCGGCCGTGGTGGGACCGTTGGCGCCTTCGACCAGTATCCTGGCTTTAACCTGGTCCGCATTGGCCGAGGTGATGACGCTCTCGGTAGCGGCGGGCACCAGGATCTCGCAATCGGTGACCAGCAGATCTTCGGTAGCCGCGCGCTCCGCGCCTTTGAAGCCGTGGATGTGGCCTTCCTTTTGCCGGTAATCCCACAGCGCCTGGATGTCGATGCCTTTGCTGTTGTACAGTCCGCCGTCCCATTCGCCGATGCCAACTACTTTGTAGCCGGCCTGATGCATGAGCAGCGCCGCGTTGGAGCCGACGTTGCCAAATCCCTGAATGATGACGCGGGTCGTTTCGCGGGCCATCTTGAGGTGCTTGATGGACTCATCGCAAATGATCATCACGCCGCGGCCGGTCGCTTCACGCCGGCCACGCGAGCCGCCCATGTTCAACGGCTTGCCGGTGACTACGGCGGTGACCGTCTGACGCATGTGCATGGAGTAGGTGTCCATCATCCATGCCATGGTTTGCTCGTTGGTGTTGACGTCGGGCGCAGGTACATCCTTTTCCGGTCCGATGAACTCGATCAATTCGGATGTATAGCGGCGGGTCATGCGTTCCAGCTCGCCGCGCGACATATTTTTGGGGTCGCAAATAATGCCGCCCTTGGCGCCGCCGAAGGGGATGTTGACCACTGCGCATTTCCACGTCATCCAACTGGCCAGGGCGCGCACTTCATCCAGCGTGACGTCGGGCGAGTAGCGCACTCCGCCCTTGGCGGGACCTCGGGCAATCGAGTGCTGCACGCGATAGCCGGTGAACACTTCCAGTTGCCCATTGTCCATCATGACGGGGATGTGGACGATGATTTCGCGGTTGGGCTGGCGCAGCACCCGCCAGAGGCCAGCTTCGAGTTTAAGCTTTTCGGCTGCCAGGTTGAAGCGGGCAGCCTGTTGTTCCCAGGGGTTGCTTTCCTGTTCGAGCGAGTGAGTTGTGGTGACCATAAATTCTCCGAATTATCCAATTCGCTACGCGCAACCGTAGCGCGTGCTCGGGGCACCGGTCGTGGGCGTCTTGCAGCACGACTCGGTGGACGCTGCTGCGGATGCGCGTCCAAAGGTTGGGCGGGCAAACCCTCAAAGTATATGCAGCCGGATGCGCGCCACGCAAGTAAGTATGCTTGTTCCCTCCCGTATAATCGCCTTTTAGCGTGGCGACCCGCCGCAGAAACTCCATGCTGACTCCCGACTACAAAAGCTTCCTCCAACTCAGCCGCGACTTCACTCTGGTCCCGGTGGCGAAGACGCTGAGCTCGGATTTACTGACGCCCGTCGGCGCGTTCCTGAGTCTGGCCGCCAAGCAGAAATACGCCTTCCTGTTGGAATCGGTGGAAGGCGGGGAAAAGATTGGCCGCTACACCTTCCTCGGAGCGCAGCCCCGAATGGTGGTGACGGCGCGCGGTAAAGAACTCACCGTGCGGCAGGGCCCGTCGGTGGAGCGACGCCAGGGCAGCGTGGTCGAACTGCTGCGCACCTGCTTGCGGCAATACAAACCCGCGGCGCTGCTGGAGCTGCCGCCGTTCACCTCCGGCGGAGTCGGATACTTTGCCTATGACATGGTGCGGCAATTCGAGCGGCTGCCCGAGCATGCAAATGATGATTTGGGATTGCCGGATTGTGTCTTCACGTTCTACGACCGGCTGCTGGCCTTCGACCACCTACGGCATCAAGTGCACATCATTGCCGCCGCTGACGTTAGATCGGAGTCGCCGCGTAAGGCCTACGATCGCGCTCTCGCCGACATCGCCGCCATCGAGCACAAGTTGGCCCGCGGAATCCGCGCCCAGCACGTCCACTGGTCGGCTTCCGACAAAAAACCGACGATTAAGGTGCACACCAGCACGTCGCATGATCGATTTCTGGAAAGCGTGCGCACGGCAAAGGAATACATCGCTGCCGGCGACATCTTCCAGGTCGTGTTATCGCAGCGGCTGGACTTCAATCCGCCGGCCGAGCCGTTCCAGATTTATCGCGCGCTGCGCACCGTGAATCCGTCTCCCTACATGTTCTTCCTGAAGCTTGACGACCTGCACGTGGTGGGCGCGTCACCCGAGATGCTGGTGCGGGTCTCCGGACGAAAGCTTGACTACCGGCCCATCGCCGGGACGCGCAAGCGCGGCGCCACTGCAGCCGACGACGAGCGCTTGACCGCCGAGTTGCGCAGTGACGAGAAAGAGCGGGCCGAGCACGTCATGCTGGTTGACCTGGGCCGCAACGATCTTGGGCGGGTGAGCGAATATGGCACGGTCAAGGTGCGCGACCTGATGTACGTGGAGAAGTATTCGCACGTCATGCACCTGGTTTCGGCGCTGGAGGGACACTTGCGCGAGGAACTTGACGCGCTCGACACTCTGGTGGCGTGCTTTCCCGCCGGCACGCTGAGTGGAGCGCCCAAAGTGCGGGCGATGGAGATCATCGAGGAGTTGGAGCCGGTGCGACGCGGGATTTATGGCGGCTCGATCCTCTATGCCGATTATGCCGGCAACCTGGATTCGTGCATTGCTATTCGCACCATGGTCCTGCATCGCGGCCGCGCGTACGTGCAGGCGGGCGCGGGCATTGTCGCCGACTCCGATCCCGAGAGCGAGTATCAGGAGTGCATGAGCAAGGCGAGCGCCCTGCTGCGCGCTTGCGAGCGGGTTGGAAAGTAGAACGGTTCGCTCAGCCAGAGTTCTCACTCGCTGCGCTGCCTGCACGAAACGCGTGCGCAGATCGTCAACGTGGGAACGTGCGACATGATAGAGGACTTCGGGTCCGATTGCGCTTCCAAAAAAGGAGGGCCCAATGGCCCTCCTCGATCGATTTTCGATCCATGGCTGGTGGCTTACCATTTCTTCAGGACGTTTACCTCTGTCTTGCCATTGCCGCCAGGGCCATTAATCGGCATAAGCGTTCCGAAGGTGCCATGCGCTTCGTCGAAGCTGCCCGCGACGAAGTACAAGGTGGTCTTGGAGCCGGAACCGGAGCCATTGCCAAACCCCAGTCCCCACAATCCATTGACGCTGAGGTTCAGGCTAGCCGGATCGAAGAGCACTCCGAGAAAGCTACCCGTGGGGCTGTACACCGCTACCGCCCCGCTACCGAACATCCCGACCAGCAAATCTCCGCCGTAGCCTCCGAAGCCTTGAGGGGCAACTGCCATGGCCCAAGGAGCGTTGTCATAAAGCACGTGCTGTAGACGGTAGACCACATTGCCCGACGTATCAAACACTGTGATGTAGCCCTTTCCAATGCCGGGCACTTCATCGTGTTTGGCGGAATCCTGCAAGGCGTAAGCAACAGCCAACTGCCCGTTGCCGATGTTCGCCACGTTGAACGGCGCGTATCCGGCAGGAATCGTGCTGTCAACGAAGGAACTGCCACCGAACGAAAAGGGTGCATAGTTCTTGTCGAAAACATCCACCGAAGCGTTGCGGAAGTTGGCCACGTAAAGGTAGTTGTTGCCGCCGGCGGATCCGAGGGCCAATCCCTTGTAAACGGCGTTTCCGCTGCCGCTGTTGTTGACAGCAATCGTAGCGCTGGTGCCGGAGCCCCATCCGGAGATGGTTCCGTCTTCGGTTGCGAAGATAAAGACCGACGAGCTGCCGCCGATTTTGAAGTCCGATGTGCCGTTGAAGACGATTCCCGTGGGGACGCCTGTGCCAGAACCGCTCCCAGGAGGGACGGTAACGACTAACGCACCGGGCTTGCCCGTTCCGTCGTACAGGGTGGAAAGGCCGGTTGCGTTGTCCGAGATCCACCACGGGCCCGCAGGAGAGGCAACCATGCCCCAGGGATTAACCAGGTGCGCGTCGGTAAAGGCGCTGATACCGCCAATGTCGGAGGTGAGAATTGTGGGCTGAGTTCTTTGGGCGGCGGCCGGCAGACTAAACAGCGCCATGGTTACCAGCAAAGCCACCGCGCTGAAGACCAGGCGGCTCTGCGAGCGAAATTTCTGTGAGCTGAACATCGTTCCTCCATCCGTTTTTTGGATTCGTGAGTTGAACTCCCGGCGCTTCGACTCGACTCTCCGCCACCAGAAGCTTTCTGCAATCTACTGGGGACCGTCGAGGCAGTTGTCTTGGCATGGTTACTAAGTTGTCAAAACTTCTTGACAACTCACAAACGAGAGAAGGAATTCTGTTGCGTATTTGTCACAGAATTGTCACGGCGCCGTTGACTGGCAATCTGAATCGGTATTAGCTGTAAAGCAGGATTTGCGGATGCAATTGCAATTGAACCATTATGGAAAAAATTCTGGTCATCGAAGACGATCTGGCAGTACAGCGGGCCCTGCGCCGGACCTTTGAGTCGGCGGGGTTCGACGTAACCATAGCTCCCGATGGCACGGTCGCGATGGAAACATTCCGCGCCACGGTACCGCGTGTGGTCGTGCTTGACTTACGGTTGCCCGGGAAGTCGGGGCAGGACATTTGCCGCGAGATCAAGCGCGAGGCGTCCAACGTTCCTATCCTGGTTCTGAGCGCCGCCAGCGATGTGCTCGACAAAGTGCTGCTGCTGGAACTGGGCGCGGACGACTATGTGACCAAGCCGTTCAGCCCGCGCGAGCTTTTGGCGCGGGTGCGGGCCGCACTGCGGCGTCTGAACCAGTCTGCCGACAAGGCCGAGGTCTTCAGCTTCGATGATGTGGAAGTAAATTTTTCCAGGATGGAGTTGCATCGTGAAGGACAATTGGTGCAGCTTACTCCGCAGGAATTCAAGATGCTTCGCTTCTTCCTGAACAATCAGGACCGCGTAGTGTCGCGCACCGAACTACTCAACGAGGTGTGGGGCTACCACAACTACCCCACGACGCGGACCGTCGATACTCATATGCTTCGTTTGCGCCAGAAGTTGGAGAAAGATCCCGCGGATCCGGCGCATTTCCGTACAGTACACGGCACGGGCTACAAGTTTGTCATGTGACTCGGAACGGGAAAGGGGATCGGCGATGGGTCAGTTGCGGCTGCGGACCAAGTTCCTCATCGCCATGCTGCTGACTTCCGCCGGTCTGACCGCTGTTACCCTACTGATGGTCCAGCGCACGGTGGAAACCCAGGTCAGGCGCGAGTTGGGAAGCGACCTTGCCAACTCCGTGGAAACCTTCCGCAATGTGCAAAGGCAGCGTGAAGAGGCCCTGGAGCGCTCGGCCGGGCTGATGGCCAATCTTCCCAGCCTGAAGGCGCTGATGACTTCGCGTCATGCGCCAACGATTCAAGACGCTTCGGCTGAAATGTTCCATCTTTCCGGCGGCGATCTCTTCGCTCTGATCGATTCCACGAATCAGTTTGTCGGCTTTCACACCAAGGCTCCAGGTATCGGACGCGAGCAAGCGCAGCGGTTCCTCCAGCATCGCAACTCGCTGGACGAACCACGGCAGTGGTGGTTTGCTGACGGACATCTCTACGAGATTGTGCTGACCCCGATCTATTTCGGACGGCCCGCGGACAATTCCCTGCTCGGTGTGGTGGCGGTGGGAGACGAAATGAATGCCGCGGTGGCGCGCGAGGTCAGCCAGATTGCGGCCAGCCAGGTGGCCATCGTTTGCGGGCAAGACGTGGTGGTCAGTACGCTCAACCCCGGACAGAACAACCAGTTGCGCGGGCTGGTGGCAACGCAAAATATTCCACCGGGTCCTGCCGACTGGAGGCTGGGCAAGGAGAAGTTCATTGCGTCCTCGCTGGCGCTCGATCCCGGTGCGTCGCCGGCGGTGAACATTGTCGTGATGAAGTCGTACGACGAAGCGACCGCCTTCCTGAACCGCTTGAGCCGTCTATTGCTGGCGGTGGGCTTCGGCGCGGTTTTTGTCGGCAGTGCGCTGGTTTACCTGATCGCAAGGACCTTTACGCGCCCGCTGGAGAAACTGGTGGACGGCGTGCGCGCCCTGGGAAGCGGAGACTTTCGCTATCCCCTGGTTGCCCAGGGAACTGGGGAGGTCGCCGAGCTGACTCATGCGTTCGCCGGCATGAGGGAAAGTCTGCAGGAAGCCCAGCTCCGTTTGCTGGGGGCCGAACGGCTGGCCACGATCGGCAGAATGGCGAGCTCCATTTCCCACGACCTGCGTCATCCGCTCACCGCCGTGCTGGCGAACGCCGAATTCCTGGCCGATGCGGACCTCAATCCCCAACAGCGCGAAGAGTTGTACCTGGAGATTCGAATTGCGGTCAACCGGCTGACCGATCTCATCGACTCGTTGCTGGAATTGTCGCGGCCCGCCGAATCCATGAACATCGCCGATGCTCCCATTGAGCGGACCATCAGCCGCGCCATCGAACTCGTCCACGCTCATCCCCAATTCCAGAAGATCGCGGTAAGCTTTGATTCGGCCGGCCTGCACAATGCGCAATTCGACGCGCGGAAAATGGAGCGTGTCTTCTACAACATGTTGCTCAATGCCTGCCAGGCAGCCCAAGGCTACGGCAGCCAGGTTGCAGTCACGGTGAGCAATCACGAAGAAGACCTGGTGATCCGCATCGTCGACGACGGTCCCGGAGTAGAATCCTCCATCCGCGACAAACTGTTCCAACCGTTCGTTAGCTACGGCAAGGAGAACGGGACGGGGCTGGGGCTGACGATTGCGCAGAAGATCGTTCAGGACCATGGCGGCACCTTGCAACTGGAAAGCTCGGCGCCGGGCCGCACGGTGATGCAGATCGTGCTTCTGCGGACGCTCAATCAAGCCGCTATGGGAAACGGTCAGGCGGCAGACGCCTCTCGCCACTTCAGCATGTAACGATGTAGCCACAAAGCGCGCAGGTTTGAAGGGCCCTTCAAATCGTTGCCCGAGGTGCGACATGGAATTTAGATACTCCCAAGTTCTTGGCAAGGCGCTGGTTGTAGGATTTGTGTTAACCGCCGGGATGACGAGCGCCGGGCAGGCCCAACCCAGTCCACAGACGGCGGAATCCGGCGTCAACGCCTCTCTAAACGAACTACAGTCCCAGGTGCGGGAATTGAAGGAGATGGTGCTGCAACTCCAGCAGGAGACCAGCTCCAGCCGTGCCGAGATCTCCAAGCTTCGCGAGGAACTGCACACGCAGCGCGACGAAAGCTATTCCGCGTCCACTGCCGGCTCTGCCGACCAGGACCAACTGTCAACCAGCCCATCTTCCGCGGCGCAATCGCCGCAGCAGCGCTTGCAACATCTCGAGGAAGACGAGCAACTGCTTTCCAGCAAAGTCGATGAGCAGTACCAGACCAAGCTGGAGAGCGCCTCGAAATATCGTGTGCGTTTTTCAGGTATTGTCCTCTTCAACTTGTTCGGCAACAGTGGTTATCCCGACAATCAAGACGTTCCCACATGGGTCCTCAGACCCGATCCCATGGACTCTCCGGGCTCGGTGGGGGGCACGCTCCGGCAATCCATACTCGGCTTCGAGGTCTTCGGGCCGGACATCTTCGGAGCACGCTCCAGCGGCAACGTCAGCTTCGATTTCGGAGGTGGATTTCCCGCCACCTATAACGGCGTGAATTCCGGGCTGGTCCGGCTGCGCACCGCGGCTGTGCGTCTGGATTGGAAGGACACGTCGCTCATTGCTGGCCAGGACCAGTTATTCATTTCACCTCAAACTCCCAGTTCGTTCGCGTCGCTGATCGTTCCCGCGCTCACCTATTCCGGCAACCTCTGGTCATGGACCCCGCAATTGCGGGTCGAGCACCGCTTCGAGTTTTCGAACCACTCCAGCGTGAGCCTGCAAGGAGGCGTCCTCGATCCCCTGACCGGCGAACCGCCGAACGGGTACAACTATGTTTGGTATCGCGCTCCCGACGCCGGCGAAGAGTCGCGCACACCGGCTGTGGCTGCAAGGGTCGCCTACTCGCATCCGATGTCAGGGCGTTCGTTCACCGCCGGCATCGGAGGCTACTACAGCCACGAATACTGGGGCTTCAACCGCAATGTGAACGGTTACGCCGCGACCGCGGACTGGAACCTGCCCCTTGGCCCATGGTTCACCCTGAGCGGTTTCTTCTACCGTGGACAAGCGATCGGAGGTCTCGGCGCCGCTCTGGGCCGCAGCGTCGTCTATAACGGACCGCTCACCGATCCTGCCACTGCTGTACTTCCGCTCAACGCCGTCGGAGGCTGGGCCCAACTGAAGTACCAGCCGCTGCCGAAGCTGGAGTTCAATGTAGCGTTTGGGCAGGACAATCCGTTTGCGGCGGACGTCCGTGCCTTTGGCGAGCAATCGCAGAGCTATGACAATCCGTTCGTAACTCGCAATCGGGGCGGCTTCGGCAATGCGATCTACCGCCCGCGTTCCAATTTGCTGTTGTCGCTGGAGTACCGGCGGCTCAGGACCTTTTCCATTTACAACAACAGCTATGAGGCTGGACAGCTAAACATGGCAATGGGGATACTCTTCTGACGCAATCCATGCTGGCCACGAATAGACTCGTTCCGTTGGTGTTTGTCCTCGCACTAGGTTGCTGCCTGCTTACCAGTTCCTGGTGTCAGGAGATCGACGTTACCGGTCGTGTGGTTTTGGAGGGGGCCGGAAATATCTCTCCCGCGACATCGACGGTGGTGTGGCTCTCACCGGTCGGCACCGGGGCCGATGGCGCTGTGCCAGTCGCCCCGATGCACGCTGTGTTGCAGCAGAAGAACAAGACCTTCGAGCCCCACTTGTTGGTGGTCACCAAGGGTTCGGCGGTGGAATTTCCCAACCGCGATCCCTGGTTCCACAACGTATTTTCGTTATTCAATGGCAAGCGCTTCGACCTCGGACTGTACGAGGCCGGCTCCACGCGCACCGTGCACTTCGACCGCGAGGGGGTTTCCTACATCTTCTGCAACATCCATCCGGAGATGAGCGCGGTAGTCGTCGTCCTCTCCAGCGCGTACTTCGCAATTCCCAACAAGCAGGGAGAGTTCTCGATTGTGGCGGTGCCGCCCGGGCGCTATACGCTCCATGTGTGGAACGAGAATGCTCTGCCGGCTGCTTTGCAAGCGCTATCGCGGGTAGTCGAGGTGAGTGCAAGCCCTCGTTCCGTGGGCAGCGTCCGCGTGCACGTCACCACGGCGTCCACTTCGCATAAGAACAAGTACGGACAGGATTACGAGCCTCCATCCCCCAATAGTCCGGTTTACGTGCAGCCGCAATAGCGCGACATGCGGCAACCTTGGGTTAGTTCGCAGCCGCCAGAACTTGCCCAACCGCCTGTGCCCATTGAATCCTCGCCGCGAATGCGCCATGATGGCCAACGGCATCGAATTCGTGGACGCACAGAGAGGTGACGTATGGGCCACACCACCGCTACTCCGACGCGCAGCTTCGGCTTTTATCTTAACGGCGACTGGGTCACGCACGGCCGCGAGGTGGTGGTGACTTCGCCCTATGACCGCAGCGTGGTCGCGGTGGTGAGCGAGGCAGACCGCGACCACGTGGAAACTGCCATCGATTCCGCCGTACGATCGTTTGCGATTACCCGCAAGATGCCGTCGTACCAGCGCGCCGCCATCCTGCGCAAAATTACCGACGGCATGGGCGCGCGCCGCGAGGAATTCGCCCGCACTATCTGCCAGGAGGCGGGCAAGCCCATTAAGACGGCGCGCATCGAAGTCGAGCGCGCCATCAACACCTTCCAGATCGCGGCCGAAGAAAGCACCCGGATTTACGGCGAGTACATTCCACTGGACACGCTGGAGTCCACCGCCGGCCGCTGGGGCCTGGTGCGGCGCTTCCCGCTGGGCCCGGTGTTTGCCATCACGCCGTTCAATTTTCCGCTGAACCTGGTGGCCCATAAGGTTGCGCCAGCCATCGCCGCCGGTTGTCCGCTCATCCTGAAGCCCGCGCCGCAGACGCCGGTCTCGTCGCTGCTGCTGGCCGAAATTGTGCACGAATCGGGATGGCCGGAAGGCGCCTTTGCGGTGATGCCACTGTCCAACGACAACGCCGCACTGCTGGTCGCCGATGACCGTATCAAGCTGCTGACCTTCACCGGCAGCGCGGCCGTGGGCTGGCAATTGAAGTCGCATGCCGGCAAGAAGCGGGTCACGCTGGAACTGGGCGGCAATGCCGGAGTGATCGTCCACAGCGACACCGACATCGCCTACGCGGCGCATCGCTGCGTGGTGGGCGGATTCTCCTATGCCGGCCAGACCTGCATTTCGGTGCAGCGGATTTTTGTCCACCGTCCCGTTTTTGACAAGTTCACCAACCTTCTGGTCGAAGGCATTCGCCAACTGAAGATTGGCGATCCCATGCAGGAGAGCACCGACGTTCCGCCGCTCATCCGCGAGCAGGATGCGGTCCGCGTCACCGAGTGGATTGAGGAAGCGGTCAAGGGCGGGGCCAGGCTTCTGGTCGGCGGCAAGCGCGATGGCTCCATCGTCGAGCCGGCCGTGCTTACCGGCACTCTGCCCAATATGCGGGTGAATTGCGCAGAGGTTTTTGGTCCGGTAGTGACGGTCGAACCTTATGACGAATTCCGCGATGCCGTGCTCCAGCTCAACGACTCGCCCTATGGCCTGCAAGCCGGCGTACTTACTCGCGATGCTGTGTTCATCCAGATGGCGTTCGAGGAGCTTGAGGTCGGCGGCGTTATCGTAGGCGATGTGCCCAGCTTCCGGGTGGACCAGATGCCGTACGGCGGTGTGAAGGACTCGGGCCTGGGAAGGGAAGGGCTGCGTTACTCGATAGAAGACATGACCGAGCGCAAACTGCTGGTCATGGCGCTGAAGTGAGAAGACAGTTTCGAGTTCTCGGCATCTTTGCCGGCCGATTACGGGAAATAACGCGTCGTTTTGGCGGTTCGACGCGGTCCCGACCGCTGGCTTGCTGGAAACTCGAAACTGCTCTTACGGTTGGCTGCCGCCAGCCGTGCCGACTGTGCCCATCTGGCTCATCTCCGTAGGCTCGGCCGCTTCGGACCAGCTCGAAGCCCCGCCGCCCGAACGGTCGCCGTACTTCTCGAAGACCACGATGTGCAGCACTGGTTGCCGCTCCTCGATGGGATCCACCATTCCGGCTTCTTTCAGCGGAAGCAGATAGCTGGTAATCCAGGCGTACTGCATGGGAGTCAGACCGCGGCGCGACAAGTCGAAGGTGGCCCCCGTCAGGTGGGTCGAGGCAGTATCGCCCCATTCCGGCGCCGCAAAATGGTTGTGGCGGCGCAGCCGGGCCTGCTGTTCCACGGTGCGAACCAGGGAGTTCACCTGCAGCGGAGCGTGGAATTCGGAGTAAAACGCTTCGCTGAACTCCTGTAGGAAATCGCGGGTCCAGGGACGGCAGTAGCGCCGATTGTCGGGCAGGTCGCTGGCCAGCTTCAGCGCATCAGTCTCGCCGACCGGAACCAGTTCCTGCGCAAGCTCGTGCTGCATCAGATCGACATCGTTCATCACCCGGAACATCTGCGCCCGGTCCATTTCCTGGTTCTGCTGCACCAGGAGTTCGTGGGAACCTGGGAACACAAAGTTCGAGCTCTTCATACGCCAGTGAAAGCTGGGGGTAATTCCGGAAATGGCCGAATAATAATGGTGGCCGATCGTCTTATGGGTCTTGGCACTGCTTTTCTTGGCGCTGGCATGCGTCACCGCGTGCGCGGCAAGGCTGCCCCAAGCAAAGCAGGCGCTCAGAAAAATCGCGCACAGCCGGCGCAACCAGGAGCGCGGCGTGACTTGGGTCGTAATCCGGCCACCGGGCCGGGGATTTGGAAGCGCAGAAATTGAAATTGACATCGTTAATCGAAGGTCATTATGACTGTTCCATTACATCATAGAAGTGGCTTAACACAAAGCCTCTTTCAATTTTCGGGGAGGCCCGCAGGTGACGGCAGCAGGAGCCGGCAGAGGAGGGCGCACTTCGTCAGACGCCGACAGTTGAGGGCTACGCGCCGATGGCTCCTTTTCATACTGAAACCGTGCCAGCAGTTCGTGTAGCTCTTCGGCCATCCGTTCCACCGCCTGGACCGACTTTTGGGTCTCCACAACTCCCGTGGCTCCGCAACGAGCCGCCTCCGCCACGGCGGCGATGCTCTTGCTGATGGCCGCACCGCCCTTCGCGGCTTCGGCGAGATTGCTGGTGATTTCGTTGGTCGTGCGACTCTGCTCCTCGACTGCGCCGGCGACGTGGTTCTGGAGGTCGCTGATCTGCCCGATCACCGTGCCGATTTCCGCGATCGCCACCACCGCTCCGCTGGTGTCCGATTGGATGCTCTCGATCTTGCGGCTGATGTCCTCGGTGGCGCGTGCCGTCTCCCTGGCCAGTTCCTTCACCTCGCTGGCCACCACCGCGAACCCTTTACCCGCTTCGCCCGCGCGCGCTGCCTCAATGGTGGCGTTGAGCGCCAGCAGGTTGGTCTGCTGGGCAATCGAGGTGATGACCTTGATGACCTGGCCGATCTCGGCGCTGCTTTGGCCGAGTTTGGTGATGGTCAAGTTGGTGGCCTCCGCGGACCGCACCGCCGAGGTGGCGACCTGCGAGGCTTGCGCAGTGTTCCTGGCGATGCCCTTGATGCTGGCGCCCATTTCGTCGGCCGCTGTCGCCACCGTCTGGATATTGCGGCTGACCTGCTCCGAACCGGCCGAGACCAGGTTGGCCTGGTTCGCGGTCTGTCCCGTGCTGAGGCTGATCTCCTGCGCGATGCGGCCCAATTCCGCCGCCGCCTGCGACAACGGATCGCTCATGCGCGCCACCCGCTCCATGGTCGAACGGAATACCTCTAGCATTTCATTGACCGACTTCAACAACTCGGCGTAGGCCCCTTTGAACTGCGCGGGATCACCGCGCGTGACCAGGTCACCCTGCTTGGCCGCCGAGATGAGCAGTCCCAGCTCATTCTGCAACTGAACGATGTTGCTTTTGAGCAGCACCAGCCATTCGTGGATCTGGTCCTGGTCCGACGATCGATCCATGTGGGCGCTCATATCGCCGTTGGCGATGCGGGTGACATACTCCACCAGATCTCGCAGCCAGTCATGCACGCCGTTGATGGCGTTCTTCATCTTCTGATGGTCGCCCTGGCACTCGATCTCCACGCGCTCGCCCAGGTTGCCGTCGCAAATCTGATGCAGCACGCGGATGCCCTCCGCCATGGGCAACAGCGTGGCGTCCAGCAATTGGTTAATCCCCTCAAAGAGCCTACGGTTGCCGCCCTCATGCCTGCTGGCATCGGCGCGCACGCCCAGCCGCCCCTGAATACCCGCCTGCAGCAAAGCCTCGACGTCGGCCTGGCGTTGCGCGACCACCTCGATCAGGCGATTGGTGCTCTCTTTGAGGGTGTTGTATTCCCCTTGGTATTCCTCCTGGATCGGCCATGGCACCTCCCCTTTGCTGAACTTGTTGATCACGTGCGTGGCTACGATCAGGGGTTTGCGCAGTTCTTCAAACGTGCGGTTCAAGCCTTCGATCACCGAACGGAAATCGCCCGAATAACGGCCCGCGTCCGCCCGCACGTCGAGCTTGCCGTTTCTCGCCGCTTCCGCCAGCATGGTGGAGTCCTGCACCAGGGCCTTCACATTGGTGGCGCAAAGCTGCAGGCTCTTGCCCAGCACGTCACGCTCACAGGCAACTTCTACGCTGGCGTCCATATCTCCGGCTGCGATGCGCTGGGTAATGCTGGCCCGGTCTTCGTACATGGCCGCCACCTTCCGAAAGGACTCCGCCAGGGCCCCCAATTCGTCGCGGGAGTGGACGGCAATGCTAACATCCGGGTCGCCGACCGCCAGACGCCGGGCAGCGCGGCGCAACTCCCGGACCGCCCCTCCGATGGTCCACACCATGAGCCAGCACAGCACGACTTCCAGCATCGTGCCCAGGACCGCGAACGCGATCATAAGATCGAAGCTGGTGGAGATTACGGCCCGGGCTTGCTCATGGGTCTGCTTCGCGGTCGCCGTAACCTCGGTGGAAATGCGGTTGATCAGGTTGACTTGCGTTTCGGCCAGCCGCTTCAGTTCGCCCCGGTCCAGCAATTGCTCCGCCTGCTCTTGCTTTCCCGCCAGGGCCAGCTCCTCGAAGCGCTCAACCTCGGCCATCATCGGTACCCGATTGTTGCGAAATTCCTGGATCAACTGGCGTGCCTTCGGCGAGTTGACCAGCGCCTCCAGCGTATCCAGGCTCTGCTCGACCAGGCTGGAGTAGGCCCGGCGCAACTCCACCTGCTGGCGCATGTCCTCGGGGTTGGAACTGCGCGCAATGTCCCGCAGCGTGATCAACCCCTGCTGGTAGGCGGTCGACAGATTCGTGACTTGATCGAGGGAGCGGGCCCCGTGCTCATACAGGGCGGTATTACTCCTCGCCATCGCCCGAATCGTGACCACGCCGCAGACGAAAATTGCTCCCCCCATCCCGCCAATGACGGCAAAGCTGAGCAGCAATTTCTGGATGATGGAGAGGTTGCGAAACCAGTTCATGTGTGTGCTCTCCGTCGCGTCGCTCCCAGCGGGCGGCTACTCCCGGTGGCTGAAGGTGATGCTTACCGGTATGCTCTCTTCCGGCCCCGGTGCAAACACCCATTCCCGCACCGCCCCGGTCACCGCCTGCACCAGAATGGCGTTGCCGCTGACCACGGTGACCGACCTGACATGGCCATCGCCGGCGACTTCCGCTCTTACCATCACCAAGCCTTCCAGATTCAAGCGCCGGGCGATTTCCGGATAAGCTGGTTGAACACGATGGATTAAGGCGCGCGGGGAGTGGTGGGACGGCTCTTCGGTCAGCGCTCCGGGAGCGAGCGCCAGCAGAAGGACCGCCACCGCCATGACCCTTGCTCGCTTAGGCATTGACCCACCTCACCAGGAGCATGGAAACCTGCTCCTGTGTATTCCATCGGTCACTGGCGGGCCAGACTTCAATAGATTTTGAACTGGGCCCACTCCCCGCCGCCCAGCACTTCCTCCAAGTCAAGCAAGTGCAGCAGGCGTAAGGGAAATTTGCATACCTCCGGTACCATCTCCCTGGGTCCCGCCGGCAGATTGTCCGGCGCGGGTTCGCAGCCGTCCTGCGGCGCCGCCACTACCTCGCCGATCTGGCCCACCAGCAACCCAACCCGGCTGTTTTGCCAGCCTACGACCACCATTGCCGGCGGCGAGCCGGTTGGGTCCGGTTCGAACCCGAGCCGCTTCCCCAGGTCAATGACGGTCAGGATCTGTCCCCGCAAATTGACCAGGCCGGCTACGGCAACCGGCGCCAGCGGGACCGGGGTGATGGCCGGAGAGGGAACCACTTCCTGCGCCCGCGCAACTTCGATGCCGCACCAGAGACGGTCGAGATAAAAGGTGCAAAAGCGCCGTTCCCCCGCCATGGTTCATCCCTTTCGATCCACGGCTGGGAGGTTCGAAGAGACTTGGGCACGAGCCAGAACATTTTTCAGATTCAGCACATCGGCAACCCGTCCCTGGATGATCGCCGCTCCTCGCAGCAAGCCGTCCAGCGGCCCGGCGTGCAATTCGACCACCTCCGCGACGATGTCCTCGATCCGGTCAAGCACCAGCCCTGTACTACGGCCCGACTCGCGGAGCACCGCCACCTGCAGCGACTCCCGGTCCTGCTCAGGTTCGTGGAACAGTCTGGCCGCACGAAGTAGCGGCATGATCTCGCCGCCATACTGCAATACTTCCCTTCCCGCCGAGCGCTCGATGCGATTAGCAGGAATTACTTCCAGCCTCGCCACCGCCGACAGCGGCAGCGCGAAGCGCGATCCCGTGGTACCGCGAAAGACCAGCCAACTCGGCGCCTCTTCCGGTGGGCCTCCGCCGTTTTGCGGAACTCCCTCGCTGGGAGGGGTTAGCTGCGAACGAGCGCGCACACCGGCCAACTGTGCCAGACCAACAACGTCCAGAATGAGCGCTACCTGCCCGTCGCCGAGAACGGCAGCCCCGGCAAAGCAGGCGATCGCTCGCAATTGCCGGCCCAGCGGCTTGACGACAATCTCTTCGGTGTCGTGGACGGCGTCTACCACCAGCCCGAACTGGTCGGCTCTGGCCTGTACGACCACAATGTAGGGACCGTCCGGAGGTTTACCGCCCAGCCGCAGCTCTCGCTGAAGAACGCACACCGGCAGGAGCCGGTCCCGCAGCCGGTACACCGGAGCGCCACAAACCGTCTCTATCGTCTTCCCTTCAGGACCGGCTTCCCAATGCACCACCCCGGCCAGGTTCACCTGGGGGATGGCAAACCTCTGCCCGGCGCTGCTGACAATCAACGCGGGAAGTATGGCCAGGGTCAGCGGGAGCTTAATATGCACGGTTGTTCCCTGGCCGGTCACGCTGTGCAAATTGATCGCGCCGCCAATTCTCTCCACGTTGGTCTTCACCACGTCCAGGCCAACCCCGCGCCCGGAGACGTTGGTCACTTTCTCAGAAGTGGAGAATCCGCGGGTGAAGACCAGTGCGGCCAGTTGCTGCTCGCTCATCCCCGCAGCCTGTTCGGCTGTGATCAGGCCTCCTTGCAGGGCGCGCCGCCGCACCCCCGGCAGGTTGATGCCAGCGCCATCGTCAGAAACCTCGATATGGACACTCCCTTCCCGATGGAAGGCGCGGAAGCGCAAGCGGCCGGCGGCTGGCTTGCCAGCAGCGGTCCGCTGTTCGGGAATCTCAATGCCGTGATCGATGGCGTTGCGCAGGATGTGGGTCATCGGGTCCTTAACGGCTTCGACCATTGCCCGATCCAGTTCGGTCTCCGCGCCCTCCATCTCGACCATGACCTGCTTTCCGCAGGACAAGGCGAGGTCGCGGGCCAGGCGGGGAAACTTGCTCCAGAGGCTGCCAATAGGCCGCAGGCGCGCTTTCATCACCGCTTCCTGCATGTCCGTGGTGGCCCGTTTCAACCGCTGCGCGACGCCATGGAGCGCTCTGTCTTTTTGCGAAGCCATGAGACTAAGCGCCTGATTGCGGGCCAGTATCAGTTCGCCGGCCAAGTCCATCATGCGGTCGAGCAGAGCGGCATCGACGTGAATCTTACTTCCGGCGGCGCCATTCTCGCTCCTCCGGTCCCGGTCCCCGGTATCGGGAGCGCCGCTGAGCACTCGGTTCCAGACTGGAGGCGAGGGGGACGGATTACTCAAAAACTCTTCCAGCGACGCAATGAGAACTCGGTAGTCCTCGTCTCCCTCGTCCCCGGTAACCTCAATCGCCTTCAGCAGCGTTCGCAGGGCATCTACCATGGCGAACAAACCGCCGATCACCGCCGGATTCAGAACTAGATTGCCCTCCCGCAGTCCCCCCAGCAGGCTCTCGCCGGCGTGAGCCACCGACTCCAAGGTGGGATAACCCAGCATGCCGCTGCACCCCTTAAGGGTATGCACGGCCCGAAAGATTTCGGCCAACCGCTCGCGCGATGGGGGTTCGCGCTCCATCACCACCAGTTCATGGTCCAGCAAATCGAGGCCTTCGGCGCTTTCGGCCAGAAACTCCTGGACGATCTCCTCCATGCCATCGGCTGCTGTGGACATCGCCTTACCCTCGGCGGCGGCGCCTGCGGACGCAACCCCATGGGCCCCGGCAAAGAAACCGGGCCCTCGGAAGCAGTCGGTGCAAAGGAATGACCAGCTTGATTAGAAGGGGCTTAGAACCCAAGGACTAAACGGCAGGCTCCGGCGATCCACGATAGATCATTTCCGTAATCGTGCAATCGTCCGTGAGCGGGGTCTCCCCGCGAAAGTCGTTGACCGCCTGCTCGATGGCGGCAAAACCCTCGCGACAGCAGCTTTCCAGGCGATCGTTGCCGAAAAACTCGCCTTCCGCGTCTTCCGCTTCGGTGACCCCGTCGGTCACCAGCAACAGCCGGTCTCCCGGCTTCAATTGCATGCGTGTGACCTGAAACTCGACGCCGGGAACCAATCCCACCGGAAGATTACCTTCTTCCAGTTTGCTCACCGTATTGCCAGACACCAACAACGGGGGCACATGACCGCAGTTGATCAGTTCCATCTCCCCGTTTCCCAACAGCCGGGCGATCACCAGCGTGGCGTACTTCTGGCCTCCCACCTTTTCGCAAAGGAAACGGTTCACCGCCGCGATCATCTCCGGCAGGTCCGAGTCGCGGGCCAACTGCGAATACAGCATGCCCTGTAGGATGGAGGCCACCACCGCCGCCGAAACCCCCTTGCCGGAGACATCGGCCACAATCAGCGACAGGCCTTTCTCGGTATAGACCAGGTCGAAGAAATCTCCACCAATGTCCTTGCAGGCGTAACTCAGGGCATTAACTTTGGCATAGGGTACGTCCGGCACGGTGACGGTCATCAGGCGCTGCTGGATCTCCGCCGCAATCGCCAACTCCTGCCGGTAGCGCTTGGCCGCATCCTCCGCCTGCACCAGTTCAGCGTTTTCCACCAGGGCGGCCGCGCTGTTGGCGACGGTGCGCAGAATGTCGTGGCTCACCGAGGAAAGCTTGCCCGAAAGAAAATGGGCGTCCAGATACAAGACCCCCTTGATGTTGGATTCATCGGGCTTGATCTCTTCCTTCGCCTTGTCCTGAATGGCCGTCTTGCGCAGCGGAATACAAATCACGCTGTGCAGGTTATGCGCCACCACGCTGTTGCGGCCGGCCAGTTTGCCGGTATCGTCGGTGTCGGTCACCAGAAATTCCGAGGCGCTCTTGGCAGCGTCGCGCAGCACCGAGCGTGAGATGGTGCTGTCGTCGTCGACGCGCTCGCCCTTTTTATCGCGGCCCGCGGCCAGATAGAGCTCGCCGTCTGGCCGTCGCAGGAAGACGAAGCCGCGCTCGGCGTGGGTCAACCGCAAGGCAGCCTCGAGCAGCGTACTCAAAACCTCGTCCAGCACACCGCTGGTATTCAGCTTGCGCGCCGCCTCCAGCAGGACATTCAGCATCTCCAGATCGGAACCGGCGCCGCTGGGCGGCTTCCAGGTGGAAAACTGGCTCAGGAATTGCTGCGCCGCGCTGGACGGAGAGCGGTCAGGACTGAACAGCGCGTAGGCCGAGCCCGGCGCACCGAACTCGATGCGGTCGTTGCGCGCCAGACGGCGGCGGTCAACGCGCTCCCCGTTTACGAAGGTGCCGTGACGGCTGGCTTGGTCCACGACATAGGTGCCATCGGTCTCGCGGACAAACTGGGCGTGCTCGCGAGAGACGCGAGGATCCGACATGACCAGATCGCGGTCGGTCTTGCGGCCGACGGTAAACGGATAATGATCGAGCATCACGGTACGACGGTCGGCGCCTTCCACCACCACCAGCACCAGAGGATCGCTGGAGGAAATGGAATCGGCTTTGCGCACCCACATGCCCGTAGTACCCATCAGCCTTCATCTCCTTCTCATGCTCAGAACTGCCCGTCGCAGCACTGAGTTTAGACCAACCGTGGAGGGAGTATCCACTGTTGTTCGGTTCGCGCGCGAGAAATCGGTCCGGGTTGCGCCAGGCCGCTTTATTTCGGGGCCGCGCCCCGGCTGGTCTCGCCAAGCAGATTTTGCAACACCACTACTTCCGCTTCGATGGCGGTCTTCAAGCTGGGTTCCATGTCGGGCGCGAAGAACGGCGAGTGGTTCGAAGGAAGCTGAACGCCGGTGGCTTTGGCTTCCTGGAACTTCGCAGGATTGGCGGCGCCCAGCCAGAAATAGAACGAAGGAACGCCGGCCTCCACGAAATAGGAGTAATCCTCGGAGGCCATGATGGGCGGCGCCTTCACGACGTCGTCCGGCCCCAACGTCCGCACCAACACCTCGCTCAGCCGTTCCGCCAGATTGGGATCGTTGTACAGCGCGTCTGTGGTTTCCACCACCTGCACCAGCGGAGGTTTGGGGGCATCGGCGGCTTCCGCCTCGGCCTTGGCGACACGCTCGATGCCCGCCAGCAGATGCTTGCGCACCTCCGGCGTGTAGGAGCGCACGGTGAGCCCGAGGTGGACTTCATCGGGAATAATGTTGTGCTTGGTGCCGCCCTGAATATAGCCGACGGTGATGACCGCTGGATTACCCGGTTTGATTTCGCGCGATACGATAGTTTGCAAGCCCAGGATGACGCGCGCGGCAATCACGATCGGATCAATGGTGCTTTCGGGGCTGGCCCCATGTCCTCCCTTGCCGTAAATGGTGATGTTCACCGTATCGGCGTTGGACGCCGCATATTCCGGCGTGAATCCCACCTTGCCGGCAGGAATGCTGTTGGTGGTGTGCAGCGCGACGCCGACGTCAGGTTTGGGAAATCGCGTGAAGAGGCCGTCGGTGACCATGTTCTTCGCGCCCATCGCGCGCTCCTCTGCCGGTTGTGCGACCAGCATCAGGGTGCCGTGCCAATCCTTTTTTGTTTGCGCCATGATGGTCGCCGTGCCCACCCATGCGGCCATGTGGATGTCGTGTCCGCAGGCGTGCATCACCGGTACATCATGGCCGGCATCGTCCTTGGTGTGCACCGTGCTGGCGTAAGCCAGCCCGGTTTTCTCTTCGACCGGAAGCGCGTCCAGTTCGGTGCGCAGCATGACTGTTGGCCCGGTTCCGTTGCGCAGAATGCCGACCACGCCGGTCCCGCCGACCTTCTCCGTCACTTCATAGCCCAGCTCGCGCAGGCGCGCAGCCAGCTTGGCTGCGGTGTTGACCTCATGCAACGACAGCTCCGGGTGCTGGTGCAGATCGACATACAGGGCCTGCGCCTGCGGGTAGACTGCATTGACCTCAGAGGCCAGGGAAGAGTTGCTGGGAGAAGAAGTCTGCGCCCAAGCGGCCGACGCAACCATTGTGAATGCCAGAAAAATTGATCTCATTGAAATGCCTTCTGAACGCGTTCTCGATTGGCCCGCTATCTTACGATAAACACGAGTGATAGCGCGCATTGAAAGAATCTATGCCAAATTCATCATCTTTCAACCACGCTGACAATCTAATGCCTTAGTAATCATATATACCTGAATAGCGAGGGCTGTGCGTGCGTATGCACCAGCATAACGATCAACCCGAGACTGAAGTCATGATAGAAAAAGGCCATCTTAAAAAGCGATACATATTTGCCAGCGATTTTGATCAGACCCTGAGTTTCAACGACTCGGGCTATGTTCTGGCGGACCTGCTGGGAATTTCGGAGTCGGAATTCGAACGCAAGGCCACGGGCATGGCCAAACTGAACCTTGTCCAGCAGGGAGGCGAACTCGCGTACCTGCTGCTGCACGATCCTGAATTCCGCTCCAAGGTACGTCCCGAGCATCTTCGCGAAGCCGGTAAGCGGGTCCGACTGAAGCCGAACATTGACGCGCTCTACGGCTACCTGTCCGAGGAAGTTGAGGGTTTCCACTTCGACTTCTACGTGATCTCCGCCGGGCCGG
Organism: uncultured Acidobacteriaceae bacterium; assembly: GCA_963798005.1. Taxonomy (GTDB): domain Bacteria; phylum Acidobacteriota; class Terriglobia; order Terriglobales; family Acidobacteriaceae; genus Bog-257. Next base: position 64,968 of record CAWCRZ010000014.1, on the reverse strand, counting down.
TGGAAGTGATTCGCTCTGCGCTCGAAGGCATCATCCCTGCCGATCACATTTTCGGCACGGAATTCGAGTACAACGCCAAGGGTGAAATCGAACGGATCCTCCAAGTGACTGCGGGCTACGGGAAGGTGGCTGTTGTCGACCAGTTGCTGGAGAAACTCAAGATCGGTCCCGACCGCATCGTGTATGTCGGCGATGGCAGTTCCGACATTCACGTCATGCTGCACATCAACCGGCGCGACGGTTTCACCATCGCCGTGTCCGAAAACAAGTACCTGGCGCCGATCGCCAAGCGCTCAGTCATCAGCGATAGCGCACTGGCGATTCTCATCCCCGTCCTGGAAGAAGTGGTGGGATGGGAGCCGCGACGCATTCGCGAGCTGTTTGAAACCAAGGGCCTGCTCATTCAGCAATGGGACAAGGTCCAGACCGATATGCTCACCATCGTGCCCATCAGCGCTCCCGTGGAGGAGCGCTCTGTGGTCACGCTGGAAACTTAATCTCCCGAGCTGCGGCCCTACTTCACAATATTGACAACCATTTCTTCTGTGTAGGCGAGGGCCGGATCGGCATAGGTGCCTGCGCTCTGCGCGAACAGGTCGCAACTCTGCTTGAACTCCTGGGGGGCTTGCTCCTTGCCGTTCACGCGGACACGCACCGGGCCGGTGTCACCCAACAACTCCGGCCGGAGCAGTAGGCGCAGCCTGCGAACATTCCTGGTCTTGAGTTCGATCAGGTTGCCGGGGAGGATGCGGCCCTCGATTTCCGCCGGGCCGGTGTCCTTCTCCATCACCTCCAACCAGTAACGCCGGGGAAAGCTCGTGTTCGCGATTTTCATCGAGAGGTTGAGCGGAAATGGCTCGCGTCGAAAGCGCTCCAGGAAGGGCATGGTATATCGGTCGTCCGCTGACAACGTGATCTCGTGCCCGCGTCCTTTCAAAATATGAAGCTCGGGAGCAATCCTCGGATGCAATGCACGCAGCTCATCGTAAGTCGTAACCGAGGCCGACGACGGAATCAGAGCGTCCTTGTCACCGTGGAGAAGTAGCACCGGAACATTTGCCAGGTTCTTCAACGGCAGGACCTCGCCGCTCGGGGAGTTGACGCCCGCTCCCATCAGCAGCGCGATCGCCGCAAAGCGTTCCGGCCAAAGCGTGCCGTAGTGCAGCGCTCCACTGGCTCCGTTGCTGAAGCCCGCCAGGTACACCCGGCCGGTGTCCACGTTGTAGCTGCGCAGAACCTCCAGGAGCAGCTCGTGGACCATCTCCGTCGGTTTCTGCTCCCACCACATAGCACCGCCGGCATGGGGATACACCGCCAGATATCCGGAGTGCCCTATGACGTCCTCCGCGGTAAGGGCTGCGTCGAACGCCTGTCCGCCTCCCCCGCTTAGATAAATCAGAAGTGGGAACGGTTCGTCGCCGCGGTAATCCACAGGAACATGCATCACATAGGGAGTGCCTTCAGACGAGGAAGCGCTCATGGACCGCAGCGTGGTTCCGGGCTTCTGGCGAGGGTAATGTGGCGCTGGCAGCGCGCACGGGCTGGCCGGCTCGTCGCGCGCTTTCGCCGTGAAGCGGGACGCGATGCGCTGCACTTCGGGGTCCTTGCTGGTCGCGAGCTGGGCGATGGCGTCCTGCGGCGGCGCCAATTTCTTCTGGTAATAGACCGCCAAAGCGAGCGCCTGCACCTCCGGCGTGCCCGTGCGCAACAGCTTCTCCAGGCTGGCATCATCTGGCGCTGCGGCACTTGCGAGAAGATAGGCGCTGAGTGCGCCCATCTGGACCTGCGGATCTGCCAGCCACGATGCCGGGGTTTCCTTGTGGAGAGTCTCGATCAGTTCCAGCGTTACCCGCTCGCGGACCACCGAGTCGCCAAACTCGTGATATTCGCCGGAAAATTCCAGCTTCGTCAGGATCGCGGGCCGCGGGCAAAAAGTGTAGCTGAGGTGCATCTCCGGGCGCGTTCCGGTGTCCTGAAAGACCACGCATGGCTCGCCTTCCGATGGTTCGAAGCGAACCAATCGCATGGTCAATCCGATAGGTCCGTGCATCTCCGTGCCGACCCTCGCCTCTCCGGCGGGAAGGAGAATAATTTCCTCGACGCCGTACAGCAACTTGCTGTTGACTTCTCGTACCGTCGTAGCCGGCATTTGCCTTTCGCCAGAAGCAGAAAAGACATTAGCGTCGGAAAAGCGCGCAGAGCGCGTGGCGACGCGTTCGGCAAAGTTGGGCGCTTCTTGTGCCAGCTTGTCTTTGCCACGCTCGCGGTACTCCAGCAGCGCCGACGATTGCCGGTTGCGCTGAGCTCCCACCAGCACCGTTCCGCCAGCTTCATCCACCACAACCAGGTGATTCAGAAAAATCGCTCGCGTCCGGAAGCTCTGGTCGGAGGACTTGCCTTCCTTCTCGAAGACCTCGCGATAGACCAGGTGGTCCCCGGCATGCAGTTTGTAGCGAAGCAGGGTTCCGCCGCTCTGTGGGAAGGTTGGAAGGAAAGCCAAAACGACGATAGGCAGAACGAGCGAACAACGAAGCGACACTCGATTGCGGATTGGTGTCACCATGACGTTGTGCCGCTGTGCCCAGTCTCTGGCTATGCGCCCTCGTTAACAGACGGTCGAAGATGGATCTCGTTACAGTGTAGTCGGACCAAAGTACACCGAATCCGAACCAACATCCACACCCGTTGGTCGCGCTTCCGCCGTGTAAAATCGCAGTCACATGCCGACTCCGGCCGAGCATAGCGCAAGCCAGGAAGGCCGCAGTTTTCTCGCGCGCGTGTTGCGCAACCTGCGTCCTTCCCATCAGCACACCGAGTTGTCGGCCACGCTGCTGCTGATGGTCGCGGTCATGCTGTCGCGCGTTATCGGTTATCTGCGCGAGGCCTACATCGCGTGGGCGTTCGGCGCCGGGCTCCAGACCGATGCCTATGTAGGCGCATTCAACCTGCCCGACTTCCTCAACTACATCCTGGCCGGTGGCACCGCCTCCATCACCTTTATCTCCATCTACGCCCGCCATACTTCGCGGGGCCGCAACAAGGAAGCGCAGGAGGCGTTCAACTCCACCATCACCATCATGACCGCCGTGGTGTGCCTCGGCACCGTGGTGCTGGAGATATTCACTCCGCAAATCGAGCGACTCATCTTCCCGCACTTCTCGGCGGAGCAGTTGCAGTTGTGCGTGCATCTCACCCGCATCCTGCTGCCCGGCCAGATTTTCTTCTACGCCGGCGGCATTGTCTCGGCGGTGCTGCTATTCGCGACGGATGTTCCTCTATCCCGCGTTGAGTCCGATCCTCTACAACGTCTTCATCATTCTCGGCGGCGCTGTCGGTGCCCGCAGGTTTGGAATCGAGTCGCTGGCCTATGGCGCTCTGGTGGGAGCGTTCCTGGGGCCGTTCCTCATCAACGCCATTGGCGCAGCGCGCGACGGTTTGTCCTACCGGCTGAACTTCGACTGGCGCAACCCCGAATTCCGCGAGTGGGTGCGGCTTTCAATTCCCCTGATGCTCGGCGTGTCGCTGGTGTCGGCGGACGACTGGATCCTGCGCTACTTCGCCTCCGGCGGCGCAGGCGACATCACGCGGCTGAACTACGCCAAACGGCTGTTCGCCGTGCCCATCTCGATTCTGGGCCAAGCCGCCGGCCAGGCGTCCATGCCGTTCTTCGCGCGACTTTTCGGCGAAGGCAAGCGGCGCGAATTCGCCGATAACGTCAACCTGTCGGTCTACCGGATCTCGGCGGCGTCACTGCTCTCAACGGCGTGGATGATGCCCGCCGCCTTGCCGCTCATCGATCTCGTCTATCGTCGCGGGCGGTTCAACTTTCAGGACTCGCGTGAGACTGCCGTCTACTTCTTCTGGTTCGCGCTCTCGCTGGCGCTATGGTCGGCGCAGGCGCTCTACGCACGCGCCTTCTACGCCGCGGGCAATACCCTGACCCCGATGATCGCCAGCACCATCATCGTGGTCGCTTCACTGCCGGTGTATTCGGCCCTCTTCCACCGCTTCGACGTGATGGGGCTGGCGATCGCCTCCGACATCGGCATCCTGATGCACACCGTCGTGCTGGCCTGGCTTCTTGACCGCAAGAAGCTGGTCTCGCTGGGCGACGTACCGTGGCTTGAATTGTCGAAGGTATTGGGCACCGCGCTATTTGCTGCGGCGGCCTGCTTCGCCGTCGCCAGGACGATTATCGTGAACGGCAGCCGTCGAGGCCGACCTGCTGTCGCTGGCTGTGATCAGCGTGGCCTGGCTGGCAGCGGTGGCGTTAGGACTGTGGCTGACGAAGTCGAAGTCTGCCGCGCGAGCTGCGCCGGAAGAAAGCTCCGGCGACACCGAATATCACCTGCCCGAGCCGGTGGTGGACAGAACGACGGGAGGAGTGGAACCGTAAGGCTGAGGGCGTTCGCTCACGGCTGACGGCTGAAACCTGACGGCTGATTCCTACTTCATCACCCGCATCTGCGACCAGTCATAGGTAAAGTGCTTGCCGCAATCGAGGCAGACAACGTAGTGGCCTGAGCTGTCTTCGGTGACAGCGTCCCACTCCGTATGACCGGAGGCACGCGGCTTGGATGTTCCCGCCGGGAAGGGTTGTGAAAGGTGGCCATGCCGGCAGCTTACCGCCAGTAGCTGGAGCACTTTGTCCCACATTGCAGTACACCTATGGAGAGCAGGGTTGCAGGCGACGGGGCTGGCCGCCGCCTACAATGTGAGACTTTCGCTCCAAAACGGTGCAAAGTCAACAAAAACGTTGCTTTTGCGCCGTCTTTGGCAACACCCTTCGCCGATTTCAGGAAACGTCCGGTTTCGGAACGGCTACACCCGCGCCGAAATTCCCGCTCCGTTCGCTGATGGCCGTCGTGCCCGTCTCCTTGGACTCCCCGTTCGCCTTCTGGCCGGGCTTGCGGATATCGATCCCGCCCTTGAAATAAGCGCCATCTTCGATGCTGATGCGCTGCGCCACCACGTCGCCGGTGAGCGAGCCCTCGCCGCGGATGTCCACCCGGTCGCTGGCGGTCATGTTGCCGCGCACCTTGCCCAGCACCACGATCTCGCGCGCCGCGATGTTGGCCGAAACCACGCCGTTGCGGCCCACGGTCACCCGGTTTCCGGGCAGGTTGATGGATCCCTCCACCCGGCCGTCAATGTAAAGCGACTCCGAACCGGTGACTTCGCCTTTGATCACCAGCGACTTGCCCAGCGTGGCCTGCTCCTGGGTGTTGATCGCAGCGACTGGCCGGACGCGGCGTGCTCTGCGGCTCGGGGGCCGGCGGCGTGTAGCTGCGTTGCGGCTCGGGGCTGGGGGTCGGGAGTGGAGGAAGGTGCGTTCGTTGGTTTCCACATGTCGGTACTTAAAATCCTTTCTGAAGTGAATAGTGCTTGGAGAGGCACTTGTTTTGCCAAACCGAAACTCCACAGCTCTGCTTCAGAACCTGCTGGTTTGGTACGGCTGCTCTGGGATGCATCGCTCGCACGCGCGCCGCGGCACGCAGGTTGCGATGTAATTATTGCTACCATACAGCGAGTTCTTATATCAGGGAATACCCCTGCGTGATTTTTCGTGACGCCGAGTGCGCGAAGAGTAAATGGGCCGAGTGAACAAGTTACGCAGCTCCAACAGAGATTAACCACGGATCTGCACGGATGAGCACGGATTATGCAGAACGCTTAAGGCAGCGTTTCACCAAGTTTGCTCTCAAATCCGTGTTGTCCGTGTAAATCCGCGGCTGCACATCTCTGCGAAACACGCCGTTACCCTTGACCATGATCACTGACGCCTCCATCCTCCACCACATCGAACGCCAGCCGCACCGCTCGGCTGGCTTCAAGCAGCTCGTCCGCGAGATGGCCCTGCGCGGCAGCGAGCGGCAACAGCTCGCCGAACGCCTGCGCGCGCTGGTGAAGAGCGCACGCCTCATCGAAACCAGCCGCGACCGCTACACCCTCGCCGAGCACGCCGCCGCGCGCCAGAACCTCATCGCCGGTCGCCTGACCATGCATCGCGACGGCTACGGCTTCGTCATCCCTAATCCCGGTCAGCGCGGCACCATCGAGGGCGACATCTTCATTCCGCCTCCGCGATCGGCTCAGCCATGCACGGCGACCAGGTGCTGGTGGAGCTGGGCCGCCAGAAAGAAGACGGCCGCGCCGAAGGTCGCATCCTGCGCGTGCTCACCCGCGGCAATCCGACCGTCGTCGGCACCTTCCATTACGGCTCGCGGCACAACTACGTCACGCCGATCGACGAAAAGATCACGCAGGACATCGTCATCCCGCGCGGGATGGAGTGGCCCGGTGGCGAGCCGGCGGCAACGGCCCACAAAAAAAAGCGGGTGCCCCACCCTTCTCGCCCGCTCTTGGCGAGAGGGTGGGAGACTGTCTGAAGAGAGGCCAGGGCGCAAGGGTTCGGTAGAGCGCGATCGCGTCCTCGGCGAAGAGGCGCGCCGCCGCGAGTGGGACGACCTGGACAACCTCGTCGTCGAAGTCGAGATCACCGACTGGCCGTCGCCGACCGAGAATCCGCGCGGGCGCGTCATCGAGATCCTCGGCTACGAAGACGACTTCGGCGTCGACGTCGAGATCGTCATCCGCAAGTTCCACCTGCCGCATCACTTTCCTGTCGAGGTGCTGCAGGAAGCGCAGCACTTCGACCCCGTCATCCCGTCCAGCGAACTGCGCCATCGCCGCGACTATCGCGCGCTGCCCATCGTCACCATCGACGGCGAAACCGCCCGCGACTTCGACGACGCCGTCACCGTCCGCCGCCTGTCCAACGGCAACTTCGAGTTGCAGGTCCATATCGCCGACGTGGCGCACTACGTCCGCGAAGGCTCGCCGATCGATCTGGAAGCGCGCCTGCGCGGCACGTCGGTCTACTTTCCCGACCGCGCCGTGCCCATGCTGCCCATAGAGCTCTCCACCGACCTGTGCAGCCTGCGTCCGCAGGTCGACCGGCTGGTGCTGTCCTGCGTCATGGAGATCGACCACCAGGGCGAGATCGTCGGCTACACGCTGAACGAGGGCGTCATCCGCTCCGCCGAGCGCATGACCTACACCAACGTGAACCTCATCCTCGATGGCGACCAGGCGCTGCGCGAGCACTACCACCGGCTCGTCGACGTGTTTGAGCTGATGCGCGAGCTGGCACTCATCCTCAACCGCAAGCGCGCGCGCCGCGGCTCCATCGATTTCGATCTGCCCGAGCCGGTCATCGAGTTCGACGAGCATGGCCTGATGAAGAGCATCACGCGCTCCGAGCGCAACATCGCGCACCGCCTCATCGAGGAGTTCATGCTGTCGGCCAACGAGTGCGTCGCCAGCTACCTGGAAAACAAACGCGTCGCCTCGCTCTACCGCATTCACGAGAAGCCCGACCCCAAGCGGGTCTACGACTTTGAAACCATCGCCGCCAAGTTCGGCTACTCGCTGGGAGTAGGACCGTTGCCGGTGAAGCGGGTGCAGATGCGGGCCGAGCGCCGCGACCGTTACGGCAGCGGGCGCAGGCCGCAGACCATCGAGCTGCCCGAAGACATTCACATCACGCCGCGCATGTATCAGAAGCTGACGCAGAAGATCGCCGGCAAGCCAGAGGAGCGCATTCTCTCCTTCCTCATGCTGCGCTCGCTGAAGCAGGCGCGCTACTCGGAGGTGAATGAAGGTCACTTCGCGCTGGCTGCGCCGACGTATACGCACTTCACTTCGCCCATCCGGCGATATCCCGATCTCATCGTGCACCGCATCCTGAAGGAGGTACTGCGCGATTCCTCCGAACAGGAAGAGCACGGCGTGCCGATTGGCGTTGGTGGAGTTGCACACAGCGAGTCGCCATCACCGTGGTCAAAGCGAAAAGCTCCCACCCAAGCAAAGGAAGCTTGGATGGGGCACCCGCAGGCAGCTTCGGCAACGAAACGGGTGCCCCACCCAAGCCGGGTTAGCTTGGGTGGGGAATTGGGCCCGATTCCCGAAGACGTGCTGCACGAAATCGCCGAAGAATCCAGCCAATCCGAGCGCCGCGCCGACGACGCCGAACGCGAGCTGATGGAATGGAAGAAAGCCAAGTTCATGGAAGAGCGCATCGGCGAGGAGTTCGACGGCCTGATCGTGAGCGTGACCAAGTTCGGCATGTTCGTCGAACTGACCGACATGTTCATCGAGGGCCTGGTGCCGCTGGACTCGCTCATCGACGACCGCTACCTGTACCACGAGAACACCAAGCAGATCATCGGCCAGCGCAGCCGCAAGACCTACTCGCTGGGCGATCCCATCAAGGTCATCGTGGACCGCATCGACCGCTCGCTGAGACGCATTAATTTTGCCGTGGTCGAGGAGCGGCCGGCGCGCGGCAAGCGGAAGAAGAAGTGATCTCACCACGGAGGCACGGAGTTGTCTTTCCCGCTTTGGAACAGCCTATTACCTAACTGGTTACTCCCCATCCCCCCTTCCGGTTGTTTAGAATCATTCGATTACGGACTTTTTCCTGGCAAACGATTGATTCCTAATGACTTACAAGCAACTGCTTTGTTTGCATCACTTACGGGCAGGCATTTGATCACGTCTGAGTGCCCGCAAGAGGGGTGGGAACCTGCCCTAGTTCAACGAGTGCTCAGAAGTAAATCCTAAGCACTGGCAACTGACTACCGGCAACGGTTTTCAAAGATCTTTTCTGGCCAGCACACTGGGGGCGGCCCGCCGAGGACCCAACAATCTCGTCCTCAGTAGACTGATACTCTGCGGCAGCCACGTGCCGCAAGGACGCAGGTCACGCCGTTTTGTGATGACGTATGGCCAACCGGCCGTCATTCGAGGCCTGTCATCCCGTCTGGGGACAAGACGCTGAAGGTGTGGGAACTGGCCAGCGGGGCACGAGCTGGCGAGCCTCAAGGTTGACGCTCCGCTCTTCTGCTGCGTCGTTTGCCCCGATGGAAAGACCATCCTGGCGGGTGACAAGAACGGCGTCATCCACTGTCTGCGCTTTGAGTAGCCGGCGGATTGACAGGCCGCGCCCGGATGCACTTCGAGACGAAATGCCAAATTCGCAATGGGTGTTTCGCCCCTACGGGGCTCAGATCGATTTTCTATCTTACTCAGCACTCTGCCTTCAGCTTCGTGCTGGGCTAAACTCATCCGCGCCTTCGACGCTCGAACTACGCAAGATCGGCGGCCTCGCCTCAGGATGACGCCTTAGAAGGAATCCTTAGACTCCGCGGAATTTTTTGGGAGGGAAAGGAAAGCGAAAAATTGCTGCAAACCAGCCCCGCAATGGCGACTCAGTTTAGCCCAGGGCGCAGCCCTGGGTGGCCCCGTTACAGAGATCCTGGGCCCCGTAGGGGCGAGACGAGCGGTTGCAGAAGCCCTTACTGCAAGAGCGGATTCCCCTCCCGCGTTCTAGAATCATCCTAGCCATGCGTAACGCTGCATCACACTTGTTCGTTCTGTTGCTCGCGTCGTTTGCCGCCGCTCAAACGCCCGCTATATCTGCACAATCAGCCGCCGCTCCTGCGCCAGCGCTGGCGGCCTCGTCGCCCGCACCCATTCCGCCCAACTGGCCGACCGCCCAATTCGCTTCGGTCAAAGATCCGAGCCAGCGGAAGGCGCTCAACATCCTGAATGACATGATTCGCGCTCTCGGCGGTGACGCTTACCTGAACATTCGCGATATGCAGGTCGAAGGCCGCACTTACGGCTTCTATCATGGAGAGCCCAACAGCCAAGGTCTTCAGTTCTGGCGTTACTGGGAGTGGCCCGACAAAGACCGTTGGGAGCTCACCAGGCAGCGCGACGTCATCGAGCTGAACCTCGGCGACAAAGGCTACGAGATCACCTACAAGGGCACAGCGACGCAGGAACCCAAGCAGTTGGACGAGTACCTTCGCCGCCGCGAACACTCGCTGGAATGGATCATTCGCAAGTGGCTGCCCGCGCCGGGCACCATGATTTTGTACAGCGGTGTTGCCATGGTGGAGCAGAACCTCGCTGACCAGGTCACGATATTGAACGCGAAGAACGACAGCGTGACGCTCTCCATCGACCCGCGCTCGCACCTGCCCGTGAAGAAGACTTATAGCTGGCGCGACCCCAACGACCGGATGATGGATGAGGAGTCTGAGGTCTTCAGTAACTATCGTTTAATTCAAGGCATCCAGACGCCACTCAGCACCGTACGCAATTTGAACGGCGAGATGAGTAATCAGCGCTTCATGACCACGGTGACCTACAACAACAATTTCCCGGCCACCATGTTCGAAACCAAGGGCACCACCTACAACCCGCAAAAGGGTCCGCCGCCGAAATAGCAGGCGCCGTGCCCGTAACTTGTGCTCATCGCGGTGGCAAACTCAAGCCTTGGAGGTCGAAGCTCACAGGTAGTAAACTTTCGCGCACAGCCCTTATTCATCGTATGAAGGACACGCTACCAGTCCGCGTCCGTTTCGGAACATTTGAGCTCGACCTCAAATCAGGAGAACTGTGGGAGCGTGGACGCAAGGTCGTCTTGCCGGAACAAATGTTCCAGGTGTTGCGGATTCTGGTCGAGTTTGGCGGCGAGGTGGCGAGCCGGGAAGTAATCCAGAAGAAGCTATGGCCCAACGACACTGTGGTGGAGTTCGACCATAGCATCAACGCGGCCATCAACAAGCTGCGTCGCGTGCTGGGGGACTCCGCCGAAGAGCCCAAGTACATCGAGACCGTAGCTCGTCGAGGCTATCGGCTCATGGCCCCGGTGGAATGGCTGGACTCCAGCACCGGGGACATTGCTCCAAATCGCGACGACTCCGCCAGCGATAGCCAGGATGGGGTAGTGGCTACCCCGGCGCTTGAGCCCGGCAGCCTGAGCGGTAGCATCGTTTCCCACTACCGCGTGCTGGAGATTGTCGGCGGTGGCGGCATGGGCGTGGTGTATCGGGCAGAGGATGTAAAGCTGGGCCGACCGGTGGCGCTGAAGTTCCTGCCCGAAGACATTGGCCACAATCCCCGCGCACTGGAACGGTTCGAGCGCGAAGCCCGCGCCGCCTCGGCCCTGGAGCACACCAACATCTGCTCCATCTACGAGTTCGGCGAGCACGAGGGCCGGCCTTTTATCGTCATGCAGATGTTGCAGGGGGAGACGCTGCGCGACCGCCTGCTGGAAGGGCGTGTACTGGATTCGGCGAAACCGCATGGAGGCCCATTTGGCGGCGATGAATTGCTGAATATTGCTATCCAAATCGCCCTTGGCCTGGAAGCCGCGCACGAGAAGGGCATCATCCATCGCGACATCAAGCCGGCCAATATTTTTCTGACCGACAAAGGCGTGGTGAAGATCCTGGATTTCGGATTGGCGAAACTGGTGCAACCCAGTGGTGAAGAAGGCCGGGCGACCGACATGGACACGCGAAGTGACCTCGAGACGCCGGGCCGCAAAACCCGCGAGGGCACCAGCCTGACTCGTTTCGGTGTGACGGTGGGCACCGCAGCGTACATGTCGCCGGAACAGGTGAGGGGTGAACCGCTCGACGCGCGCAGTGACCTGTTCTCCTTCGGAGTCGTGCTCTACGAGATGGCGACCGGCCAGCGCGCCTTCACTGGCGAAACGGAAGTCATTGTGCACGCCGCAATTACGAAGCGGACACCGGTCCCGGTGCGCGAGCTGAACGCCAGGCTTCCACCGGAACTGGAGCCAATCATTAACAAGGCGTTGGATAAGAACCGCGAGCTGCGATACAGCTCGGCTGCCGCGATGCGGGCCGACCTGGAGGCGGTCAAGCGTGACACGGGGTCTTTCACGCCGACACCCCCTCCTCCTGGGCCGCCTCCGCCGCCCACATGGAAACCATCGCTGCGAACAGCCGCATTGCTGGTTTGCGCCTTCGTAATCGCTGCCGTTGGCTACTGGTATTGGCAAAGTGGGGCGAAACTCACCGACAAAGACTCGATGGTACTGGCTGACTTCGCCAACTCAACCAGCGATCCGGCATTTACCGACGGGCTGAATTATGCGCTGCGAGTGGAGCTTGAGCAGACGCCATTCTTGCATCCGCTTGGCCCTGACAAAGTGCGTGGGACCCTGAAGTTGCTGAACCATGCGGAGGACGACCGGTTGACGCCGGAACTGGCTCGCGAGGTGTGCCTGCATACCAATAGCCGGGTGGTGGTAGCTGGCTCGATCACCGACGTGGGAAACCGCTTTCGCATTGCACTGAAGGGTCTGGACTGCAAGACCGGCAGGTCCCTGGCTGAAACGGAAAGGGAGACGGCGAGCCGGGACGAGGTTGCCAGAACTCTGGGAATCGCCGGCGCAGAGTTCCGGAAAAAATTGGGCGAACCCGAAGCTTCCTTGCGGAAATTCAATCAGCCTTTGGAATTGGCGACGAGTTCGTCGCCCGAGGCCCTGCAATCTTTTGCCGTCGGTATAGACCAGAAACAAAAAAAAGGTGATGTCGCAGCGTTACCTTACTTCAAGCACGCAGTGGATCTGGATCCAAACTTTGCCCAGGCTTATTTGTCCCTGGGAATCGGTTATCGCAATCTCGCAGAATCCAAACCGAGTTTCCAGAATCTCGAGCAGGCCCACGGATTGCGCGACCGGGTCACGCAGCGGCAGCGGTTCGAAATCGACGGCGCCTATTCTGCGCTGGGCACGTCTGACTTGCTGACCGCGATTCAAACCTACAACGAATCCATTCAGATCTATCCTGAAGACTCGGTCACGCGGTACCGCCTCAGCGCCACTCTGATGTCCCTTGGGGGATATGAGGAAGCGGTGAAAGCGGCCCAGGAATCGATTCGTCTGAAGCCGACGGCCGCGGCTTACTTCGACGAGGTGTCTTCGTATCTTCGACTGGATCGGGTCGACGATGCCCGGCGCGGTCTGGAGGAAGCGCAAAGTCTCAAATTGAGCAGTACCCTCCTGCCTCTTGCTCAATATAGGCTGGCGTTCTTAGAAGGCGATCAGCCCGCCCTCGACGAGCAAGTAGGATCGTCGGTTGGTGGATTGCTGTGTCTTCACTCTTATACAAGTGCATACTACGGTCGAATCGACAAGGCGCGTGGTTTCCTGCGGAAGTTGACAGATTCAGCGAAGCAGGACAAAGCCCTGGATTCGGCCGCAGACTGCCTGACGGGCAATGCCTTGCAAGAAGCGGAGGTCGGCAATACTGCGCGCACGCGGCAGCTAGGCGCTGAGGCTGCAACTCTCAGTACTTCGCGAGATGTTCGAGCCCGCGCGGCATTGGCCCTGGCACGGGCCGGAGATACGGCGCAAGCGCAGAAGCTGGCCGACGAACTCAACCGCGAATATCCGCTCGATACCATGATGCAGAACTACTCGCTGCCTGCGATTCGGGCGGCCATTGAGCTACAGAAGGACGATCCCCGGAGTGCCCTCGACGCCCTGAGCGTTGCCGTGCCCTACGAAATGGGTTTTGCATCTTTCGAATCCCTGTACCCGGCTTATCTCCGCGGTGAGGCATACCTGCACGCTGGGCAGCCGCAACTGGCGCTAGCGGAGTTTCAAAAGCTGCTCGATCATCCCGGCATTGTGGACAACGCCGTTATCGGGCCATTGGCACATCTACAGTTGGGGCGCGCCCAGGCAAGGATGGGCAACAACGCGGCCGCCCGCCAGTCTTATCAGGATTTCTTTGCCATTTGGAAAGATGCCGACTCCAACATTCCCATCCTGAAGGTCGCCAAAGCGGAATACGCCCGGCTGCGGTGAGGGATAGGGATAAAGTATGGAAAACCATGCCACCGAAGCCGCCGGGCGCCGTGATCGAATGGGGCTGCCATTGTGAACCTTGGGCTTCGGTGTTATGGTCGTAAGCGCCCCATTTTCAGAGTTGTCTGCAGCTCATGTTGTCTCCTCTCCAGCGCATTCTCCTGCCCGTCTTGTTCGTCCTTGGGATGGAGGGTGCAATCGCGGCCCAGGAAACTCTGGGCGAACTCTTCGCCACCGATGCCCGGGTCAAGGGATCGGTCATCCTGGCCGGCTCAGGAACCAGTGTGCTGAGTGGCGCTTCCATTCAGGCCGGAGCACAAGCCGCAACCCTGAAGCTGGAGCGGGGCGGGAGTCTGCTGGTTTGTCCCGGCACCAAGCTTTCCGTGACCGCTTCGCAAAGCGGCCGCGAGCTGATGTTCAGCATGAACGCCGGCAATGTGGAGATGAATTATCCGCTCGGCGCCTCCGCCGACACGCTGCTTACGCCCGATTTGCGTCTCCTGATGCCGGGCCCCGGAACGGTGCACGTCGCCGTGCACGTCACTGCTCAGGGCGACACCTGCGTGCAGTCGTTGCCATGGAATGCCTCGGCCATCGTGGTCTCGGAGACCCTGGGCGATGCGACCTATCAGGTCAAGCCCGACGAGGCCGTGTTGTTCAAGAACGGGCATCTGAACGATGCGGTTCGCTCAAAGCAGAATTGCGGGTGTCCTGTCGCTCCGCCGACGCTGGTGGCCAAAGCTCCTCCGCCTCCTCCCGTGGAGTCCAAGCCGCCGCAGCCTGCACCTCAGGCTGCCAATGCCTTACCCGCGCCGTCGCCTCAGGAGCACATTACCATGGAAGCGCCGTTCGTCTTCCGTGCTGCCGACCCGGTGCCGGAGCTGACGGCAACTGTCGCCACCCTGAAGCTCGATAACAATCAGGTCGTACAACTCGATCCAGTCGTGCTCCCTCCGCCTGGCAAGAACAGTTCGCGGTCCAAGTCGGCGGAAACCGCCAGGAAGCAACAGAAACACGGCTTCTTCAGCGGTATCGGATCGTTTTTCGCGGGGTTGTTCCATTGACGGCGCTGCGTCTGCCAATCCTGAACGGCTGGGAGCTGTTGTTGATTGCTGCTAAACTTGGTTTTCTCCTATGACCGAACAGCCGCGCTCGCGTGTGTTTCTCTGGGTATTGCTGGGCGGCGGAGCTTTCTTCCTTTTCCTGGTCGGCATCTTTTCCCTGGTCTACTTCACCGTACGATCGCAACAGAAGGACAGCTTTAGCGGATTCGGCGACAAGATCGCGGTCGTGGACCTGGAAGGTGTAATTCTCACACCAAAAGACGTGGTCGAGCAGCTCCGCAAGTTTGCCGACGACGGCTCCATCAAAGCGATCGTGCTGCACGTAAACTCTCCCGGCGGCGGAGCGGCAGCCTCAGAGGAGATCTATCGCGAGGTGCTGCGCATTCGCGATCAGAAGAAGAAGCGCATCGTGGCGTCCATCGAGACCGTCGGCGCCAGCGGCGCTTATTACGTTTCGTCGGCGACGAACAAGATCTTCGCTGACGATGCCAGCATCGTGGGCTCCATCGGCGTGATTGCCCAATGGATCAATTACGAAGAGCTGATGAAGTGGGCCAAGTTGAAGGACATCACTCTCAAGGCCGGCGAGTTCAAGGACACCGGTTCGCCCACCCGCGACATGACGCCAGCCGAGCGCGCCTACATGCAAGGCCTGATTGACAACATGCACGTACAATTCATCCACAGCGTGGCCAACGGACGCCACATGAAAGACGATGATGTGCGCGCCCTGGCCAACGGCAAGGTATGGACGGGAGAGCAGGCCGTCCCGTTAAAGCTGGTGGACCAGATTGGCGACTTCCGCGCCGCCGTGGAAGACACCGCGAAATCGGTGGGAATCAAGGGCGAGCCCACCTTGGTGCATCCCGAGAAGGAGCGTAAGAGCCTGCTCGACCTGTTGTTCGGCGACGTTTCCGAGTACCTTCCCAGCCGCGCCAGACTAATGGAAACCAATGTCGGATTCTATTATCTGTGGAAGTGACCTAAGGCGCTCGCGCTAGTGATCGGAAGTCTAACGAAAACTTAGGCTTGCCAACCTTGCCGTAATTTGAGAGTATCCGGTTGTGCTGAAATACCGAAGCTATTCGGTTTGCAAACAAGGGGCGTGAAGGATGACCAAAGCAGACTTGATCGATGAAGTTTCCCGGCTGGCCGAACTCACGCGTAAGGACAGCGAGGTCATCGTCGAAACTATCTTCGAGAGTGTCGTGCGCTCGCTGCGCGCCGGCGACAAGATCGAGATCCGCGGTTTTGGCAGCTTCCGCACCCGCCAGCGCAAGCCCCGCGTCGGGCGTAATCCCAAGACCGGCGACCGGGTGGAAGTTCCCGCCAAGAAGATCCCGTTCTTCAAGCCCAGCAAGGAACTGAAGGACATGGTCAACAACTCTGCTGAGCCCCAGTCCGCGCCGAGCGCGCCCGAACCGCAAGGGTGAAGTCAGCCTCAGGCCGTGGTTGGGCCCGGCCCCAGCGCCGCGTTCGTGATCCATTCCTTCCTGATTCCGATTACGGCCATCATTCGTCCCGTCCGGCCTAACTCAGCGCGGTGCGAAAAGAACCGCGTCGCGTCACACACCGTGCATGCGTCCATAACGCTGATGTGTTCTTGGCGAATTCCAGCATCCAGCAACTGACGCTGATTTGCTTCCACCAGATCGAGATGAATCTGGGGTCCTAGATCGCCATGCCCCGGAGCACGCTGGTTCAGAAACAGCAACGGATAGCGAACGTGAATCGCGTTAGCGTCGAAAACCTCTTCGAAGAGCTCGTCGGCGTAAGAGAACTGTGATTCGAATTCAGCCCGCACCTCCGCCCCAACCTGGTAGCAGCAGCGTCGAATCGATGGCCCGATGACGGCTCGCAGATCGCCTGGCAGACTGCCAAATTGACGCCGCATTTCGCCGATGCCCTTCTCGACGACGCGCGCCACGGTCCCACGCCAGCCCGCATGGAAGGCGCCTACCGCGCGGCGCTTTACGTCGGCCACCAATACGGGAACGCAGTCGGCGGTCTTGACGGTCAGCAGCAGGCCGGGCGTGTCGGTAATCAGTCCGTCCCCCGCGAGCGGTTCACTCGCCGCTGCCTTCACGCGCTGCACCACCGACGAGTGGATCTGTTTAAGCTGCACCAGGGGCCACAGACTGCCATCTTTGTTCCGGGCGGCTATAGCTTCCAGGAACAATGCGCGGTTGCGTTCGACCTTCGCTCTTGTGTCGTGCCGCGTCATCCCCAGATTCAGCGCCAGGCCGCCATAACAGGTCGAAACCCCACCCTGTCGCGTGCTGAAGCCGTGAACCAACCATGGTAGTTCCAGGAACTTCGGCGCGCGCAGAACTTCAATCGGCGCGGTTTTCTGAGCAGGCGAACGACGTGGACTGGGGACCCTCGTTTTGGGGACGAACCGGTGCTGGGAGGCTGGCGCCACAGCTTAATTCTAGAGCAGAGTGGAGCGATGCGGCTGCAGAATACAATCGCCTTGGGGATGCTTCTCTACTACATCACCGATCGCAACGGCTTCGTGGGAAGCGACACTCAACAACGCGAGGCACTGTTGCGCAGGATCGCCGATGCTGCCTGTGCGGGTGTGGACTACATCCAACTGCGTGAGAAAGACCTCTCGTCGCGCGAGATGGAGCGCCTTGCCGCTGAAGCTTTGCGCGCAGTTCGCGATCACTCATCAACCACCAGGCTGCTCATTAACGGCCGCGCCGATGTCGCCCTCGCGGTTGGCGCAGATGGCGTGCACCTCCCCTCCGGCCAACTGACCGTCTTAGAGATTCGAGCTTTGTGGACGCAATGCCGAGGTGGCCCGCCCTTGATTGGAGTATCCGCACACACGACCGCCGAGGTCCGCGATGCCGAAGTCGAGGGAGCGGACTTCGCCGTGCTGGCTCCAATTTTTGAGAAGGCGCAAACCGGCAAGGCCGGAATTGGCCTGGAGGCTCTGCGCGCAGTGTGCTCGCGACCGCAGCTACTCAGCAACCCGGCGGATCGTGTGGCTGTCCTGGCGCTAGGTGGAGTCACGCCCTCAAATGCTCTGGCGTGTCTTGCGGCAGGGGCCGCCGGAGTGGCCGGTATCCGAATCTTTCAATGGGGCGATGTCTTCGAAACTGTGAAACGGCTCCGCGGCCTCGGAGGGCCGGCCGCCTCGTGTGCTGACTGCTCGAAGACGCCATGATCGCCGGCCCCACTCGTCCTCACGACCTTATCGTAACGCTGGGCCGGGCGAGGCAACCGCGACTGGAATAGAATCGCCTTCAGCATGACGACGCCGCAGCGCACCATTTTTCACGTCGATATGGACGCCTTCTTCGTCTCGGTGGAGGAGCTGTTCGATCCTTCGCTGAAGGGGAAAGCGGTGGTGGTCGGCGGGCGGCCGAACGAGCGTGGCGTGGTGTCGGCGGCCTCGTATGAGGCGCGCAAGTTCGGCGTGCATTCGGCCATGCCGCTGCGGACCGCGGCGAGGATGTGCCCCCACGCCGTATTCGTGGATGGACATCCGGAGCGCTATCGCGAGTATTCCGCCAAAGTTTACGCGGTGCTGAACCGCTTCTCGCCCAAGCTGGAAATGGTCTCCATCGACGAGGCTTACGTGGACATGACAGGCACCGAGCGGTTGCACGGGCCGGCCATGCGCGCCGCGCACGCGCTGCATGCCGCTATGAAAGCTGACACGCAGTTGAATTGCTCGATCGGGATCGGCAGCTCGCGGCTGATTGCCAAGGTTTGCTCGGACCAGGCCAAGCCGAATGGCGTGCTCTGGGTGGTGCCTGGCGGGGAGATGACATTCCTGGCGCCACTCGATGTGCGCAAGATCCCGGGCGTGGGAAAGGTGATGGAGAAGCGCTTGCAAGAGCAGGGCATCCACAAAGTGGGGGACCTGGCGGCGCGGGAGGAACGATGGCTGGAGCAAAACTTTGGCGCGCTGGGCCTGGCGCTCTCGGGCAAAGCGCGCGGGGTCGATGCCGGCGCGTGGTTTGACAATGACATCGGAGAGGACGTTGGGCCGCGCTCCATCAGCCATGAGCACACGTACTCCCATGACACTGATGACCGGCAGGCGTTGGAGGCGACGATCGCACGGCTCACCGAGATGGTGTGCCGCAGGCTTCGCGAGCAGGGTCTGCACGCCCGCACGCTGCAATTGAAGCTGCGCTACTCGGACTTTCGAACGCTGACACGTGCCCGCACGTTGCCGCAGCCGAGTTCGGTCGATGCGGAGGTGCTGGCCGCGATTCGTGGGCTGTTCCGCACCAACTGGAATGGAGAGGCGGTACGCCTGTTGGGAGTGCATGCGTCGCATTTCGACGAGGAGAGCGAGCAACTCGGACTGCTCGGGGCGTCGTCGCATGAGAAGTGGAACCAGGCGCTGTCGGCCGCGGACCGGTTGCGCGAACGATTTGGCGAGGGCGCAGTCTCGCTGGCCAGCGGAATGAAGGCGCGCTTCCGCGAACGGACGCACGAGAACCCAGCCGGGCTGCCGGGGAAGAAACGGGATTCGTGAGCGAGTCGCGCGCTCCGCTTGCGAGCAACGGCACGTGATGAAGCCCGCTGCTCCTGTAGAATCGAAGTAGCGTTCAGCTACCTTCGATGGATCCATCATTCATACGAAACTTCGCGATCATTGCCCATATTGATCATGGGAAGAGCACGCTCGCCGACCGTCTGCTGGAGCTTACCGGCTCACTGACGGCGCGCGAAATGCAGGCCCAGGTGCTGGACGCGATGGACCTGGAACGGGAGCGCGGCATCACCATCAAGGCGCATTCCGTGCGCATGATGTATCCCGCCGCCGATGGCCAGACTTACCAGCTCAACCTGATCGATACCCCGGGGCACGTGGATTTCAGTTACGAAGTTTCCCGGTCATTGGCCTCGTGCGAAGGGGCGCTGCTGGTGGTGGACGCGTCGCAGGGCGTGGAAGCGCAAACCCTTGCCAACGCCTACATCGCCATCAACAATGGGCTCGAGATCATTCCGGTCATCAACAAGATTGATTTGCCCAGCGCCGACATCGAGCGCACCAAGGAGATGATCGAAGGCGCGGTCGGGCTCGATGCCTCGCACGCACTGGCCATCAGCGCTAAGACAGGGCAGGGCGTTCCTGAGGTGCTGGAAACGATTGTCAAGCGCGTTCCGCCGCCCAAGGGACGCGCCACCAACCAGCTTCAGGCACTCATCTTCGATTCCTGGTTCGATTCTTATCGCGGTGTCATCGTGCTAGCGCGCGTGATCCAAGGCACGCTGCGCAAGGGCCAGCGCATTCGATTGATGTCGAACGGGCGCTCCTTCGACGTGGAAACCCTCGGGGTCCTGACGCCGAAGCCGGTGGAAGTGGACCAGTTGACGGCGGGCGAAGTGGGGTTCCTCAGCGCCACCATCAAGAATGTCGCCGACAGCAAGATCGGCGACACGATCACTGACGACGCTCATCCCGCGATTGAGCCACTGCCGGGTTTCGAAGAACTGAAGCCCATGGTGTTTGCCGGACTTTACACGGTGGACTCGCACGAGCATGTGGCCTTGCGCGAAGCGCTGGAGAAGTTGCGGCTCAACGACTCGTCGTTCTTCTTCGAGCCGGAAAGCTCGGTTGCGCTGGGCTTTGGCTTTCGCTGCGGATTCCTCGGTCTGCTGCACATGGAGATCATCCAGGAGCGGCTGGAGCGCGAGTTCAACCTGGAGCTCATCACGACCGCGCCAGGGGTGCGCTACAAAATTACCCTGACCGACGGGACCGTGGTCCACGTTGACAACCCTTCGCGATGGCCCGACCCGAGCGAGATTGCAAAGATCGAAGAGCCCGTAATTCTGGCCACCATCCTGACCAACGAAGAGTACGTGGGCGGAATCCTGAAGCTGGTGGAGGAGAAGCGCGGCAAACAGAAGGGTTTCGAATACGTCAGTTCCACGCGCGTGATGTTGAGCTACGAGCTGCCGCTGAATGAAATCGTGCTCGACTTTTACGACCGGCTGAAGACGGTTTCGCGCGGCTACGCTTCGCTCGATTACCATCTCACGGGAGCGTGGGAATCGCCCATGGTAAAGCTTGACATCCTGGTCTCGGGCGATCCGGTGGACGCGCTCTCGATCATCGTGCACCGCGATTTCGCCTATGAGCGCGGCAAGGCGCTGGTGTCCAAGATGAGGCAGCTTGATCCCGCGCCAGATGTTCGAAGTCGCCATCCAGGCCGCCCTCGGAGCGAAGATCATCGCCCGCGAAACCGTGGCCGCTCTCCGCAAGAATGTCATCGCCAAGTGCTACGGCGGCGATATCAGCCGCAAGCGCAAACTGCTGGAAAAGCAAAAAGAGGGCAAAAAGCGCATGAAGCGGATTGGCCGGGTTGACATCCCGCAGGAGGCCTTCCTGGCGGTATTGAAAGTGGGCGAAGACTAAGCGATTCGCCCGCTCGGGCCGAGGGACGCCCCAGGTTACCCCGCCGCAAACAGGGGCAAATTGTGCAAAACCTCGGAAAGGCTAATATTCGAGGTGCTTGGCGTGAAAGCGGTCACTGGATATTTATATTGTCCCTAACCCACTGATTAATTTGTCCCTTAAATCTGCATCACAATGTGGGCAGAGACGGTAAGTAGCTGAAAGAACACGATCTACAACTTTCGTCTGGTTCATTCTCCACAAGGTTTTCCACAGGTCTGAGGATTTCGCGAAACGGCCGCACCTTGGACGGTCTTCGCACTGCCCAAGGACAGCAAAAAACAAGGCCGCCATCGCGTGGCGGCCTTGAACACGGGCCCGTGAAGGCGCGCTACTAGGGCTTGGTGCTGCTGGGTGCGGCCGGCTTGGTTGGCGTCGTGCCTGCCGGTTTGGCGCTGGCGGAGCCGCTCGGTTTGGGAGCGGTCGACGAGGCCGGCGGAGCTACCCCGGACTGGGCGTTGTAGGCATCCACTACTGCTTTCGTTATGTCCATCGCAGGCGAGGTCATGATCACAGGACCTTGGGGCCACGGGTTGGAGTAGTCGAGCAGGAGACCATAGCCGTTAGCCTTGACATATTTGTCGAGCACGGGAGCCATCTTCTGTAGGATGCGCTGCACGATCTCGTTCTGCTGCTGCTGATACTCGTTCTGCGCGTCTTCGGCCTGACGCTGCAGGCTTTTCTGCTTGGTCTCGATAGACTTCACCAAAGTAGCGCGGGCTTCCTCGTTCATCTTGTCGCCCTGGGTGTTGAGTTGCTTCTTGAGGTTTTCTACTTCGGTATTGAGGTTCTGCAACTCGGTGCGCTTGGGTTCGAACTTTTTCTGGAGGGCCTCGAAGTCGCGGGCGCCTTCGTTGGTGCCGCCGATTGCCGCCTGCATGTCGATGGCGCCGATCTTGGCGCCGCCGGGGTTGGTGCTGATCGCTGGGGTGGTGGCGGCGGGCGCTGCGGCCCCACCGGGAGCGGGCGAACCGGTCTGGGCCAGCGCCGTAATCGTAAGGGCCACGGCCAGCAAGGCGGTGGCGATGAACGTACGCTTCATTGAGTTGGTGTAGCTCCTTGAACTGCTCCGGGAATTCCTCAGGTGTTCCAGCGGCGAACGCGTCTCAACTGCGTTCTGCCAGGACTGCCGGGCACTGCGACTGCATAGAGTGCAGCCCACAATAATCCCCGACCAGAAAATTCGGCGGTGCGGATGCCTTGATTATAGGGAAGGCCGCTTCCCATCGTCAAACGCGAAGTTCCAGCGGCGTCAAAAGACCCGCTCTCCTGCAACGATTTCATCCTGCCTAGAAGGTGGTGGCGACGGTGAAGCGGAAGGTCTTCCGCGGCTCGCGCAGCAAGTAGCTCGGCTGGAAGAGTGAAGTGGCCTGCGCGTAGGTGTAGTCGCCAGCCGCCCCGGCAGGAAACATGGATCGGGTAATCGGATTCGGCGAATTCACGGTTTCGTCGATGCGCAGCGGATTGTAAGCATAGTAGATACGGAAGGGTGCGTTCACCACTGGCATGATGACTTGCAGCTCCAGGCCGGTTGACATCCGGGGCTGATAGTTGGTTCCCGAAACCGGTTTGAGCTGAGACGAGAATGGAAGCTGCGTGCCGCCTCCGCAGCTGTAACTGGCCGTGAGGTAGGGGCAACCGAAGTAGGTGGTTTGCAGAGTTGTGACCTGCGGGCCCGCAATGCTTAGTTGCGAATCCTGCGAGATGAAGTCCATTCCAGTATCTACGAACACCGCGACGGTGACGGGACCGGCGATCGGCACGCGGTACTCAATGTTGCTCACGAAGTTGGTATCGCCACCGGGGAAGATGATCTGCTCCACCGGAATGGGAATCGTCCAAACCCCCTGCCGCGGGTTGGATGGGTTTAGCGGCACGCTGCTGCCGTCAGGATTTTGCAGGGGAATATTCACGACGTTGGGAAAGAAAGCCACCGGCGAGATGGCACGGATGTCGAATCCCCGGATATCGGTGTCCCCGCCCATATAGTAGCGGTCGAAGGGAGGCGCGACCTGACCTCCGTAACCGGTGATCCACGATCCCAGGAGACGAAAGCCCAGCGTGTTACGGCCCTTTTGCACCGGTATGAACTTCTTGTATTCGGCGGTCGGCTTTATGTATTTCACGTTGCCGCCGAGGCCGGCAAATTCGGTGGATAGGTAGAAGCTTTGTCCGGAATGGGGTCGCGAGGGGTTATCGATCTTGTTGTACGAGAGGTTGGGGACGATTTTGCTGGTAATGATGCCTTGTAGCGAATTGGGGCCCGAAATACCGCGGAAAGAGAGCGCTTCAAAATAATCGGCCGACGCCTGACTATAGGTGGTGACAGAAGAGTCGTCGAAGTTGTAGGAGATGCCCACACGCTTGAAAGATCGCTTGATGGGATAGGACAGCGAAGTCGAGAAGCCCGTGCTGGTCTGGGTGAAATTCTGCAAGAGGGCCTGATAACTCTGCGGCAGGTTGACGGTCTGGTTGAGCTGGATCTGGGTGAGCGCAGCCTGATTGTAGTTGTAGCTGCTGTGGTAGACCGACCAGCCGAACTGGAGTGGGCGGTCAAACAGATAGGGCTGGGTGAACGAAAGCGTCTCGTTTGTCTGGTACTGGCCGATCTGGAACTGCACCGACAAGCTTTCTCCCTTGCCAAACAAATTGTTGGTGGTGTAATTGAGGCCGATGAAGCCGCCCGCCAATCCGCTGACGCCGCCGGTCAGCCCGATGCTGTTCTTGCCCTTCTCCCTGACCTTCAGGGTGATGTCGACGGTGGAATCCTGTACGTTCTGCTTAATCTCGGAGTCCTGTTCGGGTTTGAGGGGCTCGAAATACTGCAACTGGTTCAAGCGAAGAAGACTCAACTCCCAAAGGTTGCCGTTGTAGACTTGGCCTTCTTCGATGGCCAGTTCGCGGCGGATGACCTTGTCGCGGGTCGTGTTGTTGCCCTGGAACTCGATGCGACGGACGAAGAACTGCTTGCCTTCGTCGAGATCAATGCGCAGGGTGATGAGCTTTTTCTCGTCATCGGGCTCCGTATTCGGCACCGGGGTGAAGTTGATGTAGCCCAGTGCAGCGTAGGCCTTACGCAGATTGTCGAGACCTTTGCGGATGGCTTCGGCGTCAAAGACGTCGCCATCTTTGATCTTGAACAAGGGCCGCAAGCGGCTGGCGTCCGTAACCGCCTTGTTGCCGGTGAAGTCGATCTCCTTCAAACGATAGCGGGCACCTTCTTCCACCGGCATCTTGATGTCTACGGCTTTGCCGGGTGATGACTTAAAGGGCCAATACCACTTCACGCCGCTGGTGTCGTGGATTTGGGTCTGCGGGTCGGAGACCAGGGCCTTGAAATATCCCTTGGTCTGATAGTAGTAGCGCACGCGCTCGGCGTCTTCGTTCAACTTGGTGGAATCGTAGGTGCGAGGAAAGAGGTTCTCGAGAAAGATGGAGTGCGGGATGCCGATGGGCTTCAGGTTCTTCATCGCACTCTGAAGTTGCCGGCTGGGTATGGCCTTATTGCCTTCAAAGGTGATCTTTCCGACCTTGACCTTGGGACCTTCCTTGACCACAAAGGTCAGGCCGACGGCCGCCGGAGGAATGGAGCGGACCTCAGAGCGGACCGTGGCAAACTGGCGGCCGTGCGCCGCCAGCAGTTCCTTGATGACGACTTCGGCGCGCTTCACCTTGGTGGGATCGTATTGACTCTCCTGGGTGAGACCAACTTTACGTTCCTTGAACTTGTCGAGCACGTCACTCTGCGAGACCGAACTGAGGCCGACGTACTTGATCTCGCGGATGGTCGGCTTCTCCTTCACATACACATAGATGATCCAGCCCTTGGTGGAGGGCTCGCGCTCGATGCGCAGATCGTCAAAATATCCGGTGTTCCACAGGGAGTTGAAGTCCCGCTCCAAGGCCGCCTGATCGTAGACGTCGCCGGGGCGGGTGAACATCCGGGCCTTGATGGTTTCGGCCGGAATGCGGCGGTTGCCGCGGACGACAATCTCGCTGACCACATTGTTCTGCTGTGCCGCGCAGGCGCCCGCGAGGACGAGGAGAGCGAAGATAAAGCCAATCGCAGCGGCACAACAGCGGGCCCCGCGAACCAACGAACCCGCGGGTCCTACCTGAAGATGGAAAGAAATGACGAAATCCTCGACACAAGGTTAATGAAAGCGCAATTATACGGTACTCACGCTCCGGTTCGAAAACCGGTCACGGCTTCTTATTGGCTGACAGATGGCTAACCTAACCCACGCTGCCAGTGGAAGTTTCGGCGATGTTGTCCGTTTGCCGCCGAGGCGCGCACGAGACAACGCTAGCGCGCACCATCGAGCGATTCGGGCCCGGTTGCTAGAATGAATCATGGTGCCCGACACGAAGACAACGCGCTTGACGGAGATGGTGAAAGCGGCGGGTTGAGCCAGCAAGCTAAGTCCGGCGGTGCTGGACTCGGTGCTTGGGAAATTAGCCCGGCAACACGATCCCAATGTGCTCATCGGCTTCGATACAGCCGACGACGCTGGAGTGTATCAACTCACGCCCGAGCTGGCGCTGGTGCAAACCGTCGATTTTTTCACTCCGATTGTCGACGAGCCCTACATCTTCGGCCAGATCGCCGCCACCAACGCGCTGAGTGACGTGTACGCCATGGGTGGACGGCCGATCAGCGCGCTCGCCTTGGTTTGCTTTCCCGATGCCGGTGACGTGAAAGTACTGGAGGAGATGCTGGCGGGTGGATTGTCGAAGATGGTGGAGGCAAACTGCACGGTCATCGGCGGGCACAGCATTCGCGATGATGAGATCAAGCTAGGCTATGCGGTGACTGGCACCATTCACCCGCAACGCGTTCTGGCCAACGCTGGGGCCAAGGCGGGTGACCGCCTCATCTTCACCAAAGCTGTCGGGACCGGAGTTATCTCCACCGCCATCAAGCGCGGCAAGGCGGACCTCGCCTGGGTACGCGACGCCGTACGTTCCATGACTACGCTGAACCGGGCGGCAGCCGAGGTCGTGGCCAGTGGCTTTGCGGTGCATGGCATGACCGACGTCACCGGCTTTGGACTGCTGGGACACGCGAGAGAGATGGCCAGCGCTTCCGGGGTGAGCCTGCAAATCAGGGCGTCCAGGATTCCGTTGCTGGAGGGCGCCCTGGAATGCGTTCGCCGGGGGTTCGTGCCCGGCGGCCTGAAGTCCAACCGCAACTTTGCCGAGAGTTGCGTGGACTTCGCCGACGAGGTTCCGGAAGAGGTGCGCGCCCTGTTGTACGATCCGCAGACCGCCGGCGGACTGCTGATTTCAGTGGCGGCTTCTGACGCTGAGCGCCTGCTTTCCCAATTGCACGCTTCGGATGTCAACGCGGTGGAGATTGGCGAGGTTGTGGCGAAGCGGAAGCCGTTGATCGCCGTGGTCGGCTGACGACTCGAGAGCCGTTCCAGAGTTGCTGTATCCGGTGGCGGGTGGAGCAAACTCGGAACCTGCCCTAGTCGTCCTGCTTCAGGAACACGTGGTCAATCATCTGCCGCATAAAATGCCCGCCGAATCCGCCGGCACTGGCAGCCAGTAACTGTAGAAATGTTCCATACACCTGGCCGCGATTGTGCGGCCAGCGAACCACAAACTGGTAGTACGCCAGCACAAGAGGAACGCCCACCCACACCAGCAATACCCAGCGCCACGGGCGATATTTCTGCCACACGCCCAGAAGCATAGTGAAGGCGAGCACGCACAGCGCGGTGAGCAGGGCGTCATCCACAGTCTGATTGACCCAGCCTGCGAAAAGACCGAAGAAAATGGCGAGAAGGTAAACGACGATGCTGGTTCGTGCAGGAGCCACTAAGTCGCTTCCGGCGTCGTGCCATCGGACACGCGCACCAGTACGCAGGTGGAGTTGTCGTCGCCGCCGCCCTCATTGGCGGCGTCAATCAGAGTGGCGCAGGCAGCCTTTAGGGAGGTGACTTGCAGCAGGATATCGCGGATCTCGTCGTCCTCAACATGGCGCAACACGCCGTCGGTGGCCAGCAGCAGCAAGTCCCCCGCTTGCGCAGGAAACTCACCGAGGTCGGGAAGAGTAGTTTCGTCGGTCCCCAGCGCCCGGGTAATGATGTTCTGGGCGGACGAACGTTTGGCCTCCTCCACGGTAAGCATGCCGCGGCGCACCTGCTCCATCACCAGGGAATGGTCCTCGGTGAGCTGGAGTAGTTGTCCTTCCCGCAGAAGATAGATGCGGCTGTCGCCAACATTGGCAATGCTGACGGTATCGTCGACAAAGCGGACTGCCACCAGAGTGGTTCCCATGCCGGAGGTGTTTTTGTGGACCTCGGCGTACTCAAGAATTGCGTCGTTGGCCTGTTTGACCGCTTCGGCTAGAAGTCGCGCCCCCAGTGGAGCGTCGTCGAGATAGGCGTCCTGCCTTACCGCGGGCTCGCGCTCCCGGAAATATCCCAGTACGGTGTCCACGGCGATACGGCTGGCAACTTCACCCGCTGCGTGGCCACCCATTCCGTCGCATACCACGAAAATACCGAGCCGTTCGTCGTAGCCGAAACTGTCTTCGTTAGAGGTGCGCACCAGCCCGACATCAGTCAGGCCAGCCACGTCTAGAATTAGGGACATTCGTGCAACAGTTTACGCGCTGAAGTGAAATCGTGCGAGCGACGAAAGTGCCGTGGCGGGGAGTTTCTGTGGAGAAGACTACGGTCTGGTTTTTGCAATCTCCGGTTCTTTCTCGCGCGCGTTCCACTGGTCGAGGTGGTGTTGCGTCAACTCCGAACGCAGGTGACTGAACGCCTCTTCCGGCGTGTTCGCCCAGTGAAACAGTTGCAGGTCCTTGGGCGAGATCGTGCCGGAGTCCACCAGCGCCTGGAAGTTAATCACGCGGTCCCAATAATCTTTCCCGTAAATGACAATGCAGATTCGCTTGGCGAGCTTCTCGGTCTGGGCCAGGGTCAGCAGTTCAAACAGTTCATCGAAGGTGCCGAAGCCTCCGGGGAAAACCACCAGCGCCTTCGCCAGGTAGGCGAACCAGAGCTTGCGCATGAAGAAGTAGTGGAACTCAAAGTTGAGTTCGGGCGTGATGTAGGGATTAGGCATCTGCTCGAACGGCAGATTGATGTTCATCCCGATGGTCTTGCCGCCCGCTTCCGATGCGCCGAGGTTGGCAGCTTCCATGATGCCCGGACCGCCACCGGTGCAGATCACGAAGCGGTGGCGCTGCTGGCTGACGGACTTGGTCCACTGGGTGACCAGGAAGGCCAGCTTGCGGGCGTCTTCGTAGTAGCGAGCCATCTCGACATCGGCCTTGGCGCGCCGCAGACGCTGCTGCTCCTCGTCCGGCGCCGGGGTTGCCGAGCCGGGCTTTTCCAGCACCTGCAAGGCCTCTTCCGCCTGCGACCGGCTGTGGAAGCGCGCCGAGCCGAAAAATACGATGGTGTCCTGAATGCGCTCGCGGCGGAAGCGGGTCAGGGGTTCCTGGTACTCCGCGAGAATGCGAAGAATACGGCCATCAGGGCTATTGAGAAACTTCTTGTTCTCGTAAGCCAGTGGCGATCGATTTTGACGGTGGTGCTCGTCCTTTTTTTCAGCCATGAAATTTGCGTCGATCCGATGGGAGCCGGGATGCAGGCGTCTGCTGGGATGCAACTGGAGGGAAGCATGAACGGAACATCTGCGCCTCAGATATCGGGTCCCTCGCGATAGCGAACCGCCTCAGCGATTCCCATCCAGACATCCACCAAGCCTAGTCCACTGATCAAGCCACGAATGAAATTCTGCTGTAGCAACCCTGCCAATTGCGGATGTCCCAGAAGAAGCGAGTTCTCGCTCCATACGCGACTCCAGGGCAGCACGATCAGGATAATGCCGACTTCCAGGCAGAACAGTACAAAGATGGCCAGCCACAGCCTCTTCAACCAAACACTGGGACGTTTTGGCGGTTGCGGCGGAGGCATCACCAGCAACGGCCCGTCGCGCTCCGCTGGCG
Source organism: uncultured Acidobacteriaceae bacterium (assembly GCA_963798005.1). Classification (GTDB taxonomy): domain Bacteria; phylum Acidobacteriota; class Terriglobia; order Terriglobales; family Acidobacteriaceae; genus Bog-257. Next base: position 35,806 of record CAWCRZ010000014.1, on the reverse strand, counting down.
TGCCATCCCGCGGGTCGCCGGCGAAGGAACTCATAATGCGCCGCTTGCTTGCCGCTGGAATAAAGGAGGGCCGGGCTGCCGCCCGATTCCTTGCGCATGGAATGCCAAACGCGCCACTCTCGCCCCTCGACCCAGTGGTCGTGAAATCCATAACAGGATTCTATCAGCGCCCGAGGGCCGCAACGTCGGGGACGTGTTGAAGGCGGTAAATGAAGGCCTGCAATCAAACGGCAGGACTCTGCGCCCTGCCGTTGACCTGCTTGGGTACTGACAACTGGCAACTGATAACTGTTGACTGCTTACAGCAGCTCCTCGTTCCAGTTCTCCAGGAACTTCTTCACTTCCACCATGAACTGGTCAGCGACGGCGCCATCGATGATGCGATGGTCGTAGCCGATGCTGAGGTGCATCATGGAGCGAATGGCGATCGAGTCATTACCATCCTTGTCGGTGACCACCACCGGTTTCTTCTCGATGCCGCCCACGCCCAGGATGGCAACCTGGGGCTGGCTGATGATCGGCATGCCGAACTTGGCGCCAAAGACGCCCGGGTTGGTGATGGTGAACGTTCCGCCCTGCACCTCATCGGGCTTCAACTTCTTGGAGCGGGCGCGCTCGCCGAGATCGCTGATGGCGCGCTGCAAGCCGACAAAGCTGCGCTCTTCGGCGTTCTTCACCACCGGCACGATGAGTCCCCAGTCGAGGGCCACTGCGATGCCCAGGTTAATGGAAGCGTGGTAGTGGATGTTGTCGCCTTCCACGGACGAGTTGATGATGGGCCACTTGCGAATGCCATGAACCACGGCGCGCGCGAAGAACGGCGTGAAGGTCAGCTTGTTGCCGGTCGCCTGCTCGAACTTCGCTTTCATCTTCTCGCGCAGCTTCACGATGCGCGTCACGTCCACCTCAAAGACTCCGTGTACGTGGGCGCTGGTGCGTTTCGACATCACCATGCGCTCGGCAATCTTCTTGCGCATTGCCGACATGGGCACGACTTCGCCTGGGGTAACTGCACCCACCGCTGCCAGTGGACCGGCAACCGCAGGGGCAGCAGGCGCGGGCTCTGCGGGCACCGCGACCGCTGGCGTTGCCGGCTTCGCGACCGCAGCAGGCTGGCTTGCAGCGCCGTGCCTGGCGATGAACGCTTCTATGTCTTCCTTGGTGATGCGGCCGCCGAGGCCGGTTGCCGGAACCTGCGCTAGATTGACATTGTTCTCTTTGGCGATTTTGCGTACCAGCGGGCTGGAGCGCACGCGTCCCGGTTCAGTTTCTGCCACCGCGCCCTGCTCCTCGCGTTCCAACCCAGTTTTCTCGTCGGCAGAAAGATCGGCAGGTATGTCCTGCAACGGCTTGCCACCGCTGGGAGGCTGCGCCACTTCAGTCTGGGCAGCACGGCTGCCATCGCCACCGGCAGGCTTCGACGGAGGCGCCGCAGCAGGAGGTGCAGCCGCCGTCGCCTCGCCTTCTCCGGCGATGGTGCCCACCACGGTGTTCACCTGGACGGTGGCGCCGGCCTGGACTTTGATGTCCTGCAAGGTGCCAGAGGCAGGCGCTGGGATCTCAGCGTCAACCTTGTCGGTCGAGATCTCGAACAAGGGCTCGTCGCGCTGAACCTTTTCGCCCGGCTGCTTCAGCCACTTGGTAATGGTTCCTTCAAAGATCGACTCGCCCATCTGGGGCATGACTACGTCAGTTGGCATGTTGTCCTTCCGCGGGATGAATAGCTGGAACTGCGAGCGTGCAGCAATCCAACATTATATCGCCTCAACGCACGGATTTGGGGCCTACCGCAGTACCAATACCGCACGGCCGCGCAGCTTTCCGGCGTGCATCTGCTCCAACATCTTGCCCGCGTCTTCGAGCGGGACCTTGGTGATGCGGGGCACGACGCCGTGATGCGCAGAGAAATCCAGAGTGGCCCGAATGTCTTTGCGGCTGCCCGAAGGCGACCCCATCAGGTGACGCCGTCCGCCGACCAAGTCCATGGGAGTTACCTTAATTTCGCCCGCGCCCACACCCAGCAGGACCAGGGTGCCGTCAGGTGCAAGACCGGGGAAGGCATCAGTCGCCGCTTCCGTGCTCGGCGCGGTAGCGAGAATCAGGTCGGCCCCCCCGTCCCACTCCAGCAGTGCCTCGCCAGATTTCTTCGATTGCGTGCTGATGAAGTGCTCCGCCCCGAGTTCCCTCGCCTCGGCTTCCTTGTCGGGTGTGTTGGAGATAACAGCCACGCGTGCTCCCATGGCTTTGGCATAAAGCACGCCGAGGTGTCCCAGTCCGCCCAGGCCGATCACGGCCACTTTCTGGCCGGACCGGAAGCCGGCGTTACGCATTCCGTTGAATACGGTCAGTCCGGCACACATGAGTGGAGCTGCCTCGGCAAAATCCAGCCCGTCAGGGATCGGCGCGATATAGGACGCGGGAGCGATCATATATTCCTGGTAGCCGCCGTCCTTGGTGACGCCGGTTATCTCTACGAAGGGGCACATCACCTCGTCGCCCTGCACGCACATCTTGCAATGCCCGCAGGAGGAGAACAGCCATGGCATGCCGGCGCGGTCGCCGACCTTGGGCCAGGTCACTCCCGCACCGACCTTCTCAACCACACCGGCCACTTCGTGTCCCGGCACGATGGGATACTTGGCAAAGGGAAACATGCCTTGCTGCACCATGAGGTCGCTGTGACACACGCCACAGGCATGAACGCGGATGAGCACTTCACCGGTTTTCGGCTCCGGAATGGGACGCTCTTCCATAACGATAGCGGACTGCGCTTTTTGAATGACGGCTGCTTTCATGGGTTCTCCTCTAAGAAATTCGTGAAAATGGCGATTGAGACCGAACGGGGACTTGTGCTGACGATGATTCGATGAAACGAATCACGGAAACGATACATCGCACCGCATGCCCTAGCTTAATCGGTTTGACTCGGGTGAAGGCGTGGGCTACTCTCGACCCTGGAACGCGCATGGCTCTCGCAAGGCAGCAGAGAGCAGGCGCGCCGAGTCTTCCCGCCCGCCTCCGACCTGGAACATGAGCGCTATCGCCTACAACGGAACGAGTTTCTTGCCCGGGTTGCCGGCTGCCGCGCTCGCGCCCATGCAGATTCTTTCGATCACCGTCTTTGCGCTCGCCGGCGCCACTATGTTCTATGCGCTGTTCGGCTATCCCCTGCTCCTGCGGTGGCTGGCCAAGCGCGCCAATAATCCGGTTCACAAGGATGACCAGCTTCGCACTGTGTCGTTCGTGATTGCGGTGTACAACGGCGAGAAGTTCCTGGAGCGCAAACTCAGGACGATTCTGGGTCTGCACTATCCGAGCAACCTGATGGACATCTTGGTGGTCTCGGACGGCTCGACCGACCGCACCGACGAGATCGCCGGCAGCTTTGCCAGCCAGGGAGTGCGCTTCCTGCGGGTGCCGCACGGCGGCAAGGCCGCTGCCCTGAACGCCGGCGTCCCTTTGGCAACCGGCGAAATTGTGGTGTTGTGCGACGTCCGCCAGACGCTGGATCCGGACTGCCTGCGCAACGTCATCGCCTGCTTCGGCGACCCCAAAGTCGGGGCCGTAAGTCCGAAGACGATCATCGTGGAGGGCGACCGCCACGAGGAAGCGACCACCAGCGCCTACTGGCGATACGAGGATTGGATCCGCAGGCACCTGACGCTGCTGGACTCGACGTTCGGTTACAGTGGGGCCTTCGCCGCCATCCGCCGCTCCCTGTGGACGCCCCTTCCCCCGGGCACATTGCTCGACGATGTTTATGTTCCGTTGAAGGCGTTCTTTCAGGGCTACCGGATCTTGTATGAACCGACTGCGACCATGTACGACTTCCCCACCGTGCTGCACTCGGAATTCCGTCGCAAGGTGCGGCTGCAAGCGGGTCTGTACCAGATGCTGAAGATTATGCCCGAGCTGCTGAGCTCGCGAAACCGGATGCGGCTGCATTTCTTGTCGGCCAAATACGGGCGCATCGTCATCCCGTACTGCATGATCGCCATTGCGCTGGCGACCCTCGGCCTGCCGCCATTTTGGCGGGCGTGGGCAGCCTGGGGGCAGGTCCTGTTCTATGGACTGGCAGCGCTCGATCCGTTTGTGCCCGACCGTTTCCCTCTGAAAAAACTGACTTCTCCGATTCGTACCTTCGTGGTGTTGATGGCGGCCTCGCTGGCGGCGGTGCGAGTCTATTTCGTCACTCCGACGAGTCTGTGGAAGGAAGCGTCGTACCGTAACGCTACGACCGAACAAGTGCCGCGACCGGCAGAATCTGACGAGCCGAAAGTGCCAACCGGCACGCAGGTCTGATTCCCAACTAAACATCGCTCTAACATCCAAGGACTGTTCAAACACGGCGGCTGTTATTGGCAGTGATTTTTTCTGCTGGAAAGCTCGCACAATCGGTGTATCTTACGGAAATCGGCGGCGACAACCCTCGGTTACATAATGGAGGGACCATCATGACAAACCCCAGCCCGCTAACCAGATTTATATCGCGGAAGACCCTGCCGCAGCCCTCGGCATGCTCAGCGATCCTGGTTCTTGCGCTGACGATGCTTGCCCCGCACACCGCACCTGCACAGACGTTTACTGTGCTACAGCGTTTCAATAGTATCGACGGCAATTTGCCGGGCACCCCAATCCTGGACAGAGCGGGAAACCTGTATGGAACGACTGTGGAGGGTGGCCCCGGAGAGTACGGCGGCTTCGGCAACGTGTACAAGCTCTCGCATGTAGGTTCGGGATGGGTCCTGAATGACCTGTATGACTTCACCGCGCACAACGATGGAGCCTATCCCGAATATGGCGGGCTCACTTTCGGTTCGGATGGCACTCTATACGGTACGGCCTCTGCCGGAGGCGCCTACGGCTTTGGCACCATCTTTAACTTAAGACCGCCGGCCACCATCTGCCGCTCGGTAAAGTGCCCCTGGGACATCACCGTGCTATACGCGTTCGGAGGGGGCCACGACGCTCAATATCCCAACGGCAAAGTGGTGTTCGATACCGCAGGGAACCTGTACGGCACGACTTATGGAGGCGGGGACTACGGCTACGGCACGGTTTTCATGGCTACGCGCTCCGGCGGAACCTGGACGGAAACCGTTCTTCACAGCTTTAACAAAACCGACGGCGCCACTCCGACTGCCGGCGTAGTTCTCGACAGTGCCGGCAATCTTTACGGCACCACCAACTCAGGCGGCCAAGCCTGGGGCAATGTATTTGAGCTCACGCCCTCGGGATCGGGCTGGACCTATCAGGTCCTCTACAGCTTCACAAATGGCATGGACGGCAGGTCGCCGAAGGGCGGGTTGGTTTTGGACGGCGCGGGCAATCTCTACGGCAGCGCACAGTACAACGGCCAGAACCTGGGCGGCACAATTTTCAAACTTTCTCCCTCCAACGGAAGTTGGACATTCAACCTGCTGTATAGCCTAAGCGGCAGTGGCGGACCGGCCGATACGCTCACCTTCGATTCGGCGGGCAATCTCTACGGCACAACCTATCAGGACGGCACCTACGGAGTAGGCTCGGTCTTCGAGCTGTCGCCCTCTGGAGGCGGCTGGGGCTATACCGACCTGCACGACTTTACCGGCGGAGACGACGGCAAATGGCCGACCGGATCGGTGGCCCTGGATAGTGCAGGCAATATCTTCGGCACTACCTCACAAGGCGGCCCGTATTTTGGCGTTGTGTTTGAGATCGCGCGATAAGCCTTGGGCGCCTGGCTCTTGTGAATCCCGTCTTATCGCACTTACGTTGTCGAGCTTTTCGTGACTTGGAACTCGCCCTTAGCTTGCCTTCTTATTTCTCGTTAGGGTCACAAAGAAATCGCGGCTGATGGGCTCAATGGTTGCCGTGGCTTCGGGGAACTTGGAGAAGATCTGCTTCAGTCGCTCCTCGGTGTAGAGGAACAGGTCGCAGCGCTTCTGGTAGCGCATCTTGCGTTGCCATCCCAGGACCCCGCCCTCAACCGGAAACGAGAAGAACGCTTTGTCCCTGGTCAGCGATAACACCTTGGCGACCACATTCTCCGGATCGGGCATGTAATCCATGAACCCCATCACGATGACGTAGTCAAACGGCTCCTGCTGCGGATAGGTGTAGAAGTCCGCGACCATGAACTTGCAGCGATCGCCCACTCCTACCTGCCGGGCGTGCTCACTGGCGAGCTGCAGCATGCCGTCGGCAAAGTCGATGCCCACCACCCGGCCGGCGCCCCGCTGGGCCAGCGTGATCGAGTAATGACCCGGTCCGCATCCCACGTCGAGAACGCTTTTCCCTTCGATGGGATTGCAGCCTTCGATTGACTTCTCGAAACGCAGCCGCATGCTCTTGCGGAAGAGACGGTTGATGACGCTGTCCAACAGCCCATTCTGATTGCCGTAGATGGCGTCGAAATCGTTGGCGTATTGATGGAAGAAGGTTTGCGTGCGATCAAGCGACATGGGTATCTACCAGTTGGGGATAGTTGCTTAAAACATTTTTAAAAGTCGTAACCGGAAAGTCCTGAAGGATGCGGCGGACTTTCCCTTCCGTAGTGTCGAGATTAACGTAGGACTTGAACCGGCGCCATTGGCTCATCGGTAGCCGGGGATGGCCGGGGTCGATCTCCCTGCGGATGAACGTAGAACACTACCGGCCGGCCTTCGCTAAGCACACGGTGGGCCATGCTGCGGATTAACCAGTAGGGGAACAGCCGCAGATATCCGCCGCCGAAGAAGCAGATCGGCTTGCCCATCACCCCGATCACGGTGATGGGCACTTCCAGAAGCTGGGCCTCCCCGACACGGTAAGGTTCACGGTGACCGTCAGGCATCCCGCCATGACCGCGTTGCGCCGGAAATACCGAAGAGTCGTACTGGTAGCCCGCTTCCGCCAGGGTGTCGAAAAACCACGGAGTGTCGTTGGTCGTGGAAAAACCGGGCGCGCGATAGCCCACGACTTCAACCCCGGAGATATCCTCCAGCAGCAGCCGGGTGCCGCGCACGTCCTCATAGAACGCGTCACGGTCCTGCTCATACACCAGACGATGTCCGTAGCCGTGCGATGCGATCTCATGCCCGCGGCCGGCGGCTTCTTTCACCAGGTGAGGGAACCGCTCCGCCACCCATCCCAGAAAGAAGCAGGTCACCTGAGCATTGTTCTCGCTGAAAATATCCAGCAGCTTGGAGAAATTTCTCTCGACGCGCGAGGGCAAGCCAGCCCACTGGTCGATGGTAGGCACACTTGGATCGTCCAGGATATGGAACCAGTCTTCAACGTCAACCGAGAAAATTGAGGTCAGCATGTGGCCCGTAGTGAGCTAGATATATAACGTTTCCGTCCTCGGGCACAAGGGCGCAGCCGGCTTCAGTCAAAACTTTTAGCCTGACTCACGGACCGCACCTGCTGGGGCGTTATACCGTCCAAGGTGTGGCTCTTCCCCTATGTCCGGTTGATTTAACAGATGAAGTGTCCGCTCGGCATATCATGCGCTAACGAAAGATTTGCTTCCGACCGATTGCGCCCTGCCGCTGCCTGCTTTATCGTTATCGGTTTGCACTCCTAATCCAATGACCGACCATCGCCAGCACTCCTCTCCTGAGTTTCCAAGCAACGTGAAGCCCGACTCGCCACGCTATGAACGCAATCAGAAAGCCATGGCGGAGATGGTGGCCCAGATCCGCAACCAGGCGGAGATCATCCAGCAGGGCGGCGGAGAGAAGGCCATCGCGGCACAACACAAGAAGGGGCGCCTGACCGCGCGCGAGCGCATCGCGCTGCTGATCGATCCGGGCACCGAATTCTTCGAACTGGGCAGCTATGTTGCCTGGGGCATGTACGAAGAATGGGGCGGCGCGCCCTCGGCCGGTGTGGTCATCGGGCTGGCGCGGGTGCAGGGCCGCCTGTGCATGTTGATCGTGAACGACGCCACGGTGAAGGCCGGCGCGTTCTTCCCCATGACGGCGAAGAAGGTCATCCGGGCGCAGAACATCGCCATCGACAACCGCATCCCGACGATTTATCTGGTGGATTCGGCGGGGGTGTTTCTGCCGCTCCAGGAAGACGTCTTTCCCGACACGACGATTTCGGCCGCGTCTTCCGCAACAACGCCGTCATGTCCGCAATGGGCATTCCGCAGATCGCGGCCATCATGGGCATGTGCGTTGCCGGAGGCGCGTATCTGCCGCTCATGTGCGATCACATCCTGATGACCGAAGGCAGCGGATTATTTCTCGCCGGGCCGGCGCTGGTGCAGGCTGCCATTGGAGCGAAGTATTCGGCGGAGGAGCTGGGCGGCGCCAAGATGCACTCGCAGATCAGCGGCACGGTGGATTTCCGCGAGCCGGACGATGAGTCGTGCCTGGCGCGCATCCGCCAACTGGTGGACAAGATGGGCAACCGCCAACTTGGTGTCTTCGATCGCAAGCCAGCGGAAGATCCGCTTTATCCCGCGGAACAGATGTATGGCATCTTCGACGGCGATCCAGCGCGCCAGTACGACATGAAGGAGATCATTGCCCGCATCGTGGACGGCAGCCAGTTCAGCGAGTACAAATCCGAGTATGGCGAAACCGTGCTGTGCGGCTATGCCCGCATCGGCGGCTTTGCCGTCGGCATCGTCGCCAACCAGAAGACGCATGTGCAACAGGTGGACCGCAACGGCAACAAACGTATGGAGTTCGGCGGCGTCATCTACACCGAGTCGGCGGAGAAGGCGGCGCGCTTCATCATGGACTGCAACCAGAACCTGGTGCCGCTCATCTTCCTGCATGACGTGAACGGATTCATGGTGGGGCGCGATGCGGAGTGGAGCGGCATTATCCGCGCCGGAGCGAAGATGGTGAATGCGGTGTCGAACTCGGTGGTGCCGAAGATAGCAGTCATCGTCGGCGGATCCTTCGGCGCGGGACACTACGCCATGTGCGGCAAGGCTTACGATCCGCGCTTCCTGTTCGCATGGCCCACGGCGAAGTATGCGGTGATGGCAGGGGCCTCGGCGGCGGGCACGCTGGTGGAGATCAAGATCAAGCAACTGGAGCGCGGCGGCAAGAAGCTCAGTGAGGAAGATAAGAAGAAGCTGTTCGACGAGGTGAAGGCGACCTACGATGAGCAGACCGATCCGCGCTATGGCGCCGCGCGGTTGTGGATTGACAAGATCATCGATCCGGCGGAGACGCGGGAGGCGATCATCATGGCGCTGGAGGCGGCGGCGCTGAATCCCGAGGTGGCGAAGTTCAGCGTGGGAGTTCTTCAGACGTGAAATTGCAACCACATATTTCCGCTGATGACGAAGGAAAAGCAGCCACGGATTTTCACGGATGAACACGGATCAGGGAAAAATCCGTGTTTATCCGTGGTTAATTTCACTTTGCTAGTTGCTAGAGGCTAATGGCTGATTCTGTCACCCTCATCGAATGTCCCCGCGACGCCTGGCAAGGGCTGCCCGGCCAGATCCCGACTGACATCAAGGTCGAGTATCTGAAGGCGCTGATCGGGGTGGGATTCAAGCATATTGATGCGGTGTCGTTCGTCTCGCCCAAAGCCATTCCGCAGATGGCCGACTCGGAGACGGTGATGAGCGAACTCGATCCGCCGGACGACGTCGAGATCATCGGCATCGTGGTCAACGAGCGTGGGGTTGAGCGGGCCATCGCGACCGAGGCGGTGCGCACCGTCGGCTTTCCCTATTCGCTCTCGCCCACGTTCTTGAAGAACAACCAGAACCAGACACTGGAAGAGAATCTCGATACGCTGGAGAAGGTGGCGCAGAAAGCTGATGAGGCCGGGGTCGACACCATCGCCTACATTTCGATGGCGTTTGGCAATCCTTATGGCGACCTGTGGAATGCGGATGAGTTGATCGAGGGAGTGGGCCTGCTCGCGGACATGGATTTGCAGGCCATCTCTCTCGCCGACACGGTTGGATTGGCGACACCGCAACAGATCGCGGACTTGCTCGGCCCAACGCTCCAAAGGTTCGAGGGAGTCGAGATCGGGGTGCACCTGCACAGCCGACCCGATGAGGCGGCAGCCAAGGTCCTCGCGGCCTATGATGTTGGTTGCCGGCGCTTTGACTCGGCGATCGGAGGCATGGGTGGCTGTCCGTTTGCGCAGGATGTGCTGGTGGGCAACATTCCCACCGAGAAATTGCTGGAAGCGCTGAAGAGCCGTGGCGTAGATGTGCTGCCGAAGCCGATTACGGAGCCGTTCCGTCTGGCGGTAGAGATTGCCAATCGATTCAGCGGACCGAAGATGTGAGAAGATCCGCTCTTCGCCGTGGGCTTTTGCTGTTCGCTCTTAACCTTAGCTTTCGTCATTAGCGTTCAAGAAAGAACCAATGCCGCCTTTCTCGACTCTGACCCTTGACTGCGATGGCGCGCTTGCCACGGTCACGTTGAACCGGCCAGACAAGCGTAATGCCATAAGCTATGAACTGATCGACGAGTTGCTGAGCGCCTTGGGCGAAGTCGAGACTTCCCCGCGCAAATTCTCCTTCTGACGGGTGCAGGCAAGGCCTTCTGTTCGGGAATGGATCTCGACAATCTGCGCTCGATCACCCGACGCACAGACGCAGAAAATCGAGCCGATTCGCAGAGGATGGCGCACCTTTTTCGGACGCTGTACGAATTCCCCAAGCCCACAATTGCCGCGGTCAACGGCGCTGCCGTCGCTGGCGGCTGCGGACTGGCCACCCTGTGCGACTTCACCCTGGCTTCCACCGCAGCCAAGTTCGGCTACACCGAAGTTCGCATCGGCTTTGTCCCGGCCATCGTCTCGACCTTTCTGCTGCGCCAGGTAGGCGAGAAGCATGCGCGCGATCTTCTTCTCACAGGCCGCATCATCGACGCGGATGAGGCGTTCCGCATCGGTCTGGCGAATGAAGTCGTCGCGCCTGACAAGCTGCTGGAACGGGCCCGCGAGCTGGCGGCAAATCTGTTGCAGAACAGCCCCGCTTCGCTGCTTGCGACCAAGCGCCTGCTGCGCCGATACTCTTCGGCGGAATTGGACGAACAGGTTGCCGCGGCCGTTGACGAGAATGCGCACATTCGAACGACCGCCGATTTTCGCGAGGGCGTAAGTTCGTTTCTGGAGAAACGGGATCCGCGCTGGACGGGAAAATAGAAACTCGCGGACCTGCGCCACCCATCCGCGTCAGCTCTTTTTGGGCTACAATTACGTTTGCTGGAATTGCGACGATTTTGCACCCGAACTTCCCATATCTCTCTTGCTAGAAAAGGTCTGGTCAAGCAATACTCAATTTGGAGCTCGACATACAGATGGCTGCGGCTGTCATGTGTAGGCGCCGGGCGATCCGGACGTGCGGGGTTGTCGCGAGCGCGTAAGCTCTTGCAGGAAAAGGGCAAACCGCAGCGAATACAGGGAGAAACAATGACATTCCGTCTGCATTCCATCTTGGCGATACTGCTGTTTCCCGCGCTGATCGTCGCCCAGGCCAAACCTCAGTCGTCCAAGCCAGCCTCTCCGTCGTCCTCGGGCGGACCGTACGCGGTAATGGGCAGCCAGGCAAAACAGCGCGCGCAGCAGATTTTCGAAATGTTCGCGAAGGGGCAGGTCGGTGCGCTTTGGGCCTCGTTGGCAGAAGGAACCAAGAAGAGCTACGGAAGCGAGGAAAAGCTGGCCGCCAGCGTCAAGAACCTGCGGGAGCACTTGGGCGACGAAACCAGGATGGCGGATGAGAACTTCGCTCCGTCCCTGGCGAAGTCTTGGACCCTTTACTCGCGTCTTTCGGACTTCTCGAAAGCACCAACTGTGCAGGTCGTTACCAACATCGCCATCAATGACCGCGGGCAAGTGGAAATATTCCAGGTAGGTCCGGAGCGAAACCTTTATCAGGGCCGTTTTGGCGGCTACAAGGACAATACGAAGCTGCACCTGCCCTTCAACGGTGAGTGGTTTGTTTACCAGGGCGGTCGCACCGGCTTCCAGAATGCCAACTTTACCAATGAGGATCAACGCTTCGCCCTCGATTTTGCTCTGCTCAAGAATGGGCTGCCTTTCAAGGGAGATGGCGGGGACAACTCCGACTATTACTGCTTCGGTCAGCCTGTGCTGGCGGCCGCCGACGGTACGGTGGTTGACGTTCAAGACGGCTACCAGGACAACACTCCCGGCAGGCCGGTTAGCGATTCGCCGCGCGGCAATATGGTCCTCATTTTGCATGGCAACAGCGAATTCTCTCTGCTGACCAACCTGAAACAAAACAGCATCAAGTTCAAGAAGGGCGACAAAGTAAAGCAGGGCGAAGCCGTTGCCGAGTGTGGCAATTCCGGGCCGAGTCCCGCGCCGCACGTCCACTATCAGTTGCAGAACTCAGCCGGACTTCCCCTGCCCTTTTCTCTCCCGGCGCAGTTCGTGGACTACATAGCTGATGGAAAACCGGTGGCTGTGGGCGAACCGGTGCGGGGACAGATGGTCAGCAACGCCCCGGCTTCCGCCGCCGCTGCCCCGGCGAGCACCCAGTGAGTCGTCCTTGAAGACTGACAGCCAGTCGCTCCGGACGCCTGCGTCGGCCAAGGTGTACGAAACCAGGCTGCGTGTGCGCTATGCCGAGACCGACCAGATGGGAGTGGTTTATCACTCGAACTACATCATCTGGTTCGAGGTGGGCCGGGTGGAGATGATGCGCGAACTCGGCTTCACTTACAACGAGATGGAACAACAGGAAGGTACACGCCTGGCGGTTGCTGAGGTACGCTGCCGTTTCAAGGCGCCCGCGCGCTACGACGATCTTATTGTTATCCGGACACGCATGAAGAACGTTCGCCATTCTCTTCTGCACTTCGCTTACGAAGTCCTGCGCGAGGAAGACGGCACGTTGCTGGCCGAAGGGGAGTCGATACACATGGTGCTGGACCGGGAATTCAAACGCACGCGGCTTTCGTCGCGATATCTACCATCCTTCTTGCAAGCCGCGGGGCGAAGTTGAAAGCACTCCACCTCAACGGCAACGACCTCACCGTGGACGACGTTCGCCAGGCGGTGTACGACCGGCGCCCGGTTTTGTTGCAGCCCGAGGCGCGTCTGGCGGTCGACCGCGCCCGCACCGTGGTCGAAGATCTGGTGGAAAACAATCGCGTCGCCTACGCCGTGAACACCGGCGTCGGAAAGCTGGCCGATCTCCACATTGCGCCCGACGCCATCCGCCGACTGCAAGTGAACCTGATGCGCTCCCATGCCGCGGGCGTGGGCGAACCGCTGGCTGAGAATGTGACGCGCGCCATGATTCTGCTGCGCGCCAACTCGCTGTCCAAGGGCTTTTCCGGCGTTCGCGCTGCCGTCATTGACACGCTCTGCGAGATGTTGAACCGCGGCGTTCATCCCGTGATCCCGTCGCAGGGCAGCGTCGGCGCCAGCGGCGACCTGGCTCCGCTGGCCCATCTTGGACTGGTGCTGATCGGCGAGGGCGAGGTTGTGTACCACGGTGCGCGCATGCCCGCGGCCGATGCGCTGAAGCAGACCGACATCAAGCCGCTGGTGCTGGAGGCCAAGGAAGCGATCTCGCTGATCAATGGCACTCAGGGCATGCTGGCGATTGGTCTGCTGGCGGTGCTCGAGGCCGAGGTGCTTGCCGATACCGCCGACGTGATCGGAGCGCTGACCATCGACGCGCTCAAGGGCACCGACGTCGCGTTTGACGAGCGCATCCACAAGGCGCGGCCGCACGCCGGCCAGTTGCTGGTGGCGCAAAACCTCCGGCGGATGCTGGAAGGCAGCGTCATTCGCGAGTCGCATCGCGAGTGCCAGGCGGTGCAGGATGCCTATTCGATGCGCTGCATTCCACAGGTGCACGGAGCGGTGCGCGACACGCTTACCCACTGCCGCGAGGTGTTCGAGGTCGAGATGAACTCCGCGGTGGACAATCCTCTGGTTTTCCCCGAAGAGAAAAAAGTCGGAGCACCGAAACGCGCCATGGGAGCGCAAGTCCCAGGCGTCGTCATTTCCGGCGGTAACTTCCACGGCCAGCCGCTGGCGTTTGCGCTCGATTTCCTGGCCATTGCGCTCAGCGCACTGGCGGGAATCTCCGAGCGGCGACTGGAGCGGATGGTGAATCCCACGCTGAACGAAGGGTTGCCGCCTTTCCTGGCGCCAGGCGCTGGACTGAATTCCGGATTCATGATGGCGCAGGTCACGGCCGCGGCGCTGGTCAGCGAAAACAAAGTGTGGTCGCATCCCGCGTCGGTGGATTCCATCACTACCTCGGGCAACAAGGAAGACTATGTCTCGATGGGCATGACCGCAGCCAACAAGCTGCTGCGGGTCGTCACCAATACGCGCAATGTCCTCGCTATCGAAGCGATGGCTGCGGCGCAGGCACTCGATTTCCGCGCTCCGCTGGAGACCAGCAAGCGTGGACAGGCAGCTCACAAGGCGATCCGATCCGTGTCTCCCACCTTTATCGAAGACCGCATTTTCACGCCCGACATTGAACGCGTCGCCGAGCTGATCGGCAGTGGCAAATTGGCCGAAGCGCTGCGCTAGCAAGGCGCGCTTTCCGCTCTTCGCTTCTCGCCATTCGCTCTCCGCGGCAATCCAAGTTCCTCCGTCGGATTTGCGATACCGACCGACAGCACAGACTGCCGCGACGATTCTGATTGTCATCCGCGGCGACGAGCGCAGCGAGCAGTCGAGAAACCTTCTTCCAGCACTTCGCACTTGCTCACGACTGCGTCCGCTGACGAAAAACCTCCCCTCCTCCGTTTTACGTAGAATCAATCACTTAGCATACAAATGTGTCGCAAGCATTTGATTCTACTAGGTTTATATTTAGTGTATTGATAAGTAAGGACTTAGATGCGAAAAATCGCCTGTTCTTTGCCACTTTGTGGTATATTAGTAGTCCAAATGATCCAAGGTGCATAAGCCAACATGATTCCCAGCGATGCCAAACTCGTGGTGCGATTGTCCGAAGCCGAGAAGCGCTATGTCAAAAGCCTGGCCGCCCGCCAGGGTCTGACCTTGCGGCGAGCCATCTTGCAGGCGTTCGAAACCTGGGAGTTGCTGCTGCAATCGCGCGAGCTCGCGGCCGGCCCAGCGCGGGGCACGCCCGCCAGTGCGGATTCGCAGAAGTCGGGCCAAGCGAATCCCGCTGTGAAGCCCAGGCAGGACCAGCGTCGGCCCGGCGAAGGGCCTCCTTTGGCGCCCGACGGCGGTTCTATCCCCGGCTTCAGCGCCGCTTCGCGAGCCTTGCTCCACCGGGCGGCGCACGTGGATTGGTCAAAGTGTCCGGCGGTGGAGGGGGTGCGCGGGAAAACCGGCAACGTGTGGGTGGTTCGTGGAACCGATGCGCCACTGGTTGAGATCTTGCAGAGCGTGGCCGACGGTCAACCGTTTCTGGAAGTTGCCGACGCCTTCGAAATCACTCTGCAACAGCTCCTCGCAGTGTTGCAGTTCGCGGCCACGACTCACCCAGCTTAGCGCGTAAAAGACGGACGCAAACCCGGGGCACCAGGCGGTGCTCACCCACCTCGTTTCATCGGCACGCGGTGCGCAGTAGCCCAAGTGTCTCCCAGCGGACGAGGGAGCCGTTCCATTTGGATACCCAACCTATTTAACCCGGACGGCCGGGTGCCCCGGGTCTCGCGCGGTTCGAGACCCGGGACTTCGTTCCCGGTTCACTGCGATAGTGTGTTGTCCATCACAGCGCGGGGCAAGCGTTCCTTCTACCCTGTTTGCATGCCTTGGGGCCTGGAACGCTGAAGCCGGACGCGATTCCGTGTTCCCGCAGTGATACGCTTCACTACCCCAGGTCTCGAAAGACGCGAGACCTGGGCCACCCGCCAATCCAGAGGTCTGACTATTCCTCCAACTCTCGCACCTAATTTAGCTGTGCTCGGCGTAACCGGCAACCTCCGCAAGTGGAAGCCTCTTCTGGTTCGATTGCAGTTCGGAAAGATGGCGGCAACACGGGTACGGGCTTGCACCGACTACGGAACCGCGCTAGGGTTATAGGCCATGAGTGCGCTAGGCGAACAGATCGCCAACCTTACGGCAGTCGAAAAGGCGGAATTGCTAGACGAAGTGTGGCAGAGCCTGGAGGCCGACGCGCTCACGCTGACCGACGCGCAACGGGCCGAGTTGGATTCCCGGATTGAGCGCCTCGAGCGGAACCCCTCCGATGTCATCCCCTGGGAAAAGGTCAGGTCGGACCTGTTTAAGAAACCGTGAAGCTGCCCGTCGTCTGGATGTCCGAGGCCGCCGCGGAACTGCGGCAGGCGCGGGCCTGGTATGACGACATTCGCCCGCACCTTGGGGAGCGTTTTGCAGTTGCGGTGGAGGCTGCGGTGGACGCCATCGCGCAGCGACCATTGCAGTTTCCGGTAGTTCATCGCGGACGGCGACGAGCGGGGGTCAGACGGTTTCCGTAGGGAATTTTCTTTGTGGTGCAGGAGAACAGAATTGTCGTGATCGCCTGCTTCCACGCGAAGCGCGATCCGAGGCGGTGGCGATCGCGATAAGGTTCGCGCTGGAGCCGGCTCCGCCCAGGTTAGCGTCCAACAGGAGGGACGCGAACCTGGGGCACCCCGGCACCCCGCCCTTCCAAGCGCCTAGATTTTCTGCAACTCGTGCACGGTACGCTGGCTTTCCACGTTGCCGGTGTTGAGCGTGGTCTTGGGTTCCAGCAGCATGACGTGGGTTTCTTCGTCGGCCGAAGGGAAATGTTCGACGCCGCGCGGGATGACGATGAACTCGCCGGGATTGACGAGGAATTCCCGCTCCGCTCCGTTCTCGCGAACCTTCATGCGCAGCGCGCCCTTCACCACCAGGAACAGTTCGTCTTCGTTGTCGTGGTGATGCCACATGAAGTCGCCCTGTAGCTTCACCAGCTTCACATAGGCATCGTTGACCTCGCCGGCAATCTTCGGACTGTATTGGTCCGTGAACAGAGAAAATTTCTGCGCGAGATTGACCTTCTCCATCCCAACTCCTGGTTCGCTACAGCTCTACCCAGCATTCCGCCTTCGGCTGCATGCTGGGCTGAGACTGAGCCGCGCCTACGGCGCTGGTTCTTACCGGCTCTTACTCCACTGCCGAAAAATAAAGTCAGCCTTCACACCGACTCTGAAGCCCCGGAGTATTCGCAACGGCTTAAACGCCTGGCCTGAAGGCCGGCTCTACCCGAACATCGACTTGTTCAGAATTCCCCTAACGGCGCCCGAGAAAGCCTTCCAGCTTCTCAGCCTCGCGATGCGCCAAGTCGAGGTAGTGCCGGGCACGATCGGTGTCGGCACTGTCCATGGCTTGCTTGGCCTTGGCGAGGTCATTGCGCAGGTTGCCACGCGCCGCGACCATGTCACCCCGCAAACCGACGCCCTGGTTATGCATTTGCTGCTCCAAGGTATCGAGGCTGCTCTCAATCGCGGCCGCGCGGCTCTCGAGGTGATCGCTCTCCGTTTCCATGTCGTCGAGCAATTTCTTCTGCGCCAGAGCGGCAGCCGCCGCGTCTTGCGCCGCCTGCGTATCCGGAACTGCCCCACCGGGCTGCATTCCGGACGCCTGAGCGGAACGCTTGCCATGTGGAGGCGTTTCCGGCGCTGGTGTTGGCGGCGGTATGGCGGCGTTGGCTGGAGGCGTCGCCGGTGGCTGCTGTGTCGCATCCTGCGCGGGGGAACTTGCCGCCGGCATGGAAGCACTTTGCTGAGGTACAGCGCTGGCCACACCCGCCGCCACGGTTTCGCTGCGCTGGCGGGCCCTGTACATATAGGCCCCTGCCAGCACTGCCAGGAGGAGAACGGCGGCGACAGCCACTAGAACTCCACGACCTCCTTTGGCCGGAGCTTGGGGCGCAACGACGGCCGACGGAGTGGGGCGAACGTTTTCCAACGGCGGCGGAGCAGCCGTGGGCGCGCCCACCGAGCGCTGTGGCGTTCCGTCGACCATCGTTATGGTTGGCTGTGCGGCTTGCTGCGGCAAAGAAGCGCGCATCTGCGCCAACGCATTGCGAAAGGCGTCAGCGGTCTGGAACCTTTGGGCAGGATCCTTGGCCACCGACATCATGATGAGGTCACTGACCGGTTTGGGCACCGCCGGCTGCAACTCGATCGGCGGCCGCGGCGTTTCTTTAACGTGCGCTTCCATGATGGAGTATCCGCTGGTGGCGCGAAACATACGCTGATGGGTCACCATCTGATAGAGCGAGACGCCGACGGAATAGAGGTCGGAGCGCTCGTCGGTAGGCTGCGACGTCACCTGCTCGGGGGACATGAAGTCCAGCGAGCCCACGGTGGTCCCGGTCATGGTGAGTCCGGTTTCGTCGATGGAGCGCGCCAGACCGAAGTCCATCAGCTTCACCACACCTTGTGGCGTCAGCATCATGTTGCCGGGTTTGATATCGCGGTGGATGATGTGCTTGCCATGGGCGTAGCTCAGCGCAGACAGCGCCTGGTCGGTGTAGTTCAACGATTCCGCCAAGGTCAAACCGCCCTGTTCGAGACGGTCGGCCAGGGTGACGCCTTCCACGTACTCCATAATCATGACCAGTTGATCGTTGGCGGTGAACGCGGTGCGCAGGGCAGCGATGTTGGGATGATCGAGGCTGGCCAGCACCTTGATCTCGCGCATGAAACGGGCGGCGAATTCGCCGCGGGCGGCCAGGTCCGGCAGCACGACCTTCATGGCTTCGATGCGGTCGGAGAGGACGTTCCGCACCTGGTACACCTTGCCCATGCCACCATGGCCCAATTCGCGGATGATTTCGTAGTCGCCTATGCGCTGAGGTGTGTTTTCACTCACGACGATGCTCCTTAACCGCTAAAAGCATACGCCGAATTTCGTCCGTCGCGCGAGTCGTCGGTACACTGGCTCGCCTAGTGAGGCTCTGAACAAGTCAGCTTCGGTTTCCGAGGCTGAAGGGTCTGCGTGGGAAACCCTGCCGCCCCTACGGGGCTCAATCAATTTCCCACTTGACCCAGCATTCCGCCTGCGGCTCCATGCTGGGCTAGACTGAGCCGCCCCTGCGGGGCTGTTTTCTTGACACTTCGTTCCACGGCCGCAAACAAAACACAGTTCTCACGCACTCTGAAGCCCCGGAGGATCTGCAACGGCTTAGAGGCCGGCCTGAAGGCCGGCTCTACCCGAACATCGAGTTGTTCAGAATCTGCGTGGCCCTACTGCACCAGCAAGCCGCTCTCGCCATTACCGTTCTCGACCACCTCTTCCGGCGGAATAACCGAAGTGGCGGCCACGCGGTCGCCTTCTTCCATGTGCAGCAGGCGCACACCTTGTGACGAGCGTCCGCATTCGCGGATGGTTTTGGCGCCGATGCGGATGATCTTGCCGAACTGGCTGATCACCATGACCTCGGACTCCTCATTCACCAGCATGATGGAAACGACCTTGCCATTGCGCGCGGTGGTCTTGATGTTGATGGTGCCCTTGCCGCCCCGCGATTGCAGGCGGTATTCCTCCACGTTGGTCCGCTTACCAAAACCGTTTTCGCAGACAGAAAGAATCAGGTTGGCTTCCTGCTGGTCGCTCTTGTCGGCCTTCTTGCGTTCCTTGGGTGTGACCGCCATACCCACGATGTAATCGCCCCGGCCCAGGTTCATGCCGTGGACGCCGTGGGCCTGGCGCCCCATGGTGCGCACCTCGCTCTCGTCGAAGCGGATCGCCTTGCCGTCGTGGGTGGCGAGGAAAACGATTTGATTGCCGTCGGTGCAACTGGCAGCGACCAGTTCGTCTTCCTTCTCGATGCCGATGGCGATGATGCCACGCGACATTACGTTGCCGAAGTCCTTCAACTGGGTTTTCTTTACCGTGCTGTTGCGGGTGGCAAAGAATACGTAGCGGTTTTCCTCTTCGAGATCGCGCACGGTGAGCAGGGCACGCACACTCTCGCCAGGTTGCAGGGAGACGAGACTTGCAATCGCTTTGCCCTTCCCGGCGGCGCTTAGCTCCGGAATCTCGTACACCTTGAGCCAGTACACGCGCCCGGTGTTGGTAAACACCAGGATGTAATCGTGAGTGGAAGCGACGAAGAGATACTCGACGAAGTCCTCCTCGCGCGTACTCATGCCCTTACGGCCGGTGCCGCCGCGGCGCTGCTGGCGGTAGGTCGAGATCGGCGTGCGCTTCATGTAGCCGGAGTGGCTCACGGTCACGGCGACTTGCTCATCGGCGATCAGGTCTTCCAGATTGATTTCGGCGGCGTCGTCCTGAATGATGGTGCGGCGCTCGTCGCCGTACTTCTTCTTGACCTCTTCCAGTTCCTTGACGATGACGCCGCGCAGCTTCTTTTCGCTGGCCAGAATCGATTCGTAGTCCGCGATCTTGCCGCGAACCTCAGCCAATTCTTTCAGGATTTCGTCGATCGACAACCGCGTCAAACGGTGCAGTTGCAGTTCGAGGATGGCGTCCGCTTGTACAGTGTCGAAGGGCCGCGTGAGTTGCGCCGGTACAATGCCCTTCAACGATGCTGGCTTGCGTGCCGCGGTGGTGCCTTCCAAGACGCTGACCGTCTTTCCGGAGAAGTAGTCAACCAGGTTGGTGCGTGCCTCAGCCCGGTTTTCACTGCCGCGAATGATGCGGATGACGTCATCCACGCGATCGAGAGCAACCTGGTAGCCCTCGAGGACGTGCTCGCGCTCGCGCGCCTTCATCAACAGGTGCGCGGTGCGGCGGCGCACTACGTCGATGCGGTGATCGACGAAGTGCTGGATGGCCTGCACCAGGCCCATCTCCTTGGGCTGATTGTTGACCACGGCCAGGAAGATCATGCTGAAGCTCTCCTGCATCGAGGTGTGCTTGAAGAGCTGGTTGAGCACGATCTGGGCTTCGGTGCCGCGTTTGAGCTCGATCACGATGCGCATGCCGTCGCGGTCGCTCTCGTCGCGAACATCGCTGATATCGTCAATGACCTTGTTGTTCACCAGTTCGGCGATGCGTTCGACGAGCTTCGCCTTGTTGACCTGGTAGGGGATCTCGGTGACGATGATCGCGTCTTTATCTTTGGTGACGTGTTCGATGGCGACTTTGGCGCGCATCATGAAGCGTCCGCGCCCGTTGCGATAGGCCTCGGTGATGCCGCTGCGCCCGTGAATGAAACCGCCGGTGGGAAAGTCCGGTCCCTGCACATGCTTCAGCAAATCGGCGAGCGTCGCGTTCGGCTGGTTGACCAGCGTGATGCAGGCGTTGACGATCTCGGTGAGATTGTGGGGCGGAATGTTGGTCGCCATACCGACGGCGATGCCGTTCGAACCATTCACCAGCAGGTTGGGAACTCGCGTGGGCAGCACCGTCGGCTCGACCGTGGTGTCGTCAAAGTTGGTGACGAAGTCCACTGTGTCCTTGTCGATGTCGGCGAGCAACTCCTCGGCGATCTCAGCCAGCCGCGATTCGGTGTACCGGTAGGCTGCCGGTGGGTCACCATCGACCGAACCGAAGTTGCCCTGGCCATCGATGAGCGGATAACGCAGACTCCAGGGTTGCGCCAGGCGCACCATCGCGTCATAGACGGCGCTGTCCCCATGAGGGTGGTACTTCTTCAGACATTCGCCGACGACGCCAGCGCACTTCATGTGCTTACGATTGTGAAGCACACCCATGTCGTACATCGCATAGAGGATGCGGCGATGCACCGGCTTCAGCCCGTCGCGTATGTCGGGTAGAGCACGCCCGATGATGACCGACATCGAATAGTCGAGATACGACCGTCGCATCTCCTCTTCAATGTTGACGGGTTGGATGTTGCCCCCACCGGGGGCTGCGGGGTCAAGTGGTAGTTGCTGGTTTGGATCGTCAGCCATGGTTGCCTTTAGCTATTAGCGTGCGTTCTACGATTTTTGCTGATCTGGAAATTGCAGCACAGCTTGGTTTCAGCGCCTGCCCAAACCTGCTTTGGACCAGAGCGAACCCAAGCGAATTGACCGGGAATCGGAAAGGCTTGATGCTTACAATTTCGGGTGAATAGCACTTCAAATTATAACATTGAAATGCAGGCCGCGGTCGCCATTAATCCATTTGTTTTCAACTGTTTATCGCCTATTCAACTGGGGAGTGAGTTCCCTCGTCGCCAGCGGCCGTTGCAGCCGCTCTTACGGTGCTATCGAGGCGATGTTAGCTGGGGACGTGGCGTTGGGTTCGGCAGGGACCTTCAACTCAATATCGGCCTTCTTCTGCGCCGGCTTTTGCGAAGGGATTTTGAACTCTAGTCCGCGATCGTCGTTGGCCTTGGTGGTCGCAGGAACATCGAGATCGGCGAGCGCGATCTTCTGGGTGCGCTTATCGAAGACATACACCGTCTGGCCCATGATGGCGTAGTTGGCGACTTCCTGCTGATGTCCATCACGGAAGACGAGGACGCTTGGCTCGTTGGGTTTGGCCTCGCGAACGGCGGACTGCTCCTGCGGTGGAGGCTGGGTTTGCGCCGGGCGGGCGTCTGCGTAATCTGGGTCGCCACTGGGATAGCGCACTGGCGGTTGCTCAACCACGATGTGCAGGATGGGGTCGCTGGAAGCAATCGGCGGTCCCGAGTACATTTCAGGCCCAGATCCACCTCCATAGTCGTAACCGTATCCATCCATGGGAATGTAGTAGGGCACGGCATAAGAATAGCCTGCGCTGCCATATCCGTAGCCTCGGTGGCCATACCCATTTCCATAACGACCGTACGAAGGCCTGTAACCGAAATTCGTATATCCGTAGTTGGGTATGGAGGTGACGCTTGGCAGCGGAGGCGCCAGGTGTGGACCTGAAACCGACAGAACGCTGGGTGGCGGCGCCAGGAAGTGACCGCCAACCGTCGTCGTGGTTGGCGGACCATGCCATTGGGCGGCCGATGGTAACGCCAGCAAGACGGTAATCGCGCCGCCGAAAACAGCGATCATCGCGCCGCGCAGAAATTGGCCGTCCCACATTTTCAGATTTCCGGCTTGGCTCGCGCCCCGCATGGCCCCTCAGTGTAGTCCAACCCGTCAGAGGAAGGAAAGTTGTTATCGGGTTCGCGAGGTGAGATGGAGCAACCCATAAACGTCAATCGTGGCATTGGCGATCAACACTCCGCCGATCACGGTGTTGGCGGCGAGCGCGTAACGGCCCTCCAGCAGGTCGGTGGAAACCCCTGCCATGAAAAGCATCAGAAATGGCAGCCCGACCAGAAGGAAGATGAACCCGGCCAAGTGTACGCGTGCGGCCGGCGCCACCAGCAGCAGTCCAACGATAAGCGGCGCGGCGGTGCCGAAGAACCGTGCGCGCTTCCAGGCGGCAAAGGTAACCATACAGACCGTCAGCAGTAGCGCCAACCCAATTCCGTTTTGCAAAAAGAAATTCGCGAACAGCGAGGAAATGATGTGCCAGGAGGGATCTTCCGAAGAAGTTTCCAGCCAGTTTGCGTGGTGCAACGCTGCCACAAAAGCACCAGCGCGGAAGCTGTAGAGCGCCCACAGCAGCAGCAGTCCTACCACGCAGGCAGCAGCGAAAATTACCAGGACTGCACCCGGACGCACGTGCCCCACCCAGAGCATGAACATAAGGGCGGGCACCAGCAGTATCCAGAGGGAGAATTGCGCGCCGACGCAGATGGCGATGGAAAGCCCCATCAGCAGGATGCGGCGCCAGTTCCACAGCACGACCTCGCGCGGGGCATAAAGCGTGTGGGCCACCGCAATCGAGGTGAAGATGAGGCCGAAGCCACCCCATGCGCCGACGATCCCGGGCCCCACCTGGCTGGACCAGCCAACCATGACCGGTGAGAAGGCGTAAAGCCCAAGCGCGATGTACCCGCCAATGTTGCCGTAGAGCCGCCGCGCTACGTACCACAATGACGCGCCCAGCAGGAGACCCGCCAGAACGAATGGTAAGCGAATGAAGAAGCGGTAGTTGACCAGGTAGCTGATGCGATTTTCCGCGCCGCTTAGCCGGGCGGCAGCTCCGGCGAGCAGCGGCACAAGCGGAGAGCGTTCCGGCGAACTGGCATTGGCGAAGCGTTCCAGATGCAGCAGCCCGGTTTCGATGTAGCTGCCCTCAGTGGCTGACAGCGGGACCCGCGCCATGAACCAAAGGCACTGCGCTGCAAAAACCAGGAGAAACAGGAGCGCGACCGTCTGCGGAACACCAATGCGCGAGCGGAGCTTGGCGAAGGGCATCAACTTTTGTTGTAACACGGCGAGGCAGTGAGGCGCGATGGGCGGCGGCGGTCGGTAGAGCAGGCCTTTAGGCCTGCGTCAAAGGCGGACTTGAAATCCGAGAGCCCCTTTAAAGGGGCGACACAGAAAAAGCGTGGATGTGCCGTGCCTACGGCACTCGGATTCCTATTGACAACTTGACGCGGGCCTAAAGGCCCGCTCTACCCTCGAGCTTTCATTAAGGCTCAAACTGCGACACTACCAGACCGGCGTCTTCATGATTTAATAACATCACGCGCAGGGGATGAATCCCGTTGCCAACGTCAGCTAAACAAAGAAGCCGAAAAACGCCGCCTCAAGCGCCGGGTGAGAGGCAGGTTTCGAAGGCCACTCTGAAGCTGCGCCTGCTGAAGAAGCTGAAGTGCACGCTGAAATACGAAAAGCTGGCGTGGACGGCGGGCGCGAAGCTGGTTGCCGGCGTGGACGAGGTCGGCCGGGGATCGCTGTTCGGGCCAGTCCTAGCAGCGGCGGTGATTCTCGATCCCGCCTACCGCATTCGCGGTCTGCGCGATTCCAAATTACTCGACCGCGAGCAGCGCGAGATGCTGGCGCCGCGAATCCGCGAGCACGCGCTGGCATGGGCCATTGCCGCCGTGGACGTCGCCACCATCGATCAGATCAACATCTATTGGGCCTCGAAGCGTGCCATGGAAGAGGCCGTGCGCAAGTTGACCCTTCGTCCGGATCATCTGCTGATCGATGCCATGCGCATCGCCTTCGATTGCGCCCAGACACCCATCATCCACGGCGACGCGCTCTCGGCTTCGATTGCTGCCGCGTCCATCGTCGCTAAAGTCGAGCGGGATGCCATGATCAGCGCCTGGGATCCCGTCTTTCCCGAGTACAGGCTGGCGTCCAACAAGGGCTATAGCACGCCTCATCATCTGAAGATGCTGCGCGAGAAAGGTCCGACCCCGCTGCATCGGCTATCGTTCGCGCCAGTGTGGACGTCGTCAGCGCCGCAAGAGGTGCTGGAGTTCATGCTGGAGGAGGAAGATGCGGCCGGCAAACGGTAATGGGAAACGGTTTCTTTCGGACGGCGATTCTTTGTGAAACGTGTCCCGTCGTTACCCAGGAACTCCGCTATCCCTCGTCCATGCCGCACTGGGACCAACAACGGAAAGAGCGTTCACCAGCGTGAACTGCGAATCGCCCACCGGCAACGGCCTGCTGGGTCGCAGATTGAAGCGGCATTGAAAATGTCACGATGAAAGTAGGATACTTTTAAACGCATGCGGCGGCAGGACAAGCCTGGGCCGCCGCGATGGAATCTCGCTTCAGCAGATCAGACTGCACGCACCATCATGATTACCAGAAAAGACGTTGTATCAGCGTACCGACTATTACTAGGGCGCGAACCGGAGAATGAGGAAGTGGTTCAATCCGCCCGGCTAGGCTACCAGAACCTTGAAGCACTGCGCCGCGCTTTTTTCGGCAGCCGGGAATTCGCTGATGGAATCGCGCCCATCATTCTGAAAAACCGTTTCCCGTATGATCTGGATGAGGGCAATCATGAAATTGAGGTGGACTGCGAAGCGCCGCAACTCTCGGAGCTACTGGCTCGCGTGGAGCGAACCTGGAGCCGATTGGGCGACGAAAACCCGCACTGGTCAGTAGTTACGGACGACGCTTTCGATGTGGAAAACTTCCACATCAACCAGGCACAATTTTGGGCTTCAGGCGAAGTTGACGTGTTACGGATGCGGCGATGGATGAAGCGCAACCGGCTTGCCCTCCCGCATGATTCGACGTGCCTCGAATACGGCTGCGGAACAGGCCGTGTGACGCGTTGGCTGGCCAAGGAGTATAGGCGTGTTATTGCCTACGACATATCGGAGAATCATTTGCGACTGGCGCGTCAAGCCGTCCGGCCCATCCAGGATGATAAGGTCACATTTGTCCGCGTTTCCCGGCTCAGCGGCCTGGATAACATCGCGCCCTTTGACATTCTGTTTTCAGTTCTGGTCTTGCAGCACAATCCGCCGCCCGTGATTGCTTACGTGCTCGACAAACTGCTTTCCGGCCTCCGGCCCGGAGGTATCGCTTACTTCCAGGTTCCAACTTTTCGATCCGGATACAGCTTCTCGGTAGCGGACTACTTAGACCCACAAAGTGGATCGGGACAAGCCATGGAGATGCATGTTCTCCCCCAGCGCAAGATCTTCGCGATAGCCGCGCGGCATGGCTGCCAGCCAATTGAGGTCGAGCCGGATAATTTGACCGCATCATTAGATTTCATTTCCACTACATTTCTGCTGCGCAAGAGTACTGGCTAAAGCAGCAGGTTTCGTTGCAACCCCCTGCCCCGTATGCTACTTTCAGAATGTCAGAGGTATGCTTTGCGTGCACAGGCGCCCGCTGGGCTGAACCGCAAAGAGGCCGAGATTTACTCCCGCCTCGATCTGGAGCGGTTGCCCCACCACATCGCCATCATCATGGACGGAAACGGCCGCTGGGCCAAACGCCGCCATCTGCCTCGCATCGCGGGACACCGCTCGGGCGTGGCAGCAGTGCGCTCCACCATCGAGACGGCCGCCCGCGCCGGCATCCCGGCGCTCACCCTCTATTCCTTCTCGGTCGAGAACTGGAAGCGCCCCAAATCCGAGGTGCAATTCCTGATGAACCTGCTGCGCCGCTACCTCATGATGGAGCTTCCCACCATGATGGAGAACAATATCCGGCTGCAATACATCGGGCGGCAGCAGGAACTGCCGCAAGAGGTGCAGGAGCGCATGGCGTGGGCCCGCGAAATGACCGAGAAGAACACCGGCATGGTGCTCACCCTGGCGCTCAATTACGGCTCGCGCACCGAGCTGGTGGATTGCTTCACCGCCTTGATGCGGGAGGCTTCGCGGAACGGCGGCATCGAGCACCTGAAGATCGATGAAAAGGCGATTGCGCGGCATCTCTATACCAACGGGCTGCCCGAGCTCGACCTGGTGATTCGCACCAGCGGTGAGATGCGGCTCAGCAATTTCCTGCTGTGGCAGGTCGCCTATGCCGAGATCTACGTCACCGAAACCCTGTGGCCCGATTTCCGCGGAACCCAGTTGCTCGAAGCCATCGAGGCCTTCCAAAAGCGCGAGCGTCGCTTCGGGGGATTGATCGGCGAAAACAATGGACACTCCTCGTGAAGCGCGTCCTGACTGCCGTCATCCTGATTCCCATCGTTATTCTGGCTTTGTTCAAGGCGCCGCTGTGGCTGTTCACGCTGCTGGTGCTGGGAGTGGCGTTGCTGGCGGCGCGGGAGTACCTGGACATCGCGGCCGCGACAGGGTTCAGACCGTTTCGCGGGTTGAGTTATGCCTTCGTGTTTTGCGCCTTCACGGTCATCCTCTGGACAGGCATACAGGGTGATCTGCAACTCCCAACGTTAGTCTTCGCATTGGGGTCTGGGTTTACTGCTGGGGCCGCTTTGGCACTCATTGCCTCGCCCTTCATCCTGCTGATCACCGCCTTGCGCCGTGAGCCGCTCTCGCAGGCGCTTCCGGACGCTTCGGTGTCGGCCTTTCTGCTGCCTTACGTTGCGCTCACTTTGATATGCCTCCCCCTGCTGCGTTCGTACTTGAACGGCGCTTTGTATTTACTTTACGTGATGCTGCTGGTTTGGACCGGCGACATTGCCGCGCTCTACGTGGGCCGCGCGGTGGGCAAACACAAAATGGCGCCAAGAATCAGTCCGGGGAAGACCTGGGAAGGCGCGATCGCGTCGGCGGTTGGAGCCGTGATTCTGGGGTTATTGCTGTTTCGCTACAACGGCTCCATTGCCACCGGCATGATTCACCTTCGCCTGCTCAATCCGGCTCGCAACCCATTTACGCATGAGCTCGCAGGTTCCAATTTCCCGGCGGCCCCGCTGTGGGTAGTCGTCAGTTTTGCGATTTGCATCAACGTGGCGGCGCAACTCGGCGACCTGGTGGAGTCGGCGATGAAACGTGGCGCGGGAAGGAAGGATTCTGGCACACTGCTCCCAGGTCACGGCGGCGTCCTTGACCGGATTGATGCGCTGCTGTTCGCCTTGCCAATGGCGTGGCTGTTTTTTGTCGGCGGATTATCCCGATACTTTGTGGCGCGTTGAGCAGATACAGTTGATCGCCTTATGAAACGCATCGCCATTCTCGGTTCCACCGGCTCCATCGGCAGAAGCACGCTCAGCATTGTCGAGAGCTTTCCTGAGCGCTTCTCTGTCGTGAGCATGGCCGCGGGCAACAACGTGGAACTCGCTTTCGAGCAGGCTCGGCGTTGGCGTCCCCAATTGCTGTCGATGGCCGCGGAGGAGGCTTCTAACCGGCTTCGCGACAAGCTGAAGAAAACCGGGCTGGCTAGCGACATCGAAGTGCTGCACGGCCCTGCCGGCTCGGTACGAGTTGCGACCCATCCCGATGCCGATTTCGTAGTCAGCGCCATTGTTGGCGTTGCCGGACTGGAAGCCACGTACGAGGCGGTGAAGGCGGGCAAAACGGTCGGCCTGGCCAACAAGGAATGCATGGTCGCAGCCGGCGAACTGATCACCGCCGAGGCCAGGAGACAGGGCAAACCCCTGCTGCCCATTGACAGCGAGCACAACGCGATTCATCAGTGCCTGCGGGGCGGACGCCGCAATGAGGTGCAGAGAATCTGGCTCACCGCCTCGGGCGGCCCGTTCCTCAATACCCCTCGCGAGGACTTCGCCGGCATCACCGTCGAGCAAGCCCTCAACCATCCCACCTGGAAGATGGGCCGGCGGATCACAATTGATTCGGCGACCTTGATGAACAAGGGCTTTGAGGTCATCGAGGCCTGCCGCCTGTTCGACATGCCGCCCAGCCAGGTCAGCGTGCTGGTCCACCCGCAAAGCACCATTCATTCCATGGTCGAGTTCGTGGATGGCAGTCTGCTGGCCCAGCTTTCGGTGACCGACATGCGTTTGCCCATCCTGTATGCGCTGACCTATCCCGACCGCATTAAATCCGACTTACGATTCCCGGCACACGAATTGCGGCGCCTGGATTTCAGCTTGCCCGACTTGGATAAATTTCCCTGCTTACGTTTGGCCTACGAGGCAGTCGAAGCGGGAGGGGCCAAGACGATCGCTTTGAACGCGGCCGATGAGGTCGCAGTGGCCGCATTCCTCGAAGGTAGTATTGGGTTTCCCGAGATTCCGGCTACAATAGAAGCCATTGTTGCTGAAACGGCGGGCCGGATTCCCGAATCCATATACGAGGTATTAAGAACCGATGCGGATGCGCGCCGCAGGGCCCGTAGCCGCATCCAGCAAGCCGGCCTAAGAGGAAACGCTGCCCAGACGCCTTCGGCGACCCGGTACAAGTAGCTCCCCAGTAAAGAGGTTTATGGAATCGTTTTTGATTGCGGTGGCTTCGATGGCGGTGGTGCTCGGCATCATGATTCTGGTGCACGAGCTCGGTCACTTCGCCGCCGCGAAATGGTTTGGCGTTCGCGTGGATGTCTTCTCCATCGGCTTTGGTAAGCGCCTGGCCGGCTTCCGGCGCGGCGAAACCGACTACCGCATCAGCGCTCTGCCGCTTGGCGGCTACGTGAAGATGGCGGGCGAAAACCCGCTGGAGTCGCGCAACGGCGCGCCCGAAGAGTTCATGTCGCACCCGCGCTGGCAGCGTTTTGTCATCGCCATCGCCGGCCCGGCAATGAACATTATTCTGGCCGTCGCTCTTCTCACCGGCGTGTTCATGGTGCATTACGAGCATCCAGTGTTCCTGGACGAGCCGGCGGTGATTGGATGGGTACTGGAGAATTCGTCTGCCGCCAAGGCCGGGATCGAGCAGGGCGACCGCATCGCGCGCATCGACGGCGTGCAGAATCCCACCTGGGAAGATGTCATGCTCAAGGTGATGGTCAACTCCAAGCAGCCGCTTGATGTTGCCATCCAGCGCGGAGGCCAGATCCTTGAGAAGCAGGTCCCACCCGTGACCGATAGCGCCGAGTATGGCGCCATTGGCTGGTTGCCGGATCAGCCCATCACGGTGACCGAACTGGAGTCCAACATGCCCGCCGCCAAAGCCGGGCTGAAGCTTGACGACGAGATCGTGGCCGTCAACGGCACGCCCATGCGCTCGCTGTTTTCGGTGATCCACCTACTCCAGCAGAACGGCAGCAAGCCGGTGGAAGTCACCGTGGCTCGCAATGGCCAGAAGCTGAATCTGGAGATGACCCCGGTCCAGACCGAGGATGGCGGGCAGAAGACTTATCGCCTCGGTTTCCGTTCTGAGCCGGTCCATGTCGACAAGCTGCCCTTCGCGCAGGCGCTGGACCGTTCCCTGGAAGAGAACAAGAGGTACTCGGTGCTGATCGTGGACCTGGTGCGCAAGATGGCAGCAGCGCAAGGTTTCCATCAAGCAGATGGAAGGACCGATCGGCATCGCGCGGGCCTCCGGCGACGCTGCCCGTCAGCCGGGATGGACGCCTCTGCTCAGCCTGATGGCAATGATCAGCCTCAACCTCGGCGTCTTCAACCTGCTGCCGATTCCGATCCTGGACGGCGGCATTATTCTGCTGCTCGTCATCGAGGCGGTCATGCGGCGCGACATCAGCATCCGCATCAAGGAGCGCATCTATCAAACCGCGTTCGTGTTCCTGCTGCTGTTCTTCGTGGTCGTCATCTACAACGACCTGCTGAAGGCACTGCCGGGCCTGGCGCAGCGCCTGCCTTAATGATGTAGCGGGGTGCGGAAGAACGCCATGCTCGCCGTTCAGGTAGTGCGGGCCTTCAGGCCCTGTTAATCGCAGTTTATGGAACAGAGCCTTAGAGGGTGTGTGAGTACCAACTTTGTTTTCGGCAGTGGAGTAAGAGCCCGTAGGAACCCAGCGCCGTAGGCGCGGCTCAGTCTAGCCCAGCACGTAGCCGAAGGCGAAGTGCTGGGTAGAGTGGAGAAGGAACTCGAGTCCCGTAGGGACGACAGAGGTTCTCACACATACTCTTTAGCTTGGGTCACACCTTGTCTTGGTGCTGGTTTACCGCCTCTTACCGAATGTCCCTCAGGGCCTGAAGGCCTTTTCATTCCTAACCGCTGAAGCGCCGCACTACCCGTCGCTTAAAACTCGCACCATTAATAACGAAGGCTCCCAATTTTCGGGAGCCCATTCCATAGGCAGATTACCGATCGCGTTTACGACTGTCCGGAGCCGTCGCTGCGCTTCAACGTCGGACGGTCGTCGTCTGGCTGGCTGTTCCCGCTGCCGCTATTGCTTCCGTCGGTGCCCTGCGGATTGTCAGCCGTGGCCCGCCGCAAGGTCGGACGATCTTTGTTGTCCTTGTCGCTCTGCACCTTGTGACGATTCTCGATCGACGCCAGGCGCGACTTCACCTGCTGAAACTCCGAGGTGTCCACCACATATTCCGGTCTCGCCGGAAGCACAGCTTTCATTTCCTGTTGCGCATGGGCGACGCGGTCGGGCGTCATGGGGTGCGAGGAAAACGCCTTCGCCAGGGTGCCCGGCTTCTTCTTCTCCTGCGCTTCGATCTTCTCGAAGAAGGAGATGAACGACTGCGGATCGTAGCCCGCCTTGTACATGTATTCCATGCCGAGGAAGTCGGCTTCGCTCTCGAAGTTGCGCGAGAACTTCATGAACGTCAGCGGAACGCCGATACTCAGCGCGGCTTGCGTGCCTTCGTACACCGCCCAGCCACCCGGCACGAAGATCAGCGGAATGCTCGCCAGGTTCACAATGTTGCCCCGGGTCTGCTCACGGGCCACGTGGCAGGCAGCGACGTGGGCAATCTCATGGGCCATCACACCGGCCAGTTCGGCTTCGTCGTCGGCGGCCAGAATAAGCCCCGAATTCACGTAGAAGAAACCGCCGGGCAGCGCGAACGCATTGAGCTCGTCAGTGTCGATTACCTTGATGGTGAACGGGACCTTGGCATCGGAATTCCGCACCAGGTTCTGCCCAATGCGGTTCACATACTCGGTGACCAGGGGATCGGAGACCAGCTTGGCGCTGTGTTCCACCTGCTGCGAGTACGCCCGCCCCATCGCAACCTGCTTGTCCAGCGAGTACCAGTTACCCACGCCTTTGTTGCAACCGACATTGCGATTGCCGATGGCGTCGATGTTGTCCATGGTGCTCGGAGTGGGAGCGTTCTTGTCGGGCTTATCGGGAGGATATTGACTTTGGCCCGTATCCTGACCCTGAGCCGTATCTTGACTTGGGCTCGCCGCGTTGGGATTCGCATTGCCTGAACTTGAATTCCCGGTACTCGAACTTTGGGCCAGCCCGGCCGAAACCAGCATGAGTGCGAGGGCCGCACAAGAAAGGAAATGTATTACCGAACGCATGGTGTACACCTTCCGGGACCGAAGACCCGCGGCCAATCAAGTGCCCGCCGCCATAACCCTAAGCCCAGTTATAAACCCAAACCGTGCCGGTTTGTTCTCTAGCCAACCTTTTATTTTCCTGCGTCTTACCACGAAAGTCCACTGCCAAATCGCCCCAAAGCCTCTCAATAGGCTTTCAGTCTTGGACGGTCCATAGTTCCAATTGTTTAGATGCCCCGGAAACGGATTGGCTACTTGCAATTCTCCTCTCCGGGGAGCGACCCAGCCACCCCGTGATACACTTTTCGTACACTCTGTATGGCCCAAATTCAGCGCAGAAAGACTTACACCGCCATCGTTGGCGGGGTTCGCGTCGGCAGCGATGCACCAATTGTGGTGCAATCGATGACCAATACCGATACCGCCGACATTGACGGCACCATCCGGCAGTGCGCCGCGCTAGCCCGTGCGGGTTCCGAACTGGTTCGGGTGACGGTCAACAACGACGCTGCCGCGGCTGCCGTGCCGCATGTCGTGGACGGTCTCGACCGCCTCGGCACTCCGGTGCCCATCATCGGCGACTTCCACTACAACGGACACATCCTGCTGAAGAAGTATCCCGAGTGTGCGCGAGCGCTGGCCAAGTACCGCATCAATCCGGGCAACGTTTCCATCGGCAAGAAGGACGACGACAACTTCGGCACCATGATCGAAGTGGCGGTCGAGAACGACAAGCCGGTGCGCATCGGCGTCAACTGGGGCTCGCTCGACCAGGCGCTGCTCACCCGCCTGATGGACGAGAACTCCAAGCTCGACGATCCCAAGGACGCCCGCGACGTGACCATGGAAGCCATGGTGCAAAGCGCGCTGCGCTCCGCCGACATCGCGGTGAAGTACGGCCTGCGCAAAGAACAGATCATCCTCAGCGCAAAAGTCAGCGGCGTGCAGGACCTCATCGACGTCTATCGCGAACTGGCCCGCCGCTGCGAATACCCGCTGCATCTGGGGCTCACCGAGGCCGGCATGGGCGCCAAAGGCATCGTCGCCAGCACCGCCGCGCTCGCCGTCCTCATGCAGGAAGGCATCGGCGACACCATTCGGGTCTCGCTCACACCCGCGCCCAACGGCGACCGCACCGAAGAGGTCACGGTCGCACAGCAGATTCTGCAATCCATCGGCATCCGCAGCTTCACCCCGCAGGTCACGGCCTGCCCCGGCTGCGGGCGCACCACCAGCACCTTCTTCCAGGAGATGGCGGAACAAATCCAGAGCTACCTGCGCGAGCAGATGCCGCTGTGGAAGACGCGCTACTCCGGCGTCGAGGAGATGAAGGTCGCTGTGATGGGCTGCATCGTCAACGGGCCGGGAGAGTCGAAGCACTCCAACATCGGCATCTCGCTGCCCGGGACCTTCGAGGAACCCAAAGCTCCGGTGTATGTTGACGGCCGCCTGATGCTGACCCTGAAGGGCGATCACATCGTCGCCGAGTTCATCAAGATCCTCGACGACTACGTGGACTCGCACTACGCGGCGAAACAGGAGCCGCTGGCGGTCATCCACTAACGGTTCGCTCTTCGCTCTTTGCAGCATTCATCCCGCCGCTATCTGCGGGCTCGGGCGGATTCTATGCGCGAAGTGCCGGAAATCCAGCCCCGCAGGGGCGGCATTGGTTTCAGCCCCGGGCGTAAGCCTGGCGTAGGGCACAGAAAATTCCCGAGTCCCTTTAGGGACGGCACAGTTTGCATGTCCATTAGGTATAGCGGTGCCGCGCCCCGCGCTCTTCGTCACCCTTTCGGATCGTTCCTTATGCCAGATGTGCGTCGTGGACTGATCATCGTGAATACCGGCCCGGGCAAGGGCAAGACCACCGCCGCCATGGGCACGGCCTTGCGCGCTGTCGGCAACGGCATGAAGGTGCTCATGCTGCAATTCCTCAAGGGCTCCTGGCACTACGGCGAGCTCGACGCCGTCAAGGCGTTCGGCGACAACTTTGTGATGAAGCAGATGGGGCGCGGCTTCGTGAAGGTCGGCGGCGCAGAAACCGATCCCGAGGACACCCGCCTGGTCGAAGAAGCCTGGGCCGAGGCGGAGAAGGAAATCCTCTCCGGCAAGTGGGACCTCGTCATTCTGGACGAGATCAACTACGCCATCAGCTACAAGATGCTCGATCCGCAAAAGGTCGTTGCCACGCTGAAGAAGAAGCCCGAGATGGTGCACGTCATCCTCACCGGCCGCAACGCTCATCCCGACATCGTCGAGCTCGCCGACACCGTGACCGAGATGAAGGAAGTGAAGCACGCCTACACCAAGGGCATCGAAGCGCAGCGCGGGATCGAATACTAGCCGTTAGCACGAACACATTTTTTCCACCACAGAGGCACGGAGTTCACGGAGAAGAATCATTCAACTCTGTCCTCTGTGGTGAAGTATTCCACCGCGACAACCGCTCGCCGCTCGGCTACACTGAATCATCACTCCTATGGCATGGTTTAAGCGGGAACACGGCGATCTCGATACGTCCGGCGAAAAGCGGGTCAAGACCGAAGGCCTCTGGGTCAAGTGTGACCAGTGCCGGCAGATCATCTGGAAGAAAGACCTCGACGAGAACTTCAACGTCTGCCCCAAGTGCGAGCGCCATTTCCGCATTGACGCGCGCACCCGGCTGGGCTACCTGCTCGACGACGCGAACTACCAGACCGAAGATGGCGACATCGTTTCCACCGACCCGCTGAAGTTCACCGACCTGAAGCCCTATGCCGCCCGGCTGAAGAAATCGCGGACCGACACCGGCCTGAACGATGCCGTCATCAATGCGCGTGGCAAGCTGAATGGCAAGCCGGTCTTCGTGACCGCCATGGAGTACTCCTTCATCGGCGGCTCCATGGGCGCGGTGGTGGGCGAGATGATTACCCGCGCGGTCGAGAGAGCCACCGGCGAGAAGCTGCCGCTGATCGTGGTATCGGCCTCGGGCGGTGCGCGCATGATGGAAGGCGTGGTCAGCCTTATGCAACTGGCGAAAATCTCCGCTGCCCTCGCCCGCATGGACGACGCCAAGGTCCCCTACATTTCCGTAATGACCGACCCCACCACCGGCGGCACGACCGCGTCGTTCGCCATGCTGGGCGATCTGAACATCGCCGAACCCGGCGCCCTCATCGGCTTTGCCGGACCGCGCGTGATCGAGCAGACCATCCGCCAGAAGCTGCCCGAGGGCTTCCAGCGCAGCGAATTCCTGCTACAGCACGGCATGTTGGATGCCGTCGTGCATCGCCGCGACATGAAGTCATACATCTCCCGCGCCCTGGACTTCATGCAGGCGCCCGCGCAATAACCCTTTCCCGCAACTGCACCAGTCGTACAATCAACTTCATGAAAGCCGTCGTGGTTACCCGTCCCGGTGGACCTGAAGTTCTGAGC
>CAWCRZ010000013.1:0-38973 GCA_963798005.1 uncultured Acidobacteriaceae bacterium | reverse complement strand
GGTTTCCCGGCGGTGCCCGCTTCGGCATCAAGCAATGGCAATCACCGCTACCCGTAAGGTTCGCAGCGCGTGTTCGCCCGTTCCAGATAACCCAACTCATAACCTCTGCCAGCCCGATTCTCTCTCTTGCTTTATCCGCGTCGCTCCTTCCCGACTGTTGGTTTCTCACTCTCTATCCCTCCTCCTGTGCATCTTTGTTTTCAATCGGTTACGAAGTGTTTCTGTCGTAAACATCTGATTCGCTGGAAGTTATTCGTATGCGATAGTGCGGCTTGGACTTAGCGGACAGTGCGATTGACCTCCCGCTCCGATCGAGGCCGCAAGTTCCCGGACTCGCCGTTCCTTCGTCCCATAAGCGCGCAGGCGGCGCGCCACCGACACCCGGCCTCGCCGGACCGATTTGCGCCGAATCATTGCGACGCGCCAGCTTGCTCCTGCTGCGCGATGAAGCGCAGGTTCGAGGTCGCCTGCCGCATGGCGTACGACAGGAGCCGGGCCAGTTCGGCATCGATGTGGCCCGCCGCGTAGGCGACCCGCACCTGTACCGTGGCCTTGCGCACCGACTGCTGATCCATCAGTGACGGTAGCCTGACACGCTGGGCCCGGCGACGGGCCCGCGCCATCTTGCGGCAGCGACTACGCAGGAGCAAATGAGCCCGGCAATAACTCCGGTCTCCGACGGCCGCAGCCTGGCAGAACGCGCCGCTGTCCAGCAGATGCTTACAGGTTCGAATGATCAGCGGTGGCGATGCAGTCGCCACGACGTGTTCGCGCGCGGCCCACGGAAAGTACAGTTGAGAACAATCAGCATGGTTCATAGATGACTTCCTGACGCAACCTACAACTTCAGGCTAGGCACAGAGGTAGGGAAAAGTCACGAGAAAACAGGCGGGTCAACTTACGAAGGTAACCACGAAATTTTCCGATTTGGGAACGAAAGAGTTGTGGATGTCGGGTGACGTGGCGTGCCGGGTGCCCCGGGGTCTCGTGGTTTTCGAGACCCGGGAGAGTTCGACCGATGAGTGTGGAAAGTAGACGCGTCTCGAACTTCCGGACTCGGACAAGCCTCAGCCCAAAGGCAGACAGGGTAGAAGAAACGCTTGCCTCGGGCTGTGACGGAGTAGCACACCGCCACGCGATCGGGGCATGAAGTCCCCGGGTCTCGGACCGCGCGAGACCCGGGCCACCCGCCGATCATCGATCCTCCAGGTGACGGACATGGTCACCCGCCGCCAGGCAATCCACCGCCAAGCCCTCCTCCGCCGCCGCAGCCGATCAATTTCCCGAACGAGACCAACGGCATCCCCAACGGCTTGCCTACGAATCCTTGGGGGATTTGGGGCGCGATATCATCCCCAACGGCAATTGCGCCGACATGGGGCCGTGTAACCCAATTGGAAGCGGGTTAGAGGCGGGCGCCGTACCTTGGTCCGATGTTTGGATAGGTATTGGCGAAGGTGTTTCGTGGGCAGTTACGGGGACCGTGGGGGCTATCGCAATCCTGCTGAGCCAAACGGGCGATGCCCCTCCCCGGCGGATACGCTACCCCGATGATCTGGCGAAAAATGGATGCCGTCCAGTGAGGACGATTTCGTACCCGGCAACAGGACGAGATTACGGCGGTGGTACCGTGTATGAAACCGAATATGAATGTCCTCCGCCGCTGGGTAACATACACAGTTCAATGAATCGTTGGCGATGGACAAATAAAGCATCCTCCGCATATCCGGCCAGGACCGCCGAAAGGGTTCTAAAATATACTCGAATGAAAAACTCCGAAGATTACATAAGAGATCTCGTCTTGAACGGTGCGGCGAATTTGTACGAAAGCTTTGATACGCTGCTCGAACAGGTCACCAAGTGGGCGGATCAAGATGGGATCGAGGTTAATGAGAGCCAGGTACTTGAAGGCCTTCAGCGAGCAATCGGGGAGGGCTATTTGCAGGCATACATTTTGTCTCCTCATAGGCCACACTCGACGCCGGTCCCGTTTTCCACGGAGCAGAGTCACAACCTGTATTTCCATGTGACACCGAAAGGGAAACAGCTCGTTGTCCGACAAGAGCAGGACTAGTCCCCTTGGGGAATTGGACAAGGACTGGTGGCCGGGTGCCCCAGGTCTCGCGCTTTTCGAGACCTGGGTTAGTAGGACGCATGATTGGCGGTGACCTGGCGGGTTCCCATCCTACCACCGAGGGGGTGCCCCACCCAAGCCGGGTTTGCTTGGGTGGGGATTGTTCGTCCCACAGCACAGACTCCGTTACCGCCGTAGGTGTATGCTGCCGGGTGCCCCACACATTCGCGCCGTTTGCGAATGTGTGGGAGATCGAATTCTACGAAACCGTGGACGACCGAGCATGACGAGATTAGACTATCCCACCCAACCAAAAGAAGGTTGGGTGGGGCACCCGGCAATGACTGGCCAGCTAACCAAGGCACAAAAAGAGGCTATCGATGCCTGTGATGCACAGTTATGTTCTCGGCTAGGCCGATCAAATAATTGGGGCATCAAGGAACAAATCGAAGCTACCATCGTGGGATATTGGCCCGGCTTTGGCTGTCATAAACCGCTTTAGGTCAAAGGAGGGCAGGGTGACTATCACTCGGACTACGCGTTTATCGGCCATATCGATCGGTGTATTGGTGGGATGCGCTCTCTTCTTCAATGCTCTAGCCGCAATGCCGGCTTTATCGTCGTTCTTGGATTTCTTCAATGTTTGTGTAATGGGACTGAGCTTGCTGCCGTTGACGATCTTTGGGATTCGTAGACCTCGGGAGGCGGCACTGGCACTGATTGCATGTGTTCTCGGCGGGATAATAGGTTATGCGATGCTCGTCGGACCTAGACATATGTTTGCCGGAAGTGCTGGTTTCGTAAAATTCTGCATTCTTTTTCCCATTCCATACTTGACAGTCGGCATTCTGTTTCTCCTGTCATGCCGAGTCCCCAAAAGGAATGGAGTGGATCTCAATGTCCATTACAGAAGCAGATTGTAGTACACCTTCCCAAACTGGACACAGGCATAAGGTATGATCCAGGGCCGGGTTCTATAAAAGGGGATGTCAAGAGAAAACACTTTTCCCTTCGCTGGAGGAAGAGGGGTAGTTCTCTGACATCCAGCCCCTTTCGTCGTGCGTTGGTGGCGGAGATCCGCAGTTCTGTGGTCGTTTTCACGTCCGCGCTACGACGTCGTTCGGTGGCTGAAGCTACACAAGCCTGACGGTGGCCATTGGCCAACCATGGTTCTATCGGAGACTCGCGCCGAGGCGCGGCACTATGGCTTTGTTGGGTTGTCCGAGGGAGCATACGGTGGCCCGTGAGACTTGGCGCCGGTGGCGCACACAGCCTAACCCGGCCAGGATACTTACCCTCGAACCCGAGCGCTCAGAACCCATCGACAGTCGCGGAGGTGGCTCCGGCTTGCCCTTCGGCCTCTGCGCGCTCAAGCGGCTTGTGACTTCAGATATTCGGCGTCGAAGGCTTCTCCTTTCTTCCAAACATGCAAGGTGATGGCGGCGATCTTGCGCGCCAGCGTCAGGCGAGCCATCTCCGGTCTCATCCCCTTCCCCAGAAGGTTTTCGTAGAACGGGCGAAAAGGTCCCTGACTGCCACTGGCGCTGGTGGCCGCGCTCTTAAACAAGTTCTTCAAATCGTGGTTGTGGTTCAGGTTCAGTCCGCGGATGAACACCGGCTTCTTCTTGCGCTCCAGTTGCCCGTTGACGAAGCCATAGTCAGCGCTGCTGCGGGTTTCCAGGGCCAGACCGCAGTAGGCCCAGAACTGCCGTTTGCTGCGGAAGCGATGCGGCGTCTGCACCCGCCCGATCAGCAGAGCCACGCGGATCGGACCGAGCCACGGAATCGAGCGCAGCAGCTTGCTCTCCGGATGCTGGCGACACTCCAGCATCAGATCGTGACGGGCTTCGCGGCGCAACTGTTGTAGGAGATCGAATTCCTGGTAGAGTCGTCCGGCGCGGCGTTGCAGTCCGCTGTCGACTAACTGCGCTAACCA
Source organism: uncultured Acidobacteriaceae bacterium (assembly GCA_963798005.1). Taxonomy (GTDB): domain Bacteria; phylum Acidobacteriota; class Terriglobia; order Terriglobales; family Acidobacteriaceae; genus Bog-257. The sequence goes on along the minus strand of CAWCRZ010000013.1, from coordinate 34,963 downwards.
TTCTTGCCGATGCCGTGCCCCATACGGCTTCTTGCCGGCACAGGCAATGGCCTGGCTGCGATACAGCGCCTTGATACGGCCCATGGTGCGGGTGGTATCTTCGGTGAGCGCGGCATAACTGCGCCCCAGATGCTTCACCGCCGCCGTGCTGTTCTGGCCGTGGTAGACCGGCGACAGCAGCCCGGCGCGCAGCAGCTCGGCCAGCTTGCGGGCATCGACGGTGTCGCTCTTGTTGCCTGCCTTCAGCAGCGCGTTCTTGCGGGGATTGCACACCACCAGATGCGTCACTCGTCTCACCAGCAGATCGTAGAGCCAGGCGGAATGCGTACCTTCTTCGAAGGTCACATGCAAGGTGCCGCGCAACCCGTGAAGAAAATCGAGAAGGGTGGCGGCGTGAGTTGCGATCACCGACTGCATTGCCAGCTTGCCGTCAGCGTCGAGCACGGCTACCGAGATGGTGCTCTGGTGGACATCGAGGCCGATATACTTGATGCTATCCATTGGGTGTTCCTTTCGTCAGATTTGGTTACTGCTTCAGCACTGCAACCAAATCCTACTTCGAAAGGGGCGCCCTTTTATAATGCGTGGCCCAGCCTACCATCACGGGGGTGCCCCACCCAAGCCGATTTTGCTTGGGTGGGGTAGTTCGTCCCACAGCACAGACTCCGTTACCGCCATAGGTGTATGCTGCGCTCGGGCCGAGCGCTCTACTGATCCGTGCTTTGGAGAATGCGTCGGAATTACAACTTGACGGTCGAGGGAGAATTGGGAAAGGACTTTGAGACCAAACCTCTCCCACCCAACCAAAAGAAGGTTGGGTGGGGCACCCGGCACCCGGCGGGAATACGAGATGAAGACCTGTGCCATGATGGCTCACCCTGGGAGGGCTTGCGATTGAGTGTGAAGTGTGCCGCCCCTACGGGGCTCAGATCAATTTTCCACCTTACCCAGCACTCCGCCTGCGGCTCCGTGCTGGGCTAAGCTGTTTCGCCCTCCGGGCTCGTATTGCAACCGCTTCGAGCCCAGACGCGGGCGCACATACAGTTCTGACAACTGACTACTGGCTACTGGCAACTGCTTTTCACACCGTCGCGCTGACCTCAAGGTGTTCCAGTTCGTGGGCCACGGCGATGGACAGCCGGCGAATTCCCTCGCGGATCTGGTCCGGCGTCGCATTGGAGAAGTTCAGTCGCATATGCGAGCCGGTGTCGCCGCCGGGGTAGAAGGGATCGCCGGGCACGAAGGCCACATCCTGGCGCAAGGCGGTATCCAGCAACTTCATGGTGTCGATTCCCGAGGGAAGCGTGACCCACAGGAACAGGCCGCCTTTGGGATGCGTCCAGGAAACCTCGGGCGGGAAGTAGTTATGCAAGGCCTCGAGCATGGCATCGCGGCGCTCGCCGTAAACCCGGCGAATGAGTTTCACGTGCTCTTCCAGGAAGCCATCGCGCGCCACTTCGTAGGCAACCATCTGGGTGAAGGTGCTGGTGTGCAGGTCGGCGCTTTGTTTTAACTGCACCAGCTTGCTGATCACGTCGGGCGGAGCTACGATCCAGCCCAGGCGCAATCCCGGCGCCATGACCTTGGAGAAGGTGCTGAGATAGATGACGTTGCCCAGGCGATAGCCGTTGTCGCGCTGGAGGTTGGTGCGGTCGAGCACCACCAGCGGCGGAATGTGCTCGCCTTCGTAACGCAACTGGCCGTAGGGATCGTCCTCGATGATGGGGATGCCGTATTTGTCCGAGAGCAGTACCAACTCGTCGCGGCGGCTGCGCGACAGCGTGACGCCGCCGGGGTTCTGGAAGTTCGGCAGGATGTACATGAACTTCGGTCCGGAGCGGAGCGCCCTTTCCATCTCGCTGGTTTGCAGTCCTTGCTCGTCGACGGGCACGGTCACGTACTCAGCGCCCATCAGGTCGAAGGCTTGCAGTGCACCGAGATAGGTGGGCGACTCCACCAGGATGCGGTCACCCCGGTTGATGAGCAGCTTGGCGATGAGATCCAGCGCCTGTTGCGAACCGGAGGTGATCAGTACGTTATCTACGGTTGCGATGATGCCGTAGCGCGCCATCTGTTCGACAATGAGCTCGCGCAGGGGGCGATAGCCTTCGGTGGGACCGTACTGCAACGCGGCGAATGCCTGGGTGGCTAAAACATGCTGGCAGGCTTCCTGAAAACGGGCTACGGGGAACACTTCGGGCGCGGGCAGGCCACCGCCGAAGGAGATGACTTCAGGACGTTGCGTGAGCTTGAGTAGCTCGCGGATGATGGAACTCTTGGCTGTCTTGGTGCGCTGCGCATAACGATGGGCCCAGGGCGCTGCCATACCACACCTCCTCAGTTACACCCCAACGTAGCGCAGATGGCAGGCTTTGTCTGTGACGGCGGACACGTGGCAGAGGTTCAATGATACGGCGGAGACTGGCACCCGATCAGGCTTGTCAGGGTATGACCCGCACCTGCTGGCCGTTCTTGATCATGTTGGTTCCGCTGGTAATGACCCGCTGGCCGGGATTCAGTCCGCTCAGCACGGCGATGTTGTTCCCGTAGGTGTCGCCCAGGGTGACATCCTGGGTGCGCGCGGTGACGGTGTCTCCAGTGCCCTCCGTCAGATACACCGCAAAGCCGTTGGGGTTGTCAGGGCTGCGCACCACCGCGGTCAAGGGCACAACGTTCACGCGAGCGATGGGCTGGCGGGCGCCGACGGTGATGGAAGCAATCATTCCTGCTTTAAGCAGGTTCTTGGGATTGTCGATGCGAACTTCGACCGAGTAAACCCGGCTCTTGGGATCGGCCGCCGCCGAGATGGACGTCACATGTCCGGAGAAGCTGCCGGGCAGAGCTTCGGTGGTGACGGACTGCGAGCTGCCCGGCTTAATGCGGTCGATGTAGGTATCGGGCACGCCGAACACGGCCTTCACCGAGCGGGTGTCGGCGAGGGTAAAGCCGTTCGTGGCAGGACCGACAAGCGTGCCGACGTCCACGTTGCGCTTGAGCACCCAGGAATCGAAAGGCGCCTTCAACTGGCAATAGCCGAGCGCGATTTGGGCTTCGGCAACCGAGGCCTGCGCATTGTCAACCGCAGCCTGCGTGCTCTGGAACTGCGCGTTGGTATCGTCGTAGTCGGGCTTGGTGGCAGCGCCTACCTTGTAGAGGTGCCGAGATCCTTCCGAACGATAGCTTGGCGCGTTCGTGGTCGGCCTGCGCCTTGGCGAGCTGCGCCTTGGCCTGGTCCAGCTTCTGCTGGTAATCGTCCGGCTTGCACGTTGGCGAGGACTGTCCCTTTGGTCACGTAGTCGCCCTGGTCAATATTGCGGATGTGTCCGTCGGCGTCTCGCACTTGCCGGATGCTGGCCAGATAGCCGTTCGACTTGAATGCCAGGTCCACCTGCTGATACGGCTGGATATTGGCCGAGTAGGTATTGCCAACGCCAGTGTCGATGGTCTGGACCTCGGCGGTGCGCACGGGTACAAGGATGGGTTGGTTCGAGATTTCCTTCCTGCAACCGGAAAGCGTGACTGCCAGCAACACCGCGAGCAGCGCCCGCCACCCGATCTTGCCGGGGGATGTCTGTCGCGTTCTGTGCATGGGCCTCACTCCTCCCCGATCGCTTTCTGGAAATTTGCTTTGGCGGTCCAGAACTTGGCCATCGCCTCGTTGTAGTCTGCGTTGGAGCCTTCCACCACCGCCTGCTGCTGCAACACGTCGCGCAGCAAAACCGTTTTCTGATGAAATTTTTCGGTGACTTCGCGGAGCTTCTCGGTAGAGGCGTCTTTCTTCGCTGTCGCCACTTCTACGCCTAGCCGCGCCTCGTGCAGGTCCCGGAACTGGGTGTCCACGTTGATAAGAATCTGCGCCTTGGCATCGTCCAGGCTCAACTTGCTTTGCTCCACCTGCATGGTCTTCTCATTGACCTCGTGCTTGCGCCGGTTCCAGTCGAAGGGCTCCCAGTTGAACTCAAACCCAAGGCCCATGATGTTCTGTGGTACAAAATTCACCCCGAAGGGGGAAATATAGTGGAAGGACGCGCCCAGATCGGGCAGATACTGCGACTTCACGAATTTTCTGGCGTTGTCAGCCTGCTTCACCGTGATCTCGGCTTCTTTCACCTTGGGATTTTGCGCCAGCGCTTCGGCCTGTGCGGCCGCCAGGTTGTTCTCCAGAGATGATAATTCCGTGGGATTGGCAGCGCTGAATTGGGTATTGATGTCGCGGCCCAGGAGATTGTTCAAAGTCTCCTTCGCCGTGGCGAGCTTGTCCTGAAGCTGGAGGAGTTTGTATCTCTCGTCGGCGAGTTTGGCCTTTACTTCAAGACTCTCCGACTTGAGCACGACCTGCTCCGCAACATACTGGGTCGAGATGCGGTCCAGTTCCTCGTACTGCTTGATGCTGGCTTCGGTCGCCTCGATGGCGTTCTGGATTTCGACGATCGAGTAGTAAGCCTGGCGTACGTCGTCCACGATCGAGATGCGTTCCTCGCGTACCTTCTGGAAATCCTGTTCAACGGACAACTCCTGCCCGTGAATATGGATGTTGATCTTGTAGAGCGTAAGTAGAGGTTGCGATGCGGTGCCAAAGATGTACGCGGTGGGCTGGCTCGGCGTGGTGATATTGGTGTTGGTGGCGGGGATGGGGCCGATTCCGGAATACGAGCCGAACTGACCCGCCGGCACGGTGAAGTTAATGGGCTGAAGTAACTGTGAGGCGAATACGTAGGTATTGAACGACGGCAGACGCCGCGTCTTCTCGGCAGCCAGCTTTTCCTTGGAGCTGTCGAGACTAAGCGAAACGATCTTCAAATTGCGATTGTTGGCCAACGCGATCTGGACGGCCTGATCGACGGTAAGTACTTCAGTGGAATCGCCGGGCTCGGCCGCTGCGGCAGCGAGACTGAAAACAGCAACCATCAACAAGACGACAAGCTCAGCGAGTGCCGCCCTGACGCAGCTAGCCCCTGCAAAACCAACGAACTCAGAGTTTCGTCAGCAACCTGTTCAGCTGGGCCGTTCCTGGCCCCTGTAAAATCTGGGCTCTAGAGTCTGTGCTGCGTGAGGACCAGGGTCTCACGCACACACCATAGTCCCCTAAGGAAATAGCCCGGTTCGCGGCAAGCGGTCTTTGAAACACACTGTAATCAACCGGCAAAGCTTTTTGGAAATGCGCGAACACTCTACCATGAACCGATAAAGTTTCGTGGCAGTCATTTCGCCGTGCCGCGAGGATTCTCGACAAACTTTGGAGGTGTCGCCTCATCGGCAAACTGCCACGCCGACAGATACGCCAGCCGCAGGATCTTTGTCATCTTTACGTAGTTGATCTTGTCGGCGGTGTCGCTGGTGTGGTGGTAATCGGGATGAAATCCGGTGAACCACCAGAATGCCGGCACGTTGTGCAGCACGAAAGGGAACTGGTCGCTGCGGAAGAAGACGTTGAGCGCGGCTTCGTGGTCAAAGCGATCGTCGAGGACCAGGCCGACATAGCGATTCTGCTCTTCGACTGTGCGCTTGTAATCGGGGCTGTAGGTTCCCCCGATCAGGTTCAGCCGGTTGGTGGTGTCGGCCGGAATGTCGATGAGGCCCTTGGTCTGGTCGCTGGGCGCCTCGTTGCGGCCGATCATGTCGAAGTTGATCATGGCAACCGTAGTATCGAGAGGACGCAACGGATGGGCCGCCATGTAGAACGCTCCCAGCAGGCCACGCTCCTCGGCAGCGAAGACGACAAACAGAATCGAGCGCTTCGGTTTCTCTGGATTGGCGGCGAAGGCATGCGCAAGCTCCACCACGCCAACGCTGCCTGAGCCATTGTCGTCGGCTCCGTGCCAGATGTCGCTGCCGCTGATGCCATCATGATCGTGGTGCGCGCTGATGATGACGGTTTCAGTTTTCAGGGCGGGAGAGCTTCCTTCCCATAGCCCGGCTACGTTGTAGGTCGTGCCCGTGTGAGCATAGGCGTTGCGATAGTGCAGCGTGACGCTGGTATCGGGAAGCGCCCGCCCTTGCGGCTTCAAGTCGCGGTCCATGGCTGTCTGCAAGTCGGACGGCGCGGCGCCGGCGTTGGCCATGAGCTCGCGCGCGACCGCGTCAGAGATGATCGCAACGGGAATCTGTAGCGGATCGCCCACCAATGCCTGGAACGGAATCGGTATTGCTCGTGCAGCCGAACCGCCAATGCGCGCCTGCCGCTCCTGGTTTGATGGGTGCTTGCGGTTGGGCTCCGCCACAATCAGAAGGCCGATGGCGCCGTGGGTTTGGGCATTGAGGGCCTTCACTCGGGTGGTGGCGTAGCGCGTGTTGCCGGTGCCGTTAAAGATGGACGCGGGGTCGGTTTCCTGCGGCTCGTGGTCAAAGACGAGCACGATCTTGCCGTGAGCGTCGATGCCCTGGTAATCGTCGTAGCCCAGCTCCGGGGCGGTAATTCCAAATCCGGCGAACACCACGTCGGCGGTAACGTCAACATCTTTGGGAAACGCTCCGTAGGCCTCAGGAAACTGCCATTGCTTCTGCGTCCCACCACGCTTTAATGCGACATAGCTCTGCGCGCGGTCGGCGCGATACTCGATCAAAGGCACGGGCTGAAGGTAGCTGCCGTCGGCTGCCGGCTTCAGTCCAGCTTTGGCGAACTCGGAAGCGATCCATTGGATGCCGACGTCGTCAGCAGTCTGGAGCGACATCCGGCCCTGCAACGCGTCGGAAGCGAAGAACGTAAGATTTGCCTTCAGGTCAGATTCAGTGATGGCGTTGTAGCCGGTGGCGAGCGAGGCCGGAACTGGCTGCTGCGCCTGGGCGGCGGCGGTGACGATGGCTAGAAGGATCGAGGCAAAACTTTTCGCGCGCATGACGAAACCATACTTGATAACGGTGTGCCTCGCCAAAATAAATGTCGCGCCAGTCAGAGATCGTCTATTCTTGCCGGAAGGATGCGGGAAGCCATGAAGATCATTCCGGCGAGCGATTCGTCATTGCTGGTTGTCCTCGGGGAGACGATTTCGGCCGCGATCAATGAGCGCGTGATCGCGCTGTTTCATGCGATTCAGGCCCGGCACGATCCCCGCATACGAAACCTGCATCCGGCGTACGCTTCGTTGCTGATTGACTTCGATCCCCTGCGGATGACGCATGAAGAGCTGATATCCGTGGTTCAGCAACTGGCGAAGACTGCCGATGCCTCGGTCGATACGACTCGCGAGATCGTGACCATTCCGGTGTGTTATGAGCTGGAATTTGGGCCCGATCTGCCCGATGTTGCGCGCCATGCCGGCATCACGGCGGAAGCCGCGATTCGGTCGCATTGCTCTCCAACGTACGACGTGTATTTCCTCGGATTCTCGCCCGGGTTTGTCTATCTCGGTGGTTTGCCGGAGATCCTGCACACACCGAGGCTTGCAACGCCGCGGCCTTCTATCGCGGGTGGTAGTGTCGGGATTGCGGGCAGCCAGACGGGGATCTATCCGCTCGACTCCCCCGGAGGATGGAGATTGATTGGGCGAACGCCACTGCGCATGTTCGATCCCGAAGCGGCGCCGCCCACTCGATTGCAGCCCGGCGACAGGCTGAGATTCGCCCCGATTGATCGGGAGGCATTCTTGAAGTTTCAAGTTTCGAGTTTCGAGCGTCAAGATTGAGAAGGCCCGGGCTCGAAACCTGAAACTGCAAACTTGAAACTGTGACTGGCATGACGATCCGAGTCGCAAAGCCGGGGTTCTTCACGACGGTACAGGACCTCGGGCGCTACGGGTATGCCCACCTCGGCATCTCGCCTGCGGGGGCCGCGGATTCATTGTCGTTTCGAATCGCTAATCTTCTGGTGGGTAACGAAGAGAATGCACCCGCACTGGAGATGACTCTGCTTGGCGCCACTCTGGAGTTCGACGAAAGCGCGACCCTTGCCATTACGGGCTCTACTTGCGAATGCAGGATAGGCTCCGAGCCGGTTCCGGCCAACCGGGCTTTTGAGGTTGGCGCGGGCGCAGTCTTACAATGTGGGAGCATGACGACCGGAGCGCGCTCCTACCTGGCAGTTGCGGGTGGATTCGACGTGCCTTCGGTCATGGGCAGCGCGTCAACGTTTGTCGCTGCGGGCTTTGGCGGATACCAGGGGCGCAGATTGCGGAGCGGCGACGCGCTGAGCGTTGGAAAGCACGATGTCTTGCGTCCTCGTACTTTGCGTCCCGGTGCGCTTGACCATCTGTATGAGCAGGGTCCGTTGCGGGTCACCAGAGGCGCGCAACAGGACTGGTTTGCTGCGGAGGTGTTCGAGCAGATGTACTCCAGCACCTACATTGTCAGCGAGCAGTCAGATCGCACCGGCCTGCGGCTCAAGGGAGGGGCCATTCAATCACGCCAGCGCGCGGAGTTGCTGACGGATGGTATTCCTCTGGGCGCCATCCAGGTTCCGCAGGATGGACAGCCAATTATCTTGTTGGTCGATCAGCAGACCACGGGCGGATATCCCAAGATCGCGAATGTGATAGCGGCCGACCTGCATCGCGTAGGGCAACTAAGGCCTCGCGACGAAGTGCGATTCGAGGAAGTTTCCATTGCGCAGGCGGTCCAGATGCTGCGTGAGCAGGAGCAGAGGCTAAGGGAGCTTTTCCAATGAGCGAACTCTTTATCGACATCAATGCCGACCTGGGCGAGTCGGAGGAGTCGATCGCTAGTGGCGCCGATTGTGAGTTGATGCGCTACATCACGTCAGCAAATGTCGCGTGCGGTGGACATGCCGGCGACGAGCGTACGATGCGCAAGACGCTTTCCGTTGCGAAAGAGCTAAACGTGGCCGTGGGCGCGCATCCGGGTTATCCCGACCGCGCTAATTTTGGGCGGCTGGAATCTGGCGCTTTCTCCCGCGGAAATAGTGGCTTCCGTTCAGGAGCAGATTGCGTCGCTAATAAAGGTCGCGGATTCTCTGGGCGTGACCATTGCGCACGTGAAACCCCACGGCGCGCTGTATCACGCGGCCAACAACAGGCGCGAGGTTGCGCAGGCGATCGGCCGGGCTGTCCAGGGCTTAAATCCAAAGCTAATTATGGTTGGACAAGCGGGATCTTCCGCTTTGGAGATATGGCGCTCGATAGGATTGCAGGGTGCCGCCGAAGCTTTCGCCGACCGCGCCTACGAGCCGGACGGATCGCTGCGCAAGCGTACTCTGCCGGGCGCATTGCTCGATGAACCTGCTCGCGCCGCGCAACAAGCCGTAAACATCGCACAGCGCCACTGTGTCATAGCTGGCGACGGCAGCGAACTGTCGGTGGAAGCGGACACGATCTGCATCCACTCCGATACGCCGGGCAGCGTGGCCATCGCCCGGGAAGTGAATCGGCGGCTCAGGGAAGGCGGGATAAACATTCGAGCGCTGTCCACCGAATCGAGACCCGCATCCAAGTAAGATAGGCTGCCAGAGCGTGCTTTCATGATGGTGCGAAAGGCCATCGAAGTTTCCGGGATCGTTCAGGGTGTGGGCTTCCGTCCGTACATCTACCGGCTTGCTGGGGAGCGGCAACTGGTCGGCAACATATGCAATACGTCCGCAGGAGTCACCATTGAAGTGCAAGGTCCGCCGGCCGCAGTGGATGACTTTCTGGCGCGGCTGCCGGCAGAGGCGCCGGCTCTGGCACGCATCACCGACATCGCGGTCCGTGAAATCCCCTGCAACGGCGATGTTGATTTTCGGATCATCACCACTCATCGTGGCGAACCGGTACACACGCTCATCTCGCCTGACGTAGCGGTATGTGCGGATTGCCTGCGCGAGATGTTCGACCCCGCTGACCGCCGCTATCGCTATCCCTTCATCAATTGCACCAACTGCGGCCCGCGATTCACCATCGTGCGCAACATTCCGTACGATCGCCCGTTCACTGCGATGGCGGCGTTCCGCATGTGTCCCAGCTTGCCAGGCGGAATACGAAGACCCGCTCAACCGGCGCTTTCATGCGCAGCCCAACGCCTGCTGGACCTGCGGGCCGCAGGTCGAACTGTGGGACTTGGAAGGGAAGCGGGTGGAGGCGCGCCGATCCCATCGCCGAGACGGTTGCGCGTCTGCAGCGAGGCGACGCGGTCGCCATCAAGGGCCTGGGGGGATTTCATCTGGCCTGCGATGCCACCAACGCTGATGCTGTGCGTACCTTGCGCGAGCGCAAACGGCGTGTCGAGAAGCCCTTCGCCGTCATGGTTCCTGACCTCGAGCGCGCCGAGCGCTTCTGCGAAGTGGACGAGGCAGCGCGCCAGTTGCTGCTGAGCCCGCAACGGCCCATCGTCTTGTTGCGGCGGCGGGAAGGTACTGCAATTGCCGACGAGGCAGCGCCCTTCAACCGCTACCTCGGCGTCTTCCTGCCATACACGCCGTTGCATCATCTGCTGTTCGTCGAAGGTCGCTTTGCGGCGCTAGTGATGACCAGCGCCAACCTGAGCGAAGAGCCGATCTGCATTGCCAATGACGAGGCGGTTCGCCGGTTGCAGAAGCTGGCGGACTGCTTCCTGGTGCACAACCGCGACATCCTGCTGCGCTGCGACGATTCGGTGACTCGCGTTTCCGGTGGGCGGCCGCGGCAGTTGCGCCGCTCGCGTGGATTTGTGCCGGTACCGGTATTTCTGAAGGAAGATGTTCCCTCGGTCCTCGCCGTCGGCGGCGAACTGAAAAACACCATCTGCCTGACCAAAGGACGTCACGCATTTCTGTCGCAGCATATCGGCGATCTCGAGAATGCAGAAAGCTACAGCTTCTTCGAAGAAGCGATCGAGCATCTCCAGCGCATTTTGGAAATTGAGCCGATCGCGATTGCTTACGACCTGCATCCCGGCTATTTCTCGACGCGATGGGCGCTGGCCCAGTGTGGACTTCCGCAGATCGGAGTGCAGCATCATCACGCGCACATCGCAAGCTGCATGGCCGAGAACCACCTGGAAGGCCGGGTCATCGGCTTTGCGCTCGACGGCACCGGCTACGGCACGGATGGCTGCATCTGGGGAGGAGAAGTGCTGCTGGCGGACTACGGCGGCTTCGAGCGCGCGGCGCATCTGGCGTATGTTCCGTTGCCGGGAGGCGAAGCAGCGATACGTGAACCGTGGCGTATGGCGGTCTCTTACCTGGTGCGCCACTTCGGGTGCGACTTCGTGCGTGATCTGCCGTTCCTTTCCAGCGTTCCCCGGCAGAAACTGGACTTTCTGTTTGGCATGATGGAGCAGGGCATCAACTCGCCCTTGACCTCCAGTTGCGGCCGGCTGTTCGACGCGGTGGCGGCGCTGGCGGGAATTCGACATCGGGTGAACTACGAGGCGCAGGCGGCCATCGAGTTCGAAATGGCGATCGGGAATTCGGACGACGAGAGCGCTTATCCGTTTGAACTGGTACCCGAGGGTGAAGGGTGGATCATCGACACCCGAGAACTATTTGAAGCGCTGTTACATGATCTCCGCGGCGATGTTCTGGTTGGCGATATCAGCCGCCGTTTTCACAACGGCCTGGTGGAAGTGCTGGCTGACGTAGCTCGCCGCTTGCGCGAAAGCTGTGGGCTGGAACGCGTTTGCCTGAGCGGAGGAACGTTCCAGAACGTGTACCTGTTCGAGCACGTGTGCGATCGGTTAGCAAGAGACAACTTCCAGGTATTCACCCAAAGTGAAGTTCCGGCGGGCGATGGAGGATTGAGCCTGGGCCAGGCGATGATTGCTGCGCGGGCAACACGCTCAACATGAATCGGGGAAGTGGCTCCAGGAATGTCAAGTTCAGTCTCTGGTGAGCCGATAACCCTTCTCTCTCCACTCGCGAATGCCGCCGTCCATGGAGAGTACATTCGTGTACCCCATGCGTCGAAGGTTATCGGCAGCGAGAGCTGAGCGGAACCCGCCGCCGCAATAAAGCACGATTGTAGCGTTGAGGTCGGGAATGCGCTGCTCGATATCACGCTCGATCACTCCCTTGCCGAGATGAATGGCCCCCGGAAGATGGTCGGTCTGCCATTCATTGTCTTCACGAACATCAACGAGCAGGAACTCATCCTTACGGTCGAGTTTTCCCTTCACATCGTCTACGGTGACCTCGCGGACACGCTGCTTTGCGTTATTCACGATGTCCAAAAATCGCGGTGAGTGGTGGTGTGTCATGGGCCCATGATAGCGCGAAGGACTTTGACCAGCCTACTGCCACAACGGTTGTTCACCCCCGTCCAGATACAATGGATCTGGACCCATGATCGGCCAAATCGTCTCCCACTATCGAATCCTGGAACGCCTGGGCAAAGGCGGGATGGGTGTTGTCTATAAGGCTGAAGACACGACCCTTGGCCGCACCGTGGCCATCAAGTTTCTGCCGGAAGCGATTGCCGACGACACCATCGCGATCGAGCGCTTCCATCGCGAAGCCCGCGCGGCCTCCGCGTTGAACCATCCCAATATTGTTACCGTGCATGAAATTGGCGAAGACGCGACGGGTTCATTCCTGGTCATGGAGTGGATCCAGGGCGAGACGCTGCGCAGCCGCATGAAGCGCAGCATGGACCTGGCGACCGTGGTGAATTATGGCATCCAGGTGGCGCGCGCTCTGAAGACCGCGCACCAGGCCGGCATCGTCCATCGCGACATCAAGCCGGAAAACATCATGGTGCGGTCGGACGGTTATATAAAGCTGGTGGACTTCGGGCTGGCCCGTGTGGGCATCACTCCGGATGGTCAGACTGTCTCGGTGGGTATCACCAAGGAAGGCAGTTGGATGGGGACCATCGACTACTTCTCTCCGGAACAAGCCCGTGCCGAATCTCTGGAGTGGGGTACCGATATCTTTTCCTTCGGCATTGTGCTGTATGAAGCCGCCGCCGGAGTGCACCCGTTTGCCGCGGATTCGCCCTTCAGCGTTGCGAATGGGATCCTTTCCCAGGAACCGATTCCCCCAACACGGATTAATCCGGAGCTGCCGGCCTCGCTGGAGCGGCTTCTACTGTCCATGTTGCAGAAGGACTCGCGGCTTCGCCCCACCGCAGCCGATGTTGAACAGGTGCTGGAGAGCCTCCACGCGCCCGCCCCCGACATGGGCACGGTAGTTTTGAAGACGCCCGATCGACATACGGTCGGTCGCGTACCCCAGCTACGGGAACTGCATGCCATGTTCAACCAGGCTACGGCGGGCCAGGGTTCGCTGGTGTGTGTGTCGGGGGAAGCCGGCATAGGCAAGAGCACGCTGGTGGAGGAGTTCCTCGCGTCCTTGAACCTGAGTGGCCACTCCTACGCTTTAGGTCGGGGCCGCTGCTCGGAACGGCTGGCCGACGGCGAAGCCTATTTGCCGGTCCTGGAGGCGCTGGACAGCCTGCTGCATTCGGGCACTGGCGATTCCGTAAGCCGCATCATGAGGACCCTGGCGCCGAGTTGGTTTCTGGAGCTGGTTCCATCGCAGCAGCAGGACTCGTCCTTGATTCGTCTTGCCGACTCCAAGGCGACTTCGCAAGAACGGTTAAAGAGGGAAATCTTTGCGTTCCTGCAAGAGGTTTGCCGCCATCGTCCTTTGCTTCTCTTGCTGGAAGACGTTCACTGGATTGACACCTCGACGGTTGACCTGCTGGCATACATAACCAGCCGGTTTGAGTCGCTGCCTTTGCTGGTGCTGATCACCTATCGCGCCGGCGAGATGGTGGAACGGATGCACCCGCTACTTCAGGTCAAGCTGGACCTGGAAGCGCGTGGCTTATGCCGGGAAGTAAGCCTGCAGTATCTAAGCAAGGCGGACGTGGAAAGTTATCTGGCCCTGGAACTCCCCCAGCATCGTTTGCCCCCTTCGCTTTCCGAGTTTCTATGGCAGCGCACGGAAGGGAATCCGCTATTCATGGTGGACCTGGTACGAGATCTGAAGGACAGGAAAATCATCGTACAGGAGCAGGGCCGATGGATATTGTCCAAACCCGTGGAAGCCATTGGCGGCGACGTGCCGGCGTCGGTGCGCAGCATGATTCAGCGCAAGATCGAAAGCCTCAGTGAGCCGGACCGCCGCCTTCTACAGGCAGCCAGCGTGGAAGGCGCGGAGTTTCATTCGGTCGTTCTGGCCGCGGTGGTTTCGGCCGATGCGGCGGACGTGGAAGAACGCCTGGAAGCCATCGAGCGCAATCATTTTTTCGTTCAGAAGATCGGGGAGAAGGAGTTTCCCGACGGAACCCTTACGCTGCATCTCCGCTTCGTACACGCCCTGTATCAAAATGCGCTCTACGCCATGCTGACCCCGACTCGCCGCACCGGCTTGAGCGCCGCAACGGCAAACACGCTGCTCAGGCTTCATCCGGACTCCCAGGTAAGCGTGGCCCACCAGTTGGCGCTGTTGTTTGAGTCGGCCCGCGACTTCTCGCGGGCAGCGGAATTCTTCCAGGTTGCCGCGGAACGCGCGGCCGGGGTTTTCGCCAATCAGGAAGCGGCAGTGCTGGCGCGAAAGGGGCTCGAGATGCTGGCCAGGCTGCCCGCGTCGCCGGAGAAAACGCAGAAGGAGTTGGCCCTGCAAATCACGCTCGGGCCGGTGCTGGTTTCGACCAAGGGCTTCGCCAATCCAGAGGTCGAGCGGACTTACACCCGGGCGCGACAGTTGTGCGCCGAGCAGGGACAGAGCCCGCATCTTTTCCCCGTGCTGTGGGGCCTGTGGAACTTTTACGAGGTCAAAGGGCAGCTCGATACTTCTTTGCAACTCGCGCAACGGATGCTGGAACTGGCGGAAGAAGCTGGGGACAGCGCCCTGTTGCTGGAGGCAAACTACGCCTTCGGCGATAACTTGTTTTGGGCGGGCGACTTCGAGCGCTCGCTCCAGCATTGCGAAGAGGCGGTCCGGCTCTACAACCGGCCTAAACACCATTCGCTGGCCTTCGTATATGGCGGCTATGATCCCGCAGTTGCCAGCCTGGCGTACGCGGCGTGGGACTTGTGGATGCTAGGGCACCCGGAACAGGCAGTCGCCCGAAGCGACGAGAGCCTGGCTCTCGCCAATTCCTTGCATCACCCATTCAGCCAGGCCATCGCACTGTCGTTTGCCGCCATGTTACACCACTCGAGGCACGATCCTGTCGCCACCCGCAAGTTTGCTGAGCAAACCGTGGCCCTTTGCACCGAGCATGGCATCGCCATCTTTTTGGAGATGGGGAAGATCATGCTGGGATGGGTGAACAATCAGGAGAACGAAGGCGGCGAGGGAATCGAATTGATCCGCGAGGCTATCGCCGATTGGCGGGCCTCGGGCGCGGAGTTGGTGATCCCACAACTGCAGCAAGTACTGGCTGCCGCCCTGGCGCGATGCGGGTCCTATGAGGAAGCGCTGATAGCGATTGACGAAGCGCTATCGGTAATCTCGAGCACGGGAGACCGTTCCTTTGAGGCGGACTGCTGGCGCTGGAAAGGCGAACTGCTGTGGCGCAGCCGGGAAGGAATCGATGCAACCCACGGCGAGGCAGAAGCCTGCCTGCATAAAGCAATTGCGATTGCGCGCCAGCAAAAGGCGGTATCGCTGGAGTTGCGAGCCCATACCCGGCTCAGCCCCTTGCTGGCCCGCCGAGGAGAAATCGAAGCTGCCCATCGGTCCCTGGCGGAAGTGCACGGCAAGTTCAAGGAAGGTTTTAATACCCACGATCTCAAGCAGGCTAAGCAGGTCTTGGAGGAACTCCGGGCGCACGCCGAGTCTGTCGGAAAAAGTACGCCATGAGCCGAATGCGGGTCCTGGTATGCGGCACCAACTACGGCCGCACCTACATTGCAGCCCTGGCGCGCCAGCCACGCAAATATGAACTGGCTGGGATTCTGGCGCAAGGCAGTCTTCGTTCCCATGAAGTCGCCGCGCTAAACGGCGTTCCTCTGTATCGCTCGGCCGACGAAGTCCCCGCCGACATTGACCTTGCCTGCGCCGCCATGAGTTCCTCAGCATTCCCGGTAGTCCTGCAACTCATGCGGCGAGGCATTCACGTTCTCTGCGAGCACCCTTACACTCCCGGTCCGCTGAAAGAAGCGATGGATATTGCGCGGAAACGTAGCCTGAAGTTTCATGTGAATGGACATTTCGCGAATCTGCCGGCTCCCGCCGCTTTCATTCGAGCTTGCCGGCGAACCAGCAAGCTGGACAATCCGGAGCTTGTCGAAATCATGACTACCGAGCGCGCGCTCTACGCCACGCTGGATATTCTTATGTGCGGCGTAGGAGCCGCGCACACGCTTCAGGTCCGGGTGCAGAGTCGCAGGCCCAGGTTTGTCTTCCTGGAAGGAAGGCTGGGAAGAATTCCGCTGTGGATTGCCGTGCAAGTTTCCGGTAAGGGCGGTCGCCGGCTGGCGGACGGAAGTCCTGCATATCTGCTGGATCAACGCCTCACCGTCGTATATCCGACGGGAGTGCTAACCCTGCTCGCGACCGCCGGACCGGTCCTTTGGAACAGGAACCCTGCTCAGATGCTGGACAGCAAGGAACCGCTTTGGAGGGTGTTTTCGGGTCCGGATTCCCAAACCGCAGCAGACTTGCGGGAACAGAGGGTCTGGGCCAACGTCGAGGCCTTAAACTCGATTCGGAAATCCATTCTGGGCAATAGCACGCCAGAAGCCCAGCAGCCGCAGCACGTCTTGCAGGTCAGTAAGGCGTGGGAGTCCATCGGACGACTGCTTTATTCCTCTTAGTCCGACTTCGAGCGCAGTGCTTCCAGCAATGCACTGCCACGTGGTGTTCCCAAACCAACCTCCGGCGCCCACCCGGTCGTGGAAGAGCCAACTGGCTGAACTCCTTCGCGGCACTGTTCTTGATAAAGCAACGGGGTCAGGTGACCAACTCTGGTGTGCAGCTTTTCGTTGAGCAAGGCGGCCAGGCTTGCCCACAGGGGAGCGGCGGCACTGGTTCCGTTCCCGGGGAACGTGGCGATCACCACCGACGACTAGTTGATAGCCGTTGAGCGCGTCGGCTTTGCCGGCCACGTCGGGAACAACCCTTCCGCCTTTGTGGCTGGCGGCCGCAGCCGCCTGCCAGCTCGGCGCCGGGAACAGGGTGCTCTCACCATAGCCGCTTTCCCCTGTACTGCCTAAGATGGTCTCGCGCCAGAGGGTTTCAACCGCCTTCTTACCACTCCCATGGGGCAGGGTGGTGCCGCCACAGGCCAGCACGTGAGGGCTGCTGGCGGGGAAGTAAGGCTGCGGCTCGCCGGCGCGCGCGGAACCATTTCCGTCGTCTCCGGAAGAGCAGACGATGGTGATCCCCATCAATGCTGCTGCCTGAAACATGAGGTCCATCTCCTCCACCAGAATGCGGGAGATGAGTCTCTCGGGGGCGCCCCAACTACAGGAGATCACGTCCGGTTTGTGGGTCGTATCGAAAAGAGCGGTGCTGAAGGCGTCATATTTTCCACGGGCATTATTGTGGGTGAAATAGACGACAATGTGCGCCTGGTTAGCCCAGGTGCCGACCAGTTCCACATCCATTGTCGTTTCCACTGTCCATTGAATGTTTTTAGCGGAGTTTCGACGCTTGTCAGCGGAGGCGTCGGACTTGCCCTTGGCGTGACGAAGAGCGGGTATCCCTTCCTTGGCAAGGGCGTCGCGAATCGCTTCTGGATCGGCGGGATTATTTTTCTGGCCCTCTACTTCAACGACCGTTATCTTCGGCTTGGGAAGCCCGAGATGCTTGAAGTAGGCATCGAGGTCTTCTTCGTGGAAGCCACCGCCAAGGACGATGATGCCGATGGTCTGGCCGCGTCCCGCGCAGTGCTCGGGGAATTGGTAGGTCTCGGCCACCGTCCGCGGATTCATTAAGTCCCAGTGGACGTGCTGGCTGGAAACTGCCGGATGTCCATGATGGGCGCGCGCGCTGAAACCCATGACGGCGTGAATCAGCGGCTTCAGTTCGGCAGGAACATGGATAGGCGCCATGTGCGAGCGGTACACGCCATGCTCCGGATCGTGAACATGGACGAACTTTACGTTGAACGCCGCTGACAGGTCTGCTGGTTTGCCCTTCAGCACCAGGCGCCGCCGCGGGTGACTGATTTCCGCGACCTCGAGATTGTGCCGGCCGGCGAAGGCTGCCACCACCGCGAGATCTTCGTCGGTCGCTCCGTACTGCTTAACAAACTCATCGCGAGTGAGGTAGCGCCGCTGATGCGGAAAATGCCGGGCCATGTGGTCCAGGTGTTCGCGCATGGTGTGATGCGGGGTACGCGGCCGGAGTACCAGGGTCACGCGAAGCTGTTGGTCGGGATCAATCGGCAAGTCGATGACTTCACCTTGGAGGAAATGATCGATTTCTCGCACCGGAACATAATGGGGAGCGGTCATGGTAAAACCTATCGCTTTCTCAATCTCCACAGCCGATAAGAATAGTAACCCGTTGCCAACCCCGCTTGCAGTGCCTCCACGCTCTGGTTCAGGCGCGCGATCAATGGACGGCTCGCGGTATCGGCCAGAGCATCGAGCTGCTCCGAAATGTTTCCCGGAACCCCCATCGCCTGGAACACCTGTTCACTGATGTCTTCTTCGGCAAGGATCTCCAGGGAACAGTTTCTCAAAGCTTGTTCTCTTGCCGGCCAATCCAGCTTCAGCACATCCACATTCCACAAGTCCGCGAAACAGAAAATCCCGGACTTCTTGAGCACCCGCGCCACCTCAGCCAGGAATATCTCAAACTGACTATAACAATGGGCAGACTCGAGATTCAGAACAACATCGAAACATGCGTCCGCCAAGGGAAGCTGCTGCGCATCGCCGGCAACAAATGCGACCGTTTGCAACTCCGGGTTTGCGCGGGCCAGAGCCAGGTTGGGAGCGCAGATATCGACTCCAACCATTGGTTCGGCTCCGGTATAGCGTGAGAGGTACCAGCAGTTTCCGCCTCGGCCGCAACCGACTTCGAGGACAGACTTCCCGGACAGGTCAACCCCCGCCAGTAAATGCCTTACCAGGTTGAGATGGTGGCGATAGCGAAGATGGGCGGGAAGGATCCAGGAGTCGTCAAGACCCGGCTGCCAGAAGCCGTAGTTGAAGAATAGGAGATCGGGTTGCGGGATGGTCTCCGCAACCGATTCATAGGTTCCGTGCATTTGCTATGTTCGGCGAAACCAGGACCGGACTCAATCAGAAACCGGGGGCTTCGGAAAAGTGGCTGGCAGCCGTATCTTCTTCGTCAGCCGACCAACGTTCCTTAATCACGGTTGTGAGCTCCTCACGGGTGATCTCGTAGCCGTGGTCCTTCGCCACCTTAATGACGTGTTCTGAAGCTTCGGTCACTTTCTTGCGAAGGACCGCATCCTTCTTGACATGTTCCAGAAACTTCTGGGCGTGTTCTTTCGACATAGTTCTCCTATCCTTTGAGCGAATGCTAAGGCCGCCGGAGGCGTGCGCAACCGGCTTACGTATTCCGTTCAAGAACGGTTCAGATCAAGGCCTCGCGCCGGCGGCTTAGAAACCGGGCGCTTCAGAAAAAACGATCTGAGGCCCATCGTCGTCGTCCTTCCGGCTAGACCAGTGCTCTTTCACGGCGCTGGTGACCTCAGCCGGAGTCACGTCGTATCCGTGCTCTTTGGCCACGTTCACGATATGTTGGGAAGCGTCCTGCACTTTCTTGCGCAGGGCTTCGTCTCGCTTCAGGTGTTCCAGAAAGTTCTTCGCGTGTTCTTTGGACATGTTTCTCCTATCGCTCGCATCCAGGCGGCAAAGGGGTAAAAGGGGAGCCGCCAGCTAGCCTATACGGCAGATAAGCGGAAAACAAGTCAAACCATGAGTGGCAGCAAGGCGCTCTCTGTCCCCTTGGGCGTCTGGCCCTCGACGTACATCAGAAACCGGGTGCTTCCGAAAATATAATTATGCATCCCTTATCCTTAAGAGAATCGTCGCCCTTCTTCCAGTGTTCCTTGAGGGCGTCGCTGATATCTTCGCGGCTCACTTCATACCCTTGTTCTACCGCGACTCGCACGATCTCCTCGGCCGCCCCATGAACCCGCTGGCGAAGTTCCTTCTTGGAATGTAGGTCCGTGATTAAGCGCTCGGCGTCTCGTTTCGACATAGCGATCTCCTGTTTGTCGGTTGGTACAGAGAACCGAAAGCAAGCCTATACGCCAACGAACCGGAAAACAAGTTAAAGAACCAGGTGACAGGGGTTGAGATGGGCTTCGGTCTGCGGTTCGCTCAGCCACCCGAGTTGAACAGGCAGGGCATAGAGCCGGCCAGGAGCGAACCGGGCCCACCAGCCGCGCATGCCAGGCACCACCACTTTAACCACCGGCATCGCGAAGTCCTCTCGGGTCTGGTCCACGACCAGCATCTCCAATCCCCAGGACTTCGCCAGTTCGACGCAGCACACGACCTCCTGCCGAGGTTCTCGTGATACCGGCGCAGGGAAGTGGGAAGACACCGTTGCCGCCTGTTCTCCTGGCGTCAGAAAACCCATATCGAGTTGTCTTTCCGCGGCGCTGAGAAAACAAGCTGGATCGCGGTCTGCCATCACCACCGGCAAAAACTGCATCAGCTCCATCGTCGCTTTACTCAGCGCGACCCGGGCGTCGAAGTGGGCCCCGAATCCCAGGGCATAATTCTCCGGAGAACGGTCCTCCCGGGAGATGGCAACGAAAGTGGGAATGGTCCGCTCAGCCGTAATGTCCAGTACTTCAAGCGACCGCCCCAGCAGCCGATGAAGCTCGCGAACAGCGACGACTTCGGGCGAACTGAAGCTGGCAACCTCCACGCGCGGACGGCGAATTCGGTTGTACCACCAAACCGAAGCGCATTCGCGCTCCACCAGTTCCAGGAAACCGTGCACGATGGCCTCGTCCAAACTTTGTCCGGCAGCGTTGCCGTTGGAGTCAGGACGGCAGAAGTCGTGGGCGGGATCGAAGGGGTATCCGAAGTAGCAGTAGGCGGTGGGAAGATATTTCGCCTTCTGGTGCGTGAGCGACCAGGCTGGCGTCCAATCGATCTGCCGCTCTGGGTCGAACCGCTCGGGCACCCAGTTATAGCGGCCCTCGCGCCGGTTCCACTGCTCCCGATCGCGGTACTGGGACTCGCTGAAGAGCGTAAGCGCATCCTGGTGAATCGCTTCCTCGGCTATCTCCGAATAGCACGCCTTACGTCGCGGTTCATCGCTTCGGAAGATTCCCGAGAGCCGCTCCAGGGCCTCACAAAGGCAGCTTACTTTGGCCTGCTCAGCGCTGGCGCCGCTGCCGCAAACTGTGGAGGAAATTGCCGGCCGGGCGCCGTGGCCGGAGCGACAGAACTCCGTTTTCAGCGAACCCGCGCACACATGAACGGGACTCTCCCAGGGAAGATCGTACTTGCGATGCGACGCGAAGATTCCGGTGCGCTCATCCAGAAACCTCGCATATCGCTGAAGAGTGTCCTCGAGCACAACCCTTCCCCGGTTGGAATTTGGGTAGGACTTCTCCCTTTCGCCTTCTTGCTCGCCTGTTTTCATGCTGTCATTCCGGGTGCAGACCTGGCTCCGACTCGATCCTTTGGCTTCATTCTGTCCCTGTGCTGGCCCATATCCACTCCGGTCCAAGGCCAACTGAAGATTCGATTTCCAGGGGATGCAATCAAGAGTAGAATCGCGTTTCCGCCACCATCGCAGCCCTGACGAGTAGATGCCCGCGCCCACTCACTCGTCAACCTGGGTGCCGCGGTTACAGGAGCTTGCCCGAATGAGCCCACAGTCACCGAATTCCGATCTGAACGCTTTCCTCGGCGCACGAGATTTTCTCCTGCAACACCGCAGCGACTATGGGTTTGTTTACCAGAGCTTTCGCTGGCCGCAGTTAACGAATTTCAACTGGGCCCTGGATTATTTTGACGGCTATGCGCGCGGAAACCGCAAGACCGCCTTATGGATTGTGGACGAAAACGGCCCGGAACTGAAACTGAGCTACGAGGAAATGTCTCACCGCTCCAACCAGGTGGCGAATTTTCTGCGGAGGCAGGGTGTCCGCCGGGGAGATCGCATCATTGTCATGTTGCCCAATGTGGTGGCGATGTGGGAGGTCATGCTCGCCGTCATGAAGTTGGGCGCGGTCATCATTCCCGCCGCAACCCTGCTCACTCCCGACGATCTTAAGGACCGACTGACGCGGGGACAGGCGCGCCACGTGATTACCAATGCGGCATTTACCGAGAGATTCGCGGGATTGGCCGGCGACTATTCGCGCATTGTAGTGGATGAACCAGTCACAGGATGGGCCTTCTACCCGGAGGCATATCGGGCAGAACCGACTTACGTGCCGGATGCGACGACGAAAGCCACGGACCCGATGCTGCTGTACTTCACCTCCGGCACCACCGCTCAGCCGAAACTCGTTTTGCACACCCACCAGAGCTATCCCGTCGGTCATCTCGCAACCATGTACTGGGTTGGCCTGCGCCCTGACGACGTTCACCTCAACATCAGCTCTCCGGGCTGGGCCAAGCACGCATGGAGCAGCTTCTTCGCTCCCTGGAATGCGGGCGCCACCATCTTTGTTCATAACTACACGCGGTTCGACGCCAAAAAGACCCTCGAAGTCATTTCGCGCTGCGGAGTCACCACCCTGTGTGCGCCGCCGACGGTGTGGCGTCTGCTGGTGCTGGAAGATCTTCGGGCCTACCCCGTCAAGCTGACCGAACTGGTGGGCGCGGGAGAGCCACTCAATCCGGAGATCATTGAGAAAGTCCGGCAGGCATGGGGCTTGACCATCCGGGATGGCTTTGGCCAGACCGAAATCGTGCTGGTGATCGGCAACTTTCCCGGGCAGCCAGTCAAACCGGGCTCCGCGGGTGTTCCTGCGCCGGGGCACGACATCGTCTTACTCGATGCCGACGGAAACGAATCGGCGGACGGCCAGATCTGTGTCCGGTTGGACCCCGCTCCCATCAGTTTGATGGCAGGCTACGTGGACGATCCGGCGCGGACAGCCAGCGTCATGGAAGCCGGGTTCTATCACACTGGCGACATAGCCAGCCGGGATGCCGACGGATACTACACGTACGTCGGCCGCAGCGATGACGTATTCAAGTCCTCGGATTATCGCCTCAGTCCCTTTGAGTTGGAGAGCGCTTTGATCGAACATCCTGCCATTGCAGAGGCCGCCGTTGTGCCCGCTCCCGATGCCATTCGCTGGAACGTCCCCAAGGCCTATATCACCCTGAAGCCGGGCGTGTCTCCGTCGAAAGCGGTGGCGGAGGACATTTTCCTGTTTATCCGCAAGCGACTCGGACCCTACAAGCGCATTCGCCGCATTGAGTTCGGGGAATTACCCAAGACCATTTCCGGGAAGATTCGCCGCATTGAGTTGCGCTCCTCCGAGAAGGTCGAGCGACCGGTCGAGGCAAGGCGCGAGTTCGAGTATTGGGAAGAGGATTTTCAGGAGTTGAAATAAGGCGCAGAGGTCTGCCGTTGACAGTCTATTGATGCTTGCAACGCCTTACCTCGTTGATGGACGAACCTAAAAGCCAAATAGAAAATGCCAGCGTCTCGTCGTCGCCATCGTTTATGATGTCTGTGTGCCCGGCCAAGTTGTAACGATGTGGGTAGCCTGGACAAAAGGAATAATGTAACTCTGGATGAGTCTCTTCCCCGGTATGTACCGTCGACTGGCTCCCCTCTCGCTGATCCTCTGCTCCGCGATGGCTTTTGGCTGTGATGGACTTGCGGCCGGACAGACACTTTGGATTCGGCTCACCGCCCCGGTTTCTTCCTATAGTTCAAAGCCAGGTGACACTGTTTACGCGGTCCTTACGGAGGCTGCCACCTGCGACACCGGCGTCGTGTTGCCCGTCGGCACCGGGGTGGATGGCGTGGTCCATTCGGTCCGCAAGGTCGGCTGGGGTATTTATCACGAGACCGCCGCCCTGAACCTCCAGTTCGACCGCGCAGTGCCGGCGCAAGGCCCAACGGTGCAGATCGCAGCTTCTGTGACCGAGGTCGAGAACGCCCGCGAACAGGTCAGCAAGGGCGTCATCGAGGGGGTCCGCAGCAGCGATACGCCGCAAGGACGAATCAACAGTCGCCTGGCGCATCTGCCGACTTTGAACCCTTATTCGGACCTGGGATTAATCGCTTACAAAGCGACCTTTCCCATCTTTCCCGAGCCGGAGATCTACTACCCGGCGGGAACGGACCTGCGCGTCAAGCTTACCCGGCCCGTGCCGTTGGCATCCTTGCCGCCGGTTGAGCCAGTGAACATCCCGGTGGAAGCCGGCGAAGAATTGCATCTCGATCTGGAAGCTACAGCTTCGTCGCTTCCGCAACGTACAACCACGCAGGCGCTGGTGACTGCGGATGTGGTGAACCTGGTCTTCCTCGGCTCGCGTGAGCAGGTGGAGGCGGCATTTCAGCAGGCTGGCTGGAGCACCAGCGACGTCTTCACCAGGCGTTCCTTCTTCCGCGACTTCTACGCCTTCCTCAACAATAGCGGCTATGCGCAGGCCCCCATGAGAACATTTCTTCTCGACGGCAAGCCGGAGGACATGAACTGGCAGAAAAGCCTGAACAGCTACGCACGCCGCGACCATTTGCGGATCTGGCAATGGTCCGAAGCGCCGGATTCTGAAACCATTTGGCTGAGTTCCTCCACTCACGACACGGGCGCAACTCTCTCCGTCAAGCATCACCAGTTCGTGCATCACATCGCGCCCGATATCGACGACGAGCGCAGCAAGGTAGTTCGCGATCTTGAGTTAGCCGGCTGCGTGCAGTCGGTCCATCTGGTGCCCCGGCCCGGGATGGCAAACTTCACCCAGAATGCGACGGGAGACACGGTACGCACCGACGGCGATCTGGCAGTTGTCCAATTGAAGCAATGTCAGCCGGCTGTGCCCGGCCTGGCATCGAACACGGCGGGGACCAATTTCAAGGCGGGCAACCATGTGTTCCGCTATTTCCGTCGCCAGATCCTCACCTTTCGTAGCGACATCTGGCGCGCCAATATTATCTATGGCGTTTATGACCTGGCGCGCATGAGCATCGACGCCATGCGGCATCATCCCGCTCCGCCGCCGACCCAGCAGGCGAAGGCCGATGCTACACCCGCTCAGATCGGCGGATCGGAATAGCGGCACTCGTGGCGCTTGAGGTCTGCTGCGAGTCCACTTATTGATTGTCAACCTGGGCGTTCATATAGGCGCGAAGGATGGCGTTAATGCGCGTTTGGTAGCCGGGGTTGCCGCGAAACCAGTCGAGAAGGTCCGCATCCAGCCGCATCGTCACGGTTTTCTTGGAGCGCGGCATCACAACCTTAGCTTTGCTCCAGAAAGCCTCGTCCGTCGGGTGAATGTCCGCATCTTTGCGAATGCCAGCCCGGATCTGGTCGCTCGTCATCGAGCGCAGACGCTTCCAGTCTGTACGGGGCTCAGCCGCCTTGTTCCTCGAAGATTTCTTGCCAGTAGTAGCGACGCTCATGCGGTTCCGATCTCCATGCTGAAATCAGGTGCCGTACTCCGTTGGCGCGATCGGTATAAATGACAGTAATTTCGATCCCGTTCACCACGCCGATGGCATAGATCCGCGTTTCCCCATAGTCGAACCGATCGTCGATTCTTTCTACGGTTGGCCCATCGAAAATCCGCGCCGCGTCTTGAAAGGCGATTCCATGGCGGCGAGCATTAGTACGGTTCTTCTCCGTCCGCCAGGTAAATTCCAAAATGTTTTTCTTCATTCATCCTGGGAAGATGGTTTTGTTTGCAAAACAATTTGGTTGAAGGCGGTCTAAGCCACAAACTCTAACAATATTTCTATTTTACATAATGTATTTACGCCCGTCAAGCAGTTGTTCCTTCAATCCGGCAGCACCTTCCCTCGGGTTTCCTCCGCGAAGGGGATTACCAGCAGCCCTATTCCAAATGCAATCGCCGTAGCCGCAACCGGCTTGCCCAGCGTCCCCATATGGTTGACCATCCCGCCGATGGCAAAGTTCACGCCCGCCGCCAGAAAGCGTCCGAAGGACGTGGTGAACGCGAACGCGGTGGCGCGCACGGTGGTGCCGTACTGCTCCGGCAGCCAGAGGCTGAACACGGCAAAATTCCCGCCAAAAAAGCCGAGGAAGAACAGCACCGTGATGAACGGATGCAATCCCTGCGGCAAGTAAAACGCCCAGCCAAAACTGAGCAGGATGCAGATGGCCATCCCGACAAAGTAAAAAGCCAGGGTCCGCTTGCGCCCGATGCGTTCGGCCAGCGGTGGAACTGCCAGGCATCCCAGGATGGTTCCCAGCGACAGCAGGCCCATGCCGAGAGAGGACATGCGCACCGCCTGCGGCTGCAACATGCCCGCCCGTTTCGCCAGATTGATGATGGCCGTCGGCGCGTACACCGCGCCCGCCCACAATCCGCAGATGGCCGCAGTCAGGAGGACTGTATTGACCAGTGTGCGGCGGGTGTAGGGTGGGCTGAAGATTTTTACCAGCGAGGACCGCTGGACCGCGACCTTGGGTGCGCCCTTTTGCTTCCACCGTTCCGGCTCGTTCACGTGGAACAGAACGAGGAAAGCCACCAGGACCGGCGTCATGCCACACCAGAACATGGCGCGCCAGCCGAAATGCGCTCCCACCGTATAGTTCAGCGCCGAGGCCAGGAAGAAGCCAGCGTAGTATCCGGTCTGCAGGTATCCCGCGCCCATCTTGCGGCGGTCTTCCGGCCAGGCTTCGGCGACGTAGGTTCCTGCCAGCGCCCACTCGCCACCGATACCGATGCCCGCCAGCAGCCGGAACAGGCCCAGTTGCCAAACCGTCTGCGACAACGCGGCCAGACCGGTGAAGATCGCGTAAACAAAGATGGTGGCGGCGAGCACGCGCGTGCGGCCAAACTTGTCGGCAATCGGTCCCCAGATGAGCGACAGTCCCCATCCCACGAGAAACAGTGCGAACAGGATGGATCCCGCATATCCGACAGTCGCAGGAGTGGCTTTTATGCCCGATTTCGGCAGCAGTTCGGTGAGCGCGGGACTGAGGACCAGCGCATAGATCACCGAATCCATGCCGTCGAGCGTCCAGCCAGTCCATGCACCCCAGAATCCGGTTATCTGCTGGCGGTTGAGCTTGGTGTAGGTAGTGGTTCGTGGGAAGTGCCACTGCTTCATTGGCCAAGGTGTTCTCCTTAACCGCAAGTGCTCACACAGCCGAGCGTGAGCAGCATAGCATGGCTTGTCAAGGATGCATCGCCAGATAACGAGTGATACGGCGATTTGCACTAAGCCGCTAGCGCGGCAAAGGTGTGCAGAGTGTTGATTGGGTAGAGTTCATGGACACCTGAAGGAGGTGTCTATGACCGTACTACGTCAACGCATGCAGGAAGAACTCCGGCTGCGCAACTACTCCCCACAGACCATTCGTGCCTATACCGCGACGGTCGCCGATTTCGCCCGCTATTTCCATACGTCGCCTAACCAGCTGGGCCCCGAGCAGGTACGCCAGTATCAACTTTATTTGTTGAACGAGAAGAAGCTGGCCTGGCAGACCCTGCAGGTGCGCATGGCGGCCTTGAAGTTTTTCTACACGCGAACCCTGAAGCAAACCTGGTTCGACCACGAGGTCGCCAAGCCGAAGGTGCACCGCAAACTGCCCGTGGTCTGGAGCCGGGAAGAAGTCCGCGTCCTGCTCGATAGCACGGTGAACCTGAAGCATCGTGCTCTGCTGGCTACCTTCTACAGCGCCGGGCTGCGCTGCCAGGAAGCCCTGGATCTGAAAGTCACCGACATCGATAGCCCACGTATGATCATCCACATCCGCGCCGGTAAGGGAAACTTCCCCCGCCAAGTCATGCTCTCGCCCAAGCTGTTGCAGTTGCTACGTATCTACTGGCGTTGGCGCAAGCCCGAGGAGTGGCTCTTCCCTGGAAGATTACCGAAGCAACCGATGCGCGATAGCGGGGTCCGCCTCGTCTGCCAGAATCTGCGTCGTCAGTTGGGCATGGTCAAGCCGCTCAGCCCGCATGTGCTGCGCCATTCCTTTGCCACCCACCTGCTCGATGCGGGCACCGATCTGCGCAGCATTCAACTGCTGCTCGGCCATCGCGATCTGGAAACCACGGCTCGCTACCTGCATGTCTCCGAACGCCGACTGCATGCCACTGCGAGTCCGCTCGACGATCTGGCGATCCGCGAGATCAAGACCTCCGATGGAGATGGCAGAAGAAGATGAGACCACATCGGCTCGAAGTAGCCGATGTCTTTCACGCTCACCTGCAACCGTTCCTCGAACGCTGGGGACCGGTGGTCTCCCGCCAGCAGCACAAAGCTCTGCGTGACATCGGCCTATGCCGCACCGCCGCCCTCGGCGCTCACCTGCAACAGTGCGACGCCTGTTCTTATCAGACGGTCAGCTATCTCTCGTGCCGCAACCGGCATTGTCCCAAGTGCCAGTCCACAGCCCGCGATCGCTGGCTCAGCCGGCAAGCGAGCAGCCTGTTGCCGGTGGCCTATTCCCACGTTGTCTTCACCCTGCCCCAACAACTGGCTCCACTTGCACTCCGCAACCAGCGCTTGCTCTACGACCTGCTGTTTCGCGCCGCCTCTGAAGCCCTGCTCGCCATCGCTGCTGATCCTCGTCATCTCGGTGCACGCATCGGGGTGCTTGCCGTGCTCCATACCTGGAGCCAGGACCTGCGCCATCATCCTCACCTGCATTGCCTGGTCCCCGCCGGTGGACTCGCCCTTGATCATTCCCGCTGGATCGCTTGCCGACCCGGCTTCTTCCTGCCGGTGCGCGTACTCAGCCGACTGTTCCGGGGCAAGATGCTGGCCTTCCTCCAGCAGGCTCATAAGAAAGGAGAACTGCGTTGCCTCGGCTCCATCGCCAATCTCGCCGACCCGCGTCAGTTCCACTCCCTGTTGCGGGGGCTGCGTTCCATGGAATGGGTCGTCTATGCCAAACCGCCTTTCGGCGGACCCGAGCACGTGCTGCAGTACCTGGCCCGCTATACTCACCGCGTTGCCATCGCCAACGGCAGGCTTCTCGATCTCGTTAACGGCCAGGTGCGCTTTCGCTGGCGCGACTCCAAACACAACAACCGCATCCAGGTCATGAACCTCGACGCGGTCGAGTTCATCCGCCGCTTCCTGCTCCACGTCCTGCCCTCGGGCTTCGTCAAGATCCGCCACTTCGGCTTGCTCGCCAACCGCAACCGCCGACGGGCACTCGCCCTTTGCCGACTCCATCTTCACGCAGCCCCTGCAGAGCCAACCCGGATTCTTACTCCACTGCAGCAACAAGCTCTTCATCGCTGCTGCCCCAGTTGTCAGCGCGGAACCCTGCACATCATCGCCCGGCTTTCAACCTATGACTTGGCCACCTGCACAACCTTGGCGACCATCGACCCGATCAACTCTTCCTGAACTTAGCTATGACCATGCGCAGACAATAACTCGCAGGTTCACGCCAACCAGCTCCATCCCTCGTCGCCAGCATCCTTGTGCTCAAAATCACCCTCGCCATCCTCCTGCACACCAGTCTTCTATCCAACCACCCTGCAATCTCCACCCTTCGGTCCGCCTCCTCGTCCCGTCCATGCTGCCAAAGCTGCCCACGCTATATCCCGCCAGTCCTTCAGCCGCATTCAATCCCCATAGAGACGCGCTAGCGGCTTACTGCAAATCGCCCTATCGACAATGCTCCGCCCATCGTCATCGCCATCCCCGCGTTCTGCCAGCGGAGCACTGTCGATACGGCACTACGGATTTATCAACAGTTACGTTGCCTTGGGTCTCTCACTGCTGATCTTGAGGAGAAAGCTCAAGTTTGAGTCTTAAGTCCAACAAGCCGCTCTTCAATCAATTCACTTCTTAAGCGGAGCACCCACACCCGTGATCTCCCACACCACGCCGCAGCCGTCGCCATTGCAGTACCCTGTACCTCCGACCTGGGTTGTGCCGTAGAGGTTGCCGTCCGCGTCGAGCGTCGGACCGCCCCACGGGCTGGCACCGTCGCGACCGTTGTAGGTGAAGTCGTGGAGATCGATCACGGTGCAGCTTTGGCTGCAATTGGTCAGCTCATAGACCCAACCGCCTCCGTCGCCGCCATAAAGACACGTCCCAAAAAAGTTACCGGCTGAGTCCATGACCGGCGCACCGTACGGTTCACAGTCTGTGGTGAATTGGTGAATGACGGTGTAGAGGAAGCCGTCGGCTGTAGGCGCGAGCTTGAAAACTACGCCATCGTTGTAGATCAGGGAAGCAATCGCGGTGCCGTAGAGGTTGCCGGAGGCATCGCGAATCAGGTCGCTGTTAGGGTAGTAGCCGTGCAGCACGTCGAAGTTGTACACGATCTTCTCCAGCCAGCTCCCGTTCGAAGGCGTCAGTTGAAACACCGTTCCGCAGCCGGTACTACAGGCGCGCCCGGGTCCCCCGCCGATGGTCGTTCCGTACACATTCCCGGCAGGATCGAGAACCACGCCGCCGAAAGGGTACCGCCCGTCAGTCCCGCTGCCGAAGCTGTGAAGGATGGTCTCCGTGTAGCCGCCGCCTGAGGGACTCAATTCAAACGCAGTCCCGTTGTCATACGTGCCCCCGCCACCTGTCGTGCCGTAGATGTTCCCCGACGGATCAAGGACTAAGTTCTCGGTCCACGGGTTTATCCCATCCGGGACCCCTGTAAAGGTGTGAAGTATGGTTTCGTTCCAGGGGCAGGAGGTAGACCTGCAAAATGTGGACGGAGGTCTCAGTGCATACACTGCGCCGTCGCCGGCAGCACCACCGAGTTGGGTCGTACCGTAGAGAGCACCATTGCGCCCGAACACGACCCCGCCGATTGGCTTGCTTCCATCGTTTCCCCCGGTAAATTCGTACAAGGGAATGAACACCCAGGTGGAATTAACCCGGTTCAGCTGGAAGACCGTTCCATTGTTGTAGGTCCCACCGTATGCCGCCGTTCCGTACACGACTCCTGAAGGTGAGACGGTAAGGGCGTCATAAGGAAAGGCCCCGTCTGCTCCCCCGGTGAAGTCCTGAATGACGGAGAACGTCTGGGCAGGGGCGGGGGTTCCGAGCGCGACCACTGCCAATGTCAACGCAAGTGTCAGAGCGAAAACGAGAGTGAATCGACGATCGAGCGTCATACTAACCTCCTATACCCCGCCAGGGCGACAATCAAAAATGCACGCTCCTAAGTTACAGCCAAACGAAGTCATACGCCGCGACCGTTCTTCAAAACGTTACTGTCGCAATCAAGCCATCTCACACGTAATCCCAAAAAGGATATCCAGGCCGGATCAATCGCTGCTTTCCGCGCTCCGAAACATCGCCGCGACCGCCGGCTTCGTGACCTTACCCATGGCATTGCGCGGAAGCGCCTCCACCACGACCAGCAGGGAAGGAAGCTTGTAGGCTGCGAGCAGCTCTTTTCCCCAGGTGCGAAGCGACGCCAAGTCCAACATTTCGCCATCGTTCAACACCACGGCAGCAGCGATGCGCTGGCCCCACTCGGGGTCGGGAACGCCCACTACCGCACACTCGCAAACTGCCGGATGCCGGCGCAGCGCCTCCTCAATCTCCAGCGCGGAAACCTTGTTTCCCCCGGTCTTGAGGATGTCAATGTTGGTACGCCCGAGAATACGATAGACGCCATTCTCGACGACGGCCGTGTCCCCGGTGCGGAACCAGCCATCGCGGAAGGCGTCGCGCGTGGCGTCGGGCTTGCCCCAGTATTCCTCGAACACGCTGGGACCGCGGACCTCGATCTCGCCTGGCGTGCCTGACGCCACGGGTTCGCCCTGCTCGCTGACCAACTGCACTTCGACGCTGGGCAACGGCCTCCCCACGCTGCCCGGCACTCGCTCTCCTCGTAGCGGGTTCGACAGCGCCATCCCGATCTCGGTCATGCCATAGCGTTCCAGCAGTGTGTGCCCGCTGATTTCCTTCCATCGTTCGAGCGTGCTCACCGGCAAGGCGGCCGAACCACATACCATCAGTCGCAACCGGGAGCATGCCTCGCTGAGAGCCTTCCGCCTCTCCGGCGACGCTGCTTCCCAGGCGGCGATGAGTCTCACATAGACCGTGGGAACTGCCATGAACAGCGTTAAGCTTCCCCCAGCGATGCGTTCCCACACCGCATTGGCGTCGAAGCGGGGAAGCATGTCGCAGGTCGCGCCCGACCACAGCGCGCAAGAAACCACATTGATGATCCCGTGCACATGGTGGAGCGGCAAACACAGCACGACGCGGTCGTTCGCCGACCACCCCCACGCCTCAACCAGGCTCGCGATTTGCGCGGCAATGTTGGCGTGAGTGGTGACTACGCCCTTGGGACGGCTGGTGGTACCGCTGGTGTAGAGAATCATGGCCCGCCGCTCATGGGCGACATCCGGCAACAGCGCTGTATGGTGCGTCAGGGCCTCGTCGCAGGACAATGCGCGGATTCCGCGCTCCCCCGCGATGGGCGCGAGCAGGCTCTCGGCCGGGGCATCGAACACCAGCACCGTTGCTTTGGTGTCGTCGATGAAGTACTCGAGTTCAGGCCTGGCGGAATTTAGCGGCAACGGCACGGCCACGCCACCCGCTCGCCAGATTCCCCATTGCACCGCCGCCCACGGAAAGCCAGGCGACACGAGGAACGCCACCCGCTCCTCGCCAAGGTCCGTGCGATTAGCCAGTAGCGCTGCCGCCACCCGCAAAGATGCGTCAAGCAGATCGTTGTAGGTGAACGTGCCTTGGGAATCGACGATGGCTATGCGTTCGCCGTGCTGCTCGGCGAGAGCAATAAGTGGAAGCTGGCTGGAACCACTGATCACACGCAGAAATGTACGTCCTCAGCCGTCAGTTGTCCACTATTTGCTGGCTTGTGGTTGGAGGCATGGCCTTAACGAGGAGAGAGCAAAACAGCGATGTACTGACCTCCTTTGCTGACAAGTGCGGGCTCCGCCTTGGAGTGGAACTTTGCCTTGCGACCGGCCCAGTCCAAGGCTCTTTAGGCAATTCGGATGTATCCTTACTAGGCAAATCCTTGCCCGGTAAGGAGACCGTCATGGCGGTTCCACGCCCTGAGCAACTTCACAACCGGAGATTCGCTGCTGGTCTTCGTGTGCGCCGCCTCGCGCTCCCTCTGGCGATTGCTCTGGCGTTGACCATGTCAACGATCCAAGCTGCACCCGCCCAGACGTTCCAGGTCATCTACAACTTTGGGAGCTATGGAGCCCATCCTTTGACCGGCTTGACCATCGATGCATCCGGCAATCTCTACGGCACGACACCTGAGATTACCGGCAGCGCCGGGACGGTGTTCAAGCTGTCGCACAAGGGTTCAGGATGGGTCCTGAGCGTCCTGTACAACTTTCAGCGGGGACAAGACGGTGCTTACCCCGATTCTAGACCGGTATTTGGACCAGGGGGACTGCTGTACGGCTCAACGAGCCAAGGTGGCGGAGTGGGATGCCAGGGCTATGGTTGTGGGACGGTGTACAGCCTGAGACCGGCGCCGCATTCTTCGGCCAACATCTTCGGCAACTGGATGGAAAATGTTCTTTATCGCTTCGCCGGTGGCACGGATGGGGCAGCCCCTGTCGGAGACCTCATCTTCGACCAGGCTGGCAACATGTACGGGACTGACCAGGTCGGCACTACGGGATGGGGTTCGGTTTACACCCTGACGCCATCCAATGGAAGTTGGAAGCAAGCCGTGCTTTACAACTTCACCGGTGGGAGCGACGGCGGCGGGCTCTCGGGCGTCATCTTCGACAATGCCGGCAGGCTGTATGGCGCTGCCTCCTATGGCGGCGCTTATGGCAATGGTGCGATCTTCAGGCTGACCCCCTCGCAAGGATTCTGGATAGAAGAAACCCTATATGACTTCCAGGGTTCAAGCGACGGCATGAACCCGTGGTCGGGATTGACCTTTGATGCCGCGGGAAATCTCTACGGAACCACCCTCTACGGTGGCTCAGGCGGAGGAGGCACCGTGTTCATGCTGACCCCTGCCGCGGGCAAATGGACCTTCACCTCGCTTTACAGCTTTACCGGCGGAGGAGGTTCCTTTGGCGCCCCGATCTTCGACGCGGCGGGAAACCTCTACGACACGACCGTTGGCGACGGCCTTTACCGAAACGGTAATGTGTTCAAACTGACGCCTTCGAATGGCGGCTGGATCTACACCTCGCTGCACGACTTCACCGGTGGCGACGACGGAGCAATGCCGTTCGCAGGGCTTACCATGGATGCCGCGGGCAATCTGTATGGCACAACCGAGAACGGTGGCAAGATGTACGGCGAGGGCGTCATCTTCGAGGTCACGCCTTGACCGAACTCCGTGGGTGAACAACTCTCGGAGAGCGCGTTACTCCCTTATCGGCGTGATGCTCCTCGACTGGATGTACTCGTCGATCACGCGCTCCAGCGAGCCCTGCTCACGCAACACGTATTCGATGGCGTCGCGCACCGCGCCGTGGCCGCCTTCGTGTGGCGTGACGTAATGCGACTCGCGCAGCACCTCGGGCCGTGCGTTCTTCACAGCAATCGCCAGCCCGCACAGTCGCATGACCGGCAAGTCAATGACATCGTCGCCCACATAGCACACCTGCTCCGGCCTCAGTCCTTCCTTCTCCAGAATCTCGTAAAAAGCTGACGCCTTGTCCTGCTGTCCCTGATACACATGTTCGATCTTCAGGTCGCGCGACCGCAGGGCTACGGTTTCCGAGATGCGCTTGGTGATGATGCCCGCCTTCAGCCCGCCCAGCCTGAGCAGGGAAAAGCCAGTTCCGTCGTGCGCACTAAAACCTTTGGCCTCGATGACATCGCGGCTGGCAATACCGAAGCCGCCTGCGCCCGCCATCTTTTCCCGATGCTCGTGGGTGTCGTGCCCCGCTCCGCCGCTGGGAGCAGGGAACAGGAAGATGGTGCCGTCGGTCATCACCCCATCCACATCGAACAGCATCAGTTTGATCTTCTTCGCGCGCTCGTCCGCCATGGCGTCATCTTAGCAGCCGGGCCAACGGCGACTTCGCCACGGCGGGGAGGACATGGGGAAAATTAGGGATCGCGAAGGTCAAGGAAAGCCCCACCCGGCTCGACGCTGCCCGTAAGGCCGCCGGACAACGCGAGCGATCGCGT
>CAWCRZ010000012.1:0-124570 GCA_963798005.1 uncultured Acidobacteriaceae bacterium | reverse complement strand
CGTCATCTCCATCCCCTGCGTTCTGCCAGCGGAGCACTGTCGATACGGCACTACGGATTTATCAACAGTTACGTTGCCTTGGGTCTCTCACTGCTGATCTTGAGGAGAAAGCTCAAGTTTGAGTCTTAAGTCCAACAAGCCGCTCTTCAATCAATTCACTTCTTTTGCGGAGCGCCCACGCCCGTGATCTCCCACACCACGCCGCAGCCGAGTTGGCAGTTGATGCTCGTCCCTCCCATACTCCGTTGCGCCGTAGAGATTGCCGTTCGCGTCGAGCGTCACGGGGCTGGAAGGCATGCCGCCGTCGCGACCTGTGAAATCGTGGAGATCCACTAGGGTGCAATGTTGGCTGCAATTGGTCAGCTCGAAAACCCAGCCGATCCCATTAGCGCCACCATAGACACATTGCCCATAGAAATTACCCTCCGTGTCCATGATTACGCCACCGTAGGGTTGGCAAGATGAAGGGAAGGGATAAAGCAAGGATGGCGTAAACCCTCCATCTGAGGGCGCAAGCTTGAAAACTATGCCATTCAGGGTAATATAATCCCCCGGAGTAAATTGTGGTGCCATACAGGTTGCCGGATGCATCGAGGAACAAGGGAGCTGTAAGGATAAATCCCACCCGCCAAATAAGCCAGCCTAAAGTCGAAGTTAACCAGCACATTCTCCTGCCAGCTGCCGTTGGAAGGCGTCAATTGGAAAGCCGTTCCACAGCCGAAGTCGCACCCGCGCCCGGTCCCTCCGTCACCGGTGGTTCCGTACAAATTTCCGGCGGCATCGAACACCACGCCGGCGAAGGGGTTCGCCCCCGTCCGGACTGCCGGCAAAGTTATACAGGATGCTCTCCGTGTATCCGCTGCCTGACGGGGTCAGCTCGAACACGGTCCCCGCATCATGCGCACCGCCGTTCGTGGTCGTGCCATACATGTTCCCGCCGCATCGAACACCAGGTTCTCGCCCCACGGGTTGAACCCATCCGGTACTCCGGTAAAGGTGTGAAGTATGGTTTCGTCCCAATAAGCGCGTTAGCGATCGGCAAAACGTCGACGGGGGTGTCAGCGCATAGACTGTGCCGTCGTTTTCGGGACCACCCTGTTGGGTCGTACCAAATAGAGCGCCATAGCGGCCGATCACCACTCCGCCGATTGGATCGACTCCATCGCTTCCCCCGGCAAACCCGTACAAAGTACTGAATACCCAGCTGGAATTAACCCGGCTCAGCTGGAAGACCGTTCCATTGTTGTAGGTCCCACCGTATGCCGCCGTTCCGTACACGACTCCTGAAGGTGAGACGGTAAGGGCGTCATAAGGAAAGGCCCCGTCTGCTCCCCCGGTGAAGTCCTGAATGACGGAGAACGGTTCCTGGGCAGGGGCGGGGGTTCCGAGCGCGACCACTGCCAATGTCAACGCAAGTGTCGAGAGCGAAAACGAGAGTGAATCGACGATCGAGCGTCATACTAACCTCCTATACCCCGCCAGGGCGACAATCAAAAATGCACGCTCCTAGGTTACAGCCAAACGAAGTCATACGCCGCGACCGTTCTTCAAAACGTTACTGTCGCAATCAAGCCATCTCACACGTAATCCCAAAAAGGATATCCAGGCCGGATCAATCGCTGCTTTCCGCGCTCCGAAACATCGCCGCGACCGCCGGCTTCGTGACCTTACCCATGGCATTGCGCGGGAAGCGCCTCCACCACGACCAGCAGGGAAGGAAGCTTGTAGGCTGCGAGCAGCTCTTTTCCCCAGGTGCGAAGGGACGCCAAGTCCAACATTTCGCCATCGTTCAACACCACGGCAGCAGCGATGCGCTGGCCCCACTCGGGGTCGGGAACGCCCACTACCGCACACTCGCAAACTGCCGGATGCCGGCGCAGCGCCTCCTCAATCTCCAGCGCGGAAACCTTGTTTCCCCCGGTCTTGAGGATGTCAATGTTTGTACGCCCGAGAATGCGATAGACGCCATTCTCGACGACGGCCGTGTCCCCGGTGCGGAACCAGCCATCGCGGAAGGCGTCGCGCGTGGCGTCGGGCTTGCCCCAGGATTCCTCGAACACGCTGGGACCGCGGACCTCGATCTCGCCTGGCGTGCCTGACGCCACGGGTTCGCCCTGCTCGCTGACCAACTGCACTTCGACGCTGGGCAACGGCCTCCCCACGCTGCCCGGCACTCGCTCTCCTCGTAGCGGGTTCGACAGCGCCATCCCGATCTCGGTCATGCCATAGCGTTCCAGCAGTGTGTGCCCGCTGATTTCCTTCCATCGTTCGAGCGTGCTCACCGGCAAGGCGGCCGAACCACATACCATCAGTCGCAACCGGGAGCATGCCCTGCTGAGAGCCTTCCGCCTCTCCGGCGACGCCGCTTCCCAGGCGGCGATGAGTCTCACATAGACCGTGGGAACTGCCATGAACAGCGTTAAAGCTTCCCCCAGCGATGCGTTCCCACACCGCATTGGCGTCGAAGCGGGGAAGCATGTCGGAGGTCCGCGCCCGACCACAGCGCGCAAGAAACCACATTGATGATCCCGTGCACATGGTGGAGCGGCAAACACAGCACGACGCGGTCGTTCGCCGACCACCCCCACGCCTCAACCAGGCTCGCGATTTGCGCGGCAATGTTGGCGTGAGTGGTGACTACGCCCTTGGGACGGCTGGTGGTACCGCTGGTGTAGAGAATCATGGCCCGCCGCTCATGGGCGACTCCGGCAACAGCGCTGTATGGTGCGTCAGGGCCTCGTCGCAGGACAATGCGCGGATTCCGCGCTCCCCCGCGATGGGCGCGAGCAGGCTCTCGGCCGGGGCATCGAACACCAGCACCGTTGCTTTGGTGTCGTCGATGAAGTACTCGAGTTCAGGCCTGGCGGAATTTAGCGGCAACGGCACGGC
The DNA here is from genome assembly GCA_963798005.1 of uncultured Acidobacteriaceae bacterium. GTDB lineage: Bacteria > Acidobacteriota > Terriglobia > Terriglobales > Acidobacteriaceae > Bog-257. The sequence continues at coordinate 121,681 of CAWCRZ010000012.1, read as the reverse complement.
CACGCCACCCGCTCGCCAGATTCCCCAGTGCACTGCCGCCCACGGAAAGCCAGGCGACACGAGGAACGCCACCCGCTCCTCGCCAAGGTCCGTGCGATTAGCCAGTAGCGCTGCCGCCACCCGCAAAGATGCGTCAAGCAGATCGTTGTAGGTGAACGTGCCTTGGGAATCGACGATGGCTATGCGTTCGCCGTGCTGCTCGGCGAGAGCAATAAGTGGAGCTGGTGGAAGTGACTGATCACACGCAGAAATGTACGTCCTCAGCCGTCAGTTGTCCACTATTTGCTGGCTTGTGGTTGGAGGCATGGCCTTAACGAGGAGAGAGCAAAACAGCGATGTACTGACCTCCTTTGCTGACAAGTGCGGGCTCCGCCTTGGAGTGGAACTTTGCCTTGCCACTGGCCCAGTCCAAGGCTCTTTAGGCAATTCGGATGTATCCTTACTAGGCAAATCCTTGCCCGGTAAGGAGACCGTCATGGCGGTTCCACGCCCTGAGCAACTTCACAACCGGAGATTCGCTGCTGGTCTTCGTGTGCGCCGCCTCGCGCTCCCTCTGGCGATTGCTCTGGCGTTGACCATGTCAACGATCCAAGCTGCACCCGCCCAGACGTTCCAGTGCATTCACAACTTTGGGAGCTATGGAGCCGCATCCTTTGACCGGCTTGACCATCCACGCATCCGGCAATCTCTACGGCACGACACCTGAGATTACCGGCAGCGCCCGTACGGTGTTCAAGCTGTCGCACAAGGGTTCAGGATGGGTCCTGAGCGTCCTGTACAACTTTCAGCGGGGACAAGACGGTGCTTACCCCGATTCTAGACCGGTATTTGGACCAGGGGGACTGCTGTACGGCTCAACGAGCCAAGGTGGCGGAGTGGGATGCCAGGGCTATGGTTGTGGGACGGTGTACAGCCTGAGACGGTACTGCATTCTTCGGCCAACATCTTCGGCAACTGGATGGAAAATGTTCTTTATCGCTTCGCCGGTGGCACGGATGGGGCAGCCCCTGTCGGAGACCTCATCTTCGACCAGGCTGGCAACATGTACGGGACTGACCAGGTCGGCACTACGGGATGGGGTTCGGTTTACACCCTGACGCCATCCAATGGAAGTTGGAAGCAAGCCGTGCTTTACAACTTCACCGGTGGGAGCGACGGCGGCGGGCTCTCGGGCGTCATCTTCGACAATGCCTGGAGGCTGTATGGCGCCGCCTCGATGGCGGCGCTTATGGCAATGGTGCGATCTTCAGGCTGACCCCCTCGCAAGGATTCTGGATAGAAGAAACCCTATATGACTTCCAGGGTTCAAGCGACGGCATGAACCCGTGGTCGGGATTGACCTTTGATGCCGCGGGAAATCTCTACGGAACCACCCTCTACGGTGGCTCAGGCGGAGGAGGCACCGTGTTCATGCTGACCCCTGCCGCGGGCAAATGGACCTTCACCTCGCTTTACAGCTTTACCGGCGGAGGAGGTTCCTTTGGCGCCCCGATCTTCGACGCGGCGGGAAACCTCTACGACACGACCGTTGGCGACGGCCTTTACCGAAACGGTAATGTGTTCAAACTGACGCCTTCGAATGGCGGCTGGATCTACACCTCGCTGCACGACTTCACCGGTGGCGACGACGGAGCAATGCCGTTCGCAGGGCTTACCATGGATGCCGCGGGCAATCTGTATGGCACAACCGAGAACGGTGGCAAGATGTACGGCGAGGGCGTCATCTTCGAGGTCACGCCTTGACCGAACTCCGTGGGTGAACAACTCTCGGAGAGCGCGTTACTCCCTTATCGGCGTGATGCTCCTCGACTGGATGTACTCGTCGATCACGCGCTCCAGCGAGCCCTGCTCACGCAACACGTATTCGATGGCGTCGCGCACCGCGCCGTGGCCGCCTTCGTGTGGCGTGACGTAATGCGACTCGCGCAGCACCTCGGGCCGTGCGTCTTCACAGCAATCGCCAGCCGGCACAGTCGCATGACCGGAAGTCGAATGACATCGTCGCCCACATAGCACACCTGCTCCGGCCTCAGTCCTTCGCCCAGAATCTCGAAAGTGACGCCTTGTCCTGCTGTCCCTGAGCATGTTCGATCTTCAGGTCGCGCACCGCAGGGCGACGGTTTCGGAGATGCGCTTGGTGATGATGCCCGCCTTCAGCCGGCCGAGCCGAGCAGGGAAGCCAGTTCCGTTGCGCGCACGAAAACCTTCGGCCTCGATGACATCGCGGCTGGCAATACCGAAGCCGCCTGGCCCGCGATCTCTTCCCGATGCTCGCGGGTGTCGTGCCCCGCTCCGCCGCTGGGAGCAGGGACAGGAAGATGGCGCCGTCGATGATCACCCGATCCATGTCGAACAGCATCAGTTCGACCTCCTTCGCGCGCTCGTCCGCCATGGCGTCGATGAAGAGCCGGTCCAACGGCGACTTCGCCACGCGGGGAGGCATGGGGAAAATCAGGGATCGCGAAGGTCAAGGAAAGCCCCACCCGGCTCGACGATGCCCGAAGGTCGCCGGACAACGCGAGCGATCGTGTTGAGCGTTAGTCATAGATAGCACGTAAGATCTCATCGACCGAGTCACACTTTGCAGCGACAGGCCAGAATGCTCCCGCGTCCGCGGCCAGCAACTCGCTGCGCGGGTGCCTGACTGGCGCCAAGGGCGATTACAAGCTTACCGATCACCAGGGGAAACAGCACAGAGTGGTCGGCGATAACCACTTACTCTGGGACGAGACGGGCCACGAGGTCGATTTGACCGGGAAACCGCGGTCCGCTGCCGGATCGAGCGGGTTTCAGGAGTCGCAAATCACGGACATCGCGTCGCGTTGCTGGGACTTCACTCTCAACTAGAGCAATTTCAGAGTTGGTGTAGCCGGCTGGCACGGGTAGAGCGGGCCTTCAGGCCCGCGTACCCTGCCGGATCGAGCGGGTTTCAGGAGTCGCAAATCACGGACATCGCGTCGCGTTGCTGGGATTTCACTCTCAACTAGAGCAATTTCAGAGTTGGTGTAGCCGGCTGGCACGGGTAGAGCGGGCCTTCAGGCCCGCGTACTCCAGGTTGGTACAATTCCCAGCTTCAGCCGCTGAGGTCACCGACCTCAGCGGCTGAAGCATTTTTCTTCCCGGTACGCGAACGCGGCGCTGAAGAGGCTGTTACGGAAACTCGGGTCCAGCATTGGTTGGTGGATCGAAGTGCCCTAAATAGGCGATGAAAACAGCCGCGGAGCGGCGGAATGGTGGTAGGCGGGGGCGTCAGCCCTGCTCTGGTGGGAAATAATGCGAGCCGCAGGGCGGCGACCCGAGTTTCGTAACAGCCTCTAATGCGCCGCTCTACCCGTTCTCGGAGGATACAGTTAGTTACGGACAGATCTAAGTCCAAGCTAGCCGTCACCGCGGCCCTCAGCTCAAGATCATGTCAGTTGCTGCGCCACCGGCTACCCGACCATTGGGGAATGCCTTGCGCATTGCGCAGCACCAGGGTGTTTCCGTCTTTGACAATTTCGCGTGCCAGCAGCGCGTCCTTGCCCTGGATCATGACCTTGGACCCGATTACCTCAATTGCATCGCCCTTGGCAAAAGAGAATTGTTTTTCCGTAATGTAACCCGATGGCCCGGCGTGTACCTCCTGGGTTCCCGAGTCAGTTTTCAATAGCAGGTGGGTACCCATCCACCCATTTCTCCCCTGCTGCTGCTGCACCTCCTCGATGGTTCCTTTGACCGTGACTTCCGTCTTGGGATCGTAATTGGGCATCCCCATACCGGGGCCCCGGCCCTGAGCCAGGGCTGCTGTGGACGTTAATGCCAACCCAACGGTTACTGCCATAACTGCTGATTTCAACAGCTTCATAAGTGCCCTCCTCGGCGGCTATTTGGTTCCGAAGCCCGGCACCGAGCTCCCGGAACTCGTACATGGGTTAAGATGACGGCATCTAGCGGTGAAGGTTGGAGGCCCGGAACACCGGAGGGGCCGTCTTCGTCGCTGAAGTTACTTGACTCGCGGACGCGGTTCCTTCATGGTTTGGCGCCGGGACCCGGCGTCACCCCGGCTCCTTCACGTAGGAATGCCGATCCTCGGCAGGAGCCACTGCGTCAGCACTACATAGACGACCAATAGGGCGATGATCGGAATCCAACCAGCCATTACGCCCCGCCAGTCGATTTCAGTCCCAGCTTCGAAAGCATCCACATTCCCGGACACCAGTTGGTAAATGCCGATTGCAGCAGGTTCAGTCCGACGAATGCCGTGAACAGATACCAGTAAGGATTTACCCAATACCCCAGCGCCAGCGAGAGCAGAACGAACACTCCCGCCATCAGTCGCAAACCACGTTCGATTGTCATACGTATGCCTCCTGGGAGTGCACCGGAGCCGAGTTGCCGCCCGGCGCCGGGCGCTTGTGCTTTTCCACCATGTAGTACAGGACCGGTACCGCCATGCGCGACAACAGCGTGGACGCCACCTCTCCGGCCATCAGGGAAATTGCCAATCCCTGGAAAATCGGATCGAACAGAATGACGCTGGCGCCCACCACCACCGCCGCGGCGGTCAGCAGCATGGGACGGAAGCGCACCGCGCCGGCATCGACCACCGCGTGTTCCAGCGTCATGCCCTGCTCGCGGCGCAGTTCGATGAAATCCACCAGGATGATCGAGTTCCGCACGATGATACCAGCGCCCGCAATGAAGCCGATCATCGAGGTCGCGGTGAAGAACGCGCCCATCAACGCATGTGCCGGAAGAATGCCAACCAGCGTCAGCGGGATCGGCGCCATGATGACCAGCGGCGTGATGAAGGACCGGAACCAGCCCACCACCAGCACGTAAATCAGCACCAGCACCGCGGCGAAGGCCAGTCCCAGATCGCGGAAGACCTCGACCGTGATGTGCCACTCCCCGTCCCACTTCATCGCCAGCCGGTCGGTTTCTGTAGGCATGGCGATGTCGTACTGCTTGATGTGGTAGCCCCCCGGTGTCTGGATTTGGTCGATGGCCTTGCCCATCTTCATGATGGCGTACACCGGGCTCTCTTCCTCACCCGCCACGTCGCCCAGCACATACACCACCGGCCGCAGGTTCTTGCCATAGATACTGGTGCCAATCGTCTTCTTCTCGAGATCGGTTACCTCAGCCAGTGAAACCTGCCCGCCGCCCGCGCTCGGCAGGCGCATGGCAGTCAGCGAGTCGATGCTGGAGCGGTCGGCCCGCGCCAGTTGCACGCGGATGGGAATGTCTTCCCGCGACTCCGGCGCATGCAGCAGCCCGGCCGTGGCCCCGCTCAGCCCGATCTGCACGGTGCGAGTTACCTCCGCCGCGGAGACGCCATGCAGCGCGGCTTTGTCAAGATCTACCTTCAGGTCGTACTTTACCTCCGGATCCTCCACATACCAGTCCACATCCACCACACCCGGCGTGGTCTGGAATATCTGCTTGATCTTCTTGGCCAGCTCAATCTGCTGCTTGTAGTCGGGACCGTACACCTCGGCGACGAGGGTCTCCAGCACGGGAGGCCCGGGCGGCACCTCGGCCACTTTGATGCGTGCAGCGTACTTGTTTCCGATTTCCACCAGGGCGGGCCGCAGGCGTTTGGCAATCGCATGGCTTTGCTGGCTGCGCTGGTGCTGGTTCAGCAGGTTCACCTGGATGTCGGCCTGGTTGGCGCCCCGCCGCAGAAAATAATGCCGCACCAGCCCGTTAAAGTTGTAGGGCCCCGACGTGCCCGCGTAAATCTGATAGTTCGCAACTTCGGGCTGCTGGCCAAGGTACTGACCCATCTCCTGCGCCACGCGGGTCGTCTGCTCCAGCGTGGTTCCGTCGGGCATGTCCACGATCACCTGGAACTCGCTCTTGTTGTCGAAGGGCAGCATCTTGACCTTGACAAGCTTGAATGCCACCAGCGAACAGGCAAGCAGCAAGAGCACGACCATGCCACCTAAGAACATCCAGCGCCGTCTGGCATTTTCGACGAGCGGGTTCATGATGCGCCGATAGAGCCGGGTCGTCCAACCCTCCGTCTCATGTTGAAAGCCACTTCCCGTCGCATAGTGACGCAGCAGCCGCAGCGCAGCCCAGGGCGAAACTACGAACGCTACGATCAGCGAAAACAGCATCGCGGCCGATGCGCCGACGGGGATGGGCCGCATGTATGGCCCCATCAGCCCGCGCACGAAGGCCATGGGAAGGATCGCTGCGATCACTGCGAAGGTCGCCAGGATCGTGGGGTTGCCAACTTCGTCCACTGCCTCCACGGCAACCTCGGTAAGTGGCCGTCCCCGGCTTCCGGGCAGCCGGAAATGCCGCACGATGTTTTCCACCACGACAATCGCATCGTCCACCAGGATGCCGATGGAGAAGATCAGCGCGAATAGCGTGACCCGATTCAGGGTGTAGCCGAACATGTAGAAAATGAACAGCGTGAGCGCCAGCGTGACCGGAATGGCGATCAGCACGACGCCGGATTCGCGCCAGCCCAGGGCCAGTGCGATCAGCAGCGTGACCGACAGCGTGGCCAGGAGCAGATGCTCCAGCAGTTCGTTGGACTTGTCTTTCGCGGTTTCGCCATAGTTCCGCGTCACCGTGACGTTCAGGTCGGGCGGCAGCAGGTGGCCGCGCAGCTCGGCAATTTTCTTTTCGGCTTTCTCCGTGATGACGGTCGCGTTAGTGCCTTTACGCTTGGCCAGGGTGATGGTCACCGCGGGATACTCGCCGCGCGCCGCGTCTTTCGGCGCCCCCGCGCCGTTGGCAAACAAGACGTAGTTGTCAGGCTCGGCCGGGCCGTCAACCATCTCGGCAGCCACGTCGCGCAAGTACACTGGCTTGCCTTGATACACCCCAACCACAACTTGGCGCAGGTCGTCAGCCTTACCCAGAAACCGCCCCGCTTCGACTTCGAACTCCTGGTTGTCATGCGCGAAACTTCCCGCGATGGCGCGCGCATTGGCGGCTTCCAGGTGCGCCACGATCGCCCCCGCCGTCATTCCGTAGGCGGCCAGCTTCTGGGTGTCGAGCACCACGCGCACCTGGCGCGGCAGCCCGCCGATGATCCTCGTCTCCGAAACGTCGTCGATCTGCTTGAGTTGGCTCTGCAGTTCGCCTGCGATTTGCCGCAGCTCGTAGCTGTCGTAGTTCTTGCCCCACAGCGTCAGCGCCATGATGGGCACATCGTCGATGGAGCGCACTTTGATCAGCGGCTGGGAAACGCCTTGCGGAATGCGGTCGAAGTTGGAGTACAGCTTGTTGTAGGTCTTGACGATGGCGTCTTCTTCGTTGGCGCCGACGTAGTACCGCACCACCAGCATGCTGAGCCCGGGGCGCGAGATGGAGTACACGTACTCCACGCCGGGCACCTCGCGCAGCAGCCGCGCCATCGGCTCGCTGGCGCGCTGCTCGACTTCTGCCGGCGACGCCCCCGGCATCTGCACGAAGACATCGAGCATGGGTACTTTGATCTGCGGCTCTTCCTCGCGTGGCGTCATCAGGATGGCGAAGGCGCCGGCCAGCAGAGCGCCGGCGATAAACAGCGGCGTCAGCTTGGAATTGATGAAGGCGTGAGCGATGAGCCCGGCGGCCCGCAGCGGAGTTTTTCCTTCGGCCGCCATCGTCACTGCGCTCCGATTCGCTTGCCGCTCAGCTCGCGCTCGCCGGCTTGTGCTACCACGCGCTCGCCGTTCTCCAATCCGGAGAGCACTTCGATGTCGCTCCCGGAAGGCTTGCCCAGCGTCACATAGCGCAAGCTTGCGATTTCGTCTTTGCCCACCACATACACCGCATCCAATTGTCCGCGATGCAGCAGGGCAGTCTGCGGAACCAGGATGGATTCGCGCTCGCCACGCGGGAAGCGCGCGCGCCCAAACAACCCAGAGCGCATTTGCGGGTTGGCCGGGAGATCGATCTTGACCGTGAAGGTCCGGCTCGCCGGGTCGGCTGCAGGCACGATCTGCACAACTTTGCCCGCGATCGTCGGATTGCTCAGCGAGTCGATTACCACCGGGACGGTCGCACCTGACCGCACCAAGCCGATCTCGCTTTCATCCACCATGGCCTCCAGCCGGAAGTGGCTGGGGTCTTCCAGCGTCAGCAGAGGCACGCCGGGCGCCGCCATGGCCCCGGTGTCGGCCAGTTTGGCGACGATCAAGCCGTCAAACGGCGCGCGGATTTTCGTGAACCCCATCGCCGTGCTCGCCTCGGACACAGAGGCCTCAGCCTGCACGCTGCCGGCGTGGGCGGCATCGCGCCGCGCCTTGGCCGCGGCGAGGCGGGTTTTCACTTCGTCGTATTCCTGCGGACTCACCGACTTCTTGTCGAAGAGCGTCTGGTAACGGCGCATGGTCGATTCGGCCAGCGCGTAATCGGCATCGGCCGCGGCAATCGTGTGCTGTGACGCCTGCAATCCGGCGTTGGCGCTCTGGTACCCTGCCTTCGACTGCGCCTCGTCAATCGTGACCAGCACCTGGCCGCGCCGCACGGCATCGCCTTCGTGCACGTTGACCCGCGTGATGGTCCCCATGACCTGGCTGGCGAGCTGCGCCGACTGTGTCGCCCGCACCGTGCCGGTCGCTTCCACGTAGTCGGGAACGGTGGTCCGCTGCGCTACCAGCAGGGCCACTCCACGCACTTCTTCCGTGGGCGGCTTTGCCTGCTGCTTGTCATTGCTGCACCCGCTCAACCCGGCAAGCAGGGTCGCGCCGAAAACGAACAGCCATGCGATACCAATCGGTTTATGAATCATTGCGTCACCGCCGGAGAGCCTGGGGTCAGGTTGCCGGTGGCCAGTTCGACCCCGGCATAGCTGGTTTGCACGCGATACACCGCCTGCCAGTAATCGGTCTGGGCGCGGTGGGCCGCGTCTTCCACGCGCAACAAATCGCTGACCGTGGTCAGTCCGCCTTCGTAGCGGTTCTCATTGATGCGCAGGCTCTCGTTGGCCTGCGCGATGGCGCTGCGCGCGACCACCACCTGCTGCTGTGCCGCGTCGAAATCGTAATAGGCGGTGCGGACCTCGAGGCGGATGGCGTCCTGAAATCCTGCCTGCGCCGCCGTAGCTCGTTCGGCCAGCGCTTTCTCGCGGGCCAACTGCGCGCGCTTGCTGCCTCCGCTGAACAGATCGAACTGCAACTCTGCGCCCGCCACCCAGTTGTTGGCCCCCGTCCAGCCCACTGCATGGCTGTCCTCTTCCCAGCTCCCGAAGGCATTCAACCGCGGACCGAATGCGGCTTTCGCCATGGAGACGCTTTTCGCTTGCGCGCTGCGTTCCGCTTCCATGCGCTTCAGATCGGGCCGCCTCTCCATGGCTGTCTTCTCCAACTGGTTCACGTCGGCTGGCGGAAACGTCCGCTCCTCCAGCGCTTCCTTCGGCTCGTACGTCGCGTCAGCCGGCATGCCCATGGCCAACGCCAGGCGGGTGCGCGCGAGCAACAGGTCATTCTGCCGCGCGATTAGCTCCTGCTTACGCGAAGACGCCAGCACCTGCGCGCTGAGTAGATCGGAATCGACCGCCATGCCGCTTTCGACCCGTGCCCGGCTCTGCTGCTCGATGGCCTCGGCAGTTTTCACCGCCTCCTGCGCGACCTGAAACTGCTTCTGCGCCAGCAGCACGCCGTAGTACGCCTGCACGGTTTGGAACACCAGTTCCTGGTCGGTGCGGCTGAGTTGCTGCCCGGCGGCCTGGCTCATGAATTTCGCGCGGCTGAGGCCGATCCAGCTCTGCATGCTGTCGAACAAGCTCCACTGGCCGGAGAAGCGGCTGGCATAGTTGCTGATTGGTGTCGGGCGGTTGAGAGAGTTCAGCGCGAAATCCTGCGCGGTGAAAATCTGCTGCCGCAGCTTCGATCCAAAGACAAACACAGGGTCGTTACCTACGGTGACATTTTCCGCGAACATCAGCCGTGGCAGCAGGGGCGCCTGCGCCTCCCGTACCGATGCCAGTGCCGCCTTGGTGTCGGCTAGCGCCGCCTTGTGCATGGGGTTTTTGTCGAGCGTCATCTGTACGGCGTCGGCCAGCGTGAGGGGGGTTGAGGGCTGTGCCGCCGCCGATGAGAGCAAGGCCGCCAACATGGCGGCAGTCGCCATCCACCGCGCCAGCTTCGCCGCAAGAACAGGTGTGTCAGAACGCGCCAGCATCCCTAGGCCCCGACCAATGGAGCTTCCATTGCCGGCACGATCTCGAACGTGGTGTGTAGTTCGGCGCTCAACTTGATCATGGCGCTGACCGAGCAATACTTCTCTTCCGATAGCCGGATGGCGTCTTCCACCGCCTGGGCCGACACGTCGGCTCCAGCGACGAGGTGATGAATGCGTACTTGCGTGAAAACCTGCGGCGGGTTCGGCGTCTGGTCGGCCTCGACCTTCACTTCATAGCCGGTTACCTGCTGGCGCTTTTTGCGCAGGATGCCGATGACGTCAAACGCGGTGCAGCCCGCCAGCGCAACGGCGACGAGTTCGATGGGTTTCGCTCCGGTGTTGCCGGTGGCGTCGTCAATCAGGAAGTGGTGCCCAGTGCCGCTCGTAGCGACGAATTGGCGATGAGTGCTAAGGGGTTGCGTCAAGGTTACGCTTGCCGAGATCATGTCGTTCTCCATGATATAGGGATCCCCTTCGGGGCCCCCACAGCTCATTACATCTGAGCCACAGGATAAACGCTGTGATGTGTGGAAGTGTTACAGCAAGTTAGCTAACACTTTTGTGGGATTCCCAATTCGGGAAGGGCAGGTGCCGCGTCTCGCCACCTAGAGCAATTCCAGATTTGGTGTAGCCGGCTGGCACGGGTAGAGCGGGCCTTCAGGCCCGCGTCCCCAGGGTTGGTACAATTCCTGGCTTCCGCCGCTGAGGTGAACGACCTCAGCGGCGGAAGCATTTTTCTTCCCGGCACGCGAACGCGGCGCTAAAGCGCCGCTCTACCCGTGCTCGGAGGATACAGTTACTTTGGGACAGATCTAATTACCTTCCAGGAAGTTACTTCGGTAATACCAGCGCCCATCTCGCCGACCGATCACTTAACTCTCGGCCAAGTTACTTTGGTAACGCCGCCACCGCCGCCCGATACCGGTGCAGAAGTTCCTGGCGCAGTTCTGCCGCGCGCACGGCATCGCACTGCGGCCGATACGACCGGCACTGGGCCACGGCGCTCTTCAGGCTGGCCAAGAAGGCCCGGCAGGGCTGGCAGTGGTGCAAGTGGCGATCCATCTCGTCGCACATGGCGTCGTCAATGACGCCGTCCATGTAATCGGAGAGTGCGGCAAACAGCCCGCGGCAACGCGTGGGAGGGGGCTCCTCGACGCTGGCGTGCAGCGTCAAGCCCGTGTCCCGTCCAGCCTTTGCCTGTTTCGTCAGATGCTGGCGAACGAACAATCGCGCGCGATGCAGGCGGACCCGCACCGTTCCTTCGCGCAAGTCCATGATCCTGGCCACTTCCGCAGTGCTCAGGTCTTCCATGTCGTGCAAGACGAGCACCATCCGGTATTGCGGAGGCACGGCCAGGACCGCCTGCTTCAAGTGCTCGGCGCTCTCGCTGTTCAGCAGGGCGACTTCGGGATTGGGCGCACCGTCGTCCAGCAACTCCTGGAGTTCGTTGCTGTGGGGCATCAACTCGTCCAGCGACAGGTTGCGCGCCGGTGAAGACGCGGCCCGCCGATGTTGGCTGATGCACCGGTTGCGCGCGACTTTATAGAGCCAGACCGAGAGCGCTTGCGGACTTTCAAACTTCGGAAGGTACGGCAGCAACTTCAGCAGAACTTCTTGCATGGTGTCTTCCGCGTCCTGGGGGTGGCCGCACACCTTCATGCTGAAGGAATAAACCGTGTTCTGCAAAAGCGTGAGCGCCCGGTTGATCGATCCCGGTTGGTTTTCACGGATCAACTCCAGCGCCTGCTCTACCGCTTGGGACATGGGTTCAGGTTAGCCGATACCGGCCTGCGCAGCCAATCGTATTGAGCAGCCAGGCCCATGGCTTGAACCAAACTTGTATCCTGGGCGGGCGGGATGACATCTTTTGGAAATGGAGAAGAGGCCGGCATATGCCAGGATTCAAGGTTTTGGTTCTGAGTCTGTTGTTGCAGTCTGCGGCCTTGGTCGCCCAGGAGATTCCAGCCGGGACGACCGTTCCGGCGATGCTGCGGACAACCCTGGACTCCAGGAAGGCCGAGGCGGGACAGAAAATCGAAGCCAGAGTCATGCAAGACATTCCGCTGGGTTCCCAGGTGCGAATTCGTGCCGGTTCCAAGCTGGTTGGACACGTGGTCGAAGTAACGGCAGCGAGCGCGACTTCGGGTTCACGCATTGTGATTTCGTTCGATCGCTTGAGGATGAATGGCGCTGGGATTCCGGTAACCATGAGCCTGCGCTCGCTGGCGTCCATGATGGAAGTCTTCGAGGCGCAACTGCCGACCAACGCGATTGATGACTACGGAACCTCGCCCAGCGATTGGATCACCGTACAAATCGGAGGGGACGCGGTCTATCGCGGAGCGGGCATCGTGATGTCGCCGGACGCCCGGGTGGTAGGGAAATCGACCGCCGCGGGCGCTGTGACCGCGAAGCTGACAGCCTCCCGTGAAGGCGGTTGCCGCGGAGCCGTGTCTGGCGATGACCGCGAGCAGGCGCTTTGGCTTTTTTCGACCTCGGCGTGTGGCGCCTACGGTTTTGGAGACCTGAAAATCGCCCATGCCGGCAGGCGGGATCCTATTGGGCAAATCATTCTAGAGTCTGAAAGGGATGTGCATTTGTCCGGCGGCAGCGGCTTGTTGCTGCGGCTGACGACTCCTGCTGGCCACTCTGCGACTGGAGTACCCCCGGCTTAAAACCGGAAGTGATATTCCTCGATGAGCCGTTGGTGCATTCCTGTCGGGCGCGCCCGCAAGCGAGGCGCGCGGTGACGCATGGTGACGGAGGCGACATCCCTCCTTAGAGTTACCCTTTCCTTGACTTCGCGACAGGCTCCGAACCGGCACGAGTGAATTGCGCCGGCTGCCAGGACCGAAACGGGAACGAAACGGAATTGTTCTTGACTTCGCGACCATCTGCTCTCACAATGACGGCGAAAAGAGCAGATGAAGAGCTTTGGCTGTGGCTGCGGCCCAAAGTCATCGGTGTGCTTTTCATGCGCTCTGCTGCCCTTACTTTAACGGATATGTAAGCCGATCTATTGTGCCTCTCTGCGCCGGCTGACTGGTGATGTCTTGGCTGTGTTCGCGGGTGTGACGGGCCTTGGTGTCAAGGTCGCAAATGCGTTGTAAGCCTGCGTAATCTCCCCAATCGACTTCAGGAATAGAAACGTACCTGTTGACTGTAATCAGTGGAAGGAGTCCTCGATATGAGCGAAGACAATCGCGTGAAGGATGTACTCCCAGCGGACTTCCCCTCGGCCATGAAGACTGCGAGCGGACTGAATCGGCGGAAATTTCTGGAGCAGGCCGGGGCGGCGACGGCGGTCGCTGCCGGCGTGCTCGCACTTCCGCCAGTGGCGTCTGCGCAATCCCGCAGCTCTGCCGGTGGGTCGTCGACGGGAGTCAATAACCCGCGTAGCGTGCGGTCGTACCAAAACCGCATGGGCGCAGCCACGCGGGAAGCGCAACTGCCGGTTCCGCGGCAAATCACCAACGGCGACGAGATCAACTATCCGTACATCGGAAACTTCTCCAAAGGGCTGGTGCACAACTCGATCGGTGAGGTCTCGAGCAGCTCGTATTTCAGCCTGCTGAACGCGGTCAACACCGGAGATCCTGCGCTGTTTGAACAGATTCAGCTTGGTGGCACCGTGCCGCTGGTCAATCCCCAATCGGGGCTTGCCTTTGACTTGGAGGGATGCGACTCGCATAAGACTGCCATCGGTACTCCGCCCAGCGTCGCCAGCCGCTACATCGCCGACACCGCAGTGGAAAGCTACTGGATGGCCTTGTGCCGCGACGTAAATTTCACCCAGTACGGCAACGAGCCGCTGACTCAGGCCGCCATCGCCGAGTTGAACACGTTGCCCGAGTTCCACGGCCCCAAGCCGGTCACGCCGCAAAATCTGTTTCGCGGATTCACCGCCGGCGACGTGGTCGGCCCCTATGCGTCGCAATTCATTTTGCTGCCATTCCTATTTGGTGCGCTGCCGGTGACGCAGTTGATGACGACGTATGTTCCTGGCGTTGACTACCTGACCGACCAGGCGTCATGGCTGGCGGTGCAGAACGGCCAGGGGCCATTCGGCCAGAACCAGAACGATCCGAACTTGCAATACATGCGCAACGGCCGCGGACTGGCAGCGTATGTCCACGTGGATGTGCTGTTTGAGGCATATTTCAACGCCTGCCTGGTGCTCGTCGACAACAACGCTCCGCTCGACCCCAACAATCCCTACAACAACTCGCGAACGCAGACCGGATTCGGCACGTTTGGAAATCCGCATCTCAAGACGCTGGTGGCCGAGGTTTCGCAGCGCGCCTTGAAGACTGTCTGGTATGCCAAGTGGTTTGTGCACCGCCACCTGCGGCCCGAGGCCTTCGGCGGGCTTGTCCACATGACCAAAACCGGCCAGGCCAATTATCCTTTGCATTCCGACGTACTCAACTCGGAGGCAGTCGCCCGGGTCTTTGCCAAGCACGGCAGCTACTTCATGCCGCATGCTTTCCCGGAGGGCTGTCCCCAGCATCCGTCGTACGGACAGGGCCACTCGACGGTGGCCGGCGCCTGCGCCACCATCGTGAAGGCCTGGTTTAATGACCTGACGACGCTCGTTTCCATCCCCAACTTGCCCAATGTGCAGGCCAGCGAGGACGGCCTTTCGCTTGTTCCCTATGAGGGTTCCGACAAAGGCCAGATGACGGTTGGCGGCGAGATGAACAAGCTCGCGGCGAACATTGGCGTGGGCCGCAACCAAGCCGCCGTCCACTGGCGCTACGACTATGCAGATTCGCTGCCGCTGGGTGAGGAGGTGGCCATCTCGATGCTAAACGACATGGCTCGCAACTGGAACGAGCCTTTCGATGGCTTCTCCTTCACCAAGTTCGACGGTACGCGCATCACCGGCGTGGGCAGAAATACCTGATAGTCGTATTCAACGAGGACGGCGACCGCACGAGTCGCCGCCCTCACTTTGCGTGTCGATGCTCTGACCGAAGAACGTTGCAGGAGGAATTATCTTCGCAAATCTTCGTCCGTCGTGGTACCATGTACTTGTATCTCGCAAAGTTTGACTAGCGATTTTGAGTTTCACCCGCCGGTTCTGTCCGCGTTTGCCACTCCAGGTCACCTGACACGCTTCTGCAAGAACACATTTAGACAAAAAGGAAAACAACGTGGAAAAAGGTACAGTGAAGTGGTTTAACGACGCTAAGGGTTTTGGTTTCATCAGCCGGGAGAACGGAGACGACGTGTTCGTCCATCACTCTGCGATTCAGTCCGAGGGCTTCCGCAGCCTGCAGGAAGGCCAGGCCGTCGAGTTTAAGGTCATTACCGGCCCCAAGGGATTGCAAGCCGAAAACGTCCAAGTGGTGTAACTCCACCAGATTTGAGACCCCGGGACCGCTCCCGGGGTTTCCCTGTTATTGATCTCTGCCACCGGGAGGGCATGCCATGGCCGGCTCACGAACGACCTTTAATAAGCGCGCCAAAGAACGCGCCCGCCAGGAGCGGCGAGTCGAAAAGGCACAGAAGAAATCTCTCCGCCAGGAAGAGAAACAAGCCCGCGACCCCGAACTCTCGACCGGCCAGCCCGTCATTGCCCTCGACGAAGACGGCCAGCCCCTACCGCTCGACTTTCACGACTTCTCCAATAGCTAGCGCAGCTTCTGCGTAGCTGTCATCCCGATCAGAGCAGCGCTCTTCGAGCTTTCTGTCGCTTTGCATGGGGATTCTTTCTCCCCCGTTGATTGTCATCCCACGCTGTTGCGATCCCATGCCTGCTGTACTCAACCTGCTCCCGAGAAGTGTTCCTCCTGCAAATCCGCCAGCACTCGCAGCACTTCGCCGGGATCGCGGCTGACGTTGACCTCGGTGACGTAGACGAACCGGATTACGCGCTGGGGATCGACGATGAAAGTAGCACGCTGGGCGACACCGTCGCGCTCGTCGAGGATGCCGAGCTGCCCGCAGAGATCGCGTTTGATGTCGGACAGCATGGGCAGCGAAAGTTCAATCAGCTCTTCTTCCTGCTCCCGCCATGCCAGGTGCGCCAGCTCCGATTCCACGCTGCATCCCACAAGCTGAGTATTGCGCTCGCGAAACTCGGCGGCCAAGGCATCGAAGTCAACGATCTCGGCGAGCGAAAGTGAGGTGAAGTTTTTGGGCCAGAAGAAATAGATTTTCCATTGGCCGGGAAAATCGCGATCGGTGATGGTGCGGAAAGCGTGGCCTTCGACGGGGCTAACGTTGGCCATGAGCGAGAAGCGAGGAAAGGTTTCGCCGACACCAAGCACCGATCTATTCTCCCGGACTCACGGTTTCAGCCCCTGTGAATAGGGCGCTGGAAGCTTGTGCCGCAGCCGGTGCTTACGCATTTCGACTGCCTGATTGGTGACCAGCGTCAGGTCCGAACGTGGCTTGCCGGTGCACAGCAACGCAAAGCCCGCTTCCCGGTCCGGAGGAAAGAAGGCCAGCGAATCGGCCTGATCGACTTCGCCGGGCCCATCGATTTTCGCGGCGCAGGTCAAGCACCAGCCCTGATGACAGAGCGCAGGCAATTCGACATTCTGGCGAAACGCTGCGTCCCAGATGTGCTCGTCATTTGCCGCCTCGATGGACGGTTCTCCGCGCGGCGTGCGCAAGGTAAGGCTGAAGACGCGGCGCTGAGGATTAGCTTGGTCCACGAGGCTGATTCACGCAAGGCTGCCCGGCTCATCACCGGGCAGCGATTGTACATCGTAATGGTTGTGCCGTTAGCTTCCGATGTAGAAGGAAGCGTTCTTGCTGTACGGCGCGTGACCTGGTTCGCCGCGGCGGAAGTGTCCGCTGGGAACCGATAGGCCGTCGCGCTCGAAGGCCAGCAGTTCGATAAACCACGCCTCGTGCTCGATCTCTTCGTTCAGAATGCGGGCCGCCATGTCATAGGTGCGCGGGTCCTTGCCGAAGGTCATGTCGCAGATTGCGATCCAACTGCGAATGGCGCAGCGCTCGGACTCGAGCAACAGAGTGAGAATGTTGACCGCGGTCGGCGGATCGGGCAGCTTGGCCGCCCGGCAGCCGGCCTGGTCGTGGAAGGCGGGAAGATCATTTGGCAGGTCACCGCCGAGTTCGTAAATGCGCGGCACAATCAGCTCGAAGTGGGCGCGATCTTCCAGACGCGCGTCCTCGCAGATTTCCTTGTAGTCCTCATGGCCGGCAAGGTGCATGCGCAGGATGGTGTAGTAGTAGTAGGTGCTGGCGAATTCTGCCGCCGCGTTGGCAATCAGCATGCGAATCAGTTTTTCCACATCGACACCACGCGCGCGGATCACTTCCACTCCGACGCGCTGCGTGATATCGCCCGGTTTGACGACGCGCTCTTTAGGCATTTTTTCCTCCGAGGTTGTTGGCTGGAAAGGTTGGTGAAATCAGCGGCCGTTCATCATCGAGGTGTTCATTCGGCCCGCGTCGCGGACCGGACCTACAGCCCGATGATTTGGCGACCAGGCGCCGCCGCAGTAGCGGTGGCGAAATCAAGGATGCCAGGCTCATATGCGAACTGTTACTACCCGATAAAAATTACTAAACAGCTTGGGGTCTGTCAAGCCGGCGTGCATGTCAACATGGCAGCGTTTGGGGTCCGGACGGGAGGTGAGCGAGCGGTCATGGGGTCTTCGCAACATTCACGAACGATAGTCAAGTACTACCGATGGTAGTACCAGGGCGTGCAAGGTAGCCTGAATTCGCAAGTTCGTTTGCCGCTTGGACTTGCTCGTATTCATGCTGCTAGATAGATATCCATGGGAGATTCTAGATGCGCTTGGCCGGTAAACGTCTGCATTTTAGTGGGATCGTAGCCTTCACGCTGCTTACAGTGGTATTACTTCCGCCCGCACTGCCAGCCCAAAACGCAACTGGCTCGCTGCTTGGAGAAGTACAGGACGCCAGTGGAGCGCGGGTT
Source organism: uncultured Acidobacteriaceae bacterium (assembly GCA_963798005.1). Classification (GTDB taxonomy): domain Bacteria; phylum Acidobacteriota; class Terriglobia; order Terriglobales; family Acidobacteriaceae; genus Bog-257. The sequence goes on along the minus strand of CAWCRZ010000012.1, from coordinate 103,647 downwards.
AAGTCCGCCAGCGTCACAGTCACGGATGATGGGTCTGGTGTCGCGCGGGCGACTGCCACCGACAACCACGGACAATTCCGCTTCCCTGACCTGCTGCCGGGGAAGTACCACATCGTAGTCACTGCCGTGGGATTTGGCGAAGCTAATTCTGACATCTCGGTGCAGGTAAGCAACGTGCGAGACGTGTTGGTGACGCTGCGACCAACCGCGGTCCAGCAGACGGTCAATGTGAAGGCGGCGCCATCCTCCATTACCACACAGGAACTCGATACCACCGACGCAGTGAATGGCGGCGTGGTCAGCGGCAAAGACCTGGAGACGATTCCGTTGGCAGCCCGTAGTTTCGCCAATATCGCTTACATGGTGCCGGGAACCGAGCCGGTTGAGCCTTCCGATCCTACCAAGGCGCGCATCACGGCGGTATCCACGGGTGGAAGCTCCGGCCTCAACAACCAACTTAGCGTCGACGGCATGGATAACTCGGACGACTACATCGGCGGCTTCCTACAGAACTTTTCTCCCGATGTGATACGGGAGTTTGCCGTGCAAACCTCGCAGTCGAACGCAGACGTTGGCCGTACCACCGCCGCCGCGGTAATCATCAGCACCAGGAGCGGCACCAACGACTGGCATGGCGACTTCGCGGTGTTTGAGCGCGCGGCGGCGCTGAATGCGCGCTTTCCCATCGAGAACCCGGCGCCGGAACCCAAGCAGCCCTTCTCCAGACAGAACTACGTGGGAACCATCGGCGGACCGATCGTGAAGGACAAGCTGTGGATTTTCACCGGTTTCGAGATGGTGAACGAGCACGCCAGCATCAATTACAGTCCCGACAGCCTCACCCAATTCAACGCCCTGGCCCAACTGGCGCAGGAGGGATTGATCCCCAACACCAGTTACATTGGGGTGCCGCCGTACGTCCGGGTCCCATTCCAGTCTTATCTGGGCATGATGCGGTTCGACTGGGCGCAATCGCAGCATTCGCAGTGGTTTGTGCGCTACGCGCTCGACAACAACACCACCAACAATGCACTGGTGCAGCAGGCCACGCTGCCCTCCACCGGTGCGATCACGCACTACAACTATCAGAACGGAGTCTTCAGTAACACCTACACCTTCAGCCCATCGTGGGTGGGGAACTTTACCCTTGGGACAAGTTATCTGCACGGGACTGCGGACCGTAGTGGATACCTTGGCTTTGCGCTGGCGTTTCCGTTCAGTTCGACATCGAAGACGATCTCGGGATTTGAAACGTACGGCGACAACCAATTCGTTACCCCGATCACCGCATTTCCCGTCATTCGCAATCAGGAGAAGTATCAGGTCCGATACGATATCAGCGGCTCCACCGGCAAGCACGCGCCCAAGTTCGGTATCGACTTCATTCACGAGCCGGTGCTGAGCGGCGCTTTCCCCGGTCAGGCGGAGACCACCTACATCCTCACCCAGAATCCGACGTTTTATTTGACCAACCCGGGTCAGCTCACAGCGGAGTTGAATTGCCTGCCGCCATTCGATGGGGCCAACTGCCAAACCACCTCCACCCCGGCTGGAAACGGTAACTTCTCGCAGAACGTGCAGCGGCTGGGTCTCTATGCCATGGACACCTGGCGAGTTACACCACAGTTGACCATCAACTACGGCCTCCGTTGGGACACCACCTTTGGATTGTTTCAAGCCTCGGGCGTAAATCAGTTCTACAATCCCGCAGTACAGACCATTCAAGGTCTGCAATTGCCGTTGCCTACAGGAGTGCCCCACGATTACCAAAAGGCCTTCGCACCACGTCTGGGCATCGCCTACAACCCCGACCGTATTGAGGACCTGGTGATTCGTGCCGGGATTGGTATGTACTATAACGATCTGGCGCAAAATGGCTGGGCAACGGCGTTCCAGGCGGTGAACACTCCGTCCGCATTTCAACCCTGTAACCACCCTGGTGATGCGGGATGTCTGCCGGGGTCGGCCAACGGCGGTGCGGGTGCGGTAATCGATCCCAATTACCACACTCCTTATGCTCTGCACGTGAGCGGCGGCGTCCAGTACCAATGGCACAAAAACTGGATCATGAGTGCTGACTATGTCCACGAGGAGGGGATGCACGGGTACCGGCGCTATGACTACACCTCTGGCTATACCTTGTCGTCTCCGTTGTTCCCCGCCGACATGGCGAGCCAGCAGGCCAATGTTCCAGACATCTCGGTCTTCAAGTCGGACAACCGCTCCAGCTACAACGCGATGCTGTTGCACCTTCAGGGGAACGTCAGCCAGCGGTTTAACTTGACGGCAAACTATGTGCTGTCAAGCGCCAAGACCTGGGGTTGCGTGCTGGGTGAACTCTTCGATTACGTGAACGGCGTATGTAACCCGCTGCATCCGTTTGCCCCCGGAGATTACGGCCCGTCGGGAGAAGACGTTAGCAGCCGCTTCACTCTTGCCGGGGTCGTGTACGTTCCGGGCGGTTTTCAAGTGACGACCTTGATTCAGGCGGAGGCTGCCCGTCCCATCACCCTTACCACTCCGGTGGACGTGAACGGACTGGGCAATCCGACGAATGACCGTGCAGTCATCAACGGGGTCCAGACCAGTCTGGACCAATTCCGCGGAACGCCTTACATTCAGGTGGATCTGCGCGTCACGCGGCCGTTCAAGGTTGGGGAACGCTGGCAAATCATGCCCTTCGCCGAGTTCTTCAACCTGTTTAACCGCAACAATCCCGGCGCCAACTACGTCACCAACATCGCGGCCCTGCCGACACCAGTGAACAATCTGTACAACGCCACGGCGTTGTGCCCGACTCCGGCGTGCAACGTGCCGATTACCAACCCGAACCAGTTGCTGGCGCCGGCCGGAGCTCTCGGCGATTTCTTCGGGCCCGGAACTACGGTGGGAATACCATTCGCGGCGCAACTGGGAGTGAGAGTGACTTTCTAGACGACCTGCAAGATGCGCGGAAGGATTTACGGCAACGGAAAAAGCCGGCCCACTTGGACCGGCTTTCTCGTGCCCTGAGAACGGCTTACTTCTTCAGTGTTCCAACGTAGGTGGCAATCGCTGCTGCCTGGTCCGCGGTCAGCCCAGACACTGCCTTGCCATGTGGCGCCTTTTTGCCTTCCGCGCCCTTGGTCAGCAAATCGTCGATCTGTTGCTTCGTCAGAGAGGTCTTTTGCAATGACGGGCCGACTTTCCCTTCGCCCATCGCGCCATGACATGCCGCGCATTTCGATTTGTAGAGGGCCGCGCCGTCCTGTGCCCAACCCATGCTCGACGCCAGGGCGAATGCTGCCAATAACATCAGAGAACGCTTCATGAATGAAAATCTCCTTTGCGGATTTTGGAATGAGAGAAGCAGAAGCCAGGCACCAGTTGTTTCCACCGACTGTGCTGCCACCGCCCCTGTGAGAACGGGACCCGTTCACCACAACGATTTTCATTGTAGAGCGCAGGCTGCAATTCTCCGATGGGGGCCGTCACAGGTGCGACGTACATACGTCACATGGGTCTGGGTTGCACGGCCGGACGGCGGAGCCGATGTCCTGCCGCGACATTCGACGCAGTATAATCCCCAGCGCGTTGTTCCAATGCAACAAGATTATGGCTGGGAGGTGGGCGTTATGAAATTTCTTGTGCTGTGGCATTTCGATGTGGCCCGGTTGACACCCGACGTGGTTCGCGCCATCGCTGAGCAGCCCAGGTACGGTGAGAAGCTCGAAGCCGATGGCAAGCTCGAATGCCGCTATCACGTGGTCGGCAGCCACGGCGGAGCCTGGATCTATAACGTCACCTCGAACGAGGAACTCGACCGCCTGCTGGCCATGTCGCCGGTGTACAACTTCGCGACTTACCAGGTCCTGACTCTGGCCGAGATGACCGATCCCAATACCGTTGCCGGGAAGAGCAAGTAGCGCAACGCCGTCAGGTGAGTTGCGCCGTTGAGCTTGAAGCCATGGCCACCATTCGCAGCACCGATGCGGAGATCTACTACGAAGTTGTTGGCGACGGTCCAACAGTTGTACTGCTGCACCCGTTTCCTCTCAATCACAACTTCTGGGCCGCGATTGTCCCGCAACTCAGCAGCCGATACCAAGTGATTGTTCCTGACCTGCGCGGACACGGTGCATCGGAATTGGGCGACGGCCCTGCGACCATGCAGAAGCTGGCCGACGATCTGGCACTGATCTGCCGCGAAGAGAAGGCAGGCAAGACGATCTTTGTCGGGGTCTCGATCGGCGGCTATCTTCTGTTCGAGTTTTGGCGGCGTTACCGTGAACAAGTCTCGGCGCTGGTACTGGCTAACACGCGAGCCTCCGCTGAGTCGCCCGAAAGCAGGGCGGTGCGCCTCGAGGCCGCCGACCGGGTGTTGCGCGAGGGCACAGCCGGAGTTATTGAGGAGATGCTGTCCAGGCTTCTGTCGCAGAGCACGCGCACCAACCGGCCGGACATCGTGGAGGCCGCCCGCAAGATGATGCTGGCGATGTCGCCTGACGATGTTGCCGGGGTGCAGCGCGGCATGGCTGAGCGACCGGACTCCGTCACGACGCTGCCGGCCATCAGCGTGCCAACCCTGATCGTCGCGGGCGAAGAGGACAGCCTGCCACGCGAAGAATTCGAACGGATGCGGCAGCACATTGCCGGTAGCGAGCTAAGCGTGATCTCGCACGCCGGACATTACGCGGGGCTGGAAAAACCGGTGGAGTTCGGGGCGCTGTTGAGAGGGTTTCTTGACCGACTGCCTCGGCAGGGATGAACGAATGCGATGCTGGATTGTGACCGGTGTCACCAATCCGACTGCGCGGCTTCGATAAAATGGAAGCGTTATGTTTGATGCATTTCTCGTACCGGAAAGAACGATTGTTACAGCCAAGGGCGACGGCGAACCGCTGGAAGTGAGTGCAGCTTCCAACCCTGTTTTCCTGTTGACGCTCTCCATCACCGCCGTGATTGAACAGGAGTCCATCGAGGTCAGCCTGTTTACCTCGGTGGACGGCGCCACCTGGGACCCAAATGCCACCGTCTGTTTTCCGCAGAGATTTTACATCGGCGAATACCCCTTGCTCGTGGACTTGTCGGCTGTGCCTGGCGCGAGATTTGTTCGCGCCCACTGGGAAGTGAATCGTTGGGGACGCGGTGTGGCGACGCCTAAGTTTGAAATTGGTCTGCGCATCCGCGAAGTCCAGCGCGAGGCACTGTTGGAAGCCCAAGCCGAAGCGCAGGCGCGACGCTAGAGTCGCGGGCGAAAGAAGCGATGCGCGAACCCAAGTCCGTGACTATCCGGCCGGCCCGCAATGTGCTGGGAAGCCTGCGCGTTCCGGGTGACAAATCGATCTCGCATCGTTACGCGATGCTGGCGGCCCTAGCCAGCGGCCGTTCGCGTTTCGAGAACTTCTCGCCCGGCGGCGACTGTCGCAGCACTCTTGGCTGTGTGCGAGCGTTGGGCTGCGCGGTTGAGAAGGACGCGCAGAACGTTGTAACCATCGAAGGCCTCGGTCCGCAATTGCAAGCGCCGAGCGCGCCGCTCGATTGCGGAAATTCGGGTTCGACCATGCGCATGCTCGCGGGCATCGTAGCGGCCCAGCCATTCACCAGCGAGATGATCGGCGACGAGTCACTCTCCCGGCGCCCCATGAAACGCATCATTGAGCCGCTCATCAAAATGGGCGCGGAGATTCATTCCGCAGACGGCGGTTGCGCACCGCTGCGCATCAAAGGCGCAAGGCTGCATGGCATCGAATACCAACCGCCTGTCGCCAGCGCGCAGGTCAAGACTTCACTGCTGTTTGCCGGGTTGCTGGCAGAAGGCCAGACTACGGTGGAGGAGCCGTCGCGCACTCGCGATCACGGCGAGTTGGCGCTGCGCTCGTTTGGGGCGAAGGTCGATCGTCAGCGCAATGCGGTCACCATACAGGGCGGACAAGCGCTCCATCCGCTCGACGCCTACATTCCAGGCGATATCTCTTCCGCGGCATTCTTCCTGTGCGCCGCCGCGATCTTTCCTGAGTCGAATCTGGTGATCGATGGCGTGCTGCTAAATCCCACCCGCTCAACTCTTCTGGATGTGCTGGCTGGTATGGGAAGCCGCATCTCGATGGTGCGCGTAGAAGAAACCCAGGGCGAACTGGTGGGCACGATACGCTCTGGTGCCGGGCGTCGGCAAGGAGTTGACGATCGAGGGAGCGCTGACCGCGTTGCTGATTGACGAGCTGCCGGTGCTGGCCGCGATCGCGCCATTTACGGGGGGGCTGGAAGTGCGCGATGCCGGAGAGTTGCGAGTTAAGGAGTCGGATCGCTTAAGTGCGGTAACGCAGAATCTGCGGGCGATGGGCGGGCAGGTCGAGCAGACTGCCGACGGCTGGCGCATTCCCGGTAGGCAGACGTTACACGGAGCCGAAATCGAGAGCTTCGGCGATCACCGCATCGCCATGGCGTTTGCGATTGCCGCGCTGCGGGCGGAAGGGGAGACTCTCATTGATGACGCAGAATGCGTTGCCATTTCCTATCCCGGTTTCTTTGCGGACTTGGAACGCCTGGTAGAACGATGATGAGTGTGACCCGGCTAGGCCGAGCGACCAGCCACCGACGGAAGCTGCTCGGAGGCTGGCGCTTTCTCGCACCACCGTATCTACCATTGGGTAGCCGAGCTTCTTCCATTCGTAGAAACCGCCCAGCAGCGGACGAACATGCAGGATGCCGTGCTTGCGGAGTTGCAGCGCCACACGGGCGCTGGTAGCTTCGTTGGGTCAAGTGCAGAACAGCACGATTTCGCCGTCACGAGTGATTTCACCGTGCCGGCTTTCCAGCTCTTCGGGCGAGATCTGCAGCGCTCCGGGCAGCGTTCGCGGATCAGAGAGCACATCGAGAGGATGACGCAGGTCAACGATAACAATGCTCTCACCGGACTCCAGCTTGTGCTGTAGTTCGTCGGGCGTGATGCGATCGCCCTTTACCTGCCGCAGAAAGCGTTCGCGTTCGCGCCAGCGGTTCAGGACGTAAGCCACCACGCCAGTGGCAAACAGTATCAGCAGGTAGCCGCCGAAGCGCTGCGCGTAAAGATTGGCGCGGTCGAGCTGCTTGCCGAAGATAAAGCCGACGCCGGTGAAAGCGCTCGTCCACAACAGGGCCCCAAGGAAGTCGAAGAGCAGGAAGCGTGGAAAATCGACGCCCACCATGCCGGACAGAGTGGGCGCTGCGGTGTTGAGACCGGGGACGAACTTGCAAATGAGCAGCGTACGCGGCCCAAACCTGGTGAAGGTGGATTCGGTGCGGCGAACGCACGAATCAGGTTCCAGCGCGATACGGCAGAGCAAATTGAGCACCACTCCGCCGCGGCGCTTACCGAAGGAATACCAGAAAGTGTCGGCACACAGGGAAGCAAGTGCTGGAACCAGCGCCGCCAGTGCGAAATGCATTCGGCCTTGCGCGGCAAGGGCGCCGGCGGCCAGCAACAGCGGTGCGGCAGGGATAGGCAGACCTCCCTGCTCAATCAGCACCCAGACGAACAGCAAGGCATAGCCGTAATGGACAACGAATTCGAGGGTCGCAGTCAAATCACATTAACCATAGCATCGGGCTATGTGATGCGCGAGACCAGCGAAAAGTTCCCGGCGAAGCCAGGCCGCGGATGGTTGCGGACAACTTGCCCCCAACGACGGGAAACCGACGGACACGCGATTTCGTCCTGCTGCGCCGTTGTGTTATAACCGCCTGTTTCGGCTTTCTGCGCCGAGGCTACTATTGGCGGCCACTTTCATATCTGTGGCGCGCTTCCAGTTCTTGGAGGAACGGTTTGGATTTCCAGCTTTCCGATGAACAACTGCAACTGAAGAAGATGGTGCGCGATTTCGCGGAGCGGGAGATTGCGCCCAATGTCATGAAGTGGGACGAACCCGGTACTTTTCCGCTGGAGACCATCAAGGAACTGGGCAAACTAGGCCTGCTGGGGACGATCTTTCCGCAGGAATACGGCGGCGCAGGCATGGGTTACGTCGAGTACGTGACTGCCATCGACGAGCTCTCGCGCGTGGATGGATCTGTGGGCATCACCGTCGCCGCGCACACCTCGCTGTGCTCGAACCATATCTTCATTGCAGGAAATGAGGAGCAGAGGCGGGAATACGTTCCGAAGCTGGCCACGGGGGAATTCCTGGGCGCTTGGGGACTGACAGAGCCGGGCTCGGGCTCGGACGCTGGCGGCGCCCGCTGTAGCGCCGTCCGCAGGGGCGACAAGTGGGTGCTCAACGGTAATAAAACATTCATCACCAATGGTCATTATGCAGATGTTGCGGTGGTCATCGCCGTCACCGACAAGACGGCAAACACGCACGGACTCTCTGCTTTCGTAGTAGAGAAGGGAACCAAGGGATTTCGCGCAGGCAAGAAGGAGAACAAACTCGGTCTGCGGGCCAGCGACACCTCGGAGCTGATCTTCGAGGACTGCGAAATCCCCGCCGAAAATCTTCTGGGGCACGAAGGCGAAGGTTTCATTGACGCGATGAAGGTCCTTGACGGAGGGCGCATCTCCATTGCTGCGCTGGGGCTTGGCATGGCGCAAGGTGCATACGAAGCTGCGCTGAAGTACTCGAAGCAACGCGAGCAGTTTGGCCAACCGATTAGCGATTTTCAGGCCATCGCGTTCAAGCTTGCCGATCTGGCGACCGAGATCGATGCTGCTCGCCTGCTCACTCATCGCGCGGCGGCCATGAAAGACGCGGGGATGAAGACCACACTCGAGTCGTCGATGGCCAAGCTCTACACCAGCGAAGTCGCGGTGCGTTGCGCCAATGAATGTGTGCAGATCCACGGCGGGTACGGATTCATCAAGGACTATCCTGCCGAAAAGTTCTATCGCGACGTGAAACTCTGCACCATCGGCGAGGGCACCAGCGAGATCCAGCGCTTGGTCATCGCGCGCCAAATCCTGAAGGACTAGGCTGATGGGCGTGAAAGAAGACAGATCAAATTGAGCGCGAACAGCCACCTCCAGGAGCTTGTCCGTCGAATCCGCGCCGGAGAAGTGCGTGCGCTCTCCCGCGCCATATCGACGGTGGAGGACCGCACTAGGGAATCCACCGAACTGCTAAAAGCGCTCTTTCCCTATAGCGGCAACGCTCTCCTGATCGGCATGACCGGCTCCCCTGGTGCGGGCAAAAGCACGCTGGTGGACCAGGTGGCGCGTGAATACCGCAAGCAGGGCAAAACCATTGGCATCGTGGCGGTCGATCCGACCAGCCCGTTCAGCGGCGGCGCGATTCTCGGCGACCGCATTCGCATGCAATCGCATCATGCCGACGCGGGCATCTACATCCGCAGCATGGCCACGCGCGGCTCATTGGGCGGGTTGGCCAGCACTACCGCCGATGTGGCGACCGTGCTCGACGCCAGCGGCCGCGATCTTGTCGTGATCGAGACGGTCGGGGTTGGCCAGGACGAAGTAGACATCGTGCGACTGGCTGACGTGACCATTGTCGTGTTGGTTCCCGGCATGGGCGACGATGTGCAGACCATCAAGGCCGGCATCATGGAGATCGCCGACATCTTCGTCATCAACAAGAGCGACCGCGATGGCGCCGAGCGGGTGGAGCGCGAGATTCGCGCCATGCAGTCGATCACCCCAGCCCGCGCAAAATCGGCGCGGGCTGGGGGCCTCGAGTCGCTGGCCATGCGAAAAGACAATTGGACTCCGCCGATTGTGAAAACCGTCGCCAGTGAGGGAACCGGCATTGCGGAGTTGCTGGCGGCCATCGAGAAATATCGTGAGTACCTCCAGGAGGGTGGGCGGGCGCAAGCGCGCCGCGTCGAGAACTGGCGTGAAAGGATTGCCGAGATGTTGCGTGACGCCCTGTTTCAACGAGTGCTTTCGTATTACCTAAGCGAAGGCGAGGCGAATCGCTACGCTACGGAAGTTGCCGAACACAAGCGCGACCCGTATTCTCTAGTGGAGAAAATTGTGGACGGACTGGGGAAGCCCGAATGAGCTACATTGACCATCTCGGCATTGCCGTGAAGTCGCTGGCGGAAGCGAAGAAGTTCTACAAACACCTTGGCCTGGATGTCATGCCCGAGGAGACCGTCGAGGCGGAAAAGGTGCGCGTGGCTATGGTGCCCGTTGGCGAAAGCCGGATTGAATTACTGGAGCCGACATCGCCCGACTCGACGATTGCCCGCTTCCTGGAAAAACGTGGCGGAGGATTGCACCACGTCGCTCTGCACGTCAACGATCTCTCGGGCACAGTTGAGCGCCTGAAAGCCGCAGGAACGCGCCTCATCTCCGACGACATCAAGATTGGTGCGGGCGGGCACCTCTACATTTTCGTCCATCCTTCGAGTTCTGGCGGCGTGCTACTCGAACTGGTGGAAGACGCTCCCGAAGGCGTCTGAACATGCTGATCGTCGCGGTTGATACTTCCGGACGAAAGGGAAGCATCGCCCTCTGCCGTGGGAATCGCGAAAGCTTTGAAGTGCTGCAACTCAGCTCGCTCGAAGGCGGCACCTACTCCGCCCAGTTGATGCCACGAATCGCCGAAGCCCTCGAGCAGAACAATCTCGACAAGACACCAGTGGATGGCTTTGTGGTTGTCTCCGGTCCAGGCTCGTTTACCGGGTTGCGAGTCGGACTTGCGACCCTGAAGGGTCTGTGCGAAGTGTTGCACAAGCCGCTCGCGACTGTATCCATGCTGGAAGCGGTCGTGCTGATTCATGGGCGGCCCGATGAGACAACGACTGCTCTGTTGGACGCTGGACGGGGCGAGATTTACGTTGGCGAGTATCAGTTATCGGCGGCCGGCCGCGCTGACAAGGTGCGCGAATACATCATTAAGCTGGATACCTTCGCTTCGGAAGTTGTTAGCGATCACGGCAATCTGCTCACGCCCGATATCAAAGTTATGGAAGCACTGCGACCTGCCGGCATGAATGCGACGTTGGTTCCCGCAATTCAGGCCGACGGGATTGGCCGCATCGGGATTAGCAAGCTGATTGCTGGAGAGACCGCCGATCCGGCCACCATCGATGTCAACTACGTTCGCCGGTCCGACGCCGAGATCTTCGCTGCGCCCAAGTATTGACCCCGTGCCGATTCGCCTCGCCACCCCCGACGACCTGCCTTTCATCCGCGTACTCGAAAAGCAGACCGAGAGCGCCGCGCACTGGACCGAGCGCGAATATGATGCGCTCTTTGCAAAAGATGCTCCCGCACGAATTGTTCTCGTAGCAACGAACAATGAATCCCAAGGTGCGCAGATTCAAGGTTTCGTAATCGCCCGCTCCACCTTGGATGAATGGGAAATCGAAAATGTGGTTGTGGCTTCCTCACGTCGGCGACTGGGCATGGCTACCCGGTTGATTCAAGAGTTGCTGGTGCGAGCACGTAACCAAGGGGCCACTTCCGTGCTATTGGAGGTGCGGGAGTCGAACCTTGCCGCCCGCAGACTCTATGAAAAACTTGGGTTTAGAGAGCAAGGGCGCAGGAATGACTATTACAATCTGCCAACCGAGGACGCCCTCGTCCTCCGGTTTTTCGTTGCAGTTTCGTGACAAAGTCCCTTGAACCGGCTCTCCGGGTGTGCTAGCGTTTTAACTCTCATCTCTCCGGAGGTCTACTGAATGGCAGCTCAGGTACGTGATCAGCTTCTGTCAAGCAACGATGAGTTCCGCCGTCTGGCGCAAGAACATTCCGAATATCAACAGCGCCTCGAGAGCTTAATTCAGAAAAAATATCTTTCCGAAGACGAAAAGCTCGAGGAAGTGCGTTTGAAGAAGCTGAAACTCCGCCTGAAAGACCAGATGCAAAGTTTGGAACAGAAATTCCTCACCGACCATCAGGTCGTTTAGTTAACGTTCATCGCCCTCACCCGGCGGTAAAGACTTGAGTCTTGACTGCCTAGCTCCCACTGTATGCCCCGCAGCCTCCACTCGGCGTTATATTCTAGTAACAATCAATCGGGACCTGTGGGATGCGACTTTGACTGGCGCTAAACGCTATTCTGCGTTCATCTTCGTAGTCGCTATAGGACTTTGGATCTCCTGCGTCTGTGTTGCGTTCGCAGGTCAGCCACAAGCCAGAGTACCGGCCGGGTTGTGGGATGGTTCCATCCAATCTCGCGCTGGCGAGGTTACGTTCGGCATCGAACTGAAGCAGCAGGGAAGCGCACTCAATGCTGTTCTGCTGAACGCGACCGATGAGCAGCCCTTTACCAGCGCGACATGGAATGGCCAGACCCTGACGCTGCGCCTCGACTATTACGACGGACAACTCACGCTGCACTTCATTTCGCCACAGCGCATGGAGGGCCAGTATTCGCGCCAGACCAGCAAGGGCGCGGTGCACATCCCTGTCACACTGACGCCTCACCATGAGTCCCAGGTGACGAAGTCCTGGACGGGCCCCAATGTCGCCGGCGACTGGCTGCTGCATGAGAAGGGGGCTGTGGGTGCAGAGAAAAACATTCTCACCAGTTTCCAGCAGCAGAAGATGGCCACGTCCGACGGCAGGGTCGCGGCGACGGGAATTATGGAGCCGGTAAGCGGTGACACCGGTCTGATGCATGGCACTGTCTCTACGGGTGCAAAAGGCCAGACGCACCTCCATCTCAGCCGCTTTGACGGCATCCATGTGCTCGCTCTCGACGGCGAGGTTGAACCCGATGGCAGCCTGAAAGGCCAGATTGGCGGTGTAGTCTCTGTGGCGCCATTTACCGCGGAACGTGCCCAGGACGCCGCAGCCGCAGACCCGAACTTATTGGCGGGCAGCTTGACCAGGGTGAAAGACCCTCAGCAGCCGTTTCAGTTCAGCGGCGTGAATTCTTCCGGCAGAACTATCAACCAGGATAGCTCCGAGTTCAAAGGCAAGCCGGTCATCGTGGACATCTTCGGCACCTGGTGTCCGAACTGCCACGATGAAGCTCCTCTGCTGGAGCAGCTCTATCGCAAATATCAAAGCCAGGGGCTGGTGATCGTGGGTCTGGCATATGAATATGTTGACGACACCGCGCGCGACTTGCGGCAGATTGCCCTCTACCGCGATAAATATGGGTTGAGTTTTCCGCTGCTGCTGGCCGGCACAACTGACGAAGGGCAGATCGCGAAGACGCTACCGCAACTGGTCCACTTCGGCGCTTACCCGACGACGGTCTTTCTCGATCGGGAGGGACGCGTGCATGCCATTCATGCGGGCTTCGCCGGACCCTCGACCGGCGAGAAATACCAGGAAGTGCAGCAGCACATGGACCAACTCACCCGCGAGATCGTGGGGCCGTCCAATTAGAGTAGCGCGGCCCCAGGCTCTATAATCAAACCTAGACATGGTTCGCGACGGGATCTATTACGGACTGGCTTTTATTGCTGTGGCCGCGCTGGTGGGATGGTTGACTCTGCCCGTGCTGGCGGTCATTCCCTTACTGCTGGCTGCATTTTTCCTGTGGTTTTTTCGCGATCCGGAGCGTGCAATTCCAGGGGTGCAGGGCGCTATTGTTTCTCCTGCGGATGGCAAGGTCACTGACGTGTCGGTCGTGCAGCGGAGCGGCGGGCAGCAAACTCGTATCAGCATCTTCATGAATGTCTTCAACGTGCACGTGAATCGTTCTCCCATTGCAGGTGTGATTACAGACGTGAAATACCAGACTGGGAAATTCCGCAACGCTATAGGCGCGGTTTCGGCTGAGCTCAATGAACAGAACGTCGTCACAGTGGAAGGGGACGCCGGCACGGTTGTGTTTAAGCAGATTGCAGGGCTGCTGGCGCGCCGTATCGTATTCACCAAGAAGGTCAGTGACCACGTCTCACGCGGAGAGCGCGTCGGGCTTATAAAGTTTGGCTCACGAGTGGACGTGTTTTTCTCGGCCGAGGTTGAGATGCAGGTGCGTGTGGGTGACAACGTCAAGGGTGGGTCGAGCGTTCTCGCCGTGGCCCAGCCCAAAACTGTTACATCGAGCGCACGAGATGCGATGGCGGTGCGATGAAAGAACGCCTCCAGCAGAGCGATCATGATTCCTCTACGCCCCGGCGCGCCCGGAAGGGGTTGTACATCCTGCCTTCCATATTTACGGCCGGCAACATAGCAGCCGGCTATTACGCAATTTCGCAAGCCATTCAGGGCACCGCGTCGACCCCGTGGTATTTCGACCAGGCGGCCAAGGCAATTGGTATTGCAATCGTGCTTGACTTCTTTGACGGCGGCATTGCGCGCCTCACCAATACCACCAGTCCCTTTGGCGGCGAACTGGATTCGCTGGCTGACGTGATCGCGTTTGGCATCGCTCCCGCGATCCTTGCCTGGACTTGGGGCTTTCGCATGTTGCCGCTTGTCGGAGATTCCGATATTCGAGCACGCGTTATTCAGTTGGGCGCCATCGCGACCTTCATTTTTCTTCTGGCGGGAGCGTGCCGCCTGGCGCGCTTCAACATCCAGGTAAATCCGCAGCCGTCGAACCCCGGTCGTCCTGGGCGCAAATATTTCGTTGGTATGCCGATCCCTGCTGGCGCGGGAGCGGTCGCCGCAGTGGTCCATCTGGTTCAGGGCAATCCACTGCAGGTTTGGTGGCTCTCCATAGGATGGGGCGTGTTCGTTTTTGCCGTTGCTTTCCTGATGGTCAGCACCTGGCGGTTCTTAAGTTTTAAAGGCATCAACTTCCGCCAGCCGCAGAATTTTCGCTGGCTCATCGTGATTGGTGCCGTGATTGCACTGATCTGGTTCTCTTCGCAATATGTACTGTTCCTCTTGGCGCTGGTCTACATCCTCTCGGGTGTACTGGCGCGGCTGTCATTCGTCTTTCGTCGTCCTACGGTGCCGCCTACTCCGCCACAAGACGAGGTATCTCGCGCCTGATGAAGAATGAATCCATCAATACCGCCGCCGGTCGCACTGACGGCGGACACTGGGGCGGAATGTTCCGTGTCGCCATCATCGGCGCCGCCACGCTGAAGGGCCGCGAGTTGAAGGACGTTCTCACCGACCGCAATTTTCCTGCACAAGATATCCGTCTGCTCGACGATGACGAATCGCTCGGACAGTTGGACGCAGTGGGCGAAGAACCGAACTTTATCCAGAGCGTGTTGCCTGAGCACCTGGAGAACGTGGACTTCACTTTCTTTGCCAGCGACGAGCACTTCACACGCACGACCTGGCCCATGGTGCGGGAGTCCGGCAGCGATATCATCGATCTGTCTTACGGGCTGGAGAATGAGAAAGGTGTGTTGCTGCGGGCCCCCTGGATTGAACGCGAGCTGAACATTCCTCCGAAAGTGGATTTTGTCATCGCTCCTGTCACCATCGCGCATCCCGCCGCCGTGGTGCTCGCTCTGTTGATGCTGCGCGCGCAAAAAGCCGGCCGCATCACGCGTGCGATCGTGACTGCTTTCGAACCCGCTTCCGAGCACGGCAAACGGGGCATGGATGAGCTGCATGAACAGACCGTCAACCTGCTTTCCTTTCAGCAGCTCCCCAAGGGCGTCTTCGATTCCCAGGTGGCCTTCAATCTTTTGGACCGTTACGGCGAGCATTCTCAGCCCTCGCTCGAATCGGTGGAAAGCCGTATCCAACGCCACTTCCGGAGTCTGGTGAGGGATCGGCTGGGCGTACCTTCGTTGATGCTCTTGCAGGCCCCCATCTTCCACGGCCACGCCTTCTCGCTGTACATTGAATTGGAGCAAGCCGCGCAAATCGAGGAGCTGACGGCCGCTCTTTCGGGCGAGCACGTGGACGTATTGCAGGGCGGGGAAGAGTCGCCCAGCAACGTGAACGCGGCAGGCCAGGAGCAAGTACAGGTGTTCGCGCGCCCCGATTCGCAAAATGCGAAAGGATTCTGGATTTGGGCTGCTTCCGACAATCTGCGGATTGCCGCACTGACTGCCGCTGAGTGTGCGGAAAGCATGATTGCGGCTCGTCCCCGAGGCACGGTGCAGTAATGGCGTCGCGATTCACAAGCTGGCAGGCCGCAGGCTTCATGGCTGCTGTGCTGCTCATCACCTCGAGTTGCGGGTACCACACCAGCGCTCACGGTGTGCGTCTACCGGCGGACATGCACACCGTCTATGTTCCGGCTTTCATCAATGCCACTCATACCTATCACATCGAAGAGGTGCTAACCGCAGCGGTCGTACGTGAGCTGCGCAGCCGGACGAATTATCGGATTGTGACTGGCAATGACGGGTTGGCGGACGCTACACTCTCTGGGACCGTCATTTCCACGTCGTTTGCTCCCCTCACTTACAACTCTCAAACCGGCGGCATTTCGTCGTCCCTGGTGTTCATCACCATGAAAGTCGCTTTAGTCAGTCGCAGCGGGAAAACTCTGTGGGACAATCCAAACCTCCTCTACCGTGAGCAGTATCAGATCGCTAACAATGGTAAGAATTTCTTCGAGGAAGAGAGTCCGGCGCTGGACCGGCTTGCCTCAAACTTCGCGCAAACCCTGGTCAGCGACATACTGGAGGCCTATTAGATGCGCAGCTTCGCGGCCTCAGACCGCTTCGTTGCCGACGTAAAGGCGGGTAAACTTGCCGCCGGGTATGTCTTCATCGGTGACGAAGCCTTCTTCCGCAAGCGCTGCCGCGAAGCCATCCTGCAACATCTGGTGCCCGCCGACGTGCGCGAACTGAGCGTGTATGACATGGACCTTGGCGAGACGGATTTGCAGCAGGTCCTGGACCGCGCGCGAACGCCGTCGCTCATGTCTCCCTTTCAGGTGTTCTTCATTCGGGGCGTGAAGAATCTCTACGGCCGCGGGAAGCACGACGACGAATTTTCGGCGATCGAGGACTATTTCAAGGACCCGAATCCCGACGCTTTGCTGATTTTTGTGGCTGACCACATCAGCATTCCAGCCGATGCGCGGCGCATGGAATTGACCGATAAAGAGCGTTACGAACGCATCCGCGAGACCCTCGGAGAGTACTGCATCATTCTCGAGTTCGCCCGTGTGGAGGAAGGCGACGCGGTGAAGTGGGCCATCGAAACCGCCAGTTCTCGAGGAGGTGAAGCTGGAAACCGATGCCGCGCGCGAACTCGTGGACTCGCTGGGCGGCGACATGATGATGGTCGCTAACGAACTGGAGAAGCTGGTGCTGTTCGTCGGCGACAAGAAACGCATCACGCTGGGCGATGTCGAGACCCTGGTGCTCGCGGCCAAGCAGAGGTCGTTCTACGAATTGACGGATGCCATCTCCGCCCGCGATCGGGCTCGCGCTCTCGCCGTGCTGGACGCCATTCTGAGCACCGGCGATGGCGACGATGCAGCTATCGGCCACCTCTACATGCTGTCGCGCACCTTCCGGCAGATGCTGGTCATTCTGGAACGCAATGTTCGCGATTCGCGCGCCTTATGGCAGGCCCTCTGGCAGGGCTTCCGGATTCCACCGTTCGCAGCGGAGGACATCATTCGCCAGGCCCGGCGCTACAAATCGCGCCAGGAATTGACCAGCGCCATCCGCCGCGTGGCGCGTGCCGACTTCGCTCTTCGCTCCAGTCCTCCCAGCAAGCGGCTCATTCTGGAAAACCTTGTGCTCGACCTGACAGCCGAACCAAAAGTGCACGCCCAGCCCGCCTGGCTGCAAGCAGATCTCCCAGTGTGATATTGCCGGTAGGCGCACCGCGCAAATAGAGTACGCTGGGCTGGTGTGGACGCGCCCGGCTTCACAGCCCACCGAAATGAGTCGCAAAAGGCCTGACCCGGAGGGACTATGGACCTCGAGGCTTATCTACGCCGGATCGAATACGCTGGACCGCGCCAGCCCGCTCCGTCGACGCTGCGCAGCTTGCACCGGCAACACCTCTTCACGGTTCCGTTCGAGAACCTCGATATCCCTCTGAGGATTCCCATCCACCTGGAGCTGCCACTGCTCTACGACAAGATTGTGCTTCGACGGCGCGGCGGCTTTTGCTACGAACTGAATGGCCTGTTTTGTGAGTTACTGACCGCGATGGGCTTCCAGGTCTGCATGCTGTCAGCCCGCGTGCGCCGCGACCATGGGGGCTTCGGCCCGGAGTTCGACCATATGCTGCTGAAGGTGCAACTGGAAGAGCCCTGGCTGGTGGATGTGGGCTTCGGAGAGTCCTTTGTCGATCCCATCATTTTCCATGCCGGAGGGGCCGATCAGGTGAACGGGTACCGCTACCTCGTCTCGCCTTTTGGCGATGAGTGGCAGCTCCTCCGAGAGGATCAGAAAGGGCAAGTCCCGCTGTACTGTTTCAGCGACGTGCCGCGTGAACTCGCCGACTACCAACCGATGTGCCAGTTTCACCAGAGCTCTCCGGAGTCCCATTTCACTACGAGCTGGATCTGTAGCAAGGCGACTCCGAATGGCCGCATCACTCTGGCCAACATGCGGCTCATCATCACACGCGGTGGAACGCGGGATGAGTGCGATCTCTCTACCGAAGCCGAGGTGCGCCGCTGCCTGCGCGATCAGTTCGGAATCCAGCTTCCGGAATCGTTGGGTTTGTCGTCGCTTATTGCTTGATTACTATGGGCACAAATCCGAAATCCAAGATCGAGTGATCTATTTGGTACAGGTTTGCGGTCGCGATCGGTGTTAGTCTTGGCTATGGCGCTATTTGCAGTACGTTGCCCCGTGTGTCATGGTGATCAGTTCAGGGCTTCGCCTCCCGAGGGATGGGTGGAGAAGTATCTACTGGCCCGATTCTTCATTTGTCCGGGCCGGTGCACGGCCTGTGAGAAACGACGCCTCGTGCCCATGTTTCAGAAATTGGTGACCGCGCCCAACGACTGGCGCTGAGTTGCGCGGCCCACTAACTATAAACCACCCACCTATTTCTTCTCTTGCACATCCACGCTGGCAACGGTTGTGTCCCATTCCAACTTGAGCGTCGCGGAGTCGCCGCCCGTCTTGTCGAGGGCGATTGTGAACTGCTCCTGCGGAGAGGCGGCTTGCGTCACTTTCATATTGACGCGCGCCAAGTCCTGTCCCTGGCTGTATTCCGTGCCCCACTGCCCGGTCTGCTTGTTGATGATCAGCTTCCATCCATTTGCGCCGGGCAGGGTGTATAGCGTGTAGCTGCCCGCCGGAACACTGGCGCCGCCGATGGTCAGAGCAACGTCGGTCTTCAGGCTGGTGGCGGCGTTGGCCCCAGTGCGCCAGACCTGGTCATAGGGAACCAGTCCGCCAAAGATCTTGCGCCCGCGCATGGAAGGACGGCTGTATTGGACGGACACTGTCTTTCCGTCGGCAAACTTCAGGGTCGCCTCGCCCGGAGGACTTGCAGGTTTGTTTGGTTGCGCTACCAAAATCGCAGCCAGTACGGCGACGGTCACTGCTACGAGCATCCCTAGACGGTTCTTTCGCATTTCACTCTCCGGTGGAGTTGCGAGCGAGTATCACTCAGCGTTGTTCTATTATTCACGACTGTTTGGCGGGATACAATCGAACCCATGAGTGTTCTGGACGAAAGGCGCGCAGAGCTGGACCAATATGAGTTCATGATGGGTATGCCGCGGGGACGCCTTGCCGTGGCCCTCGATGTCCTGACCGACGCGCTCACCATGGTGGGCCAGCATGGCGTTTATTGCCAGAGCGCCCGCCAGCCCGGCAAACCCGCCATGGACGTCCAGATGGTGATGAAGGGTATCACCGATGCCAAAGAATTGATCTCCTCGGTGATGGAAGAGCTGCGCCGGCGTAAAGAAGCGGAAAGGGAATAGCCGGCCGTGACTGGCGAAAACGGCGCTATGCTAAACTTCATCCTAACTGAGGATTGAGGATGAATACTGTTTTGCGCAAAATGCTGTTCGTGGACCTGATCAAAGGTCTGAAGGTCACCTTTCGCAACCAAGACCCGAACGAAGCCATCACAGAGCAGTATCCGCTGCAGCGGCCGCAGATCGCGGAACGCTTTCGCGGCGCGCCGCGCCTCAACAACAATCCCGATACCAACGAGACGCTCTGCATCGCTTGCGACCTCTGCGCCGTGGCGTGTCCGGAGAACCTGATCGTGGTGGGCAGCGAGCGTAACGAAAAGACCCGCCGCAAGGAACTCACCGAATTTACCTACGATCTGAGCCGCTGCATGTTCTGCGGGCTCTGCGAGGATGCCTGCCCGGTGGACGCGTTGGAGTTGACCCAGGACTTCGAGATGGCGAACTACAGCCGTGAGGGACTTATCTGGGACCGCGAGACGCTGGAGAAGGGTCCCCAACCCAACGCCTACCGCCGCTAGACCGGCAGGAGTCTGTCCCGGAGAGGCACTACAGGCCCGTTCGGTATCGCTATCCGCCTTGTAATCGATGTCATTTCGTAGTACTGTAACCCATCCTTAACAACTGATTGTTTCCTACTGTTTATCGCTGCTTTTTTGGTTTTTCACTCAATCCTCGCTCTCATATTCCGAGCATGGTCTGTCCGGACCCGAGGGGAAGAACTGCCCGGCTGTGGAAGTGGCGGCTGAGGCAGTGCTGCGGAGTTGGTCACTTCAGATACCTAACGAACGAGAACAAGGAGCTAACTGATGAAAAACACGATTCGTGCCATTGCGGTGCTGGCGTTTGCCGCCATGCTGCTGCCCAGTCTCTTAACCGCTCAAACTGCTCCCGTACGGCCCGTTCCACGATGGTCCGGTGTGGGACATCACCTTCGTTAAGGCAAAGCCGGGCGTCGGCCTGAAGTACATGGAGTTCCTGGCTACCGAATGGAAGACCGAGCACGAGGCGCTGAAGAAGGCCGGGCTGATTCTCAACTACATGGTCATCGCCACCGAAGCGCACAGCCCGACGGATTTCGACCTGATGCTGATGACCCAATACAAGGACCTGGCGACCATGGAAGCCAACCAGGACAAAGAAGAGGCTGTGGCCAACCAGGCCTTGAACAGCAACGACCAGAAGATGATCGCCGGCTACCAGGAACGCGCAAGCTGGCGTGAGATCATCGGCAATCGCCTGGCACGGGAAATCATCCTCGAGCCGAAGAAGTAGGCTACTCCTACTTGTTGGACACAGAAAAGGCGCGAGCGATCGCGCCTTTATTTCTTATGATTCGCTGCTGCGCACCCGTTACTCGAAAATCAATATCGCCGCCGCGATCACCGTCGTCCACCGTTCGCGCTTGTCGCCCACGGCGCTCTGCGTGATGTTGGCCGTGCGCACGATCTTGTTCGACAGCCGATAGACCTCTTTCTTCTCGTCCCACGACTTGTCGGCATCGAACTCGACGTCCAGCGTCGTGGCCAGCATCTCGGCCGCAAGCTCTTCGGCGTAGTCTCCGGCCACGTCGTCGGTCTCGCCGAAGGAATGGTGCTCGCTCAAATAGCCGTAGGTGCTGCGGTCGGCAGGGATGGCCACTCCGATGGAGGCGGCCGTCAGGCGATGCGGCTCGCGCGTGGAGTTCTCCGCCACCACCGCGAACGTGACCTCTCCCGGCGACAAGTACGCCAGCCCGTCTTTGCGGGGAATCAGCTTGCAATTGGGAGGGAAAATGGACGACACGCGCACCAGGTTCTGGGCGGCAATGCCCGCATCGCGCAGCGCCAATTCAAAAGAGGTGAGCCGTTCCCTATGTTTCCCCACGCCCTTGGTGAGGAAGATCCGCTTAGGGACCATGTCTTTCGCCAATTTACAGTCTCCAAAAGAAGATTTCGATGTAACCGAATCGTTAAAAATATCACACGAGCACGAGATGATTGTGTGAAAACCAGATTAAAGAACAGGAATCTGGAAAATTGCCGGCCCAAGTCAACGGGCGCCGCTTACGACGGACACCGCCTGCTTCAACTTCACCGCAATGTCGATGAAGGCCAGCGCCGCGCGGCTGAGAGCCTTGTCTTTGCGGAAGACCAGCGCCAGTTCGCGTTGAATACTGGCGTCCGCCAGCGTCAGCGCGGCCAGCGCCTTGGCCTGCAGGTCTTCGGCAACGTGAGAGCGCGGGATGAATCCCGACTCCCACGTCGGCGGCGACAAACCGCTTCAGCAGTTCGCTCGAGTCCAGCTCCATCGAGACGATGGGTTTCAGCCGGCGTTCGTGAAACAGCGTCTCCAGTGCGTCGCGGGTGCGGCCCACCTTGGGCAGCAGCAGCGGATACTCGACAACTTCCGCTACCGTCGCCTTCTTCTTCCCGGCCAGCGGATGATGCGGCGGCGTGATCACGATCAGCTCGTCGCGATGAATGGGCACCACCGTCAGCCGCTTGTCCGGCACCGGCATGGACACGACGCCGAAGTCGCACGAGTTGTCGATGATGGCCTCCAGGATCTTGTTGTGCTCCAGCCGCTTCACGCCGACGCCCACACTCGGGTACTGACGTTTGAACTCGGCGAACACCTCCGGCAGGATGTGCAGGCAGGTGCCTTCGTTGGCCGAAACCACGATCTCGCCGCGCGGCACGCGATGCATCTCCGCCAGCGTGACCAGCATGATGCGGCGCTGCTCCAGGTTCTCCTCGGCATACTTCTGGAAGACCTTGCCGGCAGCGGTCATCGCCACCTTGCCGCCGCTGCGGTCGAGCAGCTTGGCTCCCACCTCCTCCTCCAGCGCGCGAATCTGCGACGAGATCGCCGGCTGGGTGCGAAAGCGCCGCTCGGCCGCTCGCGAGAAGCTGCTAAGCCGTGCGACCTCCAGAAATGTCTCGAGCTGATCGAAGTCCATAAGGCAGTAATTAGCAACTAGCAGTTAGCAATTAGCCAAACCGCACTTGAGGCGTGCCGGTCTTGCCGGTGCTTGGGGGCTTGCAAAGTTGTCCGAGATCCTCGCAGACGGCGCAACTTCCTAGGCCCCAGGCTCCAGAATCGCTAAAAGGGTCACTCCCGATTCTACGCGAGCGGCCGCTTGGTTCGCAGAATCATGCACTTGCAACCTTCATAACCTGCCGTTATCGCCGCCATAAAAACATTGTATTAGCCAGCTCTTCCGGCGGCACGTATTCTCTAGTGTGACCTTTGGGCAAGCGCCCGCGGCCACGACCTTTTCCCCAACAATGCAGTTCGCAGTTCGGAATTCCTACTCCGGAAGATTGTGCCGCTCCACGGCTGAAGCTGGTGGAGAGGTGGGCACGACGTTCCACAAGTTCAAACCGCAATTCGAACCTTGTCCTCGCGGCCGAAACAGCGCGCGCGGCAATAAGGAGAACCAGAATGGCTGACACCAAGCCTGATCCGAAAGCCGTCATGGCGTTCGTCAAGGAGCACAACGTGCAAATGCTCGACCTGCGCTTCACCGACATTCCCGGTCTGTGGCACCACGTTTCCTATCCCATCGGGCAGCTCAGCGAATCGTCGTTCGAAGAAGGCTTCGGCATGGACGGCTCGTCCATTCGCGGCTGGGCGGCCATTCACGAGAGCGACATGCTCCTCATACCCGATGCCTGCAAGTACATCCTCGATCCCTTCACCGAAGCCTCCACGCTGGTGATGGTCTGCGACGTCATTGATCCGGTTACCAAGCAGCGTTATGACCGCGATCCGCGCTACATCGCCAAGAAGGCCGAGATGTACCTGGTATCCACGGGAATGGCCGACACCGCGTTCTTCGGCGCTGAGGCCGAGTTCTTCATCTTCGACAACGTACGCTTCGACCAGAACGAGCACGAAGGTTACTACTTCATCGACGCCGAGGAAGGCCGCTGGAACTCAGGCCGCGTGGAAAACAATCTCGGCTATCGGCCGCGCTACAAGGAAGGCTACTTCCCGGTTCCGCCGACCGATCATTACCAGGACCTGCGCACCGAGATGGCGCTCACCATGCAGAGCTGCGGGATGGTGGTCGAGTGTCATCACCACGAGGTCGCGACTGGCGGCCAGACCGAGATTGACCTGAAGTTCGACTCGCTCATCAAGTCGGCCGACGGCATGATGCTCTACAAGTACATCGCGAAGAACGTCGCCAACCAGTACGGCAAGACCGTGACCTTCATGCCCAAGCCGCTCTTCCAGGACAACGGCAGCGGCATGCATACGCACCAGTCGCTATGGAAGGATGGCAAGCCGCTCTTCGCGGGCGATGGGTACGCCGGAATGTCGCAGATGGCGCTGTGGTACATCGGCGGGCTCATTAAGCACGGTCCGGCGCTATCGGCCATCATCGCGCCCACCACCAACTCCTATAAGCGCCTGGTTCCCGGCTTCGAAGCTCCGGTGAATCTGGCCTATTCGCGGCGCAATCGCTCCGCGGCCTGCCGCATTCCGATGTACTCGGCCTCTCCCAAAGCTAAGCGGGTGGAGTTCCGTCCGCCCGATCCGAGCTGCAACCCGTATCTGGCGTTCTCCGCCATGCTGATGGCCGGACTCGACGGTATCGAGAACAAGATCGATCCCGGCCAGCCGCTCGATAAGGACATCTACGATCTCGGTCCGGAGGAACTGGCCAAGGTTCCCTCCATGCCGGGATCGCTGGAGAGCGCGCTCGACGAACTGGCCCGCGACTACCAGTTCCTGCTCAAGGGAGACGTCTTCACCGAGGAGATGCTGACCACCTACATCGACTACAAGCGCGAGAAGGAAGTGAACGCCATGCGCTTGCGTCCGCATCCCTACGAGTTCCAGATGTACTACGACATCTAGGACGTGCTCTCGTCAGTGATTTCGCGTAGATCGTCAACTCCCGCTGACGGCTGAAGAGCAGCGGGAGTTTTGCTCGGTGTCTGTTGGCGCTCCTCTCATGAATTGTTTGCGGTCTGCCGATAACTACGGATAGGGGAGGCCCACTACCGTGGGTTGAAAGTATCCCTTACGCGGCACTCGGCGAAGCCGGGAGCGAATCGCGCGCCGCGCTTTCGCGATTCTGCTTACGAGCGCCTAGCAAAACCGCGTTTCGAGTAGGAGTATCCATGGCGGTTTATTTCATCGCGTACAATCTCGCGAATCCCGGCCAACACGGTAAGAGCCTATGGGATGTGTTGACGTCGCTCGGCGCCAAACGCGTTCAAGAATCGGTGTGGATCTTGCGCAGCAATTCCACCGCCGCGCAGCTTCGTGACCATCTTTGGCAGTACATTGGCATAAGCGGACGGCTGCTGGTCGTCGAAAGCATGGGCTGGGCGGCGTGGAACCCCATGGCCGACGTCAATTCGGTCTAGTTATTCCGCGCGCGACTACTCGCTGTCCTCTTCCGAATAGACTACCTTCCAGGTCTTGTCCGGGTTGTAGGCCTTCATTTGCTTGACCAGGTCGGCGGTCTGCGGTCCCAGGTCCTTCTCGTAGATCGTCCCGTCCTGATCGACCAGGAAGGTCATCACGCCGGAGTTGCGGTACTCCGCCGGCCAGGCGACGAAGGCGAAGCCGCCCGTCATTTTGCCATCCACGATGTAGCTCTTGGCGCCGCCCTTCACGTTTGCGCCTTGCGCCGTGAGGGTGTGGAAGAAGTAGCCGTGGAAAGGCTGCGGAGTGTCATGCTCGCCGCCATAGCCTTTTTCGGTCGCGTAAGCCACCAGCGGACCGATGGGACTCTCCGGTTCTCCTTCAGCGGTCTTCCAATAGAGTCCATTCTGCTGTCCCGGCGCGCTCATGATTTTCTGGGCATACTCTTGCTTCTGGCCGAAGTATTCGTCTTGCGCCGTCAGCCAGAGCTTGACAGACGCGAATGGCCGCCAGTTCGTTCTTGCCGATGCGGCGGAAGAGGATCTCCTTGACGCCGGCTTTGGTGTCGAAGTACCAGGTACCAGCAGCGTCCTTCTTCAGAGGGTATGGGAAATGGCCAGTTTTCCGCGCCGATGAAAAGCGTCTGATTGCCATTGATTTCTTTCGCCCAGCGATTCATCTGCTCATAGCGCTTGAGTGAAGAAGTCGAGATTGTTCTTGTCCTCCACCTCGTCGCCGGAAGAAAGAATGCTGCTCGAAGACGTTCCCAGAACGGCCTCCATCGCAGCCTTGTCGCCGGACTTCCCCGCATCGTAGAGCGCCTTGCCGGCGTCCTGCGGATTGGCGAAGGTTTTCTGTCCGGCCTCCTGGGCGCAGAGCGATCCCTGCGAAGAGAACGAGTGAGACCAGCGCTACCGCAGCGCTAATGAACTTTGATTGCCACCGCATATATGCACCTTTCGGATGAATCAGGTTCTTCCAGCCAGTAACAATCAGCCAATGACCACTGGTTTCTACCGTTTGCGACCACCGCCGCCACCGCCACCGCCGCTGCGCGTGCCGGCGCGCTGCGTTGTGCCCCGCCTCCACCGCCCATGCTCTGCTGTCCGCGACTGCTCTCCGCCCGAGTCTGACCGCCTGCACTGTATCCGCTGAAGGCGCCCGTCTTGGTGCCGGTCGCGGGCTTTTGACCGTAGCCGCGGTCGGCGGCCGGCTGGCCGATTTCCGGCGTTCGGGCGATTTGCATTATTGCCGGCGTTGGGGCGATTGTTGTTCGATTGGCGGTCGTTGTTGCGATTTGCCGCTGTTGACGTTGTTATTCCGGTTGCCGCTGTTGATGTTGTTGTTCCGGTTTCCGGCCGTTGATGTTGCCGGTGTTGACGTTGTTCTGTGTTGCCGCCCTTGTTGATGTTGACCGTGTTGCCGCTGACGTTGGTGTTGCGGTTGCCGACCGGTTGTAGTTGCCGCCGCGGTTGTAGGCGCCGCCGCCGTAACAACCGCCATTGCGGTAGACGTTGCTGTTGGAGACGTACACATTGCGGTTGTAATTGACGGTCCCGCCGTGCCAGCCGCAGCCCCAACTGTTCCATCCCCAGCTGTTGTTGATGGCGGCCCCGATCGCCATGCCCACACCGAACGAAATGATGCTGGTGGCTACCAGGGCGCCGGTGCTGTAGCCCGGAGGATAGTACGGCGTGCCGTAAACCACCGTCGGGTTATAGGTCGGCACGTACACCACTTGCGGATTGGCCGGCTGGATGACGATCACCTGCTGTCCGCTCTGGTTCTCGGTGGTCACCGTCTGCTGGGACGTGGTCTTCAGGTTCCCGGCGGCCTTGGCCTGCGCCCGCAGTCGCTGCACCGAAGCCATCACATCGGCCTGCTGGTTGTAGAACGCGTCGCCCAGCGCCGACGTCCATGACAGGTTAGTCGCCATGTTGTTCAGCACCGAAGGGAACTGGGTCAGCGCTTTCACGCTGGGGTCCCAGGACTGCCCGTTGACTTGCTCGGCGCGCTGCGCGTCATTCAGTTTGGAGTTCGCCTGCATCCAGGTATTGGCCGCTACCACCTGGTCGGGATAAGTCGAGGCCGCCAGGATCTGCGCCACCAGCGCGTCGGGATACAGGGCGATCGGGGAAACCAGTTCATCAATCTGCGACGCCGAGAGAGCGGCCTGCGCAGCCTCCTGCATGGCAAAGATAGGCGGATGAATGGCGACCGAAGCCCACGCTTCGGAATTGGTGGGCGAAGTGACCATCAGAATTCCCCAGGTCAGGACGAATCGCCAGAACCTGTTTCAGGCGGACCATCATTGCTCCAATCTATGGCGCCTGGTAACAGCCGGTGCCATCAGGAAACTACACTGCAAGGTGCGTTCGGTTGGACCGTAAAACACTAAGGTGGGTGCCAACTGAAACCGTGGAAGTATCAGCACTAAAATTGATTTGTACGGTTGATTCTAGTCGGTGTTGCGCAAGGATGAAAGCAGAAAAGCTCACACAAAAGTCGTAGGGCGGTTGTGATCTCTCCCTCGATAGAGATGGGATGCAGGTATTAACCCGGCAGGTGGCATCAATACTGCTTTCCTTACAAGACTTAACAATCCTCGACCTTTCGTTACCATGGTCAAACGGGAAAACGCCAGCCGCGGCCGGGCATCCTTTTTCGGCGGATTCGCGTTATGATTTGGCAGCGCAATGTGGGGTCTGTCCCGAGCGCACCCAGGGATGGAGGTGGCCGGTGTTCAAGGTCATTACCGTGGAACGTGAATACGGCGCGGGCGGCAGTATCGTCGCCGCCCAGTTGGCGCAACGCAAAGGGTGGAAACTACTCGATCAGCAACTCACCTGCGAGATCGCGAAGCTGGCCGGAGTCCACGAAAAGGCGGTGGCGCAACACTCGGAAAAGTGCGACCCGCTGATGCACCGCCTTGCCAAGGTCTTCTGGCGCGGCAGTCACGAGCGTTCTCTGCCCGTCGGCGAAGACAAGATCTTCGACGCCGACGAAATGGTCGAACTGGCCCACCAGGTGATCGAGAACGTGGCCCGGGAAGGGAACTGCGTCATCGTGGGGCGTGGCGGTCCCTACATCCTGCGTCAACGGGAGGACACCTTTCGGGTCTTCATCTACGGCTCGCGCGAGCAGAAGATCCGCCGCATGGTCAAGCTTAAGATGGAGGAGCAGGAAGCGACCCTGATGGTGGATACCATCGATCGCGAACGCGCGGCTTTCGTGCGCAAGTACTTCAACGCCGAGTGGCCCAGCCGGCACCTCTATCACATGCTGCTGAATTCTGATCCCGGCATCGAGTATGCGACCGAAACCATTCTGGCGACCATGGAGGCGCTGGAGCGGCATCCGCACGCAGCCCGGCACTCGCAGCATACGGCCCTGGACCCAATTCACCACTAGGTCTGGCCGGGGAGATAGGCGGTGACAGGCAAGCCCCACCGCCTTGACGAGGCTACTTCTTGCCTGAGTCCGCCGCTGGATACGTGGACATCCTTTGCTCGATGGACGCTACGTGGCCATCCTCCATGTCCGCCAGTTCGCGATAGAGCTGACGCAACGCTCCCGCCTCGGTTTTCTCCGCCAGGCTCGCATAGTACTGCTGCGCTCCGCGCTCCGCACTAAGCGCCACCTGCAACGCCCGATCACGCGCGCTCACCTTGTTCGTCTCATTGGGTGGGGTGAACAGGTCCACCTGCTCCAGACGGGGCACTTCGATCAGTTCCACCAGGTCCTCTTCCGTCAAGGAACAACTGGAGGTCCCGAACCGTTCCATGTATCGGGCTTGCAGCCTCGAGCTGTGGTCTCTCTCTTCTGCGGCCATCTCCCAGAACACGCCGGCAATTTCCGATGACTCGCGGTCCTGGAACTCGACAAACATCTCGGCGAACCGATGGTACAACTCCGCATTCCGTTCTTCGATGAAGATGGCAACGTGCAGGGCTTCCTGGGGACTCAGGGAAGTAAAACTCCGTTTCATGGCGCGTTCTCCGGGAGATTCGTGGGGTGGAGAAATTGTATCGGCAAACGCGCACGAAACGGCGCAAAACCGCGAGAACTTTCGCGGCTGAGTTTCAAAATGGGAATGCGCCAATCGTGGCTGCTGCCTGAGGTCGTTTATCCGACGCTTTGCTTGGCCTGCTCCGGCGCTTGCTTGGCCCGCTCGGCTTCGATGCGGGCGATGGTGCGCTTCAGCCAATGCTTGACGTTCTCCCGCAGCTCTTCTTCCGTCTGGTTCGGCGTGACAACCGTGATCCCCTGTCGAGTAAGTGGGATATGGTGGCAAGGAACATCTTCGTTGCGGTACTGCTCGGGGACAAAGTCATATAACAGGCATTCGTGGCAGGCGTGGGGACGCGTGGGATCGCCATGGTTGGGGCAGGTCAACGAGTCCTGGAAGATCGAAGCCGGACCCCAGGGTGTGCTATACCAGTTTCCATAGCCCCCCTGCTCCAGGAAGTTCAGTTCGTAGCGCAACACCTCGAGCACATCGCGTTTGTCTTCCGACATAACCCCTCCACGGCCAGGCGGCCTCTACACGCCCTCCATCCTGTTCGATTGTGTGCCGAGAACGTACGGGCGGGCTGTGACGCAGCTCACGTCTAGGTGTGATGGATGAAAGTCAGCGCTGCTGAGATCATAACCGCAGACAGGTCAGCTATCTGGATTTCGCGATCGACAGGATGGGGTCGGTCTGGGCGAGGCACGTCCGAAGCGCCGGCTATCCGTACGTCGTACTGGTTAAACCGAGGAGACTTCGGTAAAGTAAGGAGCCGCGCTCGGGAGGAGTGAAAGATGTTTTGCTCAAGACTGCCTGTAAGCCTGCTGGTGTTTGCGTGCGTTCTATGTGCCGTGCCTGCATTAGCTCTCGATGATGACATGCATGCCCATCATCACGAAGCTATCGAACAGCTCGGCAAGGTTTCGTTTCCCATCTCGTGCACGCCGGCTTCTCAGAAGGCTTTCGAGCGCGGCGTCGCTCTGCTGCATTCCTTCGGGTATGAAGAGGCGGAGGAGCAGTTTGCCGAAATCGCGCAGAAGGACCCGGCGTGCGCCATGGCTCACTGGGGCATTGCGATGAGCTTGTTCCACCAGATCTGGGAGCGTCCGCAGGAGTCAACCCTGAAGCGGGGCCAGGGGGAAATCGAGAAGGCCCAGAAGATCGGCGCTAAAACCGAGCGCGAGCAGGGCTATATCTCCGCGCTGGCTGTGTTCTACCGTGATCCCGCCTCGAACGACTATTTGAAGCGGGCCAGCGCATATTCGGACGCCATGGGGAACCTCTACCGGCAGAATCCCACCGATTTGGAGGCGGGCGCATTCTATGCCTTGTCGTTGCTGGCGGCCGCGCCCCCGGACGACACCTCGCTCACGGCACAAAAGAAGGCGGTCGCGGTGCTTACCCCCCTGTTTCAGCAGCAGCCCGATCATCCTGGTCTGGCGCACTACATCATTCATGCCAGCGATTCGCCTCAAATGGCGCCTATGGCACTCGACGCCGCCCGACGCTATGCGGAGATTGCCCCGTCCTCAGCCCACGCGGTCCATATGCCGTCGCACATTTTTGCCCGGCTTGGCCTCTGGCAAGAGGATATCCAGGCAAACCTGAAGTCGGTGGCCCTGACCCAGCAGTCCGCCGCCATGTACATGCGCGGACACGAACTGCATGCCATGCACTTTCTGCTTTATGCCTACCTGCAAACCGGCCAGGATGAAGCGGCCAGGCAGGTGGTAGAGCAAGCGAAACAGATCGTTGCGACGCCGCCCATGAACGGCGACGACACCGGAATGCTGGAATACTACGGCTTTGCCGCGGCGCATTTTCCGGCGCTTTACGACTTAGAGATGCACAACTGGACGGATGCTGCGGCGCTCCAGCCGGCGGCCAACGCACCGCCGCACTTGCAGAGGATCACCTATTGGGCGCAAACGGTTGCCGCTGCGCGGATGGGCGACGTGGAAGCGACTCGCCGCAATGCGCAAAGATTCGACGAAGCGGAAGCGGCCACTCGCAAGACGAAAAACGCCCATGTCCTCGATGGGCCGAATTCGGCCCGCGGTGAAGTACATGCCTGGCTGGCTTTCGCCGAGAAAAACAATGACGAGGCGCTGCGGCAGATGCGCCAGGTAGCGGACACTCAGGACAAGGTGGGAAAAGCGGAAGTCGACATTCCTGCGCGCGAGATGCTGGCCGACATGCTGCTACAACTCAACCAGCCGGAACAGGCTTTGTTGGAGTATCAGAAGTCGATGCAGATTGATCCCAACCGCTTCAACGGCCTCGCCGGCGCTGCGCGCGCCGCCGAACTGGCCCATCAACCGGCAAAGGCGAATGCTTACTATGCGCAACTGCTGAAGAACTGCGATGACGGAAAGCACTCGGACCGGCCGGAATTACGTAGCGCCAGAATGGTGCTGGCAAAGAACGGGCAGTAGCTTACGAAATGATGGCTGACGGTGTCCGTTAGAATCTCATCTGTGCCAGGAAGAGGGCAGGCATCCCGTTTCTTTCTAGTCTGTTGCGAAAGCGTAGGAGCGGCCCTGGCTGCCGGTTTACTCCCGCCCCTTGTGGTTCTTCTTGATCTCCACGTTCAGCCTCTTGATCTTCTGATTGAGGGTCGAAAGCGGAATGCGGAAGCGGTCGGCGGCTTCGGTCTGGTTCCAGTTGCACTTCTCCAGCATGTCGCTGATGATGCGGCGCTCGCAGTCTTCAATGATCTCGAACAGCGAGGCATCGGGCGAGTGGTCCATGAGGGCGAACTTGCTGCCGCGGCCAACCAGGTTATCGGGCAGCAACTCGGCGGTGAGGTTGGGTTCGGTGGCCAGCACCACGGCGCGCTCGATCACGTTTTCTAATTCGCGAACGTTGCCCGGCCAGTCGTAGTCCAGCAGCGGCCGCAGCGCTTCCGGCGTCAGACGCAGCGGAAGTCGGCCGTTCTCCTCGGCAAACTTGAGAATAAAGTGCTCCACCAGCAGCGGGATGTCGTTCTTGCGCTGGCGTAGCGGAGGCAAGTCGATGGTGATCACGTTCAGCCGGTAGAACAGGTCGTCGCGGAACCTGCCTTCCTTCACCTGCTGCCGCAGATCGACGTTGGTCGCGGCAATGATCCGAACGTCCACCTGGATTTCGCTGACCCCGCCGAGGTGCATGAACTTCCGGTCTTGCAGCACGCGCAGGATCTTGGCTTGCGTCTCCAGGTTCATGGTGCCGATTTCGTCGAGGAACAGCGTCCCCCGGTCGGCAACCTCGAACAGGCCTTTCTTGCTGGCGATGGCGCTGGTGAAGGCGCCTTTGACGTGGCCGAACAGCGTGGACTCCAGCAGGTCCGCGGGCGTGGACCCGGTATTCACCGGCACGAACGCGCGGTCCTTGCGCGGTGAGTTCATGTGGATGGCTTTGGCGATCAGCTCCTTGCCGGTCCCGCTTTCGCCTTGCAGCAGTATGGTGGACCGGCTGGGAGCGACCTGCGCCACCAGGTCGAAGATACGCAGCATCGGGTCGCTCTTGCCGATGATGTGCTCAAAGTTGTAGCGCTGCTTGAGGGCGCGCTTTAGCTGGACAACTTCTTCTTCGGCGCGCCGCCGGCCCACCGCCGTGCGCACGTCCGCCAGCAGCTTTTCGTTGTCCCACGGTTTCTGGATGAAGTTGGTGGCGCCGCTCTTCATGGCATTCACGGCGTTCTCTACCGTGCCATAGGCGGTAATCATGATGACCGGCAACTCGGCGTCAAGCTCGCGGATGTCGCGCAGGACCTCAATGCCATTCCGCCCCGGTAGTGCGAAGTCCAGCAGCACCAGGTCGAAGGGACGCTCGGCCAGCCGGGCCAGACCTTCGCTGCCATCGTTCGCCGTTTCCACCTCGTAACCTTCCAGGTCGAGTAAGGTCTGCAACGACTCGCGAATGGCGGCCTCGTCATCGATGATGAGAATTGAGCCTAGCGAGGAAAAATCCTCGCGGTTGGGGACCTCGCGGCTCACCGCGGTATCAGGCACTGACCGCCTTCCTCACCAGGGGGAATTCCATGGTGAACGTGGTGCCCATCCCGGGCTTGCTATCCACGCGAATTTTTCCGGCATGTTCCTGGATGATGCCGTAGGTCACCGAAAGACCCAAGCCGGTGCCACTGCTGTGGCCGGTCTTGGTCTGCGGCTTGTTCTTGGTGGTGAAGAAGGGGTCGTAAATGCGATGAATGTGTTCCTGTGCGATGCCCGTGCCGGTGTCGGAAACCACCACTTGTACTTTGTGGCCGTTGTTGGTGCTGATGCTCAGCGTGCCGCCTGATGGCATTGCGTCCTTGGCATTGAGAAACAAATTCAGGAAAACCTGCTGAAGCTTGCCGGTGTTGCCGTAGATCGGCGGTAACGCCGTTTGCAGGTCCTGCTGTACTTGGATGCGCGCCGTCTTGAACTGATGCTCCAGCAGCGTCAGCGTGTCCTGGATCACGCGGTTCAAGTCGACGTTGGCAAATTCGGCGCTGGAGGTGCGCGAGAAGTTCAGCAGGCTATTTACGATCTCCGACGCGCGGAAGGTCTGGCGCGTGATTTTGTCCAGCAGCGCCGATTGCTTCTCATCCCCGTGTACCTGCTTGGCCAGCATCTGGGCATAACTGGAGATGACGGCCAGCGGCGTGTTCACCTCGTGGGCGACGCCCGCCGCCAGCAGTCCAACCGACGAGAGTTTTTCCGCCTGCGAAAGCTGTGACTCCAGTTCGATTCGCTCCGTGATGTCGTCCACGATGATGAGGCGGCCGATAACGCTGAAATCCTTCGAAACCAGCGGCGCGATCGCGATGTTGGTCACTCGAGTGTCCCCTGCGGTGGTGCCTAGCCGGAACTTGTACAGGTTGTGAATCCCCGGGGTCTGGCGCACCCGGTAGTACTCCTCTAGGAACGCCGGAGGCAATACTTCCGCCAGAGAGCGGCCCAGCGCCTGGAGTCGGGGCAGCGCGAACATCACTTCCATCTGCGAGTTCCACGATTCGATGCGGTCTTCCAGATCCACCGCCAGCACGCCCACGCTGATGGACTCGACAATGTTCTCGTTGAACTCCTTCAGGCGCTCGTACTGGCCGGCTTTCTGCTCCAGCGACTTGTACAGGCGCGCGTTCTGTACCGCGATGCCAATGTAACCGGCCAGCGTCTCCAGCAATTGCACGTCTTCGCTGGAAAGGAAGTCACCGTCGGCCGTTTTGCCCAGTCCCAGGACCGCGATCATGCGGTTCATCACGGTACAGGGAATGTAGTAGTTCAGGTCCAGGCGGCGAATCGCCTCGCGTGCCGGAGGCGTCTCGCGCACCGCGTTCTGCGGGTTGTCGAAGAACAGGTGGCCGGCCTCCCACTCCGTACGCTCCACGTGTAGAAAGTCGAGATTGAGCCCGCCCGTATTCGCAATTCCGTACGTCTTTGCCAGCGAGAACTGTTCCGGGTCCTCGGGGTTCGAAACGAAGATGGCCAGCCGGTCCACCAGCAGCGTGCGCGACAGACGATCGACAATCGACGTCAGCATCTTGTCGAGATCGGTCTCCGAATTCAGATCGCGGCCGAATTCGATCAGCGTTTTCCGGTAGTCGTAGCGTTTGCGATAGAAGACCTTGTCGAGATAATCCTGCACCCAGTTCTTGAAAGGGTTAAACAGCAGCGCGGTGACCGCAATGGCGATGATCAATCCGATCGGCCCGGCGCTGGGAAAGTTCTGGTGGAAAAGCTCCGACGCCACGCCCACCGCTGCGAAGTAGGCGGCGGTGATGGCGCCCGCCGCGATGGTGTATGCCATGCCCCGCTTGAAGATGAGGTCCACGTCCATCAGGCGATAGCGGAAGATGGCATAGCCGAAGGTCAGCGGCAGGAACACCAGCGACAGCACCGAAACTTTCATCGCCAGCGTGGGGATACTGCCCGACAGGTAAGGTATGACGTAGAACGCCGTGAAGGGCGCGACCGCGAGGATGGTTCCCCGCGTCACCCACTTCATCTGCTGGCGCAGGATGAACGTCTCGGCGTGACGATAGCTGTCCCATAGAACGAACGCCGCCAGCACAAAGTAGCCGGCGAGGTACGACATGGAGACGCGATCGAGTGTCCAGCGAAGCTGCTCACTCGGCTGGAACAGCACCACCGCGCAAATTTGCGCCGCCAGCAACAGCATGCCCGGCACATACACGGCTGGAACCAGCCATGGACGCCGATTCAGAAAACGTCTGCGCTCCGGAAACACCAGAGAGAAATGCAGGAACAACGCCGGCTGGAGTAACCAGGCCACAACGTTCGTCCAATAAACGATCCAGTCGAAGTCGTTCAGTTTCCCCGTGTAATGGAAGGCGTAGAAGATGAACGAGACCAGGCAGAAAATGTAAAAGTGCGTGCTCTTCGGGGCGGTCCAACGCCGCAGCAGAACGTAGAGGCCGATGCCCAGGTACACCAGCGCAATCAGCCGCAACCCGCCGTACAGGGTACGGTCCGAGGGCGCCAGAATCACGGGAGCTTCCAGCGGTACTCCGTGGCGCACCAGTGAATAGTTCGCCTTCGACCACACGCCCACTCGGTACATCTGGCGTTCCAGGCTGCCCACGTTGACTACATCGTGGCCATCCACCGCAACCAGGCGGTCGCCGTGCTTGATGCCCCCCTTTTGTCCCGGCCCGTCAACATCCACCCGCTCCGCGCGCAGGTGACCACCATCTTCCACCCACCAAACGCCGTCATAGGGGGCGACAAATTCTCGTTCCTTCTGGAAATTGATCCATGCAAAGGCAATGGCCGCAACGCTGAGCAGCGCCAGGAAGACCGCGAAAAATCGCGTTTGCAGGTCTCGAGCCATCGGAGCAGGTGGCTGGTGAAGTCGGCGCACGGATGCGTCCGCACTCATGTGCCCCTCCTCGTAGTGCAACTTAGCTGCCACGACAACCGTCATCTGCTCATCGCTAAACCGCTAATTATGAATAGCTTCCAAGATTATAGAACAGTAACCGTATAAGACTTATTGTTTTCGGGATTTTGCTGTGAAATTCCGAATAAACAACAGTTACTAAAGTGCAGGTTACTTTGGTGCCATCTAACGCTTTGGAAACTCACGACTTCCCGTTAATCATAGATTCGTGAATCGGGAGCCCCGAGTTCCAAACCTTTCCCATGGGCCGGAACTGAGCGCCACGATTTCGAGCGCACGGGATGAGATGATGAGTGTCTGCGGTCAACTGGAAACTCGAAACTGGAAACTGATAACTTCTCCATGACCCTCGAAACCCTCACCGGCGCCGGCCTCAGTTTAGGAGCCGCAGCAGTCTGGGGCGGAGGCGACTTCGCCGGCGGTATCGCCACCAAACGCGCCAACGTGTTTCGCGTCGTCGCCGGAGCGCACGCCTGCGGCCTGGTCCTCATGCTGCTCCTCGCCTGGCTCACCGGCGAGCCAGTTCCGCCGCGCTCTTCCTTATGGTGGGGAGTGGCTGCGGGCGTTTCTGGCGCATTCGGCATTGCTGCGCTGTACAAGGCGCTCGCCATCGGAAGAATGGGTATCGTCGCACCCGTCGCCTCGGTGATTACCGGAATCCTGCCAGTGCTGTTCGCTATCCGCACCGAAGGTATGCCCGATCGCATTCAACTGGCGGGGTTCGCGCTGGCGCTGGTGAGTATCTGGCTGGTGGCGCGGCCTAGCGGCGAAATCGATTCGCATCGCGGCCTCGGCCTGGCCGTGCTGGCGGGCGTGATGTTCGGACTGTTCCTCGTCGCCGGAAAGCAGGCCGGGCACCACGGAGTCTTCTGGCCGCTGGTAGCTGCGCGCACCGCCTCTACGTTGCTGATGCTGATCATCGTGGCGTTCTCGCCGCGCGACACCCGATCGCTGCGGGCAGCGCTGCGTTCCGATTCTCCTCTCCGGATTGCTCGACTCCGCCGCCAACGCCATGTTCATCGCCGCCACCCGCCATGGGCGCCTCGACGTCGCCGCCGTGCTGTCGTCGCTCTATCCCGCCAGTACGGTGATCCTGGCGCGCGTGCTGCTGAAGGAGCGTCTCTCCCCGACGCAGAACGCAGGCATCGTGGGCGCTCTGCTCTCAGTCGCGCTGATCTCGGCGCGATAGAGCAGTCTGCCATGCAGTTTCACTGCCCTAAAAGTCTTGACCCGCAGGGCAAAAGGGGATACGTTTCGCTACAACATCTGCGAAGACGGGCCCATCCTGCAAGGAGAAGCGAAATGCGTGCGATCTTCGTCAGCTACCGTCGCGATGACTCGGAAGGCGAAGCGGGACGCCTGTTCGACGATCTGGTGGCTATCTTCGGCGAGAACTCGGTGTTCATGGATGTGGCGGCGATCGAGGCGGGGCGCGATTTTCGCAAGGTGATTGACGAGAGCGTTGCCACCTGCGGCGTCCTGCTGGCGGTCATCGGTAAGGGGTGGATCGATGCTAAGAATGAGGCGGGACAACGGCGCCTCGACGATCCGTCTGACTTCGTTCGCCTCGAAACTGCCTCTGCACTGAAGCGGGACATAGCCGTAATCCCTGTACTCGTCCATGACGCTAGAATGCCGCGCCCCGAAGAATTACCTGATGACCTCAAGGATCTGGCCTACCGCAACGGCGTTGCGTTGACCCACCCTCGCTGGAGCTCCGATCTTCAGTTGTTAGTCAAGGCGCTGCGCCCGCATGTCGAAGCTCCAGAGAACGTGGCCGGCAGTTCGAGCCAGGCAGAGGCGGGAGCGGCGGCCGCAAGACGATCGACGGTTACAGTTTCGAACGAGATGAAGGTCCCGGAGGCTAAGACTGGAACCTCCTCCCCTACCGCGGAAGAAGCCTCTGGGAGCAATTCTCGCCCTGGTAGGGGCCGCCGTGGTGGCAGTCTTCGCTGTGACCTACATGATCATGCCAAAACAGGTGACCGCCCCGGTGCCGCAGCCGTCGCTGGTCGAGATTCCACCCTTGGTCGGGGAGTCGCTCGATGATGCTCGACGAACGCTCGCCGATAGCCAGCTTCGAGTAGGTGCCATAGAGCGGAAACCGAAAGCTGGCGTGGCGCGCGATACCGTACTCCAGGAATTTCCGATCGCTGGGGAAAAGATAAAGAGCGGATCGAAAGTTGATCTCATGGTATCGGATGTGCTCGAGAGCGCCCCTGCCGAGACAGCGAGGGGTGGCTCGCGGGGAAAGGCATCGCCACCAACACAATCCGAGAAAGTTCCTGCTTCGAGTAATGTTCCCCAAACGCAGCCGACAACCGAGCAGTCAACATCCGATCATCCCACGACAACGCCCGCAGCTAGTCAACCTAAAGCGGTGCAGGAGGCGACTGGAACTTGGACGGAACTCGGGAAGCCGCGCGATCAGGTTATAAACATCAGCGGCATTTGGCACGACACTTCCACCGGCATTGCGTACCAAATATCGCAGCATGGGTACACGTTTACGTTCACTGGCTCCTGGCCGGGAGGGATGTCCAAAGGTAGTGGGACGATAACAGGACTGGAAACCGAGAGCTCCTACACCAACTTTTATGCAAACGGTCGTTCGACCGGAAGGTGCACGGGCAAGATCTCCGCCGATGGGAACATGGTTCAGGGAGCGTGTAGCGACTCGATCCGGGGGACGACGCCCATCACCCTCACTCGATAGCTTCACTCTAAAACTCCAAAAGCTGGGCAAATGACAGGGACTTGGCGGTCGTAGATCGCGCTGATCTCGGCGCGCTAGAACAAATCGCTACCACTAGTAGAATGGCATTGTCAGTCGCTTGGTTCCTTCTTTGGTGTGAATCGCGCTGCGATGGGCGCGTGAAGCTAATCCGGCGGCGGGAGGCGCACAATGACCGTGCTCATGCTCGGAGCCATTCTGCTAGCTATTGTCGGCGGGGGAATATTTGTCTATCGAGCGCTGCTGGCGATCGTGAGGTTGCTCGAAGAGATTAGCGGGAAGCTTCCGTCATCCCGACTACTGACCACTCTGCTGTCGTTGGGCGATGACTAGCAGGCGTGTTACCTTGTGTAGCACCGAGGTGGGAACACCACGATGCTTTGCCACCCGAGAAGTGGGTAGGAAAGGTCAACACTATTGCCCAATTGTTTTCCGCTGCTATTACACTCATAATTCGTTTGCCAGTTCCAGTTGCATATAAATGTAAGTAAGAAATTTGGATTGGGAACCTATCTGCCAGCAAGATCGCGCCCGTAGCCATTCATTATCTGAGCCCTTCTGTTCGCATTCCTAAGAGCTTGAGTTCGGTTGCATTGTGCAGTAACGGTGACGCGCCGAGTGGGCGTCCGTGTGCGTAACGCCGAAGCGCCATTTCTTGAATAAGAGCGGCTTTAAATCAAACTACGGAGGATGAAAATCTTGAACAGGAAGAAATTGTGGAAGGTTCTTGCAGGGCTATGCGCGCTCGCGATGGCTGCCGTCTGGGCCGTGCCGGCAGGCGCACAGACGTCTGGGGCAAAAGAAAAACCGCCGATGTACTCCTACGTCGGGCTTTGGGAGCTTCCTCGCGCGCAGTGGGCCGAGATGGCAAAGGCAGACGAGGCTGACCAGAAAATCCTGGACGGCGCCGTCGCCAGCGGGACAATTGTGGGATATGGCTACGATACCAACTTGGTTCACCAGCCCGACACCCCGACCCACGACGATTGGTGGTCGGCAATGTCCATGGCCGGGCTGCTCAACGTGCTGGACCAGTTTTACAAGGCCGGCAATACCGCTTCTCCCGTCCTGACTAGCGCGACGAAACACTGGGACAACATTTACGTCAGCCGGCATTACAACTGGCATGCCGGATCGTGGAAGGGTGCTTATACACACGGGTCGTCTTATAAATTAAAGGCGGACGCGCCGGACGACGCAGTGGAGATGCTCAGCACGAACCTGGTGGTGCCGTTAATGGAGAAGATGCTCGCCGACGGCACGATCCACGAGTACGAGATCGATGTCGAAGCCATCCACACCCAGGCGCCCGGCACGTTTTGGATTTTCTACCTCGCGGCTAACGCGGAAGGCCTGGACAAGGTCAACGCTGCGCTGCGGGACAGGATGAAGGCGAACCCTCTGGGCGGACCGGCATTCGGTTCCATGGTGGACTTCAGCCAGCATCGCGATTATCTGGCGCGCTCCAACGCCACTTACAAATAGCCTCACGCGTTACCGATCCGCGGGTGAATAGACCTTTGTTGGTCTGCTCGCGGATCGGCTTGTCGTTTCCCACGTGTTCTCCCAAAGAACCAATTGCCCCTCGCCGAAAAACCTAAGGTTCCGACGCGCGGATCGGCGGGCTCGGAGAAGTCCAGGCATGATGATGGTCAGCCAGCGCACAACTGGGAACACTGCATGCTTGAAACTCAAACTAGCCGGACGTAGTATCGACCTAAGCCACGGCAACCCGCGCGGCTGCGGCCATCTCGTCTTCACCCGTTGCCGGCAGAAAGACCATAATGTCCGAGCTCACCAGTCCACTCTCGACGGGAGAGATTGTCGCCAGAAACTACCAGATTCTAGGAAGAGCTGGCGCTGGTGGCATGGGCGTCGTCTATCGCGCTCGCGACCTGAAGCTGGAGCGTTTCGTTGCCCTTAAGTTTCTGCCGCTGGGGCTGAACGCGAGCGAGAAGGACAAGCAGCGGATACTGAAGGAAGCCCGCATCGCCTCTTCGCTCGACCATCCCAATATTGGCGCGATCCATGGGATCGATGAGACCCCTGACGGCCGCATCTTCATCATTATGGCCTTCTACGAAGGCCGTACCCTGGCCGAGCGCATTCACCTTCACGGCGACATTCCGCTCCCGGAAGTAATCGACATCGCCACCCAGATCGCCAGAGGGCTTGCCGAGGCGCACAGTCACAACATCGTGCATCGTGACGTAAAGCCTTCCAACGTCATGCTCACCGGGAGTGGCGTGGTGAAGATCGTGGATTTCGGTCTGGCGCACGTGACCGAGACCACGGCGACTCTCACCCACGGTACGGTCGGGACGGCCAGTTACATGTCTCCCGAACAGACCATGGGCAAGCCGATCGACCAAAGGAGCGACATCTGGGCCTTGGGCGTGGTGTTGAGCGAGATGCTGACGGGAAAGAACCCCTTCAAGCGCGACACTCTTTCGGCGACGATTTTGGCCGTCTTGAATGAACCGCCGGGCTCGCTTGAGGGCGCGCCCCTCGAGCTCCAGCAGATTGTCTATCGCGCGCTCTCCAAAGACCCGGACAAACGCTATCAAAATTGTGCCGAGGTGCTACGCGACCTGGAACAGGCGCGAGCGACGATCGTCATTCCGGATGCGACGGATGAAACTCTGACGCTGAGCAAGAGCAAGGTCACCTCGGAATTCCGCCGCTACGTGGCGGAGGCATCCAAGTCGGCATGGCTTCCGGCGGCACGTCCCCGCCGCAGCTATGCGGGGATCATAGCTGGAATTGTGGTGTTCGGATTGGTCGCAATTGCGGGCGCTACCTTCGCATTCTATCCCCCGGCGCGGCGGCTTCTGGCGGGGAAGAGTCAGACCGTGACCGGGACGGGGACGGCATCTGCATTCCTCCAGGCACCGGTGCTGGCCGTGCTGCCGTTCAAGCCCATCGCCGGTGACGAAAAACTGACTGCCCTGGGCCAGGGCGTGGTGGAGAGCGTGGCTGCCAAGTTGGCACGCTTGAGTGAAAACCGCGCGCTGGAGGTGATCCCCGCCCGTAACCTCCAGGAGCGAGGCGTTACCTCGCTGGCGGACGCACGCAAGCAGTTTGGCGCGAACCTCGGTCTGGCCGTTACCTTGGAGCAATCGGGGGAGTTGATTCGAGTGAGCTACTCGCTGCTTAACGCCCAAAACGGCAGCGTTCTGGGAGGCGATTCGGTTACCGTTCCCGCGACGGATGCCTTCTCGGTTGAGGATGACGTAGCGGCGGGCGCGGTAAAAGCACTGCAGCTCAAGCTCCAGCCGGAGGAGCAGACAGCTCTTAAGATTCACGGCACCAGCAATCCCACCGCGTATAACTATTATCTCCAGGCCCGCGGATACCTTTTGAACTTCGCCAACGCGGAAAACGTTGACAACGCCATCTTAATGTTGCAAGAAGCGCTGAAGGTGGATCCCAACTTCGGCGGCGCCAAGGCCGCCCTGGGCGAAGCCTACTGGCGAAAGTATTGGCTGACCAAGGACAAACACTGGACTACGTTGGCCAAACAGGAGTGCGACAACGCAGTCACACTGGGCAACGCTGGAGCCGAGGGCCATAGATGTCTGGGCTTGGTCGCAGACGGTACAGGACAGTACCGCGACGCCGTCACCGAGTACCAGCAGGCGCTGGCCCTCGAACCCGGCAACGAAGATGCCTACGTCGGACTGGCGCTCGCCTACGAGCACCAGGGGGTTATCGCCGAGGCCGAACAAGCTTATCAGCGCGCCATCGAGGCCCATCCTAACAGTCCCTACAGCTACAACTCTCTGGGAACGTTCTATCTTCGCCGTGACCAATACGACAAAGCTGTACAGATGTTCCAGAAGGTGATTGCACTGGCGCCCGAAGGATACGGAGCGTACGTCAACTTGGGCGATGCCTACAACTACCTGGGTCGCTACCCGGAATCGATTGAGGCGTTAAGGAAGTCAATCTCGATCCGGCCTTCCTACGCGGGCTATGTCAATCTCGGAGTGGCATACGGCGGACTCAACCGGTTCGGCGACGAGGCCGCCGCCTACGAAGAAGCGATCAAGCTGAATCCACGGGAATATGTCACCTGGGGAAATCTCGCCGAGGCACGCTACTATGCCGGCCTTAAGAATGAAGCGTTAACCGCTTATCGCAAAGCGGTAGAGCTAGCAAGCGAAGAACTTAAGGTCAATCCTCATGACTCCGATGTGCTCAGCAATCTAGCCAACTATTATTCCGTATTAGGCCAGCGTGACGATGCCTTATTTTACTTGCAGCAAGCTCTGCAGTATGGACATAACGACAAGGAAGTCCTGGTGGACGCAGCATCGGTCTACAATCATCTCGGAGAATCGGGGGTGGCAGTCGAATGGTTGGGGAAGGCCATTCAAGCGGGCTATCCTGCGAGCAAGATCGTCGGTATCCCCGAGTTCAGAAATCTCGACAATAACCCCGGATACAAACAACTAACCGAAAAGGTACAATCGTCTCGCTAGGTTGGCGGACCATACGGCGGCGGGTGAATCATGGGTTCGGTCGTATGATATCTGTAGTGCGAAAGAAAGGAAGCGACCATGGCAGAATACGGCGAACGCAAACCCGAAAAACACGAAAAGAAAGGAACAGCAATGGCCGTGCACAATGTTCAAGTGTGCAATAATTGGAACGGAAGCCCGGGCGACCAGGTGAACTTTTCAACGCCCTCGGCCACGACCACCTGCAATCTGACCCAGGACGGCACATGGCCGTTTACCGACGGCCCTCCGCTTCAGGTTCCACCCGCGGGAAAGACTACGTACTTGAAGCCCGCAAACGAGCTACCGAACGCGACCTACTACTACGACGTCGATTGCTGTACTAACCAGACCCGAAAGGGCGTAACCGTTCCCTAGTGCGAATTTTCCTGCGGCCGGGCGGCGAGCGTCACTTCAAGGCCCGGCCCCGTTTTCCACCAGACGCAACCCTGCGGGATGATTCTGTTTATTTCCGCTCGATCCACGCAAACCCGAAGATCGCCAGCGGGTCCTCCGCGTAGCTAGGCTCCAGGTCGAGATGGCCCTCCGCCACCACCCAGTAATAGGTTTTGACTGTCGTCATCATCGCATCGACAGCTTCGTCGAGCGCGCGATGCGTCGCGGCCAGCGCCGAGGGCGTCCGTTCGCGCGGTGAGAAAGACGGGTCCCACGCTTCTCTCAGGCTCTCCCCTGCGCGCTCCAGCGCTGCACAATCGTTAGCGAACTCGCGATCTCCAACTTTGTCATGCAGCAGTTGCGGATACTCGCCGATTTGCGCCAGCACTCGCCGGAACGATAGCCCGCTGCTGCTGTCCGCGTCGAGCAGGTGAAGCACGCGCACTGCCATGGCATCGGCATATGCGCCGCGGACCATGTCGAAGAAGGGGTTTCGGGAATCCCGCAAGCGG
The DNA here is from genome assembly GCA_963798005.1 of uncultured Acidobacteriaceae bacterium. GTDB lineage: Bacteria > Acidobacteriota > Terriglobia > Terriglobales > Acidobacteriaceae > Bog-257. Next base: position 59,599 of record CAWCRZ010000012.1, on the reverse strand, counting down.
GAGTTCTGCGCGATCACCACGCGTTCCAACTTGCGATAGAGGTCGCGGTCCGTCGCCAGACCGGCGACCTGCTTGCCTATCTCCCGCAACTCAACGGTGGCGCGCTCGCGAAACTGCTTTTCGCTCAACATGCAAAAAGTGTAACTGAACCCGTGCACATCCCCTTGTGAGCCCGGTCACAGACACCACGGTGCCTTACTGCTACGTTCGGTTTGAGGCGAACCATACGGCGTCGGCATTCGTGTGCCGAGAGTGTGGTTCCTTTTTTGTCTGCGATGGCTTACGCGTCAGATAGCGCGTCATCACGCGCCCGTGACTCGGATTGCTTTTTGAGCGACCATGCTTCATGAGTCTGTCATCCCGAGCGACGAGGTCGTCCGCGAAAGCGGCCGACTGAGGAGTCGAGGGACTTCTATACCGGAAGGATAGTACTTGCCAGCATAGGGGTCCTTCGACTTTGGTTCGCTCGGCGGAGCCGCCCGAACCTCCGCTCAGGATGACAAGACAGAGGATAGTAATGGGAGCAATCCAACGGAAGCGCCGCTCCACCCAGACGGCCGCTTCTTGGCGGACAGATCGAGGTGGCAATCATAATGCTAGAGCTTTGTCATCATGTGAAGGAAGACGGAATCTCCTGCCACTCGCCCGCGCTGCGCGGGGAAGGCTACTGTTATTTTCATGTGCGCTATAAAGGACACCCCGTGCGCACCTGGCGCAATCTGCGGCGCCTCTGTGGGTGGCGCTTCACCAAGCGCTCGATGGCAGTCTGTCCGGCATCGAGGCGCACCTGAAGAGAGTAGAGATGGCGCTTGCCGGCGGCTGCCCTGACCCGGCGCGCGCCCGTCTCATCCGCTACGGTCTGCAACAAATGGCCGCCAATGCGCGCTACATGGAGGCCATGAAGGCTCGGAAAACGGGAACCCAGCCTGAGGCTGGCAATCCTCAAGCTCGAACTGGCTCTCCCGTAAACCCTGACAATTCAATATTTTGCGATAACTCTTTTAAGGTCAATGGCGTGCCTCGAAATTCACCCCAAGCTACTGATTCTAAAAGCGCGAAATGGAAGGGTATACACCTGATATCCACCCAAAAAGGTAAGTCTGCGGTCTCAAAGCGATCTCCTGCGTCCAGCGCTACAATGAAACTCCCGAGGTCTTCCGAGTGACTTACCAAGAGATTGTCGAACGCGAACAGAAATACCTGCTCAACACCTACGCCCGTTATCCCATTGCCATGGCGCGTGGCAAAGGCGTGCACGTCTACGACGTCGAGGGCAAACGCTATCTCGACTTGCTCTCCGGGCTGGGCGTCAACGCCCTCGGCCATGCCCACCCGCGCATCGTGAAGGTCATTCGCGACCAGGCCACCAAGGTCATCCATCTTTCCAACCTTTATTACAACGAGTACCAGGGGTTGCTGGCCGAGAAGTTGTGTATCAAATCGGGACTTGACCGCGCGTTCTTCTCCAACAGCGGCACCGAGGCCATCGAAGGCACGCTGAAACTGGTGCGCGCTGCCGGTCACGCCAACGGTGGGCCGGATAAGTCGATCGTGATCGCGCTAGACAACTCCTTCCACGGACGCACCATGGGCGCACTCGCCCTCACTGGCCAGCCGAAGTATCGCAAGGACTTCGATCCCATGCTGGAAGGCGTGCGCTTCGTACCGCGCAACGACATCGAAGCCCTGCGCAATGCGATGGACGAGAAAGTCTGCGGCATCGTGCTGGAGCCCATCCAGGGCGAAGGTGGCATTCAGGTGACCTCACCGGAGTTTCTGCGCGCCTGCCGCGAGGCCGCCGATCAGCACCACGCGGCGCTCATCTTCGACGAGATCCAGTGCGGAATGGGGCGCACCGGCCAGCTCTTCGCCTTCCAACACTTCGGCGTCATGCCCGACGTGGTCTGCATCGCCAAGCCGATGGCCGCCGGCCTGCCCATGGGCGCGTTTCTGGCCAAGGAGGATTTCGCGCAACACATTGGTCCCGGCAAGCACGGCACTACCTTCGGTGGCGGCCCACTAGCATGCCGCGTCGCCCTCGAGTATCTTTCGATCCTCGAAGAAGAGCATCTACTGGAGCAAGTGCGCCGCGTCGGCGCGTATTTTTCGCAAAAGCTGAAGGAGCTGGTGGACAAATTCGATATTGCCGTGGAAGCACGCGGCGTAGGCATGATTCAGGCGCTTCAATTGACTGTACCCGGCAAGCCGGTGCTCGAGGGCGCGCACGCCAACGGGCTGCTCATCAATGTGACTCAGGACACCGTGCTACGCTTTCTGCCGCCGTTTCTGCTCCAGGAGAAGCACGTGGACAATGCCGTTCGTATCCTGCGCAAGCAGTTGGCGGTCTTGCAGAAGGAGCAGAAGAAGGCGGCGCGAAGGACGGCGGCGGTGGTCACGGCGTAAGGGAGATGTCATGACGGCGAGTAGCGAGGATAACGGGAGCGAGAGTGAATTCGGCTGGCGTGCAGGTAAAGAAGAAAAAGAAGCGCAGCTCATCGCGCGAGGCTGGCTGGCTGGCGTCACCGGCGAAGAAACAGCTGCTCATCGGGCTGCTCTTGGTGGCGGCTACACTCGCCATTTATTACCCCGTCAGCGGCCATCCGTTTCTCAATTACGATGATGATCTATACGTCGTGTACAACCCCCATGTGCACGCCGGGCTGCAGTGGGCGACAGTGGCGTGGGCGTTCACCAGCTTCGATGCTTCCAATTGGCATCCCCTGACCTGGCTATCTCACGCTCTCGACTACCAGTTGTTTCAACTCAATCCAGCGGGTCATCACGACGTAAACCTGGTTTTGCATCTGCTGAACGTGCTGTTGCTGTTCTGGGTCTTGCAAAAAGCAACGGGTCTTGTGGGTCGCAGCGCCATGGTCGCGGCCCTGTTTGCCCTTCACCCCATCAACGTCGAGTCCGTAGCCTGGATTGCCGAGCGCAAGAACCTGCTCAGCATGATGTTCCTCCTGCTCGCGTTGGGCGCATATCGCTGGTACGCCCGCGAGCCTCGTCTCGGCCGTTACGGTGTTGTCGCTTTGCTGTATGCGCTCGGATTGATGGCTAAGCCGCAAGTTGTGACCCTGCCATTTGTTCTGCTGCTTTGGGACTATTGGCCGTTACAAAGAATGTTCGCGGCCGATGTGCCGTCTGCGCCCGAAACCGATGCGATCCCGCCAAAAAGCCTTTCCTGGCTGGTATTGGAGAAGCTCCCGCTGCTGGCGTTGTCCCTAGCCAGTGCCGTCGTCACCGTAATAGCGCAACACGAGTCCGGCGCGATGAGTGGCCCGCATTGGCAGCCGCTCCCAATTCGCATAGAGAACGCGATTGTTGCCTACGCGCGCTACTTGGGAAAGTGTTTCTGGCCTTCGCAGTTGTCCTTGCTCTACCCCCATCCCGGAAGTTCTTTACGGGCCTGGCAGGTTTTCGGGGCACTCGTTTTGTTGCTGGCGATTACCGCCTTGGCCGTCGCGCAACGGCATCGCCGCCGCTATTTGCTGGTAGGTTGGCTCTGGTTTCTCGGAACTCTTGTGCCAATGATCGGCCTCGTCCAGGTCGGCGTGCAGGCGATGGCCGACCGCTATGCGTATCTGCCGTTTGTGGGACTGTTCATCATGATCTGCTGGGGAGGGGCGGACTGGGCCAAGCAGCAGAGAGTTCCTATTGCTTGGCAAGCGAGTGTAAGTGTCGTAGCTTTGTTGGCCCTTATGGTGGTGACGCACCGGCAACTCGGTTACTGGGGAGACAACGTGACGCTGTGGTCGCGCGTGGTGAGTGTAGAGTCGCAAGCGCTGCAGGCCAGCCCCGACAATTGGGTCGCCGAAAACAATCTCGGGCACGCTCTGCTCAATGTCGGAAAAGAGGAGGAGGCTATGCAGCACTTCCGCGCAGCGGTGGCAATCAACCCGCTTGACCCGGATAGCACCATGAATATCGGTGCTTACGAGCAGGGGCACAGCGACCTTTCAGGTGCCGTCGAGTACTACAAGAAAGTGATAGCGATGACCCAAAACACGGCCCGGCTGAACGCTCCCACACGGGCGCAGACCTTCCGAAATATGGGTCACGCCTATCGCAAGCTGGGGGACTATACGGATGCCCGCGATAGCTATCGTCAGGCGGTGGATCTGAATCCGAGTGACGGCGAGTCCTGGCTGGGCCTGGGACTCATGGCGCACAAGTTGGGAGACTTCAATACCGCCATTGCGGCGTACTCGAACGCGCTGAAGGTCGAGGCGCTGGATTGGGTCTACGTTTTGCAGGCGCAGGCTTTGGAAAAAACTGGCCGCAAAGAGGAAGCGCGGGAAGCCATGGCAAAGGCCAGCCTGCTGTCCAAAGACTTCCAACATACCCAGCAGTTGGCGGAGAGAGTCTTGGCGAGATGAAGTACCTACGGTTTGCTGAGGTCCTGCGGGAAAGACTTGAACTCGACTTCCCGCTGCCGCGGCTTGTCCGTCTTGTTGGCGTCGGTCGTGTGTTGGATCAAGGTGCCTTTGATGACGCGATAGGCTTCCTGCGGTGGCTGCTTGCCGGGCGTTATCGTGATGACGCCAGTGAATTCGTACCACGTGCCGTGCACGGTCTTGGTGGTAAACGCCAGCCGGTTGCCATCAAGCGACGCCTTGTCGAAGAACTGGTCGATGAACGTCCCTTTATCGCTGTCGGATTCGCCAAATCGCGAGACGTATCCGGAAAGAACGCCGTCGTCGAGGGTCAACTGGACGAACTCGCCGTCCTTCAGGAACGAGTACATGCCCGAAGGATCGTCGGCTTTGGCCGGCGCGGAAGGCGGTTGCTGCTGGGCCCCCGTGAGGGTCAAAAGCGAGAGGACGAGAGCCGGCAGAAGAAGATAGAGAGATACCATGAGCGTTCCTGTGATGAACATCATTGCATGAAGGCGCTGGATTACCAAGAAGGACATTGTGAGCGGAGGCGCACCCCGCAAGATACGACTAATTGGCGATGCTCCGCACCTCGACGGGCACACGTTTCCGTTATAATCCGAGTCACTTACCCCGCGGCAGAGAATGATGTCAGAGAGTACAGTAGCCCAGCCCCAGCGCGAAGTTTCAGCGCACGAAGTTCCGGTGTTGCTGTGCGAACTGGAGCCCTGGCGGCGCGTTTTTCTGCGCAACCTTGGCGACTTGCTGCTGCGCCGCGAGCCGCCTCCAATGGAGACCACGGCGGAACCGGTTCCCCTGCGGCCCAACTACTTTATTCGTACCGGAGTCGACGCCGAGCGCTTTTTCGAATCCTACGCCGGCCACATCGCCTTCATCACCATCGTCTACCTGATATGCACCCTCGCGCTGTTCAAGCATGCGCCGAAGCTGCAATCGCCATTCGACAACACCAAGATCGAATATTACCCCGTCAGCGAATATCTGCCGCCCATCCAAACCGGAAACAAGGCGGAGATGAAGCCGCGCAAAGGCCAGCCAAAGCTGGCGAAGCAGGAGATCCTTTCCGTTCCACCCGAGCCGGACAACAATCACCAGACCATCGTCACGCCGCCCAAAGTCAAGCTCAACAAGGATGTACCTCTGCCCAACATTGTGGCTTGGACCGCTGTCCCCGCGGCTCAGCCGATTGCCGCTTCGGCGCGTTCGGCTTCGCAACTGAAGGTCCCGCAACTCGATCCGCAGGTGGTTGGACCCGCCGCCGATGTTTCCCAGGTGAAGCCCAAGTTGCAGATGCCCCCCGAGCTCCAGCCATCTGTAGTCGAGCCTGCCCTGACATCCGACCAACTGAAGCTGAAGACCGGGCAGCTCAACATGGCGCAGATGGAACCGCAGGTGGCGGCTCCCAAGCTCTCCGTGCCGCCGCAGCGAGCTACCGGCGTGAGCGACAACGCCACCAAGAACCCCGCAGCAAAGGCCGCTCCGGCGCCTTCGCCGAACGTGCAGGGAGTTACCTCGACGAAAGGCCAGGGTCAATTGATTGCGCTGGGTTTGAATCCGGCTGACGTGCACGGGCCTGTGGCCATACCCTCTGGCAACCGTAGCGGCGAATTCCACGCCTCGCCGGGCGGCAAGGCGGATGCGCCGGGAACGCCCAACATTACCGGCACGGGCAGCGGCAGTGGGAAAGGTTCTGGAGCCGGAAACGGTCTGCCTCCCGGCATTAGCGTCGGTGCCGCTCCGCCGGGTGCGACCACTTCCGCGGTCGCGGGGACGCCGACGAGGTCGTCTGGGAGCGGCAATCCAGATGCCGAGGCGCGCAAGGCGATGATCGCGGCTGCCATGAAGCCCTCCATCCCCAGCATTCGCGACCGGCAGCCGCCTCCGCCACCTCCCACATTGTCAGACGATCCTGACCGCTCCATTGAGCAGAGGGTCTTCGGCAGCAAGCGCTACTACAAGCTGGTCATGAATATGCCGAACCTGACTTCCTCCACCGGAAGCTGGATCATTCACTTTGCCGAACTCAAACAGAGCGACGACAAGGCTGCACTCTCTGCGCCGGTTGCTACCATGAAGGTCGATCCCGCCTATCCGCCGGACGTGTTGCGCGACAAGGTGGAAGGCACGGTGACGCTCTATGCCGTGATCCGGGCCGACGGAAGTGTGGACGGCATTAAGGTGCTCGACAGTCTGGATTCACGGCTTGACGACACCGCCGCGCGGGCCCTGGCGCGCTGGCGCTTCCGGCCGGGTACGAGAAATGGCGAACCGGTTGCGCTGGAGGCCGTGGTCGAGGTCCCCTTCCGTATGCAGCATCTGCAACGATGAGGGTGCACTTCAGGGCTGCTCAAGTTTTGTGGATGTCGACCGTGCTCCAAGTCTTGTCAGCGGCGTGGCACAGGTTCTCCAGCGGACAATCGGAGCATTTCGGCTTGCGAGCGATGCACAACGCCCGTCCATGCAGGATAATCTGGTGCGCAAAGACGATCCACTTATTGCGCGGGATCACCTTCATCAGGTCCTGCTCGATCTTTCTCGGGTCATCGTTCTTCGTCAGCTCCAGACGCCGCGAGATGCGCTGTACATGCGTGTCCACCACGACCCCGTCGGCGATCTTGAACCAAGTGCCCAACACCACGTTCGCTGTCTTGCGCGCGACGCCCGGTACTTGCAGCAACTCGTCCATGGTGCGAGGAACTTGGCCGCCAAATTCGCTCAGTAGTTTGCGCGCCGCGCCCACCACGGACTTCGACTTGTTGCGGAAGAATCCGGTGGAGCGAATATCGGGTTCAAGATCCTCGGGATTGAGTGCCGCGAATGCCTCCACCGTCGGATACTTCGCGAAGATCACCGGTGTGACCATGTTGACGCGCACGTCCGTGCATTGCGCCGAGAGAATGGTCGCGACGAGGAGTTCCCAAGCGCTGTTGTGATGCAGTGCGCAGGTAGCGAGAGGATAGCGCTCATCAAGGCGCTTGAGTATCTCGCTAACTCGCGCTGGAGCGAGCGGGTTGTAGCCCTTCACTGTGGCAGCCTTGGTCTTGGCGGCGGGCTTCTTCGGCGCCACTGTTCTTGCTGCACTCGGCGCGACAGCTTTCGCCACTTTCTTCAGGACTGGAGCCGCCTTGGCAAACCTGGTCTTTGCGCGCGAAGGCGCGCTGTCAACTTTGTCTTGGCGTCCTGTTCTTGAGGGCCGCCGAGGTGTAATGCCGCGTGGCATGAGGTCATTCTCCTGCGGGCAGATTACAATGACTTTAGCATCAGCATCAATCGACAGTTGGAGTTTCTCGATGGCGTCCAGTAATGCCGGAGTCCAGGCTTTGTCCACCGAACTGCCAGCCATGCCGCTCACCCTCGAGGGGCTGAGCGTGCTGCATCAGATGTTCCGCTTCCGCTGGCCGGAGTGGCGCAAGCTGAGTCCGGCGCGGCAGGCGGAGATCGTAGCCGAAGCGACCGCTGCGTTGTCCCCGAGTGAAGAAGCTGGGCAGAGCGCGGTCTACTCCATGCTGGGACACAAGGGCGACCTGATGCTGGTGCATTTCCGCGACTCCTTCGACGACCTCAACGCGGCTGAGCTGCACCTGAACCGCACCGCGTTACAGGAGTTTTTGGAGCCTACACATTCGTATCTGTCGGTCATCGAGTTGGGATTGTACGACTCCAGTGTGAAGCTGTTCCGTCAGCTCACGGAGCGCGGTATTGTGCCGCTGTCCGAGGAGTGGAACAAGGAAATGCACGAAACCATAGAACGTCAGCGTCAAGCGATGCATCCGCGGTTGTATCCCAAGATTCCTGACAGTCGCTACTTATGCTTCTATCCGATGGATCGCAAGCGCGGGGAGAACAAGAACTGGTACATGTTGCCTATCGAAGATCGTCAACGGCAGATGGAGGAGCACGGCGTGGTCGGCCGCCGCTATGCAGGCAAGGTGCAGCAGATTATTACCGGCTCCATTGGCTTCGACGATTGGGAGTGGGGCGTGGATTTGTTCGCACCCGAGCCCCTGGTATTCAAGAAGCTCATCTACGAAATGCGTTTCGATCAGGTGAGCGCCGAATATGCAGCCTTCGGGCAGTTCTTTGTGGGCTTGCGCTGCCCGGTGGCGAAGCTGGCCGAGTGGATGGACGGAAAGCTTCCGCGATAACAATTCAGGGGAAGGTCTGCACTACACAATAATGATTGCTCACATTCTGGAAATAGTTGGGGCGTGGATCGTCAGCGTCATCTCAGCGGGCGGTTACGGCGGCGTGATGCTGCTGATGGCCATTGAGTCAGCGTGCATTCCACTGCCATCGGAAATCATCATGCCGTTTTCGGGCTACCTGGTGTACACCGGCCGCTTCTCGTTGCCGGCGGTGGCAACCTGGGGAGCCCTCGGCTGCAACTTGGGCTCGGTGCTGGCGTACGAGATCGGATACTTCGGGGGACGTCCGCTGGTCGAGCGCTATGGCCGCTACATCTTTCTCAGCCATCGCGAACTCAATATCGCCGATCGTTTCTTCGAACGGCGGGGCGCCATCGCGGTGCTGATCGCGCGCCTGCTGCCCGTCATCCGCACCTTCATCGCGCTGCCTGCCGGCATCGCCCGTATGCCGCGGCTCAAGTTCCACGCCTACACGTTTATTGGCTCGTGGCCGTGGTGCTTTGCTCTGGCATACATCGGCATGAGGCTAGGCGAACAGTGGGACAAGGACCCACGCTTGAAGATGTGGTTCCACCGCCTGGACGCGGTGATCCTGGTAGTGATTATCGCAGCGGTAGTCTTCTTTGTGTGGTCGCACCTTCAGCATCGGGTGGGCAGGGAAGCGGGAGAAGCGGCGGATTAGGAGAGCCGTCAGCCCTCAGCTTTCAGCATTCAAGCGTTTTGCTTTCCTGCGTCTTGTTTGCTGAATGCTGGCGGCTTTTCAATCAATCTTCACCGTTTTCGCCACGATGCGTTCGTACCTTCGCCACGGCGCCAGTCTCTTCAGCCAAACCTGAATCTTGGCATCGGCGCCGATCAGATAACGCAGCTTGGGATTCGGATCGCGCGCGATACGAACAATCAGTTGCGCTACTTCGCGAGCGTCGCGCCGGTGTTTGGCGCTGCTTTTTACGAACTCGGCGAAACGCTGGCTGCGTTCCTTGTTAGGCGACGCGGGATCGAGGGACCCCTTGGCGATCACTACGTTGCGCTCCCAGATGTCAGTGTCGTATGCTCCGGGTTCGACCAACGACACTCGAATACCGAGCGAGTGGGTTTCAATGCGCAGGGACTCACTCCAGCCTTCGAGCGCATACTTCGATGCGCAGTAGGCACTCAGCATCGGCTGTCCCAGGACTCCACCGACGGAGGTCACGGTAATGACGTGTCCGGACTTTTGCCCGCGCATGATCGGCAACACCGCCTTGGTCATTGCCACATTGCCGAAGAAATTGGTTTCCAGTTGGTGGCGCAGCTCGTCGAGCGTCATATCTTCGGCGAATCCCGCCACGCTGAAGCCGGCATTGTTCACCAGCACATCAATCCGTCCCCGATCGCGGATGATCGCTTCTACCACGCCGGGCAGAGAATCGGACTCCGTGATATCGAGCTTGCGCATGTCAATCCGGTCACGAACCCCGGCCTTCTGCGCGGCTTCCTCCAGCTTGCCACTGCTCGAGAGGTTGCGCATGGTGGCGACCACGCGGCAGCCGTTCCGCGCCAACTCGACCGCGGTCAGCAGGCCGATGCCGCTGGAGCTTCCGGTTATAACTGCGACTTTGTCCTCAGCCATGGCCCTCCAACAAATCCTTCAAATTGCCACACAAGACGAAAACAGGGCCTTTCGCGCCACATCAATTGCAATGCGTGCGGCGTTACGAGAAGATAACAGGTTTGTACATTCTTTCATGAAACGGACTGATAGCATGAGCGCAAGCAAAAAGCAGGAAAAGACAAGTAACGCCCCAGAAGAAATCGCTCCCGCCAAAGGAAAGCTGGGGATCATGATTCCCGGCATGGGAGCGGTGGCCACCACATTCGTCGCGGGTGTCGAAGCCGTGCGCAAAGGAATTGCCAGCCCCATTGGATCGCTCACCCAGATGGGCACCATCCGCCTCGGCAAACGCACCGACGGCCGCTCGCCGAAGATCAAGGACTTCGTGCCTCTGGCGGGACTCAACGACCTGGTGTTCACTGGCTGGGACATCTTTGAAGACGACATGTACTCCGCGGCGCGCAACGCCGGCGTCCTCGAGGTCTCGCTGCTCGACCAGGTGAAGCCATTTCTCTCCAAGATCAAACCGCGCAAGGCTGTCTTCGACAAGAACTACGTCAAGAAGCTTGACGGGCCCAACGTGAAGAAGGGCAAGAACAAGATGGATCTGGCCGAGCAACTGCGCGACGACATTCGTGATTTCAAGAAGTCCAGCGGTGCCCAGCGGCTGGTGATGATCTGGTGCGGCTCGACCGAGACCTTCATCAAGGCGGGGAGGGTGCACAAGTCGCTCGAGTCATTCGAAAAGGGTCTTCAGAAGAGTGACAAAGACATCGCGCCCTCCATGATCTATGCCTACGCCGCGCTGAAAGAGGGTGTGCCCTTTGCCAACGGCGCGCCCAATCTGACCGTTGACATCGGCGCCATGCTGGAGCTGTCGAAGCAGATGGAAGCGCCCGTCTGCGGCAAGGATTACAAGACCGGCCAGACCCTCATTAAGACCATCCTGGCGCCTGGGTTCAAGGCGCGCATGATCGGCTTAAACGGCTGGTTCTCCACCAACATTCTTGGCAACCGCGACGGCGAAGTGCTCGACGACCCCGGCTCGTTCAAAACCAAAGAAGAGTCGAAGCTGTCGGTCCTGGAGCACATCCTTCAGCCCGAGCTGTACCCCGAACTTTACGGCAACATCTGCCACAAGGTTCGCATTAACTACTATCCTCCACGTGGTGATAACAAAGAGGGTTGGGACAACATTGACATCTTCGGATGGCTCGGCTATCCGATGCAGATCAAGGTCGATTTCCTCTGCCGCGACTCCATCCTCGCTGCGCCCATCGTGCTCGACCTGGTGCTGTTCCTCGACCTGGCGAAGCGCTCGCCGGAGCTGCGCGGCATCGGCATCCAGGAGTGGCTGAGCTTCTACTTCAAGTCGCCGATGACGCCGCCGGGGTTGTATCCCGAGCACGACCTGTTCATCCAGTCGATGAAGCTGAAGAACACGTTGCGCCATCTCAAGGGCGAAGAGCTGATCACGCACCTCGGGCTGGAGTATTACGATTAGCCACTCCCGTATAATTCCGCTCACATGCGCCCATGCAGATTGATTCTCGTAACTCTGACGCTAATTCTCGTAAGCGTCGGCCTCACCTTCGCCCAGTCCAATGAGCGCGTCATGCAGGAGGCCCTCAAGCCTTCCACACCGTTGCAGGAAAACCTGCGCGTGCTGACCGACGAAATCGGCGGGCGCGTTCCCGGCACGCCCGCCATGCAGAAGGCGGTCCAGTGGGGCGTCGATGCATTCAAGGCTGCGGGCGCCGACTCGGTCCACACCGAAGAGTTCACCATCCCAACCTCGTGGGCGGAGGGCGACACCGAGGTCAACGTCGTGGCTCCGGTGAAGTTCCATGTACGCGCGCATTCCATTGCGTGGGGACCGCCGCTGAAGCCGACGACCGCGCGGGTGGTGGATGTCGGCATGGGCACTGCCGAAGAGTTCGCCAAGGCTGGCGACATCGCCGGTGCAATCGTGCTCGCGCACTCCGTCGTCCTGAAGACCTGGGACGACCTTTTCGAGGAGTACTATCGCGCTCCGGGGATTATCGATCGCGCGGTGAAAGGGAAGGCGCTTGCCATCGCGTTCACCTCCAGCCGCGAGCACGACGTGCTCTACCGGCACATCAACACCATGAATGGGGAGATTGACGTTATTCCTCAGGTTTTGCTGGCGCGCGAAGATGCCGAGCGGATCGCGCGACTGCTGGCCCACGGCGAAAAAGTGCAGATGTCAATCTCGATGCCCAACAAGATCGGGCCGAAGATCACGACCAGCAACGTGGTGGCCGAGCTGAAGGGAAGCGAGCTGCCGAACGAGATCGTCATCCTCGGCGCGCATCTCGATTCGTGGGAGTTGGGCACGGGCGCGCTCGACAACGGCTGCAACGCGGCGCTGGTCATTGACTCGCTGCGAGCGATCAAGGCTGCCGGCGTCCGTCCCAAGCGCACCATTCGCTTCATACTTTTTTCCGGCGAAGAAGAGGGACTGCTCGGCTCGCTGGCTTATGTGCGCGCCCATCGGAATGAGCTCGACAACATTGTCGCCGAGGTCGTGCTGGACGAAGGCATCGGCGCGATCGCCAGCTTCTCCACCGGAGGACGCAAGGACGTGGACGCCGCGCTGGCTCCCATGCTGCAACCCTTCGCGCAGTGGAAGTCGAACGCAGTGACGAACGACGCGACCGTCGGCACCGACAACTACGACTTCATGATGGAAGGCGTTCCCACCATCCTGCCCAACCAGGTGGAGGCGAACTACCTGGTCAACTATCACGCCAGCTCCGACACCTTCGACAAGGTTGACTTCGCGCAGTTGAAGAAGAACGAAGCGATGGCCGCGGAGTTGATCTTCGAGCTGGCCAACGCGCCGCAACGGATTGGACCGCGCCTCACCCGCGCCCAGGTCGAGGCAACCTTTCCGGAAACTCATCTCGACGACCAGATGAAAGGCTTCGGGCTGTGGGAGGAGTGGCAGAACGGAACGCGGGGCAGGAAGCAGTAAAGAGCCGAGCCGCCTTGCGTTAGCTTCTAAGCGACCAGCAGCCGCGCGTGATTCCGGGAGCGCGGCCGCGACCTCACCGTGATCCTGACATCCCGTCCCAGCAACACGAGAAAACGCAGCAGACGCTCAATGGAGAATCCGGAAAGCCGTCCGCGGTTTAGCGCCGAGATCTTCGGTTGATCAACTCCTAGAATCTCAGCCGCCTGGGCCTGGGTCACCCGGCGTTCACGCAATATGGAAATGATCTTATGAACAAGCTCGGCTTTCACCAGAGCCTCCTCGGCTCCGGGGAGCTCTAAGTCGGCGAAAACGTTTCCGCTGCTTACGGTGTGTTTGGGTTTGGTATTCAACTCAATCCTCGCGCAATTCGTTTAGTGCAACTGCTTGTTTCAATCTTTGCCTTACCAGTTCAATCTCGCGGCTGGGAGTAGCGATTCCTCTTTTCGATTTCTTCTGGAAGGCATGTAAAACGTAAATCCTGTTCTTAAAACGGACTGTGTAAACGGCTCGAAATGTGTCGCCGCGGTGGTCTGACACAACTTCCAAAATCCCTGACCCAAGCCCGCGAAGGGGTTTAGCACTGACGTGCTTGTCGCCAAGCTGTGCCTCGTAGAGCGCAAACCCAATTTCATCCCGCACGGCTTTCGGGAAGGTCCTGACCACTTCGAGCGAGTTGCCCATCCAAACAACTGTCTGTGGCCTAGGAGACTTGAACCCCGGCGTGCTCACGGTTCAACGATATGCTGCTTTTGGCATACCGTCAAATGTGATCCCTGTCATTGCCCGCAGTCTCTGCCGTCCTATACAATCACCAGTTTTGTAACTCTTGTGTAATCCTCTAAGTTAAGGAGCAGACAATCCGGCGCGTCCAGCCGGAGCAACGGGTGCGGGTTCGCCCGCGGTCATCATAAAAAATGAAAATACACGAGTACCAGGGAAAGGCCATCCTCTCGAAGTACGGAGTGGCCGTGCCGCGAGGACGAATGGTCGAGAGCCGCGAAGAAGCGGAGAGCGCAGCCAAGGCCCTCTTGCACGATGGTGCGACCGGCATTGTCGTCAAGGCGCAAATCCACGCCGGAGGCCGCGGCAAAGGCGGCGGCGTCAAGCTTGCCAAGTCGGCGGAAGAAGCCGCTGAGCTGGCAGGCAAGATACTCGGGATGCAACTGGTCACGCACCAGACCGGTCCCGAGGGCAAGAAGGTGCAGCGGCTGCTGATCGAAGAGACGCTGCCCATCGCGCGCGAGCTCTATCTCGGCATCGTGCTCGACCGCGGACCGGGCCGGCTGGTGTTCATGGCGTCGGCGGCGGGCGGCATGGAGATCGAAGAGGTTGCCGCCAAAGATCCGAACGCCATCATCAAGGAGCATCTCGTTCCCGGCTTCGGGCTGCAAGCATTCCAGGCGCGCGAGATCGCATTCAAGCTGGGCCTTGACGCCAAGTACATCGGCGGCGCGGTGAAGTTCATGACGGCGCTGGCGCGCGCCGCGGAAGAAACCGACGCGTCGCTGGTCGAGATCAATCCCTTCATCACCACCACCGACGGCCGGCTGTTCGCGCTCGACGCCAAGATGAACTTCGACGACAACGCGCTCTATCGCCATCCCGACATCAAGGAGCTGCGCGACCTGAGCGAGGAAGACCCGCTCGAAGTCGAGGCCAGCAAGTACAACCTGAACTACATCAAGCTCGACGGCAACGTGGGCTGCATGGTCAACGGCGCGGGCCTGGCGATGGCCACCATGGACATCATCCAGTACGCCGGTGGCATGCCGGCGAACTTCCTCGACGTGGGCGGCGGCGCCAACGAAGAGCAGGTCACCCACGCCTTCGAAATCCTGCTCAGCGACAAGAACGTGAAGGCGGTGCTCATCAATATCTTCGGCGGCATTCTGCGCGTGGACACGCTGGCCAACGGCATCGTCAGCGCGGCACGCAAGACCAACATCCAATTGCCGATTGTGCTGCGGCTGGAAGGAACCAACGTGGAGCAGGGCCGCCAGACCCTGAAAGAGAGCGGGCTGAAATTCATTGTGGCTGAGACCATGAAGGACGCGGCTGAGAAGGTCGTCGCTGCGGCGAAGGGGGTTCGATGAGCATCCTGGTTGATAAATCAACGCGATTGATTGTGCAGGGATTGACCGGTCGCGAGGGGACCTTCCACGCCAAGAACGCCGCTCTCTACGGGACGAAAGTCGTGGGCGGCGTCACTCCCGGCAAAGGCGGAACCACGCACGAAGGCTGGCCCATCTTCAACACGGTAAGCGACGCGGTCGCCAAGACCGGCGCCAATGCGACGGTGATCTTCGTTCCGCCGCCGGCTGCGGCCGACGCCATCATGGAAGCCGCCGATGCCGGCGTGCCGCTGATCGTCTGCATCACCGAAGGCATTCCAACGATGGACATGGTGAAGGTCTGGGAGTTCCTGAAGACCAAGAACTCGCGGCTGATCGGACCGAACTGTCCGGGTATTATCTCGCCGGGCAAGTGCAAGATCGGCATCATGCCGGCGCATATCCACAAGGAAGGTAACGTCGGAATCGTCTCGCGCTCGGGCACGCTGACCTACGAGGCGGTGTACCAGTTGACGACGCGCGGCATCGGGCAGTCCACCGCGATCGGCATCGGCGGCGACCCCATCATCGGGACCAACTTCGTGGACGCGATCGGTCTGTTCAACGAGGATCCGGAAACCGAAGCCATCATCATGATCGGTGAAATCGGCGGCACCGCCGAGGAGACGGCGGCCGAGTTCATCCAACAGAACGTGCGCAAGCCGGTCATCGGATTCATCGCCGGACAGACCGCGCCTCCCGGACGCCGCATGGGCCACGCGGGCGCGATCATCTCCGGCGGGAAGGGAACTGCGGCGGAGAAGATCAAGGCCATGGAAGCCGCCGGAATTCACGTCGCCAAGTCACCCGCCGAGATCGGCGAGACGCTGGTGAAAGCGACGGGCGTGACGGTAACTCATTAGACGTTGTCATTCCGACCGAGCGGCCTCAGCCGCGAGCGGGAGGAACCTGCTGTTCCCAACTTGTAAAGCAGGTCCCTCGACTCGGACGAAAGTCCTCGATCTGGATGACAAACCGATTCTTATCTTGCATTGGAAACAAAAGCGAATAGCGAAAGCGAACAGCGAGACTCATGAAAACCATCCAACGCACTCTTTCCATCATCAAGCCTGACGCCGTCGAAAAAGGCGCGGCGGGCGACATCATCCACACCCTTCTGCAAAACAACTTCCGCATCATCGGCATGAAGATGCTGCACATCACCAAGTCGCAGGCCGAAGGCTTCTACGCGGTGCACGTGCACCGGCCGTTCTTCGAGTCGCTGACCAACTTCATGTCGAGCGGCCCCATCGTCGTCATGGCGCTGGAGAAGGAAGACGCCATCGCCGACTATCGCACGCTGATGGGCGCCACCGACCCGGCCAAGGCCGAAGAGGGCACCATTCGCAAGAAGTGGGCGGCCAACATCGAGAAGAACGCGGTGCACGGCTCCGACGCCGAAGATACTGCGCGCTTCGAGCTGAGTTATTTCTTCGCCGGATACGAGCTGGCGAAGTAAATTAAGGGCGACAAGACGCGGTCTGGAGGAGAACTCTTATGGCGCATGTGCAGATCACGATGCTGGTCAGGGCGCACCGTCGAGCAGAAACGGCGAGCCGTCAAGCGCCTCACCGAAGTGCTGCGCGAGGAGCTGAACGTCAAACCCGAGAAGCTGACCATCGCCTTCGTTGAGGTGCCGCGCGACAGCTACGCCCGCAACGGCCTGCTCTTGCTCTGATCGACCGGACGCGATCTCGCAGTAAACTCTGATTGGCTGACGAAGGTGCCGCCTTCAGCGTCCGCAGACGCAGATCTAAAGCTAGCCCAACCTACGTTGACCGGCGCACTCCCCGCGACCCCCTTCGTCATCCCTACGCAGCTCCTTGACGGTTACTCGCGCGCACAATAGAGTCAAATGCTGGGAGTTTTGCCGCTTGGAAACCCTGGTCGGGAAGAGTTTTCTTCACTACACAATCGTGAAAGAAGCTGGGCGCCGGTGGCATGGGCGTGGTGTACGAAGCGGAAGACACCAGGCTCGGGCGCCACGTGGCCCTGAAGTTCCTGTCGCCAGGATTTCGAACAGGACCCCTACGCGCTGGAGCGCTTCAAGCAGGAGGCGCGCGCGGCCTCGGCCCTGAATCACCCCAACATCTGCACCATCTACGCCATCGAGGAATGTGACGGCCAGCACTTCATCGCCATGGAGCTGCTGGAGGGCCAAAGCCTGAACGAAAAGATCAGAGGGTAATCCGCTGCCGCTCGACAAGATCATCGACATCGGCATCCAGATCAGCGACGGGCTCGACGTCGCGCACAGCAAAGGCATCGTGCACCGCGATCTGAAGCCGGCCAACATCTTCCTCACTTCGCGCGGACAGGCCAAGATCCTCGACTTCGGACTGGCGAAGCTGACCTATGATCGCCACGCCGCCCTGGAGACGGTCGGCGGCGACGCCGCGACCCTTGCGCCGCTGCAGGCTCACTTCGCCCGGCACCGCGGTCGGCACCGTCGCCTACATGTCGCCGGAGCAGGCCCGCGGCGAAGAACTCGATGCGCGCAGTGACCTGTTCTCCGTCGGCGCCATTCTCTACGAGATGGCCACCGGCAAGCTCCCCTTCGAGGGCAGCACCTCGGCCGTCATCTTCCAGGGCATTCTCGACCGCAATCCCCGGCCGCGTAGCGGAGCTGAATCCTTCCGTTGCCTTTCAAGCTGGAAGAGATCATCGACAAAGCGCTGGAGAAAGACCGCGATCTTCGCTATCAAAGTGCCGCCGAAATTCGCAGCGACCTGAAGCGGCTTAAGCGCGACAGCTCACGGGCCACGGATCGCAAACCGGAATTGCGGCCGCTTCGTCCGTCTCGGTTGCCGCTGCGCGCTCCAGCGCTCCGGCGGTACCGCCTCCCAGCGCCGCCGTCATTCTGCGAGACTGCGAAGAGACACAAGAGCGGCGCCGGGCTGATCACCGTCGCTCAGCCTGTTGATGATCGTTGCCGGCATCTACGGCTTCTACAAGTGGTTCTCGCAGTGGCTTGGCGATTCCGGTCCGGTGCCGTTCCAGAACATGAGCATGGAGAAGCTCACCAACTCCGGCAAGGTAGTGCTGGCAACCATCTCGCCCGACGGCAAGTACGTGGTCAACGTGGTGGACGAAGGACATGGCCAGCAGAGCCTGTGGATGCGGCACATCGCCACCGGCAGCAACGCCCAGATCATGCCGCCGACTGAGGTCCGCTATACCGGTCTGACCTTTACGCCCAATGGCGATTTCCTGTATTTCGTTCGCATCGAACCGGAGAATCCGGGGTTGGGATTTCTCTACCAGGTACCGGTGCTGGGCGGTACGCCGCGCAAGCTGATCACGGACGTGGACAGCCCGGTCAGCTTTTCGCCAGACGGCCAGCAGATTGTCTTTCTTGCGCAACAGTTCATCGGAGGGCACTGCGAAGCTAATCATCGCCCACTCCGACGGCACCGGCGAGCGCGTCCTGTCCGCGCTTCCGATTCCGGGGTATTCCGGTCCTGCCTGGTCGCCCGATGGCAAATGGATCGCATCGACCGTGTTCGATCCCGGAGGTCAGAATCTGGGCCGGCTGGTGGTCCTCAATCCCGCCAACGGAAAAGAAAAAACCATCTACGCCGGGACGGCCAGCCTGGAAAAGCCGACCTGGATGCCCGATGGACAAGCATCTGCTGCTCATCTTCCACGACATTACCAGCGACTGGAACGGTCAGGTCGGCGAAGTCTCCCTGTCCGGCAGGAAGCTGCATCGCATCACCAACGACCTAAGTTCGTACAGCAATCTCACCCTCGGCGTCACCCGCGACGGGAAACAACTCATCGCCATTCAAAACACCCCCG
Organism: uncultured Acidobacteriaceae bacterium; assembly: GCA_963798005.1. Lineage (GTDB taxonomy): Bacteria > Acidobacteriota > Terriglobia > Terriglobales > Acidobacteriaceae > Bog-257. The sequence continues at coordinate 40,553 of CAWCRZ010000012.1, read as the reverse complement.
ACGCCGGTATTTACACGCTTGCCCTGGAGGCCAATGGAACGTCCGCGCCCAAGCAAGTGGACAACCATGGCGACATCAATGTGAGCTGGTTGCCCGACGGCCGGCTGCTGACGCTGGATTACGACGGCCATATCTCGGTCATGAACGCGGACGGCAGCGGTCGCAACGTCATCTACCAGCAGAATCTTCCGATGCAGGGATTGACAGGCCTGCCCGGACGGGGCCTATGCCTTCTTCGGCATGCCCAATCGCGAAACCAAGGCGTTCAATATCTTCCGTCTCGATCTGCAAAGCGGCAGTGTGCAGGCGATGACCAACGGCAAAGTGGATCAAAACCCCGTTTGTTCACCGGACAGCAAGTTCTTCATTTACTCCAACCTCGACCATGGCAAGCAGGTCCTGATGGAAATGCCGGTCGCCGGCGGAGCGAGCAAACAACTCAGCGACAAGGTGGTGAACTTTGCGGTGGTCTCCCCCGATGGCAGCCAAATCGCTGCGCTGGCCGTGGAAGGGCAGGGCGCGAATGCCAAACCGATGATCGAAATTCTTCCTGCGCAGGGCGGCTTGCCGGTGAAGAGTTTCCCGCCGAGCCGTTACATCAGCGGATTGTTGCAGTATTCTCCGGATGGCCAGAGTCTCTATTATCCGATCACAGAGAAGGGCGTTTCCAACATCCTGATGCAGCCGATCGCGGGTGGGTCGCCGGCTTTGGCGACCAACTTCGACGATCTGTTCCTTTACGGATATGACTACGACTGGAAGAACCGGAAGCTGGTGGTCGCGCGCGGACGGACCAATTCGGACGTCGTGCTCATTACGGAACGACAGTGAATGCCTGCATCGCTATCGTCGATAGGTTTGTTGGCAATTTCTGTGCAATTGAATTACTCTGCTCTTAAGTACGCACTTCTTAATCGTTCGACTCGTGCGGTCCGGCCAAACCGCTGGGCGCCCTGCCAGGCTGTGTTTCAGTCGAGCTGGCCGCTGCTTGGAATAGCGTCCAGGTTTCAGATTCCCAGAGGAGATGCATGAAAGGGTCCAAACCTCTTCCCATTAGTCGGAGTGGTACTCAGTCTCTGCACGCTACTGTTGATGATGACGGCGTGTGGAGGAAAAACCCCGGCAAACGGCCCAAGTCCGTTGAATATTTTGAACACGAGCCCGCTGCCCACCGGGGCCGAAGGCGATTCCTATGCTCAGACCCTACAGGCCACAGGAGGACTCCAGCCTTATGTCTGGACCTTGGACTCGGGAGCGCTGCCCCCAGGCTTTACCTTCAGCAGTGGCGGTGTGTTTAGCGGGACACCGTCTGCGGGATCGGCAGGGAGCTATAGCTTCACCGTGCGAGTGACCGACTCACAGTCTCCGGTGAAGGCTTATCAGACGGGGACCTTCGGTGTGACCATCAATCCTCCTCTTACGTTTCCCACCATGACGCTACCGCCTGGAGTGGTTGCCGTCGCTTACAGCGCCGCAGTTGCGGCAAGCGGTGGAATCCCGTGCAGCACCACCGGAACCCCTCCGCCATACAATTACGCCATCGCGCCGGGTAGTGGACCTCTGCCACCAGGTTTGACCCTGAACGCCGACGGCACCATCACGGGAACGCCAACCGGCCCGAGCGGCATATATCCCTTTACCATCCAGGCCACCGATTGCTTCCCCACGACCGCGACCGCCAACTTCAGCATCACGATCACGGGAAAGATCCAGGGAAACTACGCCTTCTCCTTCAACGGCTTCAACCAGCAGGGAAAAGCGTTCTTCATGGCGGGAAGTTTTGTGGCTGACGGTGGAGGAAACATTACCAGCGGCATCTTCGATCGCAATGGGAACGACTCCATCGGTGTCATGACCGGCAGTGCCCATTACGCCCGGGACAGGCGCGAACGGGCAGTGCCCCATTCCCAGCGCAGCTACCGGTTCGGTTTATTGCGTAGGGCGCTCGCAGGACACCAACGGCAGTAATCTGGGCACCATCGTGATTGCTTCGTCCCTGGGAACCTACTCCTTCAGCGTTTCGGTGTCGCTGTTGGCCGATTCCCGAATCATTCTCGCAGATCCGAATAACCCGGGCATGTGGGGCTCCGGAGTGCTGAAATTGCAAGGCCAGCAGGGGATCTCCGGGATCTCGCTGGCGTCGGCCAGTTTTGCTTTTGGTTTGTCCGGATTGGATGCGGCGGGGAATCGCTATGCGGGTGCAGGTTACTTCATAACCGACGCAAACGGTGTCATCAGCACGGGAAAGGGAGAGGCGGACATCAATGACAACGGCGCTGCGCAAAGTCAGATGTCTTTGACCGGGACGGTCTCTTCGGTCAGCACCACCACGGGCAGGGCCACAGCGACTTTCACGATCGGTTCGACCACATTGGATTACGCCTTGTATGTGATTCCCCCTGGGACTGGCAAACTCTTCCCCACGCTGGTGGGCATTCAAACCGATAGCGGTGCTCCTATAACTCTGGCGTCAATTGTCGACCGAGGGCCGGCAGGCCTTGGCACTACTGTTTTTACCAATTCATCTCTGAACACCACTACCAGCACTGCCAGCGGCGTCGTTTTCGGACTGGACGCCGTTTCCGGTTCGGGGGGGACGCCCGCACCGGACATTTCCGTCGGAGTCGGTAACTTCGACGGCAAAGGAAATATCACTGCCTACGCCTACGACGAGAACAATGCTGGGGTGATGACTACCCCGGCGCAGAACAATTATGTCGGGACATACTCGGTCGATCCCTCCAACAACTTATCTGGTCGTGTGACCGTCAACCTCAACGGAGTTACCAACCAGCCTATATGGTATTTGGCCGGTGTAAACACGGGATATGTGGTCGGTACCGACGCCAACGTTACTGCCGGGACGTTGGAGCCGCAGAACATTTCGACCGTCACCATCGTTTCTCTGTTCGGCAATTTCTACGGAGGGACGGTCAGTCCGGTGCTGCCGGGCGTACTTAACGAGGTGGAAACGACATTAGCGACGCCTCCGCCTCCGCCTGGTGCGGGCAACGGCACTTACGTCATTACCTATGACACCAGTGGTTCGTCGGGGCTGCAGATGAACCAAGTACTCAACGGACAGTTCTGCGTTGCAGACAATAGCAGCCTGCTTGCGTGTCCCACGAACGTTACGCAGAACACCAACGGCAGGATGCTGGTGCTGGCGCCAGACGGCAACGGAAATTTGCAGACCGTAGATGTCCTCTATATCGTCACCGGAGGGTCATCGGGGATAACCGGCGCCACCGCCAAGGATGTGTTGCTGAACACCGGTGCCAGCCCCAGTCTGACCTTCGTCACGCGCTGATTTCCTTCTCGGCTTCAATCGGCCGGCGTCCCTCCGACGCCGGTCTTTTTCTTTTCCCTGTGTCCCATTGATCACGTGGTGACAGCAGGGATAAATCGCAAAATCAGGGTATACTTTGTAACAATCCGGTGGTGCAGGAGGTGGGGTCGCCTCCAGCGGCAGTCCCGGCCCGGGAGACCTGAGTAGATGGCTGGGGATTCAGAAAACGCTGCGCGAAAAGCGCAGGACGGTGTAGCTGTATCGAGCGGGGATAGTTCCGCCGCCACGCCCAAGCCTGCGCTTGGCTCCGAGGGAATGACCGATCCCGGTCTTCCGCGTGCGGACATCACCTCCGCCGGTATCACCCAGCCGCCAGGCCCGAAAAGCGATCCCTCCGATGCTGTCACCGTGATTGGAGGGCGCGGCTCCGGTTCGGAAAGCGCTTCTCATCCCATCTTTACCTCCATCGGCGCCACCGTCTTTCGCGAAGGCGACATCCTCGGTGGCCGCTACGAAATCCAGAAACTGCTCGGCATGGGCGGCATGGGCGCGGTGTACAAAGCGCGCGACATGGAGGTCGAGCGCGTCGTCGGACTGAAGGTGATTCGTCCCGATCTGGCGGGAGATCCGGCCATCCTGGCCCGCTTCAAGCAGGAACTGGTCCTCGCCCGTCAAGTTACTCACAAGAACATCATCCGCATTTACGACCTGAACGAAGCCGATGGCGTCAAGTTCATCACCATGGAGTTCATCGAAGGTGAGGACTTGCGCTCCATTCTTTTACGCCAGGGCAAGATCGAGCCGCAACAGGCCGCCAACATCATGGTCCAGGTTTGTGCCGGTCTGCTGGCTGCCCACAGTGAAGGCGTCATCCATCGCGACCTGAAGCCCAGCAACGTCATGTGCGATGCCGCCGGGCGGGTCGTCATCATGGACTTTGGATTGGCCCGCACCGTCCAGGGCGATGGCATGACGCGCACCGGAATGATGGTCGGCACCATGGAATATATGTCCCCCGAGCAGGCCATGGGCAAGGAGCTTGACGCCAGCTCCGACCAGTTCGCGGTGGGACTTATCTTCTACGAGTTGTTGAGCGGGACCATGGCGTATCACGCTGAGAGTGCCATCGCCAGTCTGGTCATGCGGACCCAGGAGGGTGCCGTCCCGCTCACGGAAGTTGATCCCACGGTGCCACCGGAGTTAAGCGCGATCGTCGGTAAGTGTCTGGAGCGCGATCCCGCTGCACGCTTCGCCAGCGTCCAGGAACTGATCGACGAGATCGAAATCTGGCAAGGGAAGAAGCAGCGCGTGGGTTCCTCCGTCATCGCGCCTGTACATAAACCTGTCCCTCCCCAGCGCTTTCCCATGAAGTGGATCGCGGCCGGAATTGCCGCGGTTGTGCTGGCCACTGGTTCGTACTGGGAGATTCATAACCGGGCGCAGCAGGGAACCACGGGAACGGGATCGCAAGCTGTGCCGGGCTCGGTGATGTCGGTCGCTATCATGCCGTTCTACAACGCTTCCGGCGATCCCAGCCTGAACTGGGTCGGGGCGAGCATTTCCGACAACTTAATTTCTGAGATTGGCGGGTCGTCTCACCTGCAACTGGTTTCCGCAGGACGCTTGCAGGACGTGCTTCGCGACCTGGGCTCTTCCCCAGGGCCGCAGGTGGACGCCTCTACCCTGAAGGGAATTCAGGGCGCTATTGGCGCCGACACGGTGATCTCCGGCGAACTGGTGAGGGTTGGCGATCAGTACCGTATCAACACCACAATTCACGACCTTAAGAATGGTCGCGACATCCCGATCGCCACCGATCTCGCCAATGTTAAGGACATGGCTGGCGCCATGGACAAGCTGGCTGGGCAAGTCCGGGAGAAGCTCGCAACCACGCCGGACATTTTGAAGGAGTTGCGGGCCAACTCGGGGCATGTCTTGACCAACTCCGTCACCGCGTTGCAGGCCTACGATGAAGGCTTGCAGCTCTCCCGCGCCGGCAACAACAACCAGGCCGTCATCAAGTTTGAAACCGCCGCTACGGAAGACCCCAACTTCGCCATGGCGTTTTCCAAGCTGGCAGAGACTTACTCGGCCCTGAACTACGACGATAAAGCGGAACAGGCATCGCGCCGCGCGGTAGAGCTGAGCGAGGGCCTTCCTCTCCAGGATCGGTACCGGATTGAGGCAAATAACGCGCGCATCATGAACGACAACGCCAAGGCGATTGCCGCGTATGAAAACTTGACCAAGCTGAATCCGGGCGATATCGACGCGCAATCAGCTCTGGCGCGCCTCTACGAGAAGACGGAAAAATTTGACGAAGCGAAAAAACGTCTCGCCAAAGTATTGGCTACCGATCCCAAGAACATAAAAGCGTTACGCACCAGCGGCGAGGTGGAAATCCTATCGAGCAATCCGCAAGCGGCGCTGGATCCTCTCGCCAAAGCCCTAAGCCTTGCGACCTTGTCTGGCAATGACGAGGAAAAGGGGAGGGTTCTCTATGCCATCGCGATGGCCTACTACGATTTGGACAAGATGGCGGATGCACTGGCCAACTTTCAGCAGTCGCTGGAAATCAGGCAGAAGATTAAAGACCAAAGCGGCATTGCCCAGAGCCTGGGACAGATTGCCCGGGTGCAGGACAAACTGGGCCAATCGGCTGCCGCCCTCGCCAGCTACAAGGCGGCGCTGGAAGTTAACCGCAAAATCGGCAACAAAGGGGGACTCCTCAGCAACTTGATCAACCTGGGGACGTTCTATCACGATCACGGAAAGTACGACGATGCACTCAAGACCGGTAATGAAGCCCTGCAACTCGCGCGTGAGCTCCAGGATGAATCTCAACAAGCTTTGTGCCTCAACAACATCGGCAGCGCGTACAACAACAAGGGCGAGTATCAGCTCGCTTTGACCTATTTCCAGCAGGCCTATGACATTCGTGATCGTCTGAAGCTGCCCGGGGAGGCGACTGAGTCCCTGCGCAATCTGGCGGAGATGAATTTCAAGCTGGGAGAGTACGATACCGCCCAATCCCAGTTCTTGAAGGCCCTGGAAGCCAGCCGGACGGCCAACGACAAGGAAATGCTGGCACTGGAGTCGAGCACCATGGGCGTCCTGTTTGCCGCCCAGGGAAAGTACGATTCCGCCCTCAATTATCTCCAGCAGGCCGTGGACGGATTCAAGCAGATCAACGATCACACCTGGTATTCCGTGGAGGCCATGGCCCGCTATGGCGATGTTCTGTCGGCCGTAGGGCGCGGTGAGGATGGCCAGAAGTACATCGACGACGCCTTGAAGCTGGCGGATGAGGTGAAGGATGAGTCTGCCACTGCGGAAGCGCGCAACGACTTCGGCGATAGCTACTTCTATCGCGGCGACTACTCGTCCGCCCGGCAGCAGTATGACAAGGCGAGGCAGACCGCAACCAAGTGGATCCTTCCCGACCAGGTTCTTCGTGCCCGGCTGGGTCTCGCCAGGGTAGACCTGGAACAGGGCCGTGCCAAGGCAGCCGTACCCGACCTGAAAAAATTAAGAGACGAGGCCCGCTCGATGGGGTTGAAACCGCTGGCGGTGCGGGCCTCGATTGCTTATGCTCAAGCGCTCTTGGCGACCAACGATGCCGAGGCCGCACGGCAGGAACTGGAAAGCGCGGTGGGACAAACTGACAAAATGGGTATGTTGCTGGAGCGGGCGCGCGCCGAATTCCTCCTGGGCAATGCGCTGACCAAGGTCGGTAAACCGAAAGAGGCGCCGCTGCATTATCGCGAAACCGAGCGCATTCTGGCCTCTATTATCACCAGGGAAAAAAGCGCAGTCCGCATGCTCGATCGCCCCGACCTTAAGAACATGTACAGTGAAGCCAAGTCGTATCAGGGCGGCGGCGCCTAGGGCCTGCTATACCCACTCGCCTGAGAGCTCTCTCTTTGTGTGTGGATCAAGCTGCGGTTGGTTTTGTCGACATCGTGCCTCGGAAAGGGCACGGCATGCCGAGCCGAACCAGCCCAATTCTCGTTTTCGTCATCCTGAAGGAGCGCGAGGGAGCGAGGCGCCTGAGCGATCTTCTTTCCATTCGTGGCCTGGCGAATAGCTGCCTTGTTGGCTAAGGCGCCGCAAGAAAAGAGGGGAGCCCTGAGCTGGCTTCATCAGCTCAAGGTCTCCCCCGAAACGAACCCCAGTCCCTTAAGGTTTGCTGGGATTGAAGGTGGCTACGATATCCGCGGTATCGGCGCTTGGGGTCAGGAACTTGCGTCCGGAACGCAACGGCTTACCGGAGCCCGATCCACCGAAGCCTCTTGATCCTCCCGACGTCGTGCCGTCAATCGGAGCGGTTTGATACCCCGTAAAGATGCTCATCCAGTTGTTCGAACCCATAAAATCGTTCTCTAGATAGTCGGCATTGGTTGGGGTAACGTTGTCCGTAGTGTAGAACGTCGTGTTAATAACGATGGTGGGATCGGACTCCGTTGGACAGTTCACCTGGTTGCCCGACTGGTCCTGGCAACTGTAGGTGTAAACGACGCAGTTTCCCGAGGCTATGGGATTGTTGCCCCCACTGGTGCCCTGGTACACGATGCACCGCTCGTTGGCGAATTGAGTCCCCAGCAACCGGGTCTGATAAAACTGTATGCGATCGACCGGCGTGGCCACCACGGTCATCACGATGTTGCCGGGATTCTGAAAGCCTGCCGGATAGGTGACCGTGGTCTGATGACTCCCAAAGTTGAAGTCGGTCGGCGTTCCGCCCGGCTGGATCACCTGCTGGATCTGGACCAGTCCGGATGCCGTGTATTCCCACGCCAGGATGTCCATCTGCATGGCGTCAGAGGGCTGAGACGAGGTGAAGCCGACCCAGGCGTAGCCTACTTTTCCCGGACGAGCATCCAGTTGGAGGCCCAGAGGATTGTTGGTCTGGTCGTAGACAAGGTTATAGGGAACCGATACGTTCGGCCGGCCCTTCGGGGTATGTGTTCCCGTGAGATATTGCGGGTCAAGCCATATCTGAAGTAGTCCGCCGGGCTGCATGGCGCTGGGCGGGTTGTAGCTGATCACCACATCATGCGGAGACCCGTCGGTACAGCTCTCTCCGTTGCACGCGCCGCCCATAGCGACTGAAGGCGTGTAAGGCTGCGTATTTGCCGGATAGATGCAGTTCGGAACGTTCTGGTGGTTCCCAATCGTGAAGTTTCCGTTCTCGTGCACCGGCGTGTTAGTGCCGGGGCCGCAGGTCTGAATAGCGATGTGATTTCCGTTCGGGTCCCAGGCGTTTTGCGCCAGGTCAAACTCGATGGCCAGACTGTTGTTGATACCGGCATAACCCATGCCCCCTCCGGTGCTGCCGTTTCCCGCTCCTATCGCTCCGGAAAAGGCCCCGGTGGCTCCATAACTGGGATCGGTGCCGGGCGAGAACTGGACGATGAAAGCGAATCCATCGCCCGGAGCGCAACACTGTAGATTGTGGGCCTGAAACTGAAACCACGTGGTGAATCCCTGAATAACCGGTTGCTCGCCAACTCCCAGCGAAAACCTTTGCTGTTGGAAGTACGCAGTCGACGCTTCGGGGTTACCGGTGCCGTCGGTCAGCCGAAGCACAGTCTGGTTATTCCACTGGGCAATACTCGGATTTCCATTGCCAAACGGATATCCATTCAACTGAAGGAATTGCATTGGATCGGTTGGGCCGGAAAAGTCTGGATAGAATTCGGGTTGCTGTGCTGAGCACACCGCTGCGAAACCCAGCAGCAGAGCAGGCACCAGCAGGAAATTCGAATACCGTAGTCCATTTTGCATGCGATAGCTTCTTTCTTACGCCGGATACACCGGCGTATTTAGGTTCCTGCCTCTTTGCGGGCGGCGATACTCGATGGGGGAATCCTCGCGATGGCCACAGTCGCGCAATAGAACTGGATAGCTTGCCGCATTTTGCTTCCGTTTACATCCGGAAGTCAAGGTAAATTGCCACAAATTGCGCGGTAGTAAAAAGGGGGCGCTTCCGCAAGGCCCTAAGGTGCTTATGTCGGTAGCTTGACAGTGCTACCTTCTCTGGCGCCCGGTAGAATGTTACTTGGTGGTGAAAGCAGGCTCCTGATGCAGACAGCGGAAGTGGTGATCATTGGCGGCGGCATCGTGGGATCCAGCATTGCCTGGCACCTCACCGAAGCCGGCTGTCGCAATGTCTTGATGGTGGAGCGCGAAACTCATCAGGGCAAGGGTTCCACCGGCAAGAGCATGGGAGGAGTCCGGGCCCAGTTCGCCACCCCGCCGAACATCCAGATGTCGCTCTATTCCATCCCGTTCTACGCCAGCTTCGAAGAACGGCTTGGTCTGCCCTCGGAATATCGCCCCCAAGGCTATCTCTTCGTCGCCACCAAGCCAGCGCACCTTGACTACCTGCGGACCAACCAGCAACTTCAGAAGGCGCTGGGGCTGAAACAGGTGCGCATGCTGACCCGCCAGGAAATTGTGGACGTCGTTCCTCAGCTTCGCTCCGGCGACATCCTAGGCGGAAGCTTCTGCCCGAGCGATGGATTCGTAGATCCGTACAGCGTGATGGTGGGCTTCACTACACGCGCTTGCGAGCACGGCGCAACTCTTTGGCGATCGACAGAGGTTACAGCGATCACGCGTGAACACGGCCGAATCAGCGGCGTGGATACGACACGCGAACCGGTGAGCACGCACATCGTCGTCAATGCTGCCGGACCGTGGGCAGCGGAGGCGGCGGCACTCGCGGGCGTCAACCTGCCAGTCGAGCCGCTACGGCGAATGCTGATTCCAACCGAGCCTTTCGATGGCGTCTCGCACGCAGTGCCCATGGTAGTTGACATGAGCAGCGGCTTCCACTTCCGTCCCGAGAGCCGCGGGTTCTTGCTGGCCTGGAACGATCCCGAGGAAACTCCGGGGTTCAAAACCGACTTCGACCCGTCGTTCATCGAGAAGGTGCTGGTTCGCGCTGCTGACCGCGTACCCTGTTTCGAAAACCTGGCCGTAAACCCCAAACGCGCCTGGGCGGGACTGTACGAAATGTCGCCCGACCATCACGCCATCCTGGGACCGGTGCCAGAGGTGCCGGGCTTCTTCTGCGCCAACGGCTTCAGCGGGCACGGCGTGATGCACGCACCAGCGACTGGCAAGATCACGTCCGACCTGATTCTCCACGGCGCGACCCGCATCGTGGACAACGTCGAGTTACTCAGTCCGGAACGCTTCGCCCGCGGCGCGCTGCTGCACGAGACGGCAGTGCTGTAATCGCCCGGAATTTCGGCAGCCGAATCACGATGACCGAAATGTAACCAAAATCCCACACAATTGTTACAACTTTGTGACAACCTGACGCCTGCCTCACGGTATGTTTCGAGCAAGGCGCCATTTGCGGGCAGGGGCGCAGCGATCTGGTCTGTCGGAGCAATGCGGACCAGTTCTCTCCTGCCCGCCGAAGCCTGCGTTACTAGGCAGCGGCAGGCGGGGGCTTATCGCAGCTGTCAGGCGGAGGCGTGGCGCCACCTGTATTTCCCGCACGGCTTGCGCGAAACGCCGGCCACGGGAAAGTTACAACGGGGGCGACAAACGGCCGGCCGCGCGAGCGGTCGGCTTTTGCGTGAGGGCCCGGGTTCAATGAGTCGGATTGAATCCACCCGCGCGGGCGATGCATCTACGTCAGACGGCACAAAACTGGCCCGCCGATCGTAAAAAAGAGACGCCGCATGACATCCCCCGAAACCAAGCCCGGCACAACGATGGATGCCGACCTCCTCACCGCCTTGCCGTTGGACAGTTGGAAGGACACTCAGGCCACCTTGCACATGTGGGCGCAGATGCTGGGCAAGGTCCGCCTGAAACTCTGTCCCCTGGTCAACCACTGGTGGAATGTTCCGTTCTACGTGACGTCCCGCGGCATGACGACTTCCGCCATGCCATACGACCGCGGCGTCGTCGAGGCCCGGTTCGACTTCATCGCTCACCAGTTGATTATTGAGACTAGCGACGGCTCCAGCGGCGTGCTCCCATTGCAGCCGCAGAGTGTCGCTGAGTTCTATCGCAGCTTCATGGCAGCGCTTGCCGAGCTTGGCGTCGATGTCAAGATATGGACCACGCCCTGCGAGCTCCCGGACCCGATTCCCTTCGAGAAGGACAACCTCCATTCCTCGTATGACGCGGAGGCCGTGCATCGCTTCTGGCGCATCCTGGTGTGGATTGACGCCGTGTTCAAGGAGTTTCGTGCCCGCTTCATCGGCAAGGTCAGCCCGGTGCACTTTTTCTGGGGAAGCTTCGATCACGCCGTGACCCGCTTCTCCGGACGGCCCGCTCCCGAACGACCCGGCGCCGACTCCATCACGCGCGAAGCCTACTCTCACGAAGTCAGCAGTGCAGGATTCTGGCCCGGCGGCGGCGACATCGAGGGCCCTGCATTTTATTCTTACGCTGCGCCTGAGCCCCCGGGTTTTGCCGAACAGCCAGTCCGCCCCAAGGCAGCGTTCTATCATTCGCAGATGAAGGAATTTCTGCTGATGTATGACGATGTCCGCGCCGCCGATTCTCCCAAGACGGCACTGATGGAATTTCTCCAGACTACCTACGAAGCCGCTGCGAACTGCGGCAATTGGGACCGCAAGTCGCTGGAGCGCTGACCGGCCGCGCGGCGCAAAGGAGCATTATGGCAGCCACAACCTGCACTCATCTCGATCAAGTCAAGATTACGCACCCCAAGGTCCACGTCTGTGAAGACTGCGTCAAGCTCGGCGACTCCTGGGTACATCTTCGGCTGTGCATGGAATGCGGCCACGTCGCCTGCTGCGATTCCTCCAAGAACAAGCACGCCACCAAACACTTTCACCACACCAAGCATCCTCTGATGCGCTCCATCGAGCCACGCGAAACCTGGATGTGGTGCTACGTTGACGAGATGTCTCCCGGCGAACTGCCGGAGTGAACTGGGAGAGATATATGCCTGGGGTTACGCCACGCGAAAACCCACTTTTTGCCAGTGAGCTTGCCAAACTCAATGTTTCTCCTGCCGCGGCTATCCGCCCGAAAGCCGCATGAGCATTTCCGAACAGATTTCAGGGATCCCAATTGATTTCTGAGTGTGCCCTTGCCCGTTTCGGGATGAAACCGTGGCCTCATTTCGGAGATGGTCAATTCTGCTCAGACCTCAGAACGCCACGGGATTACAAAAGTGACAGCCCTCAAAGAGGCGCAAAAGAACGGCAATCCTAGCTTTGCGAGGGCCAAGGAGAAACATGAAAACCAGCACGAAAGACAGGATCAAGGGCAGCTTCCACGAAGTGAAGGGAACTATCAAGGAGCAGGTCGGAAAGGCTACAAATGACCGCAATTTAAAAGCCGAAGGCAAAGCCGAAAAGAACGTGGGCAAAGTGCAACAGCGCATCGGCCATGCTAAAGAAGCCGTCGCAAAGTTGAAAGGAAAACTCAAGGAGTTGACGACTGCGTAGGCCATTCAGAAATGGATCGCGGCAGGAACACGGCAGCGCGAGCAAACTGCTCTGAGGTTTACTTGGGCCCGCAAGGCGAGGGACAGAATCGAGATGTGCCCGCCTTCAGTGGAATATGGTGGACAATCGGGCGGCGCTGCCCGGTTCGGTTTCTCTCTCAGAGCACCTCACTGACAACGCCGCGAATTTCAATTTGCCGGCATGAGCCGTCGGTCGATCATTCAAGCCTGAGCGCCACTCCGCCTACGGCGCGAAGTAGCCGGAAATGTCCAATAGCAACTGCGTCAGGTTGCTCGAGTACACATCAATCAATCCGTTCGTTGTCGGCACAATCGCCATGTTGGAGGCAATCGCCCCATCCACAGCGTTGAGCGTCGAAACCAACGGCATGGTTCCTCCATCGGGCCACAGCGTCAGGTAGCCCAGCGATACCCGCGGGATTACGGTCGCGTTGAGCACGTAGGACTGTGCCTGGTTCGATGCCGCACAGGAATTGTCCACCACATCCAAGACGTATTGGCCACTGAACCAGCCCCCTTGCCCGAAACGAGTGTCGAGTGTGCGACAAGCTTGCAGGGGATACAGCGACAGCGGATTCGCACCCGAATTTGCCGGCGCGAAATATCCGTTGATGTCAGCGATCAGTTCTGTGTCATCCGTGGCATAGGTGCGGATCTGGCCGCCGGTACCGGCGGGCACGATGGCCGCGTTGGCCACGATCGTACCGGTCGGTGCATTCAGGGTGGAAACCTGCGGCTGACTCTGGCCCGTGGGCCACACCGTTAGATAACCCAGCTTTTTATGTGGCACCACCGTAAAGTTGAGCGAGTAAGCCTGTGCGCTGCTGGGAATACCGCAGGAGCTAGCATCCAGTACCGGAAAATTCCGTTGCTGACCGCCGCTCAGGAACGGTCCTCCTAGCGATCCTGTGGCCTTCCTGGTATCGATAACACGGCAGGGCGGCAAGGAGAAGAACGCAAGCGTTGGAATTGTTCGCGGTTGCAAAGTAGCCGTCGATGTCCAGAATCACGTTGGTGGTATCGCTGGCATACACGCTGACCGCCGCGTTGACGCCCCCCTGCACGATCGCCGCATTGGCCTTCACCCGGCCGTCCGGAGAATTCATGGTTGACGTAGAAGGCTGGTACTGGCTGGTCGGCCAGATCGTGAGGTACCCCAGCGGCCCGCTCGGCACCACCGTGACGTTGAGCGCATAGGCGACGGCGTTGGCGGGAATGTTGCAGCTACCCTGCGGAATGGGGAAGTCCCTGTAGTCTCCACCCTGGATGGGTGGCCCGCCAAACGTTCCGTTCGTGTTTCGCGTGTCCACCACGCGGCAGGGAGTCACCGGAACGAATTGGAGGGTGGTATCCCCGGTGATGACCGAAACCGTGTCATCGCCAGTATTGCTGACATAAATCCTGTCGGTCGTCTCGTTTACCGCGACTGGTACTTTGGCGTTATAGCTCACATACCCTACGCCAACCGTGGTAATGGTGTTGGTAGTCCCATCGATCACCGCTATGGCGGTGGAGTATTCAGGCTCTCCCACAGCGTAGATCTTGTTGGTCACGGAATCGACCGCGACGCCAGCATAGTAAAAACTCGGCACGCCGCCGACGGTCAATGGGTGATTGGTGGCGCCATCGATGACCGTCAGGGTGCCGGTATAGCAATATTGAGGTTCGGCACACTCATTCACCACGTAGATCTTGTTGGTAACGGAGTTGACCCCGACGCCCAACGGATAGTATCCGGCGTTGACAGTCGCCGTATTATTGGTGGCACCGTCGATCACCGTGACGGTTCCAGGATAGTCGTTTTCATTGGCAACATAGATCTTGTTGGTCACGGAGTTGATTGCGAGACTGCGGGGATAGTAGCCGACTTTGACGGTTTGGGTAGTGTTGGTAGCGCCGTCGATGACCGTAACGGTTCCAGGATAGTCGTTCGCATTGGCGACGTAGATCTTGTTGGTCACCGAATTGACCGCGATGGCTACTGGATAATTTCCCACAGTGACGGTCTTGGTGTTGTTGGTGGCTCCATCTACGACCGTTACGCTTCCAGGGTTGCCGTAAATGACCATATAAATCTTGTTGGTCTTTGAATTCACCGCCACAGCGCCCATTGGATTACCAGCAATGCTGAACGTCATGGTGTTATTGGTTGCTCCATCGATTACCGTGAAGCTCCCGTTGTTACAGTTGTTGCTGCTGGCGCAGTAGTTCACGACGTAAATTTTGTTGGTGACCGAATTGAGTGCCAGGCCATAGGGCTCATAGCCGCCGATGTTGATCGATTGGGTGTTGTTGGTGGCCCCATCGATCACGGTCACGGTTCCTGTAGGGTAGTCATTCTGATTGGCGGTGTAGATCTTGTTGGTGACTGGGTTGACCGCCACGCCTACAGGGCCGTATCCCACCGGGAGAGTGGCGGTGACGACCTGGGCAACGGAAAGCAGACCAGAAACGGCTAAGGTGAATACCACAAGTAAGAATAGGAGACGACGATTGGCTTGCATGGTCTTCCTCCTAGTTTCCCTGAGAAAGGGCTTAACGCCCATATACCGCACCTTATCCATCGCCTGCAAGGACGCAGGTCACCCTTGCGTGTGATAAGGCCAGCAGTTCCCAAATTTGGAAAACCGAATCTGGATGACACGTTCCCGGTTTTGGCTAAGGAGGGTTGGTTAGCTGTGATCCCCGCAAAAGCAGTCACCAACGCCTGTGACCGCCTTCACTGACAACGGCACCCAGATGACTACACTAGCGGCTTGAGGTTTTTGTGTCTCGGGCCGTCCGGAAACGGCGGAGGCGCCCTGACCGGGGATAAAGTTCGTAGTCGTATGATTCTAAAGAACTCGAACAAGGCATGTTGCACGCCAAAGCGAACAACGCGGGTCGGGACGACCCGCAGCCGCGGCACGATGCCCCAGTTAATGAGTCGTCAACAGCAATCGCCATCCAACATCGGTCCCGAGCATCAATCGCAAGGGAATGATAATTTATTCCACGGTAGTTTCCGTGAAACGCATCGCCAGGAGAAATCATGAGCAAGCCTGTTTATATCGCAGCCTATAACCAATCGAAGTTCGGCAAGCTGATGGACATGACTGTCCCTCAGATCCTGTCCAACGCAGTGACCGGAGTATGCGAGCAGATCAAGGTATCGCCTTCAATCATTGATGTCGGCTCGGTCGGCTCGGCCTGCAATTTCACCCTCAACAAGCAAGGACTGCTGTCGGGACTGGTTGCAGCCGTTCCGGGAATGGCCGCCAAACCGATCGAGTCGGTCGAGAATGCCTGCGCCTCCGGCGGCCAGGCCGTGCTGTCGGTCATCTACAAACTTCAGGCTGGAGTGGGCGATGTGGGAGTCGCCGTTGGCTACGAGAAGATGCGCGACGACCAAGGCAAGATGGACGGCAAGCTGATCGGCGAAGTCCTGGGGTACTACTCGCATCCCGACGAACGCACCGGCAAGGTCTTCATCTTCCCGCACCTGTTTGCCGAGATCATGCAGTGCTACATGCAGGTATACGGCGTCAGCGAGAGCGATCTGGCGCAGATCGCGGTGAACGAATATCAGAATGCGAAGTACAATCCCTGGGCCCAGATGAACAAGGTCCAGATCACGCTCGAGCAGGCCATGAAGATCGAGGGCATCAATCGCTACGTGGTTGACGGACTGCCGCTGAAGACCTACGACTGCTCGCAAATTACCGACGGCTATGCGGCGCTGATTGTGGCGACCGAGGAAGGATTGCAAAAGCTGGGTGTCGCCAAGGCCGATTGCGTCGAGATTGCCGGCTATGCCCAGGCCACCGATCCACTGCAAAAAGAAGGACGCAACACCCTGTTCCCAACCGGTGCCTACACCGCAATGAAAAAAGCCTACACCATGGCGGGCGCCAAGCCGGCCGAGGTCAACGTGGCCGAGATTCACGACTGCTTTACCGTGGCTGCGGCGATTGGCACGGAGGTCATTGGCAAAGCTGCTCCCGGACAAGGCGCGCGTTACTGGGTGGATGGCAAAGCCGCCGTGGATGGCGAGTGTTCCATCAACATGTCCGGCGGGCTGATCGCGAAAGGCCATCCCGTAGGCGCTACGGGCGTCGCTATGCTGGGCAATTGCTTCTGGCAACTGAAGGGCAAAGCGCCGAAGGAGATCCAGAGAAAAGACGCCAAAGTCGCCGCGACCTTCAATATCGGTGGAGCGTTGTGCGCCTCGGTTTGCACGGTGTTGCGCGACGTCCAGTGACCCGGTCTCCGCGAATCGCAGCGCGCGTTTGCGGTCGGGTCCGAGCTAGCGAGTCGAAGTCAGAAGATTGGGCGAAGGTTTCTCGGACGGCGGAGTGGGCGCGGATTGAGGAAGGCCAGCCGCCACTTGCAGCGGATCAGCAACGCCGGATTTGCCTTGACGCAGGTCCAGCAACAGGATTCTGCTGTCGGAGTAATAGTCCGCGCCCGACGCGGTCTGGGCCTCGAAAACCGGACTCTCGCCGTTCAAGTATTCCTCGTACTGCACCAGATGGGTTTGCATCAGGTCGGCCCCGATGAAGTCGCGCTCCTGGTCAACATACGGATCAATCGTGTGATTGATCAGGTGGCCGCGCTTGGCAAACTCGATCGCCACATCGTGGGTTGCGGCGCCCACCCAGATCGGGCTGCCATCCACCGTGTACTGCGTCTTCCAGATACGGAGATGATGCCGTCGCGACATGATCGCATCCGGCTCGGGCAAGGCGTAGGCATAGTCCTGCACTCTGCCGAACATGTAATACCGGGCCATGGGCAGCGTCGAGTCGTGGGTCCGCTCCGCTAACAAGTGCCAGGCCATCACCGGCTTCCATTCGTCGCGTCTTGACCCAACCCGCGCGCTCGAAGGCTTCTTGCAGGTCGTCGTTCTGGGAGACGAAGATCAAATTCACCATATCTCCCTCCCGTCCCTCACCATCGAGAACTCGCGGCGGCAGGTTATCCATCATGTCGCTCAGTCCCGAGACGTTCTCGCTCGCCGGCGGCAGCTCGGCGGAGAGCACGGACGAGGACACAGTCGATCTGCGCCGTCACTTCCGTGTTCTTCAGCACCGTGCTGTTGCCGCCACGCGAGAACAGGAAGACCGGGGCCGCCGGCAGATAGAACAGCCCGGTAGCTGCCATCCACGCCAGCATGCGCCAGGTATGGGAAATTCCCTTGACCTCCTTGCGGGCGCGCAGGCCTACCGTTTCACCGTTTACCAAATCGACGGAATCCAGGTCAAAGACAACGTTGCCCCCGATTCCTAGAATCCGCCTGCCCTTGACTCGGGTGACCGTACCCCGCGCGGTGCTGCCGGCGCGGATGATGGTGAAGTCGCCGACCCTTACATCTTTCTCGACCTTGAAAGTCAGGGGGTCGCCCGCGCGGGCATGCGCCGAGGAAACCGTTTTGGTCAACTGAAGGTGGATGACCGTTCCGTCGGGAATGGCCAACCGGGGAGAACTGGACGATGCGTCCTGCGCCAGGAGACTCGACGGCAGGACAAACAGGAAGAGCAGGATGTACGCAGGTATCGTCCGGTAGTTCGCAAGGTGCATTCGATGTCGCCCTTCGAGAGCTGTTCTCTCATCCGCGACGGCCGAACACAGCTTACTTCTACCGAGCGGTCGCCTAATGATTATTTGGTAGACATCGATGCCTGTCAAGTGAATACTTGCACACCTGAAAATTGCATCGCAACCCGGCGCCTGCTCCGGCTGTGCCTCGCCGCAGGTCCTCTAGTATGGGGGAGGTCGGGCCCGGCTGTCTGGTCAAAATTGCACATAACCCGCGATAGGACTGGTCTTCCGCAGCAATCGCGCTATACTCCTCCCAGCAGGCGCCCAATGACATTTTCCCCCGCCGGTCCGGAACATCCGGTCATTCTGTGTATTGACGACGACGATGTAGCGCTGCGCGTCCGCAAGCTACTGCTCAGCAGCGCTGGATACCATGTCCTGACGGCCTCGTCCGGCGAGGATGGGCTTGATGTGCTCAAGCACAACACCGTCCATTTGGTCATCGCCGATCACTTCTTAAGCGCCAAGTCCGGCACCGAAATCGCCAGAGAGATGAAGGAACTGAACCCAGAGGTACCAATTCTGATCGTGTCGGCAGCCGCAGAAGCACCTAGCGGACTTGAATTCGCCGACGGCTTTCTTCCCAAGGCTGAGCCTCCCGATGTGCTGCTCAGTGCCATGGCTCGTCTGTTGGACGAACGAAAAAAACCTCTCTAACAACATAACTGTGGTTGGGTTTGGCCCGAGTAGCGCGGATCAAGCCCGGCGTCCCTTGGGAACCAGGGTCGATGTCTGCGCTAGCGGTAGCTGAGGTAAACTGAAAGCGTCCTGCCTTTAAACCTTGGCCCTGTAGCTCAGATGGATAGAGCAGCAGTTTCCTAAACTGTTGGTCGGCGGTTCGACTCCGCCCAGGGCCTCCACCCTTGCAGGATCTGAACGTCCAGCCCGAACCCGCGCCCCTCTACACCCGGAACGTCGGCAGATCGCGAGGTGTTCCGGCGCGCTCCACGCGCTCCAGGATGTCTTTCATGTCGCCATCGATGTGCTGCCAGAACCTCAGCAGCCCGCTGCACAGGTAGTTCAGGCCAGGCTCTCCCTCGCGGGTGCGAATCAGCCGGTTCTTGGGACATTCGCCGTTGCAGGCGAACAAGTACTCGCAAGCGCGGCACTGCTGCGGCAGATCTTTACTCTTGGCAAAACCAAACTTCTTCTGGCCTTCGGAGAACACCATGCGCGACATGTGTCTTTCCGTGATATTTCCCAGCTTGTACTCCGGATAGACATAATGATCGCAGGCATAGACGCTGCCATCGTGCTCCAGGGCCACGCCCTTGCCGCAGAACTCGTTGTAGATGCATAACTGCGAGTCCAATCCCATCCACTGCGCGACTGCGGTTTCGAACAGGTTGACGTGCACCTTGCCGTAATCGCGCCGGTACCAGTCATCCCACACTTTGCACAGGAAGTAGCCCCAATCGTCGGGATCGACCGACCAGTCCGTCACCACGGAATCGGGACTGCCCGGATGCGCCGCCGCCGAATCCTGCATCGGCAACGTGGCCAGGTCCCATTTTTGCGGCGCAGTGTTGGTGAAGACCTTGGGTTCCACGCAGGGGATAAACTGCAACTGCCGGGGGCGCAGCTCACGGCTCAGGAAGCGATAGACATCCAGCGGCTTCTTCGCATTCACGCGATTGACCACCGTCAGCGTGTTATACGGGACCCCGTACTTCTCCAATAAGAGACCGGCGGCAAAGACCTTGTCGAAGGTCGGCTGGCCCCCTTTGTTGACCCGGAACTTGTCATGCAATTCCTGCGGGCCGTCGATGCTCAGCCCTACCAGGAATCGGTTGTCGCGCAGAAAAGCGCACCACTCGTCGTTCAGCAGCGTTCCGTTGGTTTGCAGGTCGTTCTCGATGTGCAGGCCCGGCCGCTGGTATTTCTTTTCCAGTGCAACCACTTTTTCGAAGAACCCCACGCCCAGCAGCGTCGGCTCTCCGCCCTGCCACGAGAACACAACCTCCCCGCTCCGCTGGCCTTCGATGTACTGCCGAATGTGGGCCTCGAGAATCTCGTCGCTGATACAAAAATTGCTGGCGCTGCCCAGCAGCTCTTCTTTGTGCAGGTAATAGCAGTACGTGCAGTCCAGGTTGCAGATGGCGCCCGTCGGCTTCACCATGGCGTGGAAGCGCGGCCTGGTTCCGGGATAGACCGGCACTGGGGACAAGGGATCGCGGAGGTCGCTCATGCTGTCTGTCCCAATTCTAGGAAACGATGCACCAATCACCTGTGTCGCGCGTCACATAGGGGTGTGACCGGGGACAGACACTCGAACGCTGCTAGGTATTTTTCGTGCATCCTCCTCAGCGGTGGAAGCATTTTTCTTCCCGGCACGCAACGCGGCGCTAAAGCGCCGCTCTACCCGTGCTCGGAGGATACAGTTACTTTGGGACAGCTCTAGTTCGGCAATGGAACTGGTCGGGATAAAAAAGCAGGAATGGTCAATTTGGAACAGAATCCGAACGCTATCTTAGCGAGAATTGTTCTGTCGGAATCAATCGTTCTACGGAAAGGATAAACCAATGAAAAACGCTTTAATTCTAGCCCTTGTGGCTTGCATGCTGATGTTTTCGGTCAGCACCTTTGCAGTAATGGCAACGACCACCAACACGCCATCTGTGGTTGCAGCTAATGGCCCCATGCCGCCCAATCCGCCTCCGCCTCCGGCGCCACCAGGACCGACACCTTGCCAAGTTGTCCCTTGGGCTTGTTTTTAAGTTAAAAGTGGCCGTCGGCGGTCAACTCCCCTGGGCAATCAGGGGAGTTTCTTTTTGCTGTTAGACGTCTAGCGCGGAAGTCCACCACTTGGGGAACATCTTTCCAGCACGACGGGTCAGTGTATCGAAGTCACCGTCAAGGGTATAGTGATGACCCCAATCCTTCTTAGTCCACACTTTATTCGATGACTGAGATGGCTTTTCGAAAACTCCCTCAGTACTTCACAATCTTCGAAAAGCTCGCAGCCTCCAGGCTCGCTCCGCCGACCAGCGCGCCGTCGATTTCTTCCTCACCCATCAGGGCCGACGCGTTGTCCGGCTTGACGCTGCCGCCGTACAGAATCCGCAGCCCCTCGGAGAACTCCTTGCCGAAGGCCTCCTCCGCTTCGTGCCGTATGACCAGATGCGCATCGGAGGCCATCTGCGGCGTCGCTGTCTTTCCCGTGCCGATGGCCCACACTGGCTCATAGGCGATGGCCAGCTTCGCCGCCTTGCGGGCTGAGATGCCATGAAACGCGCGCGTGCACTGGCGGCGCAGCACGTCCTCGGTGAGCCCGGCCTCGCGTTCCTCCAGCACCTCGCCGACGCAGACGATGGGCGTGAAACCGCTCTCCAGCGCGGTCTTCAGCTTGTGGTTCACGGTGTCGTCGGTCTCGTTGAAGTACTGGCGCCGCTCCGAATGGCCGAGGATGACGTGCGTGACGCCAATCGCGCTCAACATGCCCACCGAGATTTCGCCGGTGAAGGCGCCTTCTTTTTCCCAGTGCACATTCTGCGCCCCGACGGCGACGTTGGAGCCGGCCGCGGCTTCGACGGCGACGCGCAGATCGACGAACGGCGGGCACACAACGATCTCGTCACGGGTGTGGTCGGCGACCATGGGCAGAAATTCGGCCAAGAACGCGGTGGTCTGTTCCGGTGTCTTGAACATCTTCCAATTGCCAGCGATGATTTTCGTTCTCATGGTAGGAGTCCGTTAGCGGAGGATTGAATGATTGACTATACAGGGCGCCGGGAGATGGCGCGAGGGGTGGCGGTTCCCGCTCGGTCTGTCATCCTGAGCGGAGGTCCGGCCGCCTGGGTGATCTGTCATCCTGAGCGGATGTGCGTCCGCTTCGCGGACGCACCGCAGTCGAAGGCCCCCTCTTCTCGCCAGCCTGTCTGCGTTGCACAGGGGTGTTTCGACTCGCACGGCCAAAAGCGGGCCGTGCCCGCTGATCATGACAAGAAAGTGCAGTGCCCTGCTGTGCTTCTCTGTGTCTCTGTGCCTCTGTGGTTAAGCATCAGAATACTTCCCGCAACTTTCCGAAGCTCTCCACCTGCAACAGCCGACCGTTGCCAATTTCCGGGAACAACTCGCCGCGCTCCAGCATCCAGGTGTTGTGGTGCGGCACAAACACCGCGTGCAAGCCCGGCCTCCAGCGCGGGATTGATGTCCGACTTCGGACTGTTGCCGATCATCCACGTGCTCTCGCGTAGCAGCCCGTATTTTTCTACCACTCCGCTGTAAGTCGCAGCGTCCTTCTCCGCCACAACTTCCACCGCGGTGAAATATTCCTTCAGCCCTGAGCGCTCCACCTTGCCCGACTGCTCGGTGATGTTCCCCTTGGTCACCAGGAAGAGACGATGCCGCTGCGCCAGATCGGCGAGCGTTTCCGGTACATCCGGCAGGATCTCCATCGGGTGATCGGCGATGGCATACGCAAAACCGTGGATGGTCTCGTGCAGCGCCGGCGTCAGCGGCTCGACCGAGAGCTGCTCGAAACACTTGACCAGCGCCAGCGCGAAGCTGTGCATGCCGTAGCCGTGCTGGCGAATGTTTTCGCGCTCCACGTCGTACAGCACCTCGCGCACCTGGTCGGGCGTGAACTCGTGATGGTTCAGAAACGAGATGAAGTTCGCAATGGCCCGCTCGAAGTAGATGTTGTTCTCCCAGAGCGTGTCATCCGCGTCAATCAGCAGATACTGGCCGGGAGGAACGGTGCGCTGCCAGGGCGAGAGCCATCAGCTTCATCTTAATGAATTCGCCAGCTCCCTGCCCAGGCAACCGCCGCCCGACGTTTGCTTGGGCGGGCCGTAAGATGAGGCCGATGAAAACCGCTTCTCTGTTATTCTTACCCAATAAATTTTCTATTTCAGGAGGCCAGTGATGAAAGCACGCCGGATGTTCAGCGTCTTCGTAATGATCGCCCTTTTCGCGCTCGGATCCGCTTCGGCAAAGGATTCCTCTGGCAGTTCCAACGATTACCTTGCGCTGGGTGACAGCGTGACTTTTGCGTATATAGAACAGGCGGGGTATGAATATTACTATCCCACAAACTTCGTAGGGTATGCCGATTACCTCGACTTGACCTTGGGCTTGAACGTGGCGGATGCAGCGTGTCCGGGGGAAACCACCGGCAGCTTCATCTCGGCGACCGCTCCCGATAACGGCTGCCGCGCCTATCGCACTGTGTTTCCCCTGCACGTTGTTTACGGCGCGATTAAGTCCACGCAACTGGCTTTCGCCACAGGTTTTTTACAGCGTGACAGCGGCACCGGTCTGGTCACGATCAACCTCGGCGCCAACGACGTGTTTCTGCTGGAGCAGCAGTGCAATGACGACCCGACCTGCATCGAGAACGGTCTGCCGCAAGTACTTGCCGCGGCAGAGGCCAACATGCAGACCATTCTCGCCGCGGTTCGCGCCACCGGATACAATGGCCCCCTCGTCGTTGTCAATTACTACTCGCTCGATTACTCCAACCAATTTGAGACCCAGGTGACCATGGCATTGAACCAGGCAATCACCGCGCCAGCACCGGCTTACGGCGCTGTGGTGGCCGATGTGTTTTCGGCATTCGAGGCTGCGGCTTCCAATCGGTTCGCCGCCGGGAACACCTGCGTCGCTGGTTTGCTCAACGCCAGTAACCCGCCGACCAACCCGCCAAGTTGCGACGTGCATCCCAGCCAGTCGGGTCACAAACTGATCGCGCAGGTCGTCGCCGGCGTATACCGCTCCCGCCAGGGTAAGAACGGCCGGTAAGTGCCGCACTGCTGGCCGTTGCGCTGTCGTCATCAGCAGTTCTTTCCCGGCAGGACGCGAGCAGCCTGCCAGCGCCAATGTGTGCCTATCAGGCACACGTCGTGCTACACTGCAATGAGTGAAGTACTTCACTTGGGACGACGCGGAAAACGAGAAGTTGAAGGCGGAGCGCGGCATTGGTTTCGAAGAAATCGTCTTCCTCATCGAAGGCGGACACTTGCTGGACGTGCTTGAACATCCCAATCCGGAGCGGTACCGCAGTCAGCGAATCTTCGTCGTCCAACGTGAAGACTACGTGTATTTGGTGCCCTTCGTCGAGGACGACAGGTTATGTTCCTGAAAGCCATCATCCCGAGCCGCAAGGCGACCAGGCAGTACCTGGGCAAGGAGGCGGAAGACGATGAAACTTGACACAGAGGAAAAGGCAATTCTCGCATCGGTCGAGCGCGGCGAATGGCGTCCGGCCAAGGGAGCCAAGCGAAACCTGGGCCGGTACACTCAGTATGCCAAGGCAACCTTTCGCAAGGACCGTCGCCTCAACATCCGCATATCGAGCAGGGACCTGGAGGCAATTCAGAAGCGGGCGCTCGAAGAGGGCCTCCCTTATCAAACCCTGATCTCCAGCCTACTGCACAAGTATGCCTCCGGACGGCTTCGGGAAGGTTAAGCAGTACCAGAGTCTGAGTGCCTGGGCAAGTGTCCGGGTTGCGAATAAGAGAGGCGCCCGGCTACGCTGACTTTTGCAGGCGCGTTCCCGCCCGCCGGGTTGATCTTTGGTTCTACTCCCCGCCCGGCCCCTGCTGCATCAGGCTGGCCGGCGGCGGCGGAATGGCGATGTCCACGTTCTGCACCGGGCCGAGCGTGCTGAGCGGCTTGCCGAACTCCGCGTCGTTGCCCACCACCAGCACCGCCATCCGGTCCTTGTGGACGTACTTGCGCGCCACGCGCGTCACATCGTCGGCAGTGACCTTCTCCACCTCGCGTGCGGTAGCGTTCCAGAAAGTCGAGCGGGTAGTGATAGAACTCGTAGGCCATCTTCTCGCGCAGCACTTTTTCCGGCGTGTCGAACTGGAAGATGAACGAGTTCAGGATGTCGTCCTTGGCGCGCTTCAGTTCCTCGGGAGTGGCGGCATTCTTCAGCAGGCCGTCGATTTCGTTGTCGAGCGCCTGAATGCCGTCAACCGTGGTGGCGCTCTTGGTCTGCATCTCGATGTTGGTCAGGCCGGGGCGGTCCCATCCGAAACCAACGCCGCCTCCCACGTTGTAGGCCAGCCCCTGCTTGGAGCGAATGTTGTTGAACAGCCGCGAGGAGAAGCCGCCGCCAAAAATCTCGTTCATCACGCTGACCGCGAAGTAGTCGGGATTGCTGCGCTCGATGCCCAGATCGAGCATGCTGATGGTGCTCTGGTTCACGTCGCTCTTGCCGATAAAGTACAGCCCCGGCTTGGGCTCGGTGAACTTGATGTCAGGCTGCTTGGCTTCGGGGCCTTTCTGCCACGAGTCGAACGCCTGGTCCAGCTTGGCTTCCATCGCCTTGGGATCGAAGTCGCCGGTGATGCCGAAGATGATGTTATTGGGATAGACGTACTGCTGGTGCCAGTTCAGCAAGTCCTGGCGCGTGACCGCCGCGACCGTGGCGTACTCGGGAATTCGCGCGTAGGGATTGTCCTTGCCGTACGCGATGATGCGGCTTTCGCGATGGACGATGGAGTCGACGTCATCGTTGCGGCGCGAGATCTCGGTGTACATCTGCGCCTTGGCCAGCTCCAGCTTGTCGGCGCGGAACTCGGGATTGTGCAGCAGATCGAGAAACATCTCGAACACGGCATCGAAGTCGCCCTTCAGACAATCCAGCGAGATGGTGGTGGAGTCCGACTGGTTGTCGGTCTCGATCTTGGCCGCGCGCGCCTCCAGGAAGTCGTCCATCTGGTCGCCGGTCTTGGTCTTGGTTCCGCCGGTGCGCCAGACGTCACCGTAGAGATCGGTGAGCCCGGTCTTGTCCGCGGGCGCGTACACCGAGCCGCCGCGAATGCGCGCGGTCGCTTCAATCAACGGCAGCTCATGGTCTTCCTGGAGGAAGATCACCATGCCGTTCGGCAGTTGCACGCGGACCGGCTGCTGCGGCTTGAA
This sequence comes from uncultured Acidobacteriaceae bacterium, assembly GCA_963798005.1. Classification (GTDB taxonomy): domain Bacteria; phylum Acidobacteriota; class Terriglobia; order Terriglobales; family Acidobacteriaceae; genus Bog-257. Next base: position 14,343 of record CAWCRZ010000012.1, on the reverse strand, counting down.
TGCCGGCAGCGGCGGAGCCTGGATCTTGTTCCAGGGCGTGATTTGCGCCGGGCTGAAGGCCGCGGCGAGCCACAGAAAGCAGAACAACATCGGCGCACAACGCGATGAGTTGAGTCGCATTATTCCGCTCCTTTGCTGGCTCGCAGCAGCCGGCTGGTTGCTTGCGGATTGGGTTTCAATCACGCCGACGGTGCGATTGGTTTCCGCGAAGACCTGGTTCGCGACGCGCCGGATGTCGGCCTTGGTCACTTTGTCCACGCGATCGAGATAGCGGAACAGCTCGCGCCAATCGCCGTAGCGCGTCTGGTAGGTGGCAAGCTGTTGCGCCAGTCCCTCATTGCTGGCCAGCCCGCGGATCAGGTCGGCCTTGGTGCGGGTCTTGAACATTTGCAATTCTTCGTCGGTCACGTCCTGCGTCTTCAGCTTTTCAATTTCTTCGTGGACCGCTTTCTGCATTTCCTCGGTGGTGTGGCCGGGCAGCGGCACCGCGTAGAAAGCGAACAGGTGACCGTACTTGCTGCCGGGAAATCCGGAGAATCCGGCGGCGACGGCGGCAATCTTCTGGTCGCGCACCAGCGAGCGGAACAGCCGCGAGGTGCGGCCGTTCGACAAAATGTCGGTGATCGCGTCGTACACCGCGTCGTCCGGCGCAAGATAACTGGGCCGATGGTAGCCCTCAAGGTAGAACGGCTGCGACGGATCTTGCAGGGTCACCTGCCGCACCGAATTCTGCGGCGGCTCGACCGTGTACAGCTCCGTCGGCTTGGGCGTGGTGGGCAACTGACCGAAATATCTTTCGACGATCGGAAATACCTGCGCGGATCGAGATCGCCGACCAGTCCGATCACCATATTGCTGGGCACGTAATAGTCGCTTGAAGAATTCGGCGGCGTCGGTGGCCGAAAAGCTTTGCAGATCGGAGGCGTAGCCGATGGTCGGCCGGTGATACGGGTTCGCCATGAAGGCCGTGCCGAGGAACTGCTCAACCAGCCGCCCGGTCGGACTGCTGTCGGTACGCATGCGGCGTTCTTCCATCACCACGTTGCGCTCCTTGTAGAACTCGCGCATCACCGGATGCATCATGCGGTCCGATTCCAGCGCCGCCCACAACTCGATTTCGTTCGATGGCATCGAGTACATGTAAGCGGTTTCGTCATAGTTGGTGAACGCATTGATGCCCACGCCGCCATGGCTTTCTACGACTTCACCGAATTGGTTCTTGACCACGTACTTGTCGGCCGCCGCAATCGCGTCCTGCCACGTTTTCTTCAGCTCGGCCAGCTTCTTCGGGTCCTGACCCACGCGCTTGATCCGCTCGGCGTCATACGCGGCATAGGTCTGCTCGACCTTTTGCAGCGCCACTTTCTCCGCGGCGTAGTCGGTGGTCCCGATGTCGGGCGTGCCCTTGAACGCCATGTGCTCCATCATGTGCGCCAGCCCGGTTTCGTTGCGCGGGTCCTGCGCCGAGCCGGCATCCACCATGGTGAAAAACGAAAATACCGGCGCCTCGGGCCGCCGCCACAACACCACCGTCAGGCCGTTGGGCAGGGTCTTCACCGAGACCCGCTTTTCGTAGGACGCCAGGTCCTCCACCCCAGCAAGTCCAAACGTGGGACTTGCTGGGGGCCCCGGATCCTGCGCCGCCAGCGGCAAGGCGGCCGCCAGCAGGAGCAGGCAAGTCAGTTTGGCCAGCCAGCGCTTCATCGTGCCTCCAGAAAATAAGTACGTAAGTTGATGCAAATTAGAAAGTTACGAGGGAAAGACGTGTAAGTCAAACGAATGAGAGCAAATGTGGAGCCCGCTTCGTGCGGATTCGTCCAAAAACACGAAAACCCAGCTGATTGGCCGGGCTAGAGATTCAAAAGCAGTTTTTCTTTCTCAACTCTGTTTACATTATAGCACATTTGGCAGGACTTTGTTCACTTTTGATGCGGGGGTGATTTCCGTGTGTTTGCTATAGCTTGGGTATGAGCGTTGTATCGCAGCCTATTGACATGTAGAAATTACACGGTTCCGAAATGGAACGTTTGGCCCGAATTCTAGGGAATGCGGGTCGAAGATTGAGGGTTAGAGGTCGCAAATCGTTCTCGCGGGAGAGTCAGCTTGTCGTTTGGGACTAGCCGTATAAGACTTGCGAATTTTCCAGGGCGAAGTGGGTGCTGGATGGGTGGTCCCGGCGTAGGTCGTGATTACCAGTGAGATGGGCTGTTATCGCCAACCACGCTGTACCCAAAAGGGCGGCGACGATCAGCAGAGGCGGATCGATATATAATCTCTCGCCCAGAAGACCCAAAGTGGAAATCTAGGCGAAAAGGAGAAAGTGCAATGTCAAACCATTTCACGGGACTCAGTCTCGGCCCTCCCATGGGCGATCAACGACTCGACCTCTGCGACCTCTACGCATTCCAGTCACCCGCTGACCCGAACAGAACCGTGATCATCCTCAACGCGAATCCCAATGCGGATGCTCTTAACCCCGACGCAATTTATCGGCTCAACATCGATAACGACGGCGATTACCTGAACGATCTCGCGTTCAGCTATGTGTTCTCCAAGCCGCAGAACGGCGATCAAAGCCTGGAAGGGCGACCGCTGGGGCAATCTGGTCTACCGCAAGACAGCGCAAAACTTCAATCCCATGATGGCGACTGCAGCCAAGGTGACGATCGTCGAAGTCGAGCACCTGGTCGATCCGGGAGAAATCGAGCCGGAACAAGTGCACACCCCCAGCGTTTACGTGCACCGCATCTTTCAAGGAACGGATTACGAAAAGCGCATCGAGCGGCGAACGTTACGCAAGGCCTAAGGCGGAATCGGTCTTGGCGTCAAAATGCGGCACCGAGAGCTCCGAGATCAGAGGCGTGTGCAAGAGCCCGTTTTTGAGTCGGTACGGGGAACGAGTTGCGCAAAGTCCAGCCCCGCAGCCGGGGTCCCCAGTTCGCGCCGCTCTTGCGCGAAGTGGGTGGAGGAGGGGCGAAATTGCCGCTAGCCCAGGGCGTAAGCCCTGGGTAAGGCCAGAAAAATTAACGAGTCCCTTCAGGGACGGCAGAGTTCTTGGACACAGTCTTCGCTCCGGAAAGCACTGAAGAACCAGAGAAATTAGGATCAAAGCTATGGCGACCCCTCCAATTACGAAGCAGAAGGACACCGAAAAGCGCGATCGCATTGTCAAGCGGGTAGCGCGCGAATTGCGCGACGGCTTCTACGTCAATCTCGGCATCGGCATGCCCACGCTGGTGGCCAACTGCGTGCCTGCCGGCATGGAAGTTGTGCTGCAAAGCGAAAACGGCATGCTCGGCGTCGGCCCGTATCCGCTGGCGGGCGAGGAAGACGCTGACCTGATCAACGCCGGCAAAGAAACGGTGACGGAAATTCCGGGCACGGCGTATTTCTCCAGCGCCGAATCGTTTGCCATGATCCGCGGCGGCCACATTGACCTGAGCGTGCTCGGCGCGATGGAAGTGGATGAAGAGGGCAACCTTGCCAACTGGATGATTCCCGGCAAGATGGTCAAAGGCATGGGCGGCGCGATGGACCTGGTCGCCAGCGCCCGGCGGGTCATCGTGGCGATGGAGCACACCACCAAGGATGGCGCGCCGAAGATCCTGAAGCGCTGCACTTTGCCGATCACCGGCCTGCGCGTGGTAAACAACATCGTCACCGAGATGGCGTATCTGCGGGTGACGCAGAGCGGCCTGGTCCTGGAAGAGATCGCGCCCGGCTTGACGACGGAAGACGTCCAGCGCGCCACCGAGGCGCCGCTTATCGTGAGCCCGGAGCTGAAGACGATGGAGTTCTGACCGCTCGATCCGGTACCCGCCCACGGCCTTAGTTCCAAATCGGGAACGAGATATCGTGAGTACCCGCACGTGTGATGCGCGTCGCTGACCCCAGCCAACGCAGCAGGACATAGTGGGACATAGCAGTAAGCAATCATACGAATGGAAAGCAGGTTGTTATGAGCTCACGTATAGTGTGTCTGGCAACGGCCCTGGTGCTGGCACTTTCGATTTCGCTCACAGCGCAGACAAGTTCAAGCGCGAATCCAGCCGGGACTGCGCAGCCGGCCCCATCGCAGATCAAGAAAGTTCCCGCGCCCTATACCAGTCCGTCCTCCGGCAAAGACATGTACATTGCGTACTGTGCGTCGTGTCATGGTCAAGACGGCATGGGAAACGGTCCCGCGGCTGCGGCTTTGAAGGCGAAGCCAACGGACCTGACGCTGCTCGCGGTTAAGAACGGCGGGAAATTTCCGGATGCGCACATCGCGGAGATCATCAAGGGCGACAGCCTCACGCGCCGCGCATGGCAGCAAGGACATGCCAGTGTGGGGTCCGGTATTCCTCACCCTGGGTCGGCATGATCCGGCGCAGGAGCAGTTGCGGATTCACAACCTGACGACATACCTGGAATCGATCCAGCAGAAATAGTCAAATTAGATATGTCGAAGAGGCGCGCCTTCAGGGTCGCCACACGCGATCTTGAATTTCCCCATCGCGGCCCTTTCCACTGTGGGATGCCGAGTGGTTGTTCCGCTGGCCGGCACCCAAGCCATCGCGTCGAGCAACAAAGAAAGGGCGCATCGTCTGCGCCCTTCTCTTATCATCTGTTTTCGTCGGCCTACACCCCAACCGGCTGCTTCTGCTTCACCGGAACCGGCGTCAGCCAGCCGAACCGGTCTTCCGCAGTCCCGTTCACGATGCCATAAAACTCCTTGCGCACGGTCTTGGTAATGGGGCCGGCAACGCCGTGGCCCACCGTGATCTTGTCCACCGAGCGGATCGGCGTGATCTCGGCCGCGGTGCCGCTGAAGAAAAGCTTCGTCGGCGATGTAGAGCATTTCGCGGGGAATGATCTGCTCGATCACCGGAATTCCCAGCTCCTGCGCAATGTGCAGCACCGAGTTGCGCGTAATGCCGGGCAGAACGCTGTTGCCCAGCGGCGGTGTGTAGATGCGGTCTTTGTGCACCACGAAGATGTTCTCGCCCGAACCCTCGCTCACGTAACCGTTCACGTCGAGCGCAATGCCTTCGCTGTAGCCGTTCACGATGGCTTCCATCTTGATCAGCTGCGAGTTCATGTAGTTGGCGCCGGCCTTGGCCATGGTCGGCATCGTGTTGGGCGCGAGCCGCGTCCAGGACGAAACGCAAACGTCGACGCCGTCGTCGCAGTCAGCGCTGCCGAGATACTTGCCCCACTCGTAATTGGCGATGTAAACCTCGGTGGGCGAATTGAACGGATTGACGCCGACCTGGCCGTAACCGCGCAGCACGATGGGGCGGATATAGCACGGCGACACTTTGTTGGCAGCGACCAACTCCACCGCCGCCTGGCACAATTCGTCGAGCGAATAGTCGAGTTCAATGCGGTAGATCTTGGAAGACTGGACCAGGCGCAGCATGTGGTCCCGCAGGCGGAAGATGGCGGGGCCCTTGCCGGTGTGATAGCAGCGAATTCCTTCAAACAGCGATGAGCCGTAGTTGATCACGTGGGCCATCACGTGGAGCTTCGCGTCATCCCAGGGAATCAGTTGCCCGTTATGCCACACGTAGTCAGTTGCTTTGATAGCCATTCTGGCGCTCCTTCAAATAATCGGAGTGGTACACATTGTTACGCTGTTGGGCCGGACGTGCAGAATACAGAAGACGCTCACTCCGACAACCAACGCTACGGCGCTCGATGATGGTGAGCATCAGGGAATCAGCTTAACTCGGAATTATAACTGACGTTCGACCACCCCGAGCCAGGGTTTTCTTCAGCCTCGGCAGCCGGCGTCAGCCCAACAAGAATGGATGCACGCGGCCTGCAACAGGCTGCGGAAATCCGCGGGAATTTGTGGCCGCCTGTCGCCTGATTGCGCGCTTCGGACACCGCCGAGGCATTTACAATAGAACGGTACAGCCACCTTCAGCCTGGAGACACCCGCATCCGGACCTACAATCTCTGCATCGTCGGCTTCGGCAATGTCGGCAGGGCCTTCGTCGCGCTTCTCCAGAGAAAACAGAAGGAACTCCGCGACCGCTACGGCGTGGCTTGGCGGATTACCGGCGTGGCTTCGCGCCGGCTCGGCTGGCTGACGGCGCCGGATGGCTTCGTCTGCGAGAAGTTGCTGGCCGCAGATTTCACCGGCGCGCAGGTCGCTGGCGACATTCTGCGTGGCTGCGGGCGGCTGGGGCCGACGCGCTTTTTGAGGTCAGCTCCCTCAATGCCGCCACCGGGCAGCCGGCGATTGCGCACATTACGGGCGGCGCTTGGAGGCCGGGGCCCACGCCATCAGCGCCAACAAAGGGCCGGTGGTGCACGCCTATCGGGAGCTGACCGATTTGGCGGCGTCCAAGGGGCGCCGATTCTTGTTCGAATCGGCGGTGATGGACGGCGTGCCGATCTTCTCGCTTTTTCGCGAGACACTGCCGGCCATCGAGGTTCGCGGCTTTCGTGGAGTGTTGAATTCCACGACCAACGTGGTCCTGGAAGGTATGGAAGCGGGGATGACGTTCGACGAATCGGTCCGCCAGGCGCAGCAGTTGGGAGTGGCGGAATCCGATCCGACCGACGACATCGAAGGCGTGGATGCCGCGGTGAAAGTAGTTGCGCTGGCCAATGTCCTGATGCACGCCGGATCTGAAGCTGGACGACGTGAGCAGGCAAGGTATCCGCGGAATCACTGCGGAGCAATTGCGCGAGGCGCGCGCCAGCGGCGAAGCTTGGAAGTTGGTTTGCAGCGCCAGGCGTGCGGAGGACGGGCGCGTGGTGGCGTCGGTCGCCCCTCAGCGGCTCAAGCTTTCCGATCCGCTGGCACTGGTGAAAGGCACGTCGTCGGTCATCAGTTTTGAAACCGACATTTTTCCGGAATTGATCATTACCGAGCAGGACCCCGGGCTGGAGGCCACAGCGTACGGTTTGCTGGCAGACTTCCTCACCGCGGTCAGGAGTTCCTAGATATGTCTTCGAGCGCAAGAACCGCCGTACCAGCGCGCAAGCTGGATGTGGAGTGGGTGCGTCAACAGTTTCCTTCGCTGCATCAGCAGGTCGAACGGGCAGCCCGCCGTGTTCTTCGACGCCCCGGGCGGCACCCAGGTCCCGCAGCGCGTGATTGACGCGATTGCCAATTACCTGTCCACGAGCAACGCGAACACCGGCGGGGCCTTCGTCACCAGCCAGCGCACCGATCAGATGATCGCCGATGCGCGCGCCGCCATGGCGGACTTCTTCAATTGCGCAAGCGATGAAGTGGTCTTCGGCGCCAACATGACGACGCTGACCTTTGCCTTGAGTCGCGCCCTGGGTCGAGAACTGAAGAGCGGCGACGAGTTGCTGGTGAGCTGCCTGGACCACGACGCGAATGTCTCGCCCTGGGTGTGCCTGGAAGAGCGCGGGGTGAAGGTGCGCACGGCCGACATCAAGCCGGGCGATTGCACCCTTGATATGTTTGACCTCTCGGCGAAAATTCGCCGCAACACCCGCATGGTAGCGGTCGGATGGGCTGCCAACGCCGTGGGCACCATCAACGATGTTCACGAGATCGTGCGGCTGGCGCACGCGGCAGGCTCCATGGCCTTCCTCGATGCGGTACACTACGCGCCGCATGGGCCGATTGACGTGCGGGCCGTTGATTGCGATTTCCTGGCATGCTCCAGCTACAAGTTCTTCGGGCCGCACCTCGGCATTCTTTTCGGCAAGCGCGAGCAGTTGCAGCGGCTTGCGTCCCTACAAACTTCGTGCCTGCACCGAGAAGTTGCCGGACCGCTGGGAGACGGGAACGCAGAACCACGAATGCCTGGCCGGGCTGATCGCAGCCATCGACTACATCGCCGATGTGGGTCGTCATCACGACCCTGAAGTGAAGACGCGGCGCGAGGCCATCCTGGCGGCGTACGAAGTCTTTCAGCAGCACGAGCGCGAACTGGTCGAGCAATTAATCGATGGATTGCTGGCGATTCCGGGACTCACGTTCTACGGCATCAAGGATGCAGCGAAGTTCGACCAGCGCACGCCCGACGGTGGCCATCCGCATGGAGGGTTACACGCCGCGCGAACTGGCGACCCACCTCGGCGAGCGCGGCATCTTCACCTGGGACGGAAACTACTACGCCGATCGATCTCGCCGAGCGGCTGGGCGTGCAGAGCTCGGGAGGCATGTTGCGCATTGGCTTGGCGCACTACAACACCGCCGAAGAAGTGGAGCGGCTGCTGGCGGAGTTGCGCGGACTGGGAAATAGCAGCTGGCAATTAGCTTTCAGCGTGCAACTAGAACTCGGCTCGACTGCATCAGATTGTCAGCGTGACCGGGATCCAGCTAGTGAGGGCTAGCAGTTTCGTAGCGAACATTGCGTCAAGAGCTAACAGCTAACGATGCTCAACAGCTGACGCTAACTGCTAAGAGCTGACTGCATCACCAATGCCAGCATCGCATTCCCGCCGTTGATTTATAATCCGCCCGTCCCCCAAAGGAGAGGACCGGAATGCGCGGCGTGCCTCGCTGGCTGGCAGTGTTGGCTGTGGTCGCGACGGGGGCGGTGGTGTGTGCCTTCACCGTTCGACGCGCGATGGCGCCTGCAACCTTGGTGTTGCAACTCTCCCAAACTGCGATTCCTGCCGACGGTTTCACTTCCACCGAACTGAGAATCACACCATCCAATGGCCGCCCACTGCGCGGCCTGCAGGTCACGGTGGAAGATCCGCATCGCGCGGCGGTGGAGTCGGTGACGGTTGAGGGCGACACGGCGACCGCGTCGCTGCGTGCCGGTGTGTTGCCGGGCGAGACCAAGGTGCGGATCGCGGCTCCCGGATTCGCGACGCAGGAGATCGCGTTACGCACGACGCTCGACACCAGCGACACGATCGGCGACGGCACTCCGGATTTCTTGCGCTTGCACGATCCTGCCGACCGCGCTACGCTTTCCGCCGGTGGTTTACCTTCCTGGCGGAGGCGCAGTATTTCCGCGGACGGGCGCTGCCGGCCGAGATTGACGATTGCGCCGCGCTCTTGCGCTTTGCCTACCGCGAGGCCTTGCGCCCGCACGATGCCGCATGGGCACGCGAAATGGCGCTGCCGGGTCCGGCGTCGGCAAGTGACATTCAGCAATATCAATATCCCTACACTCCGCTTGGCGGCGGCGCTCTTCCGGGTGCGTGGCGGAAGCTTTCAAGCCAGCGACCTCAGCGATGGCGCCTTCGCGCAATTTGCGGATGTGGAAACGCTCTGGCGGCATAACACGCATTTCGTCGGTCGTGATCTGAATCGCGCTCGGCCAGGCGACCTGCTGTTCTTCCGCCAGGATGGTCAGCAGGATGCCATTCCACGCGATGATCTTTCTCGGGCGAGGACAGATCGAGCCCGGCAACGAACAGTACGTCGTCTATCACACCGGTCCGAGTGGCAGTTGCACCGGGAGAAATTCGTCGAGTTCGCTTGCGCAACTGTTGAACTATCCCGACGCGCGCTGGCGGCCGATATCGGCCAACCCCGGCTTTCTGGGTGTCTATCGGTGGAACATCTTGCGGGGTGCGGAGTGATGCGCCATTCGAAATCCGCGCTATCGTCGTCGCAGTTGCTCCTGTGTCACGCGCTCGTGTGCTGCCGCTCTCTTCGCCCAGGAGGATGCCGACACCGGTGCCTCGTTTTCGCTGACCAGCCAACGCACCTACCTGCCGGAGAGAAGCCGGAAGTCTCCGTCTATTCCCACAACGTGAACGCGCTGGAGTTCCGGGTCTATCGCGTGAACGATCCGGTGAAGTTCTTCAGCCAGATGCAGGAGTTGCATAACTTCGGCGGTCGCGCGCCCAGCCTGCCGAAGCAGGCGCGTACCTGGCTGGAAAAATTTCACGCCTGGAAGCACCGCATCTGGGCGTGGATTCGCGATTTCATTCGCGCACAATTCTCGCCCGAGTCGCGCCACAAGATTCGGCTGTGGGAGATGAGCGGCGGCGAGAAGAAGTCGGGAGCCGAAGGTCGAAAGCTACGCACAAGTCCCTGTGCTCAATCAACAGCAGGTGGTTTCGGTCTGGAACTGGACGGTGCCCTCGCATGAGCAATGGGAGAGCCAGAACGTCGCGATCCCGGTGAGCGACAAGGGCGTGTACCTGGTCGAGGCGACCAACGGCACGCTGCGCGCCTACACGATCATCGTCGTCACCGAGATCGCGGTCATCACGAAAGGCTGCGCCGGGCCGCCTGATGAGCTTCGTGGTCAATCGGCGCAGCGGCGATCCAATCGCGGGGATCATGGTGCGCGTGTGGGTCGACCAGAAAGAAGTTGCCGCCAAGACGACCGACCAGCAGGGCTTGCTGGATACCACGCTGACCGAGGCGAAGCCCGAGAACGTTGCGGTGCTGGCGACGAGCGCAGACCAGTTCGCAATCAACACGCCCGGTGCATGGAACCTGGGCGACGATCCCAACGCGAGCTTGCGCGGCTACACCTACACCGACCGGCCCGTGTATCGGCCCGGCGACACGGTGCATTTCAAGTCCATCATTCGCGCGCAGACGCCGAGCGGCTACATCATTCCGCAGAACCGTGATCTCAGACTGGAGATGCGCGATCCGCGCGACTACAAAACCATCTGGCAGCAGACGGTGAAGCTCTCCGACATGGGCACGGCGGAGTGGAATTACGTCATCCCCGCCGACGCCAATCTTGGGTTCTATTACCTCTCGATGCAGATGGGCGAACGCTACGTCGAAGGCACCAGCTTTTCGGTGGAGGACTACAAGAAACCTGAATACCAGGTGAAGGTGACGGCGCAGACGCCGCGCGTGCTGCAAGGGCAACCGATCAAGGCGACGATCGACGCGCGCTACTACTTTGGCGAGCCCGTCGCGAACGCGAAGGTGACGTGGGTGGTGCATACCTCGACGTACTGGCCGATGGGACGCGACGAAGGCGACGACGAGGCCGGTGCATATCAGGAGGGCGACAATCCCGAAGCCGACAATCCAGAGGGCGATGACACTTACGGCGGAGAGCAGGAGAGCGAGAAGAGCGGCACGCTCGACGCCGACGGCAAACTGCAGATCACGATTCCGACGAAGGTCGACAGCAAGAAGCGCGACTTGACTTATCGCATCGAGGCGCGCGTGACCGACGCCGGCAACCGCGAAATTGCGGGACACGGTTTCGCGCTCGCGACTTACGGCAGCTTCTTCCTGACCGCCGAGCCGGACTCCTACGTTTACACCAAGGGCAGCACGGCGACCGTCACCATCACCGCGCAAGACTATGACAAGAAGCCAGTTCAGACAATGTTCCACGTGGAACTTAATCGCTGGGACTGGCGCAAAGGCGCAGGACAATCGGTCACCACCACGCAAGGCCAGACCGACGCCAGCGGCAAAGCGCAGATCAAGCTCACCATCCCCGATGCCGGCGAGTTTCGCGTTCGCGTAACCGCGACGACTCCGGAGAATCGCACGGTCGAGACCACCGCATTCCTGTGGGCTCCGGGTGAGAGTCCATGGTGGAGCGGTCCTGCCGAGGAGCGCGTGCAGATTGTCCCCGACAAGAAGACGTATCAGCCGGGTGACACTGCGCATGTGCTGATCGTCACCGGCAAGGAGCCGACTTCGGTGCTGGTGACGGTCGAAGGCAACGGACTCTACTCCGGTCAGGTGATCAAGAGCAGCGGCGGCAGCATCACGGTGGATGTTCCGATCAAGCCGGAGTACGCGCCCAACTTCTACGTGGCGGCGGTCTTCATTCGCGGCAACAAGCTGTATCAGGGATCGAAGAGTCTCACCGTGCCGCCGATTCAGCACGAGCTGAATGTGCAACTGCTGCCTTCCAAGCCGCAGTACCAGCCGGGCGAAGCGGCCAGCTACACCATCAAGGCGACGGACTCCAGCGGCAAGCCGGTGGCGGCGGAGTTCAGCCTGGGCGTGGTGGACGAGGCGATCTACGCGATCAAGCCGGAAACCGTGGGCAGCATCGTCAATGCGTTCTACGGCCGCGTCTATTCGAGGGTGAGCACCGAGACCTCGCTGACGTATTACTTCAGCGGGCAGGCAGGGAAACGCGCGATGCAGTTGGCCAACGTGCGCTCGTCGAAAGCGATGGCGCAACTGAAGCCTGAGCGCCTGGTGCAGCCCAAGATCCGCAAAGCATTTCCTGACACCGCGTACTGGATGGCGGACGTGCGCACCGGCAGCAACGGACAAGCCACGGTGCACTTCGATTATCCCGACGCCATCACGTCGTGGCGCGCGACCACGCGAGGTGTCACGCAAGACACCAAAGTCGGCAGCGCGGTGGTGAACACCATCGTGCGCAAGAACCTGATGGTGCGACTGGTGGTGCCGCGCTTCTTCCGGCGCGGCGACGAGATAACGCTCTCGACCATCGTGCAGAACTATCTGCCGACGGACAAAGTCGCGCAGGTCTCGATGGAGTTCACCGGCCTGCAGGTGCTCGACGGCGGCCAGCAGAACGTCAACGTCCCCAGTCGCGGACTGATGAAGGTGGATTATCGCGTGCGCGTGCTCGATGTGGATTCGGCGCGAGTGCTGGGCAAGGCGCTCACCGACGTCGAGAGCGACGCGATGGAACTGACGCTGCCAGTCGTTCCCTTCGGCGTGAAGCTGGCCGTGGCGAAAGTCGGGATCGGTCGCGGGCGCGGGCAAGAGCGACACGGTGCAGCCGCTGACCTTCCCGGCGGGCGCTGAGGTGGGAACTCGCAAGCTGACGATCGGCGTGACGCCTTCGATCGCGGGCACAGTCTTCGCCGCGCTCGACTTCCTGACCTCCTATCCCTATGGCTGCACCGAACAGACCATGTCGAGCTTCCTGCCCGATGTGCTGGTGGCAGACTCGCTGAAGAAGTTGGGAGTGAAATCGAACATCGATCCGCAAGTGCTGAACAAGCAGGTGCAGGCGGGTCTCGACCGGCTCTACAACTATCAACATCCCGACGGCGGCTGGGGCTGGTGGCAGACCGACGACAGCCAGGCCTTCATGACGGCGTACGTGCTCGCCGGGCTGAGCCAGGCGAAGGCGGCGGGATTCGACGTCAAGCAGGACGCGATCGATCGCGGACGCGGCTGGTTGCGCCCGCAGTTCGATCAGTCGGGAAAAGTGAAGACCGACCTGCGCGCCTACATGGCCTACGCGTCTGGTGTTGAGCGGAACGCACGAACACGGCGGTACTCGACTCAGTGTGGAACCAGCGCTCGACGTTGACCGCCTACGGCCAGGCGCTGCTCGGACTCGCGATGCTGGAGATGAACGATGGCCGCGCGAACGACTTGAGCAAGCAAATTGAAGCTGAGGCGAAACAGGACGACTCGCAAGCCTGGTGGCCAAGCGACAACAACTATCTGATGGAGTTCTCCGGCGACACCACTCCGGAGACGACGGCGTACGCGCTGAAACTGCTGGATCACACCGATGCGGCGAGCCCGCTGCTGTCGAAGGCTGCGGTTTACCTGGTGAATCATCGCGACCAAGGCTACTACTGGGAGTCAACCGAGCAGACGGCGATGGTGATCTACGGACTCACCGATTATCTGGAGCGCACGAAAGAGTTGCAGCCGAACTACAGCGTCGAGGTCCAGGTGAATGGCAAGACGGTGGCGACCAAGAAGTTCACCGCTGCCGATGCGCTGGCTCCCGCGACGACGGTTGTGCTGAATGAGTTGCAATTGGCGGACGGAACGAACCAGATTCGCATCGCGAAGTCCGGCGACGGGCGGCTGTACTGGTCGGTGCGTGGAGAGTATTACTCGAGCGAATCGAAAGTGGTGAACACCGGCAGCTTCAAGCTGAGCGTGGCGCGCCAATACTACCGGCTGTCGCAGCAACAGAAGGACGGTCGCGTGGTGTATCACCTCGACAAACTCGCGGGACCGGTGCAGGTCGGCGACACTCTGGCGGTGCGGCTGACCGTCGGCGGCAATGACTGGAGGTACCTGATGATCGAAGATCCGATTCCATCAGGCACCGAGTCCATCGCGCGTGACGACCTGTATGAACTGGATGAGCGTCCCGATTGGTGGGGCCGCTGGTACAGCAATCGTGAACTGCGCGACGATCGCACCACCTTCTTCAACATGTACTTCCCGCAAGGGCAGCATGAATACGTGTACCTGCTGAAGGTGGTGAACCCCGGAATCTTCCGCGTGAGCCCGACCAGCGTGCAGCCGATGTATCAGCCCGAGTATCTCTCGACCAGCGACGCGTTAACGGTGACGGTGAAATGACCGCGAAACATAGTGGCGTGGCGAAGCTGTGGCTGCTGAACCTGGTCGGCAATGCCGCATTGCTCGCTGCCGTTTATTCCTGGCTGCTGATGCCGGACGCGCATGGCTGGCAGGTGGCGGTCTCGGGAGTGATCGCGATTGTGCGACGC